>DAOTUD010000179.1:0-23222 GCA_034437275.1 Anaerolineae bacterium
GGTCAACACGGCCCTGCAACGCGTTGTTTCTTTGGCGTTCCGCGCTTTTTCGCGCTCGTTTTTCCATTTGCTCGACGTTCAGCCGCATAATCGGGCTGTAGCCGCCTGAGTTTTTTCGGGGGAGCCTTACAGTCCCCTATATATTTGATTTGATTCTGGAGGCTTGTCTGTGAATCTACATGAGTACCAATCAAAATTTCGCTTTGCCGAGTTCGGCGTCCCGATTCCTAAAGGCAAAGTCGCGCACTCCCCGCAAGAAGCCTACGAGATTGCCAAAGAACTGAGCACCCCGGTCGTGGTCAAGGCCCAGGTTTTGATCGGCGGGCGCGGCAAAGCGGGCGGCGTCAAGCTGGCCCAAACGCCCGAGGAAGCCCAGCAGCACGCCGACGCGATTTTAGGCATGGACATTCGCGGCCACCAAGTCCTTAAAGTATTGCTTGATCCCGCATCCGACATCCAAAAAGAAATTTATCTGGGCGTCACCAACGACCGCGCGGCCCGTAAGCCGCTGCTGATGGCCAGCGCCGAAGGCGGCATGGACATCGAAGAGGTGAACCGTGTCTCGCCCGAAAAAATCATCCGCGAGCATGTCGATCCCTTCCTGGAGCTGCGCGATTACCAGATTCGCAATCTCGCCTATGGCATCAAGCTGCCGCGCGAACTGTGGAAGCAGTTTGGGCAGATCGCCAAGGGGCTGTACCAGTGCTACATTGAGAGCGACGCCACCCTGGCCGAGATCAACCCGTTGATCATCGACGGGGACAACAACCTGCTGGCCGTGGATGGCAAAATGTCGATTGATGACAGTGCGCTCTACCGCCACCCCGACCTGTCCGCGATGCGCGACACCAGCGCCGAACCCGAGGCCGAAACCCAGGCGCGCACCGCCGGGCTGAGCTATGTCAAGCTCGACGGCGAGATCGGCTGCATGGTCAACGGGGCCGGGCTGGCCATGACCACGATGGACATGACCAAGCTGTTCGGCGGTTCCCCGGCCAACTTCCTCGATATCGGCGGCGGCGCGAAGGCCGAAAAAGTTGCGGCGGCGCTGCGTATCATCCTGGCCGATCCCAACGTAAAGGCGGTGCTGTTCAACATCTTCGGCGGCATCACCCGCTGCGACGAGGTCGCGCAGGGTATCATCGCGGCGTTGGCCGAGGTCAAGCCCGAGCTGCCGATGGTGGTGCGGTTGGTGGGCACCAACGAGGAAGAAGGACGCCAACTGATCGACGAGGCGAACATTTCGAACATGAGCAGCGCGGCGACCCTGGCGAAAGCGGCGCAAAAAGCAGTCGAAGCCGCACAGAGCGCATAAGGACAGAATAAACAATGGCTATTCTTGCTGACAAAAATACTAAACTGCTGGTGCAAGGCATCACCGGACGTGAGGGCATGTTCCACACCGAGCAAATGATCGAATATGGCACGGACGTCGTCGGGGGCGTGACGCCCGGTAAAGGCGGCGAGTGGGTGCTGGGCAAGCCGGTCTTCGACACCGTCAAGGCGGCCCGCGAATCGACCGGCGCGAACGCCAGCGTGATCTACGTGCCGGCGGCGTTTGCTGCCGACGCGATCTACGAAGCGCTGGACGCCGGGGTCGAGTTGATCGTGTGCATCACCGAAGGCATCCCCGTGCTGGATATGATGAAGGTCCGCGCCCGGCTGGACCAGAGCGACAGCCGGCTGGTTGGCCCCAACTGCCCCGGCCTGCTGACGCCGGGCCAGGCGAAGGTCGGCATCATGCCGGGCCACATCGCCACGCCGGGCAACGTCGGGGTGGTGTCGCGCAGCGGCACGCTGACGTATGAGGTCGTCTATGCGCTGACGCAAAAGAACATCGGGCAGACGACGTGCGTCGGCATCGGTGGCGACCCAGTCAACGGGACCAACTTCATCGACGTGCTGAAGATGTTTGAAGAAGACCCCCAGACCGAAAAGGTCGTGCTGATCGGCGAGATCGGCGGCACGGACGAAGAAAAAGCGGCCAACTACATCGCCAATTATATGACCAAGCCGGTCGTCGCCTTCATCGCCGGGCAGACCGCGCCCCCCGGCAAACGCATGGGCCACGCGGGGGCCATCGTCGAGGGCGGCAGCGGCACGGCAGCCGATAAGGTCGAGGCGCTGAATGCGGCGGGGGTCAAGGTCGCCGACCATCCCGAACAAATTCCCGAGTTGCTCTAGAGTACGCTACCCGCACCGCACCAGGCCGCGCACCCCGGGACGCCAGGACCTTCTGAGCCAGACGGCACCACACTCGCCAGTCCAGCCTTAGAAGGTCCTGGTGTGTCATGTGCAGGGGGCCAGGCATGTGATGCGAAGCATAGGGCGAGCGCTGGTTGTAGATTCTGCCTGGGTGACTACAATTAAGATCGATTCACAGGGGATCGAAGCGGCCTGTTGTGGAGGAAGCAGCGTATGGTTTTCTATGGCAGAGTGGATGTGTATTGGCCGGATGGCCCGATCGAAAGCTACCGGCTCAATAAGCCCGTGATCGCGATTGGACGTTCGACCGGCAATGATATCGTGCTCGATACGACGGCGATCTCACGCTATCACATCACGCTGACTTTTGAGAACCAGCAAATCCTGCTCGAAGACCTGGACTCGGTCAACGGCACCTATGTCGACGGGATGCAGATTCCGCCCCACACCCCCCACGAACTGAACGGCGGCGAAGAAATCCAGATCGGCGACATCCGCGTGATCTACCATCCCCCCGCCGAAGCCAGCCCAATCGCCGAAGACACCACGCAGCGCGTCATGCTCTCGCAGCCGACGTACACCGTCGAACTCGAACCGCCGGGGATGGCGGTTGCGCCGGGGGCACACGTCCAATCGGCGCTGGTGATCGAGAACATTGGCGACGAAACCGACCGTTATTTCATCGAGATCGACGGGCTGCCGACCGGGTGGGCGCGCGTCGACCGGCTGGAGATGGAAGTCGCCCCCGGCGAGCAGGCCCAGGCCATGATCAGCTTCAAGCCGCTACGCCGCAGCGAATCCACGCCTGGCGAGTATCCGTTTGTGGTGCACGTGCGGTCGAAGTCCAATCCGGCCCAGACCATCGACGCGCCGACGGTGCTGCACATCCTGCCGTTTACCGGCTTCGGGATGGCGCTCGACCGCACCACGATCCAGCCAGGCGAGGACTTTAAGCTGTATCTGCACAACCAGGGCAGCGCGCCGCTGACGCTCACCGTGCAAGGGGCAGACGCCGCCCGCGCGTTGAGCTTCCAACTGCCACAGCAGCAGGTCGTGCTGGTGCCGGGGGAACGTGAAACCCTGACGGGGACGGTCAGCCCGCGCCAGCCGAAGCTGTTTGGCAAAGATGAGGTGCGCGCATTTTCGCTGCTGGTGCGTTCGCACGATACCTCGGGGTTCCTGGCTGCCGTGCCGGGGAAATACGTCCACAAGGCCCTGCTGCCCGCCTGGGTGCCGGTGCTGGCTGTTCCGGCGATTGCGTTGATCGCCTTGCTGCTGGTGGGGGCGGTGCTGCTGGCGTTGGGGAACGGCGACTCGTCGGACTCCAGCACAGCGACCGAGGTGGCCGGCAACGCCTCGCCGGGCGCACCGGTGATCGCGGCGTTTGCGGCAGATGTGCCATCCGTTGCGCAGGGGGAAGCGGTGCAGTTTACCTGGGACGTCGGCGGGGCGGAGCAGTTGGCGTTGATCGTGCCCGAGGGGGCCGCGCAGCAAAATACTGTGCTCGCGCCAGACGCGACCGGCCACACGCTCGTTTTCGAGCAGACGGGGACCTTCGTCGTCACGCTGCAAGCGACCCAGGGCGACCAGGTGGCCAGCGCCACGACAACGGTTGAGGTATTGCCCACCCCGCCCGAAATTCTCACGCTGGAGATCTCCAGCGATCAGCTTGCCCCCGGCGAGACAGCCCAGCTTAGCTGGGAAGTGCAGTACGCCGAGTCGATCGCGCTGCTGGTGCAAAATGAAGATGGGCGGCAGGAGTACACGCCGGAGCCGGGCAACACGACATATTTGCTGGACTTCGACCAGCCCGGCACCTATACCGTCACGCTCGAAGCGCGCAGCAGCGCCGGGACGCTCAGCCGGTCGCTGTCGGTCGATGTCACGCCCACTGCGCCGCTGATCAGCGCGTTTACTGCCTCGCCGCCGGAAATTGAGGCCGGGGAGCCGGTCGCGTTGAGCTGGACGGTCACCGGGGCCGAGACGCTGGCGCTCGTCGAGCAGCACGGCGACCGCCAGACCCGGCACACCCTCCAGCCCAACGCGACGTCCTTCACGCTGGAACTCTCCGCGCCAGGTACTGCCGTGCTGGTCCTGGAGGCGGAAAACGCGCAGGGCACCACCACCCAGCAGATCACCGTGCAGGTCAACGCGGCAGCGACGTCCGCCATGCCGCCGGCGGTGTCGTCCTTCCAGGTCTCGGCGCCGAGCGTCACCGTGGGGCAGCCGCTGCGCGTGTCCTGGCAAGTGCGCGGCGCGGAGTCGCTGCGCCTGCTGGCGCTGCGCAATGGCGAGGAGCTGGTCTTCCCGCTGGAGCCGGACGCCACCGCCACCGAACTGGAACTGCCCCAGACCGGGCGCTTTGATCTGATCCTGGAGGCGCGCAACGCGATCTCGACCACGACTGTGCGTGAAACGGTCGAGGTGCGCCCGGCGATCACGTTGGCGCTGCAGGTGGTGGGTAACGAGGCCCTGGTCCACTACGTGCAGAACGCGGTGCGCATCCGCTGGGAGGTGCAGGAGGCCGCCCCGCTTGATGATGGCTACGACATCCGGTTGGAAAGCTCGGAGCCACCCGCCGACCCGTTGACCAGTCCGCAGCCCCGCGCCGATTCCGTTGTGGTCCAGATCACGCCCGACGGCCAGCAAACCGATCTGCTGGTCACGCTGCACGCCATCGGGCAGGACGAGGTCGCCGCCAGCCTGATCCGGACGCTGCCGATTGTGTACCCACGCTGCGATCTGCAAGCCGCCAGCACGCCGGTGCGCCAGGGGCCGGGCGACGCTTACGAGGCTGCCGCCGATCCGCTGCAAAAACCGCCGGACGGCATCCGCACCATCCGCCCGGTGGCGCGCGACCCCAGCGGCGAATGGCTGCAATTCCAGATCGGTGTGGTGGACCCCCCGCGCCCCGGGTGGGTACGGCTGGATGACTTTTCGTGCACGAACTTCGACCCGCAGCAGCTTGTGATCACCGAGGATTTCCCATCCCTGCCCGACTGACACATCCGCTGTGATGCTTTCCCGGAAACCATTGTTTACCCGACGCGCAGCATGTTAAAATTTAACAGGGGGTTGTGTATCTATTGTGGAATGCTAAGGCTGGATTGTGGACCGTCGTTATTTCCTGATCATACTTCTGATTGCCCTGCTGATCCCTGCGCTGGCGCACGGCCTGCCCGGTGATCGCGTGGCGCAAGCATCCCCGTCGACACAGGCGGAGGTGGCGCTGGCGGTTGAGGCCGGGTACAACGGCTATTTTCGTGCCGGTGAGTGGATGCCCGTCCATGTGACCGCGACCAACCAGACGGATCGCAGCATCGACGGCAGCGTGCGGGTGCGCACCCAGGGCCTGGGCGGGCTGGCGGATATTGCGTACCAGACGCCCGTCTACCTGACGCCCGGCAGCGTCACCCCGCTGTACCTGTATGTGTCGCTCGAAGCGGGTACTACCCGGATACAGGTCGAGGTCGTGGACGAACACGGGGACATCGCCGGCAGCCAGGCCGCCAGCGTGGACGCAGCGCGCCGCGACGATGTGCTGTTCGCGGTGATCACCGACTCTGGGCGCGGTGTAGTCGATGTGGCCGTTGGCGCACCGGGCACCGGGCAGGCGCACCAGGTCAGCTGGCGGTTCGAGATGATGCCGCCGCTGGTCGACGCGCTGGCCGGGCTGGATGTGATCCTGGTCTACAACACCGACACCAGCACCGGCACGCTGCAGCCGGAGCGCATCGCGGCGCTGACGAACTGGGTGTTGGCCGGGGGGCACCTGATCGTCGCGCAGAGCAACGCCCGGCAGCTCACCAGCACCGGGTTGCAGGACTTGCTGCCGGTCACGCTGACCGGCGAGGCGCAGGTCCGGTCGCTGGGGGCGTTGGGGTCCTATCTCGGGGTCCCTCCCGAGCCATTGGAGCAGCCGGGCGCGCTGGCGCGCAGCACGCCCAAACCGGGCGCGCGCACGCTGGCGACGGTCGGGACCATTCCGCTGATCGTGCGTCACAGCTACGGCGCGGGGACGGTCGATTTTCTCGCGTTCGACCTGGACCAGGAGCCGGTGCTGTCCTGGGGCGAGATCGACCGCCTGTGGTACGCGCTCACCGCCTCGACCGGGCCGCAGCCCAGTTGGGCCAGCGGCTTCGAAAACTGGACCGCTGCCGGGGCCGCCACCCGCACCACCTCGAACAATGCGCTGCCGACGTTTTTGCAGTTGTGCGGGTTCCTGGCTTTGTATATCGTGCTGGCCGGGCCGCTGAATTACCTGCTGCTCAAGCAAATTGGTCGCCGGGAATGGGCGTGGTTCACCATTCCGCTGCTGATCGTCGCCTTCAGTGCGCTGGCCTACACCGTCGGGTTCAACCTGCGCGGCGACACCGCCATCGTCAACCGTCTGACGGTGGTCCGCATGTGGCCGGGAAGCGAGCAGGCGCAGGTGTCCAGCCTGATCGGGGTGCAGTCGCCGCGCCGCGCCACCTACGATATCACCGTCGAACGGGGCTATACGCTGCGCAGCCTGCCGGAAGAAGGCGCGGGTCTGAGCGTGCCGGTGTCCATTACGGAGGGGACGTCGTACAGCGCCGGCGCGATCCCCATCGACGCGGGCACGGTCGCCAGCTTCACCGCCAACGGCTACGAACCGCTGGAGCCGCTGGAAGCGTCGGTCACCTGGTATCTGGACTCCAGCCAGACGCTGCGGGTGATGGGCTGGGTGAGGAATACGCTGGACAGCCCGCTGCAAGACGCAGTGCTGCTGCTCCAGGGGGACAGCCATACCCTGGGGACGCTGGCCCCCGGCGAGACCCGGCCCTTCGACATCCCGGTCGGGGTGCCGGACCCCGCCCCGCTGACGTTGGGCAATCCGTTGAACCAGTATAATCTCAACACCGGGCCGGGTTCGCCCTCATATAACAATCAGTGGCGGTGTTTTTCGTATAACGGTATAGCGCTCACCATTCCACAGGTGATGGGCGACGAACGGTTCGTATGTTCGCCCGGCAACGTGAGCGACCGCCAGCAGGAAATCCGGCGGCGCTACCAACTGCTCGGCGCACTCGTCAACGATGCGGACATCAGCGGCGGGCGCGGCGCGACGCTGTACCTGTTCGGCTGGAACGATGACGCGCTGGTTGACGTCACATTAGCAGACAAGCGCCAGCAGCAGGACGACACCACGCTGTACGTCGTCGAGCTGCCGGTCGACACAACCAGCGAGCCGCGCGCACTCACCCCGCACGGGCTGACGCCGTCCGCGCTGGCGGAAAGCCTGCTCGGGCTGGGTGGATGGCAGACGCTCCAGCCGGTCGAGGTGCCGCCCGGCATGACCACCTGGACGGTCATCGAGACGGGCGACCCAGCGACGCTGACCGGCGAAGTCCCGGCCAACATCCGGTTGCAAGCCGGCGATCAGGCCGCCTTCCAGTTCATGCCGCTGCCGGAACTGCGGCTGGCGCAGGTCGGCGAACTGGAGATCCGTTACCAGGGGCGCGGCCCGATCCAGGTCGAGTTGTGGAACTGGTACCGCCAGGAATGGCAGGCGGTGCAATTGGCGACGGCGTCGGCGGCCACACACATTCCGGTGCCGGATGCGCACATCGGCCCAGAGAACGCGGTCAACGTGCGGGTGCGCGCGCTGAACGAGAGCGAGGTGTACCGGGAAGTAGACTATATCAAGATCGGATATCGTGGGTGGCTAGCCGGATGAGACAGTGAGACGATGAGACAACGAGCGCAAGAATACATCATCGAAACCGAAGGGCTGAGCAAACGCTACGGCAAACTGATGGCGGTGGACGATCTGTCGCTGCAAGTGCCACGCGGCGCGATCTATGGCTTTGTGGGGCCAAACGGCGCGGGCAAAACGACCACCATGCGCATCCTGACCACGCTGATCCTGCCCACCTCCGGCAAAGCGACGGTATCGGGCTATGACGTGGTCAAATACCCGCGTGAGGTGCGACGCGCGATCGGGTACATGCCGGACTTTTTCGGCGTGTACGACGACATGAAGGTCTGGGAATACCTGGATTTCTTCGCGGCCTGCTACGACATCCCCGAGCGTGACCGGCAGGACCTGATCGCCGATCTGCTGGCGCTGGTCGACCTGACGCATCGCCGCGACGACATGGTCGAGAAGCTCAGCCGGGGGATGAAACAACGCCTGAGCCTGGCGCGCACCCTGGCCCACGATCCCGAAGTCCTGGTTCTGGACGAGCCGGCCTCCGGACTCGACCCGCGCGCGCGGATTGAAGTCCGCGAGCTGCTGGTCGAGATGGCGCAGATGGGCAAGACGATCTTCTTCTCGTCGCACATCCTGGCCGATGTGGCCGAAATCTGTACCCACCTGGGCATCATCGAGATGGGGCAGTTGGTGGCGCAAGGCACGGTCGAGGAGATCCGCGCGCAGTTGATGCCGGTCCGCGAGATCACCATCACGCTGCTGGATCGTGTGGACGAGGCGAAAGCCACGCTGCTGCAGGTCGACGGGGTGGCCGCCGTTGACGACCTGCCCGACAAACACGGGCGCAAGCGGATTCAGGTGCAGTTCAGCGGCGACGACACCGGCGTGAGCGAACTGCTCCAGGCGTTGTCGCGCCAGGATATCCCGGTCATCAACTTCTCCGAGCAAACCCGCGACCTGGAGGCGGTCTTTATGCGCGCCACAAAAGGGATCGTATCATGATACGACGCTGGACGCTGGGCCTGTTCGTCGATAACCCGGTCGTGCTGAAGGAAATGCGGGGCCGGATGCGCGGTGCACGGGCGTTCATCGTGCTCACGGTGTATTTGCTGCTGCTGGCGACCTTCACGTCCCTGATTTATGTCGCGGTGGCCGAATCGTCGATCAGCGCCAGCGGGCAGGTGAACATCGGGCAGATTGGCCGCACGCTGTTCGGCGGGATCGTGGCGGTCGAACTGCTGCTGGTGTCGTTCATTGCGCCGGCCTTCACTGCCGGGGCGATCAGCACCGAGCGCGAGCACCAGACCTATGACCTGCTGCGCACGACACTACTAACGCCCTATTCGCTGGTGCTGGGCAAGCTGTTATCATCCATGTTATACGTGCTGCTGCTGCTGTTGGCGGCCATTCCCTTGCAGAGCATCGCGTTTTTCTTCGGCGGCGTGGCCAAAACCGAGATCATCCTGTCATTCGTCATCCTGATCAGCACGGCGCTGCTGTTCAGCACCATCGGCATTTACTTTTCGGCCCGCGCCACGCGCACCCTGTCGGCCAGCGTCATGACGTATGGGCTGGCGACGTTCGTGATGTTCGGCATTCCGCTGATTTTGTTCGGCGCGATGATCGTGCTGGGCATCTCGTTTACCAACGTGTGGTCGTCCAATTCGCAGGTGGCGCTGCTCTATTTCCTCGGCTTTTTGCTGAGCACCAATCCGGGGGGCACAGCGCTGCTGACGCAGTACATTCTGCTGAACCGGGGGACGGTGGGCACGTTTTCCTATACGCTGGCGAACGGCGACACGATCACGCTGATTTCGCCCTGGATTCCGTTTACAATTCTATACCTGGGTCTGACGGTACTGTTCTTTTTCCTGGCGGTGCGGCAAGTACGGCGCAACCGGGAATAGCCGCCCATTGAGTTGAGAGATGTAGATATTATGAACGCCACCCTGCTCGACCAACGCCAACAAACCTCCACCCACCTCACGCGCGCGATCCGGCGCTGGGACCGCCGCTTGCGGGTGGTGAGCAGCCTGCTGTGGGGGCCGCGCGGGCTGATGGTGGGCGTGCTGATCGGCATCCTGATCGCCATGATCGCACGGACACGGCCCTGGCTGTTCCCCAACGAAGTGACGCTGCTGGCGTTGTTGGCGGTCGCGGTGAGTGGGCTGGCGGCGCTGCTGCTGGTCTGGACGTGGCCGCGCCCGGTGCCGCGTGCGGCCCGTTATTTCGATCACCGCTTCGCGCTGCAAGAACGGGTCAGCACTGCGCTGGAGCTGGCCAGCGGCGCGATCCCGGCCCCAGACGATCTGGCCGCACGCCAGCTTTCTGACACGGTCGGCACGGTCCGCCGGGTGAACGCCGCGCGGTGGCTGCCGCTGCGCGTCCGCGTGTGGGAAGTGCTGGCGCTGGTGGCGCTGAGCGTGCTGCTCGCGTTTTTGCTGATCGCCGACAATCCGCAGGCTGACAAACTGCGCGCCGAGCGCGACCTGCGCCAGGAGATCGACCAGAAGATCGAGCAGGTCGAGGGGATGATCGTGCAAATCGAAAATGACGACTCGCTCAGCCCGGAAGCCAAAACCGCCCTGACCGAACCGCTGCGCGACGCGCTGGACACGCTCAAACAGCCGGACATCTCGCGCCAGGAAGCCATCGCCGCCCTGGCCGAAGCCGAACGGGCGCTCGGTGACATGGCGGATGGCACGCTGCCGGAGCAGCAAGCCGCCTACCAGTCGGCAGCAGAGCAGCTTGCCGGGTCCGACCTGACGTCCGATCTGGCCGGTGCCCTGCGCGAGCCGGACCTGAACCGCGCGGCGGACGCCATCGACGAACTGGCCGATCAACTCAACGAGGCCGACCTGTCGCCCGCCGAACGCGAGGCGCTGGCCAATGAACTCGACCAGATCGCGGACGAACTGGCGGACAGCAGCCCGGGGACCGCCGAAAAACTGCGCGAGGCCGCCCAGGCGTTGCGTGATGGCGACGCGGCGGGGGCGCAGGACGCGCTGCGACAGGCCGCTGACCAGTTCCAGCAGGACGCCCGGCAAGCGCAGCAAGCGCTCGACCAGGCGCAGCAAAGCATCGATCAAGGCGATGCGGCGCAGCAGCAGCAAGCCGCCCAACAACTCGACGGGACCGCCAATGCGCTGGACGACACCAGCCCCGACGCCGCCCAGCAGATGCGGCAGGCCGCGCAGCAGTTGCGCGATGGGGACACCGCTGGCGCGCAGCAGCGCCTGGACCAGGCCCAGCAGGCGCTCGACCAGAGCATCGACGATACACAGCAAGCCCTAAACCGGGCCAACCAGAACCTGAACGACAGCCTCAACGCCCAACAGCAGCAGCGCGCCCAACAGCTTGACCAGGCGTCGCAGGCGCTGGCGCAGGCCAACCCCCAGGTGGCACAGAACTTCAAAGACGCGGCCCAGAACATGCGCGATGGGGAAATCGCCGAGGCGCAGCAAGACCTGAACCAGGCCGCCCAATCGCTGCGTCAACAGCGTGCCGATCTCCAGGATTCCGGCACGGCGCAGGCCGCCCAGGCCGCGCAGCAACAGCTCGGCCAGGGACAGCGCGACCTGGCGCAGGCCGGGCAACCCGCCGCCGACGATGCCGCCGCCCAGCAACCGGGTGGTGCCCAACAAAGCCCCGGTCAAAGCGGGGGGCAGGCCAACGCTGACGTGGCAGATGCTCCTCAGGATGCTGCTGCCGGTGCATCCAGCAGCGCCGACAGCGACGGGGAGGGCAGCGCCGGGGCCGGTACGGATACGACGACCGGTCGCCCGGGGCAGCCCAGTGACGCTGGCCTGGCAGCCGATGGCGCGCCGGATGATAACGATGATGGCGGATTTCTGGACTACGAACCACAGGCCGATCCTTCGCTGTTGGGCGGTGACAGTGATGTGACGTTTGATGTAGGGACGGATGGCGAGCCACCCACGCAAGGGCCAATGCGTGAAGGCGGCTTGATGGAATTAGTGGACGGTGCAGCACGAGAATACTACGCGGAAAGCGACTATAATTACTCTGGGGCGGTCGGCAATGCGCTTGGCGATAACCGGCTGCCGCTGGATCAACGCGATGTCATTCACGATTATTTCTCGTCCCTGCCCTGATGGCCAGGAAGGAAACGAACCCGTGACCAATAGACGGAGTGGGCTGGCCCTGATCGTGGTACTGCTCATGGGAAGCTTGCTGCCGGGGTGCATCAAACCAGATGCCGCAACGCCGACGCCCGCCACCCCGGCCCAGGGCACCCTGACCGCAGCCCCGCCCGGAGTCAGCCTGACCTTAGCGCCCCCCACACCCGGCACTACCGGAGGGGATCAACCGACCGCCGCCAGTGCCCCGGCGGTGACACAGTTTTTGCAGGACCGGGGCGTGGCTGCTGCTGAGATGAACGTGTGGTACAGCCAACCCCTGCGTACCGACCGCCTGGAAAGCTTCACCTACCGGGACGCCCAGGGCGTGCCCTGCGCCGGATGGCTGCTGACTGCGTTCCAAGACGGGACGTGGATCCCCGTCAACGGCGCGCTAAGCTGTGCGCCCCAACCCGGTACGCCAGCCCTGGCGAGCGTCTCGCTGTTCCCCACCACCGACGGCACGCCCTATATCATCGTCTTCGGGCGGGTGCAGGAGCCGACAGTTTCGGCGGTTGCTATCGTATATACCGATGGGGAGAACAGCACCACACAACCGGTAAATGGCGGCTTTTTGTTCCTGCGGGAAGGGTTGTTCGACGTGAGCACGGTGGTCTACCGCCTGACCGCGATCAACGCGCAGGGCAACACGGTTATCGACAATATTCCGATCTTGCCGCCCAGCTAGCACGCCGGTGCGGCTACCATCGACCAAATTCTGTGTAAGGACATGATCACATGAGTGAAGCCATCGCCCAAGACCTGATGAGCGCAGAGGAATTTCATGAAAATGCCCAGGCGATCATCTCGGAAGTCCAGAAGGTCATCGTCGGCCAGGAGCCTGTCGTCCGCCAGGTGTTGATGTGCATCATCGCCGGGGGACACGCGCTGTTGGAAGGCGTGCCCGGCCTGGGCAAAACGATGTTGATCCGCACCCTGGCCGATGTGCTCGAACTGAAGTTTTCGCGCATCCAGTTCACGCCGGACCTGATGCCTGCCGATATCGTCGGTACCAACATCATGGAGGAGAGCGAAGACGGGCGGCGCTTCTTCCGCTTCGAGGCCGGCCCGGTCTTTGCCAACCTGGTGCTGGCCGACGAGATCAACCGCGCTACGCCCAAAACGCAGTCCGCGCTGCTGGAAGCCATGCAGGAGAAAGCCGTCACCGTCGCCAACCAGCGCTACCAGTTGGAACTGCCGTTTTTCGTGCTGGCGACCCAGAACCCCCTGGAGATGGAAGGGACCTACCCGCTGCCCGAAGCGCAGCTCGACCGCTTTTTGTTCAAGGTTGATGTGCTGTTCCCCTCGACGGACGAACTGGTCGAGATCATGAATCGCACCACCGGCGCAGCGGTCCCGCTGGCCGAGAAAGCCGTCAGCGGCGAGCAGATTGTGGCGATGGGCGATCTGGCGCGGCAGGTGCCCATCGCGTCGCACGTCAGCGAGTACATCGCCCGGCTGGTGATCGCCACGCACCCCGACAGCGAACTGGCCCCGGAGATGACGCGCGAATTCGTGCGCTACGGAGCCAGCCCGCGCGGCGGACAGGCGATGGTACTGGGCGCGAAGGTGCATGCGCTGCTCGAAGGCCGCTACAACGTCGCGTTTGAGGATGTGCAGGCGGTCGTCCCGGCGGCGCTGCGTCACCGGCTGCTGCTCAATTTCGAGGGGCAGGCCGAGGGCATTCTGCCCGACGACGTGATCATGGAACTGCTGGCCACCGTGCCGCAAGGAGCATAAATTGACGGTCCACGAGCTACTCCAGCGCGTGCTGCGCGAACCCACCCCCAGCGACCTGTGGGGGCTGCATCCGCACCTGCTGGCCATGCCCAACATCGAGGGGGCACAGGCGCTGCTGCGCTCGTTCTATGCCTACCTGAGCGACGTGCAAAGCAAGCTGACGTCCAAACAGTACAGCGCACTGTCCGCCGGGTTAGCTGCCGGGTCGGTGGGCGTGATCGCGACTCAGGATATCGTCGAGGCGTTCCGGGAAAACCGCGAGCAGGCGCTGGCGAATCTGCTGGCCGGGGGATTGGCGGCGACCCTGGAGACGTTCGCGACGCTGCAACACGTCAAAGCCTGGGAAACCGAGTTCTCGTCCATGCACGCGGGCGCGTTGTGGGACCTGTACGACACACTGTGGCAGCTTTCGGTCGAAACGCAGCCCGATCTGCCCGTCGCACAGCGGCACGCGCTGATCGACGAACTGCTGGCCCCGGCGCGTAACCCCGGGCTGGACAGCGCCACGCGCACGGCGGTGATCATCCGCCTGTACCAGCTTGTGTTTCTCCTGCGGCTGGTCCCAGCGCTGGCAGTGGAGCAGGACCCTGCATGACGTTAGCAGGATCATCTTTTCCAAAAGTAGGATATTGTGTAAGGGTAGTGTGGTGGGTTAGGTAGTATGGCCGAACGCATCTTCGACGAAAAAACGCTGCGCAAGCTGGAACAACTCACGCTGATGGCGAACAAAATCCGGTCTGGGGCCATCAAAGGCGAGCGTCGCTCGTCCAAGCGCGGCACCAGCATCGAGTTCGCCGACTACCGGAACTACGTCCGCGGCGACGATCTGCGCCGCATCGACTGGAACGTCTATGCGCGTTTGCAGCGCCCGTTCATCAAGCTGCTGGAGGACGAGGAAGACCTGGCGGTGCATTTGCTGCTGGATGCCTCGGCCAGCATGGACTGGCCCCGGTCCGGCGACCGCAACCTGCACAAATACTTGTTTGCGCGGCGCGTGCTGGCCGGGTTGGCTTACATCGCGCTGACGACCGGCGACCAGGTCACGGTGACCGCTGCCCGGCAGGACCGGCAGGTGCGTTGGGGGCCGTTCCGGGGGCGTGGGCACACGTTGAGTCTGCTCACATGGCTGGAGGACCAGCACACGCGCGGGCCGGTCGACATCAACCAGGCCATGCAGGACTACGCGATCCGCACTGCGCGGGCGGGGTTGTGCATCGTGCTGACCGACCTGATGTCTCCCACAGGCTACGCGGATGGGCTGCGCGCCTTGCAGGGGCGCGGCCACGAGGTGACGCTGATTCACGTCCTGTCCCCGGATGAAGTCGCGCCGGAGATCACCGGCGATCTGCAGTTGGTCGATGTCGAAACCGGCGTGCCGCAGGATGTGACGGTCGATGCCGAGATGCGCGCCCTGTATATGGAGCGTGTCGAAGCCTGGCAGGCCGACATCAACGCCTACTGCACGCGGCGCGGGATTCACTACGTCGCCGTGCAGACCAACACCCCCTGGGAACAGTTGATCTTGTCCGAACTACGCCGTTTGCAAGTGGTCCATTGATGAACCAGTATTCCACCCGCGCCGGACTGGCGCTCCTGGTTGTGCTGCTGCTGGGGGCGTTTGGGCTGCGCATCTGGGACTTGAACGAAGCGAGCGTCTGGCACGACGAAGCCTGGTCGATCCGCGCGATTCGCGATCCCATCGACACCCCGGACGACAACACGCCCCCGGTCTATTACAGCCTGCTGCATCTGGCCTATCAGGGGAGCGGCGAGACGCCGTTCGCCTTCCGGTTTGGGTCGGTGCTGCTGGATTTGCTCACGCTGGCGCTGGCGGCGCGGGTGATGCGTCGCTGGGCAGGGTGGGGGGCGGCGCTGCTGGCGACGCTGCTGCTGGCGGTGTCGCCGCTGCTGTGGGCCTACGCCCGCGAGGTGCGGGCCTATGTTGTGGTGCCGCTGCTCACGCTCGTGATCCTGTGGTTGGTCGACCGGCTGCTCCAGGCGCGCGTCCGCTTCCCCTGGCGCAGATGGGGGGCGCTGCTGGTGGCTGAATTGATCCTGCTGTACACGCACAACCTGAGCGTGCCGGTTGTGGTATGGCTGAACCTGACGGTTGGCGCGGCGTGGACGCTCGCCCGCCGCTGGCGCTTCCTGGGGCTGTGGATCGGCGGGCAGGTCGCGACGCTGCTGGCTTATCTGCCCTGGCTGGCCGGCCAGTCGCCCAGCGGGACGGCGCTCAACACGCCGCCGGAGGTGTCGCTGGGATTGGTGTGGGATATCTGGCAGGCTTATTTTGCGCCGGTGCCCGCGCAGCTTGGCGCAGAAAATGCGCTGGTGCTGGGCAGCGCGGTCTTCGGCGTGGTGACGCTGGGCAGTATCGCGGCGGCGCTGGTGTGGCGACGGGGACGCCGCACCTATCTGCTGCTGTCGCAAGCCGTGCTGCTCCCGGCGCTGGCGACGGCTGAACTGATCGCGGCCAACATTGATTTTCACCCGCGCTACTATATCGCGGGCGTCCCTGCGACACTGCTGCTGGTCGCGTGGGGTGTGGACAGCCTGCCGGACCGGCTCGACGCGCGCCGCCTGGCGTGCCCGCTGGTGATGGCGGCGGCGCTGGGTGTCGCGGCGGCCAGCCTGACCGGGCTGCTCGGTGGGTCATCCTACCGGCACGACGATTTCCGCGCGATGGCCGCCTACTATGCTGATTTGCCGCCAGACGCGATCATCGTCATTCCCTACGGCGGGGAGCCAGCCCTGGAGGAATATTATGTCGAGAAGATGGACATCCAGGCGGAGATCCTCGACATTGACCTGCACAGCAGTCCGCAGGCCGCTATGCAAGCCATCAACGCTGCGCTGGTCGAACGGGATGGCCCGGTGCGCGTCGAACTGCTGACCTGGTACCAGCTTCCGGCGGACCGGCGCGGGATGTATCCCTGCCTGCTGGAATCCGCCGGGCAGCGCGGCTCGACCTACACGGTGCAGGGCCTCAGCACGCAAGCCTACACGCTGGCGCGCCCGCTGGCGCTGGACGGCACGCCGCTGGTCACTACCGCCCAGTACGACGATCTGGCGCTGCGGGGTGTGGCCTTCGGCGGGGGGCAGAGCATCTGCCTGTGGACGCAGTGGGCCGCCCCCGCCGCAACCGGGCACGATTGGCATGTCGCGGCGCGGATTCCCACGCCCGTGTCGCCGGCATGGTACGTCACCAGCAGCGATGCCGACGTGCGCGCGGATGACCAACGTCCCACGTCCGAGTGGGACAGGGGCGACCAGGGCGACGCGTTCAACCTGCTCCGGCTGCCGGACGGCACCCCGCCCGGCGCGTATCCGTTGTACGCCTGGCTGTACAGCGACGCAATCCTGTACGGGGTGGGACCATCGCAGGTTGCCGGCAGCCCGTGCACCGACCGCACCTTGACCGTCGCGACCGTGCAGCCGGAGCATTTGACGCAGGTCACCGATCCGCCGGACCCGCCGCACCCGGTCGAGGTGGCGCTGGGGCCGGACGTGACGCTGGCGGGTTATGCGGGCGGGGGCGACACGTTGAATCCCGGCCAGGAACTGCGCGTCACGTTGTACTGGCACAGCCAGGTGGCGGGCGAACCGGGCATGGTCACGCTGCGCGGCGATGGCTGGGCGCAGTCGCAGCCGGTCCGCACCTATCCGGTTTATAATCTGGATTGGCACGCTTTTCGAGTCCCGGCGGACGCTGCGGGTACGGCACAGTTGACGGTCGAGTCGGATGCCCTGGAACCAGTAGCGCTGGCTGCGTATAACATTGCAGCGACGGAGCACCTGTTCGCGCTGCCGGCGTTCGATACGCCGGTTAACACGGTGTTTCCCGGTGTGGCGGAGCTGGTCGGCGTCAGCGTCAACGACACCACGCTCACGACCGATCAAACGCTGCGGCTCACGCTGGTGTGGCGCGTGCTGGAGACGCCCACCCGGCCCCTGACGGTGTTCACACACCTGCTGAACGACAGCGGGCAGCAGATCGGCGGGCATGACGGCGTGCCAGCGATCAATGGGGAACCGCGCCCGGCGACGAGTTGGGTGCCGGACGAATACATACTGGATACGCATGTGCTCACGTTTGAGGCCGAGGACCAGGGCTACAGCGGTCCGGCCCGGCTGGAAATCGGGTTATACGACTCACAGACGATTGAACGGCAGCGCACGGCAGCGGGTGCCGATCACGTCATTTTGCCGCTAGAGATTACGGTGCAATAGGCTCATGGGTTCTTTGACCACATTATCGTTCATCACGCCCCTGGCGCTGCTGTTGAGCGCGCTGGCGATCCCGGTCATTTTGCTGTACATGCTGCGCCTGCGCCGTACCGAAATGCCGATCTCCAGTACGTTTCTGTGGCAGCAGTTGGTCCGCGACCGCGAGGCCAACGCGCCCTGGCAGAAGCTGCGCCCCAACCTGCTGTTGCTGCTGCAACTGCTGATCCTGCTGGCGCTGGTGATCGGGCTGGCGCGCCCCTTTACCGAATTCCAGACCATCACCACCGGGCGCATCGTGCTGCTGCTCGATGCGTCGGCCAGTATGCAGGCGACGGACGTCGCGCCGAACCGCTTCGCCGCCGCGCGTGATGTCGGGCTGGAACTGGTCGACGCGCTGGGAGCCGACGACACCATGACCGTGATCCAGGTCAGTGCCGTGCCGGAGGTGCTGGTAGCCGGATCGCGGGACAAAGTCGTGCTGCGCGACGCGATCCGCGCCGCCCGACCGGGCGAGGTCAGCGCCGACTGGGTGTCCGCCATGACGCTGGCCGCCGCCGGGGCTAAAGGCGTCGACGAACTCAAGGTCGTGATCGTCAGTGACGGCGGGCTGCCGCCGGATCTGCCGGATGTGCCGGGCGATGTGCGCTTTGTGCCGGTCGGGGACGATGCCAGCAACGTCGCCGTTTCCGCGCTGGCTACCGCCGCGATCCCTGGCATGACGCCGCAGTTGTTCATCCGGCTCAGCAATTACGGAACGGTCGACACCGATGTGATCCTCGATGGCCGCCTGAACGGCAGCGATACGGTGGCCTGGGCGCGGCGCTATACCGTCCCGGCCCAGGGGCACGTCGACATCTTCGACATCGAGCTGCCCGACTCGTTCGAATCGCTGCGCACCGAACTCACCATGCCGGTCAACGCTGCCATGCCCGACCATCTCCCGGCGGATAACGTGGCGTACACTGTGCGCGACCGTTCCGGGATCGGGCGCGTGCTGCTGGTGACGGACGATAACGTGTTCCTGCGCAACGTCTTTCGCAGCCTGCGCGGGGTGGACTTGCTCCAGAGCACGCCGGACAATTACCTGCCGCAGGACGACGTCGATCTGGTCGTCTTCGACGGCTGGCTGCCGGACGAACTGCCCGCGGGCGACCTGCTGATCGTCGACCCGCCGCGCCGGACCGCGTTCTTCGGGCTGGGCGAGACGGTCGGCCTCGGCCCGAATGGCCGGCTGTCGATCCCGCTGGAGGCCGAAGGCGATCCGCGCGTGCAGCACCTGGGCTATTACATTGAAACGGTCGGCCTGCTGCTCGAACTGCGCGAGTTGACGGAGATCGACTGGGCGACCACGCTGGTCGCGATGAACGACACCTATCCGGTTGTGGTGACCGGCGAGATCGGCAGCCAGCAGATCGCGATCATGCCGTTCGACGTGGGCCTCTCGAATACCGACCTTGTCCTACAGCCGGCCTGGCCGATCCTGGTCGCCGAGTTGGTGAGCTGGTTTTCGCCGCCGCCGGTCACCGGTACGCTGGAGAGCCTGCTGCCCGGCAGCCCGGTGACGATCCGCTTCATTGACGGCGCAGACGCAGTGGTCATCACGCGGCCCAACGGCGACCGGGTGACGCTGTCGCCGCGCGGCAGCAGCGCGGTTTTCGCCGGTACCACCACGCCGGGCCTGTACACGGTCGAGCTGCGGCGGGATGGGCGCACGCAGCGCATCGAGCGCTTCGCCGTCAACTTGTTCGACCGGCAGGAAAGCGACATCACGCCCCAGAGCAGCGTGATGGTCGGCCAGCAGGAGGTCAAACAAGACGCCCGCGAAGAAACCGCGCGGCGCGAATGGTGGCCCTGGCTGGCCGGGATCGGGCTGGCGATCCTGGCCGTGGAGTGGTGGGTGTACCATCGGTCCTTGCAGCGTATGCCGCGTGTCACGCTGGCCGGGCTGCGCCAGACCCGGCAGCGCGAAACCAACCGGCTGCGCGCCTGGGTCCAGCGTTGGCGCAGACGGCACCGGTCCTATCGGCCCCGCTAAGATGCTATTGAGGCGAACGACCCTATGACTTTCACCAATCCCAACGCCTTATGGCTGCTGTTGATCCTGCCGGTGCTGGCCGTAATCGGCTGGCCGCGCCTGGCCTATCGCCGCCGTCGCGATGTTGCCAGCCTGGTGATCCGGCTGGTGCTGGTCGCGCTGGTGATCATCGGCCTGGCCCGCCCCCAGATCGAACGCACGGCGGATAAGCTGGCGGTGGTGTTCCTGGTCGATGTCTCGCACAGTGTCGAGCCGGTGATGCAGCAGTACGCGCAGAACTACGTCCAGTTGGCGGCGGATGCCATGCGCGACAAAGACCTGGCCGCCGTGGTTGTCTTTGGGTCGTCGGCGCAGGTGGAAGCCCCCATGCGCGCCGAACTGGAACTGATCCCGCGCGAGTACCAGCTCCAGACCAACACCGACCTGGCCGAGGCGATGCGCCTGGGGCTGGCGCTGTTCCCCAGCGACACGGCCAAACGGATGGTGATCCTCAGCGACGGCGAGCAGACTGTCGGCGACGCCGCCGATGTCGCGCAGTTGGCTGCCGCGACCGGCGTGCAGGTGGATTATGTGTCGCTGCCGGAAGCCATCGCCGGGCAAAGCGCGGGCCAGCAGAGCGAAGTCATGATCACGGATGTGTCGGCTCCGGCGGTCGTGCAGGAAGGGTCGCCTTTCAATTTGGCGGTCACCATCGCCACCAACCTGCCCACCACCCAGGCCAACATTCGCATCCTGTCCGCCGGTAAGCGCATCTACCCGCCGCCCGCTGGCGATACGTCCCTGGCGGATGGCGGTGATGGGGTGGAGTTGGACGCCGGCGCAGCGTGGCAAACCGAAGAACTGACCCAGGGCGACAACACGTTCGTCTACACCATCCCCGCCCCGGCTGCCGGCCTGGTGGACCTCACGGTCGAGATCGACCCGCTGGAAGCCGACGAATTCGAGCCAAACAACACGCTGTCGACCTACACCGAGGTTGTCGGCGCGCCGCGTGTGCTGCTGGTCACCAACGACGAGAATGAAATTCGCTATTTGCAGCCCGCGCTGGAAGAAGCCGGCTTGCAGGTCGACGTGCGCGCCCCGCGCGATCTGCGGATCGGGCTGGCTCCCCTCAGCAGCTACAAGAGCATCGTGCTGGCCAACGTTTCCGCGGCTGATCTGTCCCCGGATCGGATGGAGTTCCTGCAAGCCTACGTCCGCGACCTGGGCGGCGGGCTGGTCGCCATCGGCGGGCCGGACAGCTACGGCGTCGGCGGCTATTACGATACGCCGCTGGAGCAAGCCCTGCCGGTCGACATGCGCATCGAAGACCCGCGCCGCATCCCGCAAATGACGATGCTGTTCGTGATCGACCGTTCCGGCAGCATGGAGATCGCCAGCACCGGCAGCGTGACGAATCTGGAACTGGCCAAGGAAGCGGTCGTGCGCTCGTTCGATTTGCTCGATGAGCAGGACAAGGCTGGGGTGTTGTCGTTCGACACCAGCGCCTACTTCGTGCTGGACATCCAGGAGCTAGGGGACGACGCCAACCGCGCCGCCATGCGCGACCAGGTCGCGTCGCTGCGTCCGGGGGGGGGCACCAACATCCACCAGGGGATGCTGGCCGCCGACCGCGAACTCAGCGCAGATGACGCCGCGATCAAGCACATCATCCTGCTGACGGACGGCGGCGAGCGCAACAAGGAAGCGGTGGTGCGGGTTGCGCAGCGCATTTACGACAACTACGACATCACGACCTCAGTCGTGGCGGTGGGTCGCGATAATGAAGCGTTCCTGCGCGATGTCGCGGCGGCAGGGCGCGGCAAGTTCCACCTGACGGACCGCGCCTCCAACATCCCGGCCATCTTCACCGCCGAGATGCTGCGCGCGACCAAAGCTTACATCGTCAACGACGACTTCACCCCGGCCATCACCGCCCCGCGCCACCCGATCCTGGCCGGGCTGGCGGCGCTGGACCAGCGGCCCCCCCTCAAAGGCTACATTGTCACCAGCCCCAAAGAGGCGGCGACCGTCATCCTGCGCGGCCCCCAGGAAGATCCCATCCTGGCCGCGTGGCAGTACGGGCTGGGGCGCGCGGTGGCATTCACGTCGGATGCGGCGCTGCGGTGGGCGGAAAACTGGGTCGCCGGAGATGCCGGCGGCTGGCCGGATTACGCGGACTTCTGGAGCCAGATCGTGCAGTGGACCGTCATCCAGGGCAACATCGCCGGAAACGACGTGCGCCTGGAAGCGCGTGTCGTCGAGCAGGGCAAACAGGCGCGGCTGATCGTTAACGCCCGCGATGAAGACACCAGTTATCTCAACGGCCTGGACTTGAACGCCTCAGTCGTGCACGCCACCAACGCCGCCAACAGCCATATGTTGACCCTGCCGCAGGTCGCGCCGGGCCGCTACGAGGCCAGCTTCACGCCGCAGGACACCGGGACCTATTTCATCACCATCCAGGGCACACCACCCGACAGCAACCAGCCCATCGGCCAGACGACCGGCTGGATTCTGAGCTACTCCGCCGAATACCGCGTCGACCTGGGCGCGCAGGCCGCCGACAGCAACCTGCTGACGCGCATCGCCGACGTCACCGGGGGCGCATCGCTGCGCGATACGCCGGAAGCGGCCTTCCTGCACAACCTGGACCAGGAGCAGGCTGCCCAACCGATCTGGCATTATTTCTTACTGGCGGCGCTGATCCTGCTGCCGGTCGATGTGGCGGTGCGGCGGCTGGTCGTCACGCGGCGCGATCTCGCCAATGCGCGGGCAGCGGTGCAGGGCTGGCTGGGGATGGGCCAGCCCCCCAGCTACCAGGACAGCCAGACGGCAGCGCAAATGGGACGGCTGCGCCAGGCGAAAGATCGGGCACGCACGGCCAACCGGAGCCAGTCCCCACCGCCGCCAGATGCCACCCGGCCCACGTCTCCGCCGCGACCGGACAGCGTGCCGGAGGCCCCTGCGCGCAGCCGCACACCGCGCCCCGAACAGGAGCGCAAAACAGCGGCATCGCGCGGGACGCTGGCCTCGCAACTGCTCGAAAAGCGGCGCGGCTCCTCAGACCGGGACGACACGCTAGAAGAATGGGGTGCGCGCAAAGGTTGACAGAGAAAAGGTGGACAAAAAGCCTCAAGTGAGGTAGGGAAAAGGGTACAAAGCCAAAATCCCACATCACAAGAGGCTACAATGGAGTTTATCACATTTCTGAAAGAGC
>DAOTUD010000180.1:0-10524 GCA_034437275.1 Anaerolineae bacterium
CAGGACTGGTTCAGCTATTTCGGCGGGGGCGCGACGTGTGACACGGTGCCCGCCGGGACTGCCTTCGCGTACAGCGCGGACGGCATCCACTGGACGCGCGTCGGGGAAGGGCCGTTCCTGCCGTGCCACGACGAGAACGTGATCCCAGAGGCATCGTCGGTGCTGGTCATCGACGATGTGTACTACGTGTACTATTCGATCTTCACCACCTACCCCACCACCAGCACGATCGGGCTGGCGACCGGGACGATCACCTGGGAGTAGAAGGGCGATTTACCCCTATCCCCCCGGCCCCCTTTCCCCGCGCGCGGAGAAAGAGGGAGCACCGTCGCGCGCTTTGATCAAGTCCCCTCTCCGTTTACGGGGAGGGGTCAACTACGCCGAACACAACGCCGCGTGAATTGTCTCCAACACGCTTTCGATATCGTCCAGAACGTCGGCATTGCTGAAGCGAAGCACCCGCAAGCCTCGGCTTTCCAGAAACGCCTGGCGGACCGCGTCTTCCTGCGGTGTGTAATCGTGGATTGGCCCGTCAACCTCGATCACAAGCCGTGCTTTGGCACAGTAAAAATCGACGATGAAACGTTCGATGGTGTGCTGGCGGCGAAACTGATATCCGGCCAATTGGTGACGGCGCAGCCGCTGCCATAAGGCATCTTCCGCTAGGGTCGGATCGTGGCGGTGCTGCCGCGCCAGTGGCCTGAGTTTCTCCCATAGTTTCGGCGGTGTTGTCCAGGGTACATCGGTCATTTTTTACCCCTCCCCCCGGCCCCCTTTCCCCGCAGGGAAAATCGGGCACGGTGATCGATTTGTACTTGCTCTCTGACTGTTTACCCCTATCCCCCCGGCCCCCTTTCCCCGCGCGCGGAGAAAGGGGGAGCACAGCCGCACGTCCTGGCAAAGTCCCCTCTCCGTTTACGGGGAGGGGATTTAGGGGAGGGGTAAACACACGACAATCTAAGCGGTAGTATAGCACTCCTGACACAGGGGGCAAACATAGCGCCGGGGCAAGAGGAACCTGCGGTTATTTCGCCGCCGCTGCTGTTTCTTCTTGCTGCTGCGGTGCGGGAACGGACGTGGCCTCAGGGCGGGCATCCGGCAGCCGCCAGTGAACCAGCGCCGCCATGCTCAGGAAGGTGACGCCGGTCGCCACGTACACGCTGCGCAGCCCAAACCACGCGACCAATGTCGCGCCCATCATCGGCGACACGCTGCGCGCCCCAGCCATGATCGAGCTTTCCAGCCCGTAGACCGCGCCCTCCTCGCCCGGATCGGTGTACTTGGCGAGCAGCGCGCTCAGCGTGGGCATGATGCCGCCCACCGCGAAGCCGGTCATGGCTTGCAGCGTGAACAACTGCCACACCGCGTTAACCATGCTCTGCGGCAGGTAGAAGGCCGCCGCCGCCAGCGCCGACCCGGTCAGCACGCGCCGGTGCCCGACCCGGTCGCCCATGCGCCCCAGGTACACCGCGCTGATCGTCCCCGCCACCGCCGCCACCGCCGTGATCATCCCGGTGACGGTCGCCACGCGCGCGGTCCCGGTCATCAAGGCCTGCACGAACAGCGGCGTAAAGGGGAACACCATCGTGCGGCCCAGGCGACTGAGGAAGCGCGCCAGGTAGGTCAGCGGTACGCCCGACATCGACAGCACATGCCGCCACGCCTGGAAGAATGACGTGCGCTGCTCTTTTTCCTGCGGCGTGAAGTTCTCCTCGACGCCCCACACCGTCAGCGCCCCGGCCACCGTCAGCAGCGCCGAGGTCACCACGAACGCGGACCGGTAGCCGAACGCATCGGCCATCACGCCGCCGATCAGCGGGCCGACCGACACCCCGCCCCACAGCCCGACCTGCACCAGCCCCAGCGCGTAGCCGGTCCGGTCGCGCGGGGCGCTCGCCGCCGCCAGCGTGGTCAGTGCGGCGAACACGCCCGTGATCACGCCCTGGATCGCGCGCAGCAGGACCAACTGCTCGGCGGATTGCGCGAAGCCCATCAGCAGAATGATCCCCGCCCCGCCGAAGGTCGCGCGCTGCACCATCAGCTTCCGCCCGTAGCGATCCGCCAGCGCGCCCCAAAACGGCGCGGCCAGCATCATCGTGAAGGCCTGCGCCGAAAACACCATCCCGGCCAGGAACTCCACGCTCAGGCCGGTGCTAGTGCCCAGGTCCTCGATATACAGCGGCAGGAAGGGGAAAATGCTCGAAAAACCGATGGCAGACACTAACTGCACGAAGACGAGAATATAGACAGTACGCTGCCAGGAAGACATCATTAACCTTCTAGTTATGCACCAGGGTGCGTATCTTACCTAGCCTCGCCCCGGTTTTCAAGCGCCCCGCCAACGGCGAGTGGTCTAATCCCGCGGCTTTCGCTATGATCCGGCTGTGTCACGATGGAAAGGGAGAACCATGAACACACGACCGGCCTGGGGCGTCTTGCTGCTCGGCGTGGTGATCATCGCCGTGCTGATTGTATCCCCCATCTGGCTCCAAGAATTTTCCGGCTACATCGAAGAAGAGGAAGAGCAAGCCCCATTCCCGGAGGGATTCTACCAACTGCCGGGCGAGGCGCAGAATCTATACCAGGACATGTACCAGACCAGCCCCCAGATGGCGGTCGATTTTGTGGCGGCGCGGCTGGAAGAACCCGAGGACGTCGAAGAGCCGAACCTGCCCGTGATCGACCCCAACCCGGTTGCGGTCGAACTGCTGCTGACCGGCACCTTCACCACGCTCGACCCGCTGCGCGGCGCGTCTGGCGCGGCCAACGTCTACCGGCTGTCGGACGGGCGGCGCTTGATCCGGCTGGAGGGGCTGGAGGCCATCGGCGGGCCGGACCTGCACGTGCTGCTGTCGGCCTACCCCAACCCCACCACCCAGGAACAGCTCGAACAGGCCGCGTCGCTCCAGATCGACCTGGGGCCGCTGAAGGGTACGCTCGGCAACCAGAACTACATCCCGGAGCAGTTGTTCAATCCGGACGACTACGCCAACGGCAGCGTGGTGCTCTACTCCACGCGCTACGAGATCATCTTCAGCTACGCCTCGCTGGCCCCGCCCGAGGCCGGATAGCGGGTTCGTCCGCCCCCACTGGCGCAAAACCGGCGACAACGTGTATAACAACTGGCAGGAAGCGAGGTGTTCTCATGTCATTCAAGGTTTCACCGTACGCCGCGCTGGCGGCAGTCTACGACCAGATCGGATTCGCCGATTATGCCGCGCAGCAAACGCCGCACTACATCGCCTACGCCCATTCCATCGACTGGGCCGGGCGGCGCATCCTGGACCTGGGCTGTGGCACCGGGGTGAGTACGTGGTGGCTCTCGCAGCAGGGTTACCGCGTGGTCGGCATCGACATCAGCCCGCACATGCTCGCCCAGGCGCAGGACAACGCCCCCACCCCGGAGCTAACCCACGATCCGCCGAATTTCGAGCAAATCGACATCCGGCAGTTGACCTCCCCCATCGGCGGGGTGGACCTGGTGCTGGCGCTGGGCGGCGTGCTGAACGCGATACACAGCCTGCGCGAGTTAGAAGTCACCTTCGCGCGCATCCACGACGCGCTGGACCCCGACCACCTGCTGATGTTCGATGTGCGCACCATACGCGGGCTGTCAGACGAGGTCGGAAATGGGGACCGGGTGTACTATGATAACGAGGACGATCTGATGGTCGTGGCGCACACCAGCTTCAGCTTCGAGACGCTGAGCAACCGGCACCACTACATCATCTGGCAGCGGCAGGACACCGGGTGGCAGCGCCAGGACGAGGTGCACATCGCGCGCGGCTTCCCGACGCAGGGGATCATCGCCATGCTGGAGCGCACCCGGTTCGCGCTGCAGGCCGTGCTCACGCCGGGCTTTGAGCCGCTCGACATCCAGCAGGACGTCTACGGGCGTACGATCTTCGTGGCACGGAAAGCCTAGCCGGCACTAGCGGCCCACAGGATTTCGGAGCCGGGTTTTTCCCACATGTCAATATGGATCACGCTCTGGTCGCCCTGTTCCGCCTGGGTGACGGTGGCGTCCATCCATTCCGGCGCGCGCCCCAACAGCAGCCCGGCCTCAACCAGCGCCTGCTGTACCATGATCCCGGCAGCGTGCGGATCGGGGCACTCGCCCACGCACACCAGCCGGATCGAGACGCCGCGTTTGGCCTGCGCGGGCGGGACCCCGGCCTCTTTCGCCAGCCAGGACAGCAGCCTGGCCCAGCGCGTGACCAGGGCCGCATCCTCGCCATCCGGCTCCAGCGGGGGATGCGGCTCGCTGATCGCCAGGTGGAACTGCGCCCGGCGGCGGCCTTCCTCCTGCAAGATGGCGTCGCGCAGGTGTTCCAGTTCGTCGTCGGTCACGTCGGCGAGCAAACGCTCAAGCGGTTCACGGGGCATCGTTTCGTCTCCATATCTCGGGCTTGCACGCGCAGCGTAGCACAGCCCGGCGTTCTGCGCAATCGGGCGGCGAAGAAACCCTACCCTGCCTGGCGCGCCTCGTAGGCGGCGAGTTCGCTCTCCAGCACGGGCGGAAACAGCGTGCGCCGGAAGACCGCGATCACGCCCAGGCCGACCAGCACGCCGACCCACACCTGGAACAGCGACACCAGGAAGGTCGCGGTCCCGGCGTCGGCCTTGGAGAGGCCGACCACACCGGTCAGCAGCGCGCCGACGGTCAGCTCACGCCCGCCAGCCCCGCCGGGCATGGCCGACAGCGCCGCCACCACGACCGAAAAGCCCAGGATGAACGTCGCCTGCGCGAACAACGTCCCCGAGCCATCCACGCCCAGACCGGTCAGCAGCAGGTAGAACCCGACGCAGTCGGTGAAATACGCCGTCACGCCGAGCAGCGTCGTCAGCGCAAGATGACGCAGCTTGAGCAGATCGTAGGCCGCCGCGTAGAGTTCCCGCAGCGGCGCGGCGATGCGCCGGATCACGGGCCAGGTGTGCGCCCGGTCCAGCAGCCACCACGCCAGCGGCCTGATCTGCAACATCACGACGCCGGCCAGCAGGACCAGCGTCGTCCCGGCCAGCACCGCACGCGCGTACCCCGCCGAGAGATCGCTGCCGTCCAGCGTCCCGGCCATGAACAGCAGCGACGCGGCGGCCAGGATGATCACCGCCAGCCCGTCGACCAGGCGCTCCATGAACACCACCGGCGTGCTGCGCGAAATGGGGGTACCGGTCATCGTCTTGAGCACCAGCGCCTTGAGCACTTCGGCCAGCTTGCCAGGGCTGATCGCCAGGGGCAGCGCCGCCAGCCACAGCACCACGCTGTCACGCTCGCGGATGGTGGCGAGGCTCGCCGGGGCAGAGGGGTTATTTACCCCTACCGCTGGCTCCCACCCCGCAGGCAGAGAGGGAGCAGACGGGCGTGGAGAAGTCCCCTCTCCGTTTACAGGAGGGGTTGGTTTTGCGGACAGCCGGTCATCGGCAGCATCCCCCGCGCGCCATACCGTCCGCACGCCGATCACGCCCAGGAAATAGCGCCACTCCAGGTAGCGCAGCCCCCAGTTGGCGACCTTCAGCGCGAGGACCGGCGCAAACACCCACCGCGGGAAATCGCGCAGCCGGTCGACCAGTTCGTCCACGCCGGTGATGATCACGACCGCGATCAACGCCAGCGCCGTGACCAGCAGGCCGGCCAACACCTGATTTCGATATCGTCGCATCGCATCCTCTCCGGTAGCCGCGCCATTGTAGCATACGCATTTCGCACCGCACAACCAAATGCATTGCACAAACCCCGGTCCGCTGCTACACTATGCATCAATGCAGATTGCTTTTTATGGCAAGTCAACAGGAGAACATTATGGCCGACACACAGCAGCCTGAGACCGACACCACCATCCTGACCGTGACGCCCCTCGCGCTGGGTAAAATCCGCGAACTGCTCGACACGCGCGGCACGCCGGATACCATGCTGCGCGTCTTCGTCCAGGGCAGCGGGTGCTGCGGCGTTTCGTACGGCATGGCCTTCGAGGACAACGTCCACCCGCAAGACACCGTCGTCGAGCAGGACGGCATCACGCTGGTGATCGATCCGGCCAGCCGCGACTATTTGCTCGGTGCGCAGATCGACTACAACGAAACCGTGATGGGCGGCGCGTTCGCGATCAGCCAGCCGAACGCCGCCGGATCATCGTGCGGCTGTGGGGGTGGCGGCTGCGGCTGCTCCTAAGCCCCCCATTTCGAGGAGAGGAAGCAACGCCGGGGCCGCCCGGCGTTTTTTTGATCCCCCCGCTTGCCTTCCGTCCCCGCTGCGATTACCATTAGCGCAGAACTCTTTCCGCGACGATCCAGGTGGCGAAATCGAGACAAACCCATGCACAAAGTGAATGTTTCCATCCCTGCGGTGAGCACCAACGTCGGCCCCGGCTATGACGTGCTCGGGCTGGCGCTCAACCTGCGCAACAGCATCGAGATGAGCCTCGTGGCGGACGACAGCCTGGCGGTCACGGTGCGCGGTGAAGGGGCCGGAATCCTGCCGGAGGATTTCTACAACCCGGTTATGACCGCCGCCATCCGCCTGTTCCAGATGCTGGAACAGGCCCCCGCCGGGCTGCGCGTGCGGTGTATGAACCGCATCCCGCCGGATGTCGGGCTGAGCGCGCGCGCCACGCTGACCGTCGGCGGGCTGGTCGGTGCCAATAACCTGCTCGGCAGCCCTTACCGCCACGAGGAACTGATCGACGTGGCCGCCGAACTCTCCGGGCAGCCGGAGTCGGTCGTCGCGGCGATGCGCGGCGGGCTGGGCATCTGCGCCAGCGGGCCGGAGGGCGTGCTGTA
Organism: Anaerolineae bacterium; assembly: GCA_034437275.1. Classification (GTDB taxonomy): domain Bacteria; phylum Chloroflexota; class Anaerolineae; order Aggregatilineales; family Aggregatilineaceae; genus TC-15. The sequence continues at coordinate 6,778 of DAOTUD010000180.1, forward strand.
TCACGTGGTGGAGGTGGTGCCGCTGCGCGTGGTGGTCGCGCTGCCGGACCTGCCGGACTACGAACCCCGGCTGCGCCACGACCTGCCGGAGCGCGTGTCGATGGCCGACGCGGTGCACAACGTCGGGCACACGGCGCTGGTGATCGAGGCGCTGCGCTATGGGCACTTCGGCCTGCTGCGCCGGGCGCTGGACGACCGGCTGCACGAACCGCACCGGCTGGGCTTCATCCCGGCCTATTCGGACGTGGCCGAGGCGGCGCGGCAAGCCGGCGCGACGGCGGTCACGCTGTGCGGCGCGGGGCCGGCGATCATAGCCTTCGCCACGAGCAACCACCAACTGATCGAGAGCGCGATCCAGGGCACGTTCGGCGCAGCGGATATCGCGTGCCGGACATGGTCGCTGGGCGTGGATACCCAGGGCGTGGTGATCAGCGTGGTGGAGTGAGCCGGGCCGCTGCTTACTCGTCGACTTCCCCGGCATGTTCCACGCCCCACGCGAACATCACCCGCACCAGCATTTCCAGCCCCAGCACGTAGCTCACCGCGACCAGCGCCCCGCCGATCACCCCAGCAGGCGCGACGGCTCCCAACGGCCCTAGACTCAGCCCGAACCAGCGCACATCGTCCGGCAGGCCGGACACCCCGGCCAACCCCAGGCCGATCCCCGCCCGCCCCAGCGTGAGCACCGCGCCAAACAGCAGCAGTCCGGCCAGGTTCAGGCGCGTGCTGCGCGCCAACGCGATCCCGGCAGCGACACTCAGTGCCGCCAACTGCACGCTCTCCACGATCAACAGCGCAACGATCACCAGCGACCACCAGCCGTGTATGGTGCCGATCCCGATGAACGCCAGCGCCATGTTCCAGAACAGCGCGATCGTCAGCAGGCCGGGCGAAAAGTCCGGGACGATGCTGTACACCACGATCTCGTGGCGGGGATAGGGCAGCAGCAGGAGATCGCCCCATACGCGGCGCGCACGCGCGCGAGCAATCGCCCGGTTGATCCGCCCGGCGACCAGTGCCGCGCCCAGCCCTGGCAGCGCGCACAGAGCCGCGAAGCCCACGATAAACGCGATGGCCAGCACGCGGCTGAAGACGTGAACCAGCAGCGAGGCCACAAAACACGCCGGCAGGCTGCTGGCGACCAGCACCACCCCACACGAACACAGCGAAAGCAGCACGGCCTTCAGCACGCTCGTCGACCCTGCACGCTCGCGGCGTACCTGCTGCACGCGCTGCGCATACCAGTAGTAGCGCGCGTAGACCGGCGCGGCAAACGGGCGGGCCAGCATGTGAAAGATAGTCAATGTTCCCCGCGGCATGAGCTTATCCCCGGCTGAGCCGCGCCACGCCCCAGTCGAACCCCCGGCGCACCACCAGCTCCAGCACCAGCAGGTAGCCGCCCGCCAGCAGCAGCGAGAGCCACCACGACGGCAGCGTGATCACCTCGATCAGCGGGCCGACCAGCAGCGCCGCGCGGCGCACCCCGGTGTCGGCGTCCGCGTAGCCCGCCAGCCCCCACCCGATCACGGCGCGCAGCACGATCAGGCCCGGCCCCAGGACCAGCGCCACGTACACCGCCAGCCGGTAGCGGAGCGTCGCCGTCCCCATGCCGATCGACACGCTCAGCGCCATGAGCTGCCCGCTTTCCAGCGCCAACAGCCCCCACAGCAGCAGCGTGCGCAGGTCCGGCGTGGCGCGCATCACCAGCGCGGCCCCGGCGGCGATCAGCGCGCCGAGCACAAACAGCAGTGGCGAGAACACCGGCGCGATGGTGTGCAGCACGACCTGGTCGCGCGGATAGGGCAGCAGCATCAAGTCGATCCAGGTGCGGCGCGTCAGTTCGGCGGTGAGCGTGCGGTTGATGCGGACGACGATCTGCGCCGTCCCACCGACCAGGGCCAGCAGTCCCACCCCGACCCCCACCCAGGCGGCGGTCGTGTTCCCCGCCCAGCGCACCGCGAAAAACGACAGCGTGCAGGCCAGACTGATCACGATCACGACGGCTTGCAGCGCCAGCAGCATCCCCACGAACTGCACCAGCCCGGCCAGGCGCGGCGGGATCGACCGGCGCAGGGATCGCCACCGGGCGCGCAGCGTGCCCGTCGGCGTGCGGCGGCGCAGCACACGCGCCCGGATCGCGCGGTAAAACGCACTGTGATAGGGCTGGAACAACATCGTGAGGATCGTAAAGCTGCCCACCGTGTTAGCCCTCGCCAGTCAATATCGAAGATAGCCGCTGATCGGCGCGCTAGTTGGCTACGATCAACACGATCTCGCTGCGCTGCGTAGCCGATCCGGCAGGCATGATCGCCTCGGCCTGCAAATGCCCCGACAGCCCGCCCGGCACCGTCCACTGCACGGATGCGCCGTCGCCGGGATTGTTGTCGGACACGATCACGTCCGCCGCGCTGCCGGTCCCGGACCCGGTCGGCGTCAGCACAAAATCGACGCGCAGCGCGCTGCGTGGAGCATCCGACCAGGTGATGGTCACCGTACTGCCGGGCGTCAGCACGTACGCGCCCTGCTCGATGGTCGCGGGCTGGATCGCCAGCAGGTTGGGCCGCCCCTCCGGCGGGATGAAGCTCGGATCGTAGCGGATGGTGAAGGTGTTGCTCTGCGTGGTGCCCTGGTCGCTGCGCGCGATGGCGTAGAACGAGTAGACGCCCTGCCCCGAAAACCGGTATGTGACCTCGGCCTCGTTCCAGGGGTCCTCGTCGGTGGCGAACAGCGCCCCGGCTGCGCCCCCCGGCACGATCACGTAAAACTCGACCGTGTCGGCGGTGGGCACCGGCCCCAGTTCGGCGCTGACCGTGTCCAGGTACGTCACCGGCACGCCGTCGCCCCCGATCCAGTGCCGCTGCACGGTCAGGTTTTGCGGCAGCGTGGGGCCGGTCGGACCCTGGGCGGGCGTCGTGCTCGGCGCGGGCGTCAGGCTGGGGATGGCGGTCGGCACGGGCGTCGGCGGCGCGATGTAGCTGGGCACGCGCAGCACCTGCCCGGCGTAGATCAGGTTTGCATCGCGCAGGCAGTTGGCCTGGGCGAGCTGCGCCGCGCTCAGCCCGACGCGGTCCGCAATCGTGCCCAACGTGTCGCCCGTCTGGACGGTGTAGGTATACTGCCACAGCGTATTGGGCGTGCAGGCCGTATCCGTCGGCGGGACCTGGCTGGCGTCGGGCAGGGCCATGCCGGTCGGCGTGGGCGACGACATCAATGTCGGCGTCGGCAGCGGCGGCAGGGTCGGCAGCGGGGTCGCGGTGGAGGTCTCGTCCCCGTCGCCCCCGGTCACGGTACACGCCAGCGCCGCCAGCACGAGCACACTCAGCATCACAACCAGTCGGTTTCGCATCGTCGCGTCTCCTCCACACCGCATCCGGCCAATACAAGGGTAACACGTATTATAGCAGAAGCCGGGAATTTTTTAGCCGGTGAGTGGACGCGGCACGACCTGTAAAACCCCTGTCGTGTCGGGGCTGGGCGGCGCAAAAATGCCCCTCACCCCCCGGCCCCCTTTCCCACAGAGCAGGCGAGGGGAGACCGTCCGCAGGACGGAGGGGTGAGGGCCAGCAGCGGCGACCATATCCGTCTATTGCTGACAACTCGTTCGTGGACTCCCATCCCAGGGGTGCGCGCAAAGGTTGACAGAGAAAAGGTGGACAAAAAGCCTCAAGTGAGGTAGGGAAAAGGGTACAAAGCCAAAATCCCACATCACAAGAGGCTACAATGGAGTTTATCACATTTCTGAAAGAG
>DAOTUD010000181.1:0-10443 GCA_034437275.1 Anaerolineae bacterium
AGGCGTTTTCGAAGATACTGCAGCAGTCCGATTTGCACATCTGATGTTGGGGCAAAATCGCTGTGCCCTCCTTCAGAAGCATGTGACTGATAACGCTTTCCATCCCAGGTCAAGAAGGCTTCTCCCAACCCAGTCCCTGGCGCAAGAACGGCGATATTTCCGTGCAGAACGGGATTGCCTTCCTTTAGTGTCAACATATCATCGGAACTCAAGAACGGGACAGCGTAGGCTGTTGCCACCAGATCGTTGATGACCTTTGCAGATGATAGGCCCAATGCCTTCTGAAGCTGAACTTCATCAATCTGCCAGGGTAAATTGGTGGCCTTTGCTTTGCCATTCTCAACTGGTCCTGCCACGCCAAAAGCCGCCCTATCAACCTCCAGATCGACCTGTTTGCAGAAATCAGCTACTAAGGCTTCCAGGCTGTCATACTGACCGGAAGGTAGAGTCTTTTCGGCCAGCATCACACAATCATCGGAAAAAATACCGAGATTGGTTTTGGTCCCACCAATATCACCGGCTAACAACATGCGCTTCCCTCCCTCTGCATCTACTCATCTGCATGTACGCATCCTAACTGCCATTGATAACCGTCTCGACTGATCAGCGCATCGCTTGCCTCAGGTCCCCAACTACCTGGTTCGTAGGCGGCGAGCGGCGGCGACTGGTCAGTCTTCCAGCCCTCAATAACAGGGTCCACGATCCGCCAGGCCGCTTCGATCTCGTCACTGCGCGTGAACAACGCCGCATCTCCTTGCAGCGCATCCAGCAGCAGACGCTCATACGCTTCCGGAATCACGTCCGCTCCAAACGCTGAGTTGTAGTGAAATTCCATGTCTTCGGAACGTGCGCGATGCGCCAATCCGGGCACCTTGGTCTCGAACCGGAAATGGATACCCTCATCGGGCTGGATACACAGCGACAGTAAATTCGGATTGCACTCATTTGCTGTTGGCAGGTCAAACATGGCACGCGGCGGACGCTTGAACTGGAGAATAATCTCTGTCGCTTTGCGTCCCAGCGCCTTGCCAGAACGCAGATAAAACGGCACCCCCTGCCAGCGCCAGTTGTCCACAAACAGCCGTATAGCAGCAAAGGTCGCTGTTTGTGAATCAGGAGTGACACCGTCCGTGCTGCAATAGCCGCGATACTGACCTCTTACTGTGTCCGCAAGGTCAATCGGACGCACCGCGCGCAGGACTTTCACCTTTTCGTTACGCAGCTCATCCGCGTCGAATGAGGCGGGCGGCTCCATCGCCACCAGAGTCAGCAGCTGTAACAGGTGATTCTGGAACATATCGCGCAAGACGCCTGACTGGTCGTAATAGCCCGCCCGGTGCCCGACATCGACGTTTTCAGCGACCGTGATCTGCACGTTATCGATGTGGCTGCGATCCCACACCGACTCGAACACCGAATTTGCGAAACGGAAGAACAGGATATTCTGAGCCGTTTCTTTCCCCAGGTAGTGATCAATGCGGTAGACCTGGCGCTCATCGAAAACACTATGCAAGGTACGGTTGAGGTCTTGGGCCGATACCAGGTCACGACCGAACGGTTTTTCGACCACAATGCGGCGCTGCCCTGCTTTCTCGGTCGCCATGCTCGCCTCACCGAGATTGATGAAAGTCGCCGCATACAATGCTGGTGAGATTGCCAGGTAATACAGGCGGTCAGCGGGTCCCTGTTCAAGGTCCTGCAGAGTAGCATTCAACGTTGTGAAATCGTCAGGGTCCGTCAGATTACCCTGGCGATAGCTCAACATCCCGGCGAAGGAGTCCCATGCCGATGGTTCAAACGTCGCCGGACTGAATTCCTGAACCCCACCGCGCAGGCGCGCGCGGAAATCGTCTTCGCTATACGACTCGATTGAAAACCCCACGATGCGCGTCTGTGCTGGCAATTCGTTTTTGCGATACAGGTTATAGAGCGCGGGAACAAGCTTGCGCCGCGTGAGATCGCCGGTAGCACCAAAGATAACGATGGTTGAAGAACGTGCATGATCAGTCATAGCTAGCCGTTCTCCTCTTGGCGCTTGGTGGCGTGCCCACCAAACTGATTACGCATGGCGGCCAGCAGTTTGGCAGCGTAACTGTCGTCCTGGCGGCTGACAAAACGCGCCATCAGCGACAGCGTGATCACCGGCGAAGGCACATCCAGATCAATCGCTTCAAAGACCGTCCAGCGTCCTTCACCGGAATCGGTGACATAGCCTGCAATACCATTCATATCGGGGTTTTCAGCCAGTGCGTCAGCCGTCAAATCCAGCAGCCACGAACGTACCACGCTGCCATAGCGCCAGATTTCCGCGACCTGGTGCAGATCGAGTTCGAGCGCTTCCTTCGCGCGCATGATCTCGAAGCCCTCCGCATACGCCTGCATCAAGCCGTACTCAATGCCGTTGTGCACCATCTTGACAAAGTGACCCGCGCCACTTGGCCCCACATGCCCCCATCCCTGGTCAACAGCCGGAGCCAGTGTTTCGAAGATTGAGGATAGATAATTTACGGCATCCGGCTCACCGCCAATCATCATGCTATAGCCTTCCGCCAGGCCCCAAACGCCGCCACTCGTGCCTACGTCCACAAAAGAGATACCAGCTTCCTTCAAACTCGTGCCGCGCCGAATGGTATCTTTGTAGTTGCTGTTTCCCCCGTCGATAATGATGTCGTCCGGCGAGAGCAGTTCCGCCAGCGCATTGATCGTCTGCTCGGTCGGGTCCCCAGCCGGGACCATCACCCAGATCACGCGCGGTGCCTGTAACCTGGCGACAACGTCTTCCAGCGTGCGCGCACCTTCGGCCCCTTCGGCTTCCGCCGCCTGGATGGCGGTTTCATTCAAATCGAAAGCCACCACCTGATGTTTCCCACGCAGCAAGCGCATTGTCATATTCGCGCCCATTTTTCCCAATCCAACCATTGCGATTTGCATTCACCTGGCTCCTTGTCGTATCGGTAGTTGTGTGTGTACTGTTCAGTCTTGATTTCGTTCGGCTAACATTTCGCCAATTACCGCCATCAGTGTCGCCGGATCATCCACAATCCAACGTGCTTCAAGTAACTTGGCGGTGCGTAACTGGTCGCGCGTGAAGGGTGTCGTCACGGCAATACACCACATCCCCGCCGCCAGTGCTGCTTTGACGCCTGAGGGCGAATCTTCAATGACCAGACATTCCTGCGAGGGAATCCCCAGTTCTGTGGACACCAAATGGTAAATCTCCGGATCGGGCTTGCCGTGTTCCACGTCATCGCGCGAGGCAACGAAGTCGAACTCCCCAGCCAAATCCAGAATCCCCAGCACCCGCTGAACCTGCGCGCAGTAAGACATGGTGGCAAGTCCGGTCTTGCATCCATTCCGGCGGGCGGTGTGCAGCAGTTCAACGTTATGCGGCCACTGGTTGTTCTTGAGCATGTCGGGATCGGCCAGCAGTTCTTCGTAATAGCGTAGACGCACTTGCACAAACGCCTGCCAGGGGGTATCCACACCGAATTCGGACATGCGCGCGGTTGCCCGTGTCTCCAGATCGAACCGCTCGATCAGTGCCAGGGCCACTTTGCGCCGCGACAGTCCCACCACGTCCTTGAACGCCTCGATCACGGCGTCTTCTTGCACATCATGCGGACACAGTTCTACAACGGCGCGCGCGTATGACAGCGCTTTGAGCCGTTCCGTCTGAACTAGCGTTCCATCCAAGTCAAAAATCATGGCGTTAATCATTATATCACCTCCCCAGGATCAACATACCCCGTACTCAGCCGTCATGTCAGAGCGACTCCGCCAACTGCTGTAGAACCTGTACCGGTTCAGCACCCAGGTCAATGCGCAACACACGGCGTCCACCGTCAAGCAGTGCCTGGCGATCACCCAGCGTCTGAGCTATTTTCAGCGTGCCAAAGCTGATCGTCGAGTTGGAGCTACCCGCTTCGTCGGGAATGTCGGCGTCACGGGGCATGTCGGCTGTGAACTGGATGAATAGCCCTTTACCGGCATCACCCTTATGCAGTTGCCCGGTTGAGTGTAAGAAACGCGGGCCGTAGCCTAACGTTGTAGCCAGTTCAGTCCGGTCACGCAGCCGCGTACGCAGAGCAGTCAGGGCAGCATCCATGTCAGCGGTGGGCTGCACATACGCCTGCAATGCAATGTATGCTCCCGGTTGCGCCTGGTCGAGAAAAGCGCGCAGCATTTCACCCGGCGTCGAACCGTCCACATCGCCATAGACTGCGATCCCGTCGTGCTGCAACTGGGGCACGAGAGCCGGTAGTTTGCCCGTTTCCTGGTAGGTACTGACCAGTTGCCGGGCCAGCACCTTGGCGGCTTCGACATTGGGCTGGTCAAACGGATTGATGCCCAGACGATGACCGGCTACCGCTGTTGCCATTTCCCACAGGAAAAACTGTCCGCCGAGATCGTAGAGATCGTCCAGTTGAATGTGCACCACCGGGTATCCCGCAGTTTTCAATGCGTCCACCGCTGAATCGTGTGTGCTGTCCCCGGCGACCTTAACATAGACAAACAAACGATCTGGACCATAAAACGCAGGCGATCCCACTGGCTCAGACATGACAGGCAGAATACCCTTACCCTCTTTCCCGGTACTTTCGGCAATCAACTGTTCCAGCCAGTTACCAAAGCCGGTTATCGCTGGTGACGTGATTAACGTAAGTTTGTCGCGCCCTGCTTTGGCCAACTCACCCATGACTGCGCCCAGGCGCGCGCCGTTATTGTCGCCATCCACCGGGCAGTTGCAGTAATCGCAGTTACAGGCCATCGTAATGGCGCGATCAAGTAGGGTCACCAGGTCTACGCCAATTAAGGCCGCGGGAACCAGTCCGAAGTACGACAGCGCGGAGTAGCGCCCACCGATAGTGGGATCGTTGAGGAAGGTGGCACGGAAATGATGCTGGTGAGCGATCGTTTCCAGCTTGCTACCAGGATCAGTGATCGCGACGAAATGAGCGCCAGCTTCTTCCAGTCCCACCGCATCCACGACCCGGTTATAGAAGAACGTGAAGAACGACAACGTCTCGACAGTGCCGCCCGATTTGGTCGATACCAGGAACAGTGTTTTTGCTGGATCGAGCTGCTCCGCATAGGCCAGAACCGCACCCGGATCGGTGCTGTCCAATACTGCCAGATCGAGATAGCTGTTGGCAACGCCAAATGTTTCGCGGAAAACTTCTGGTGCCAGACTCGAACCGCCCATTCCCAGCAGCAGCGCGTGCGTATAGCGATCCGCCCGAACGCCATTTGCCAGTGATTCCGGGCGCGGCACCATCTCGATCATCCGGTCAGCAATGTCCAGCCAGCCAAGACGATTGGCGATCTCGTCCGGTTCAGACTTCCAAACGGTATGGTCATGCGTCCAGATGCGCGACATGATCCGGTTTGTTTTGAGGTCTTGCAAAGCAGCGTCAACCGCATTCTGATAGTCGCCAAGGTGGAACGTCTGGAAGTTCCAATCTGCCAGCAGCTTATCACGTTTGGCTGAGATACTCGCCATCAACGCTTCGAATGCTTTGACGAATGCGGCAACACCATCATCCTGAAGCTTTTGCGTAACAGCATCCAAGTTAATGCCGAGTTCTGATAACTGGGCAAGCTGCAAACGCGCTTCATCACTTCCGCTCGACAAACTTTGCACGACTTGCCCGTGATCCAGGTAAGCGGTGAGCGTCGCCGGGGGAACTGTGTTGACCGTGTTAGGGCCAATCAGGCTGTCGATGTAGAGCGTATCGGGATAGCCGGGATTCTTCGTACCTGTGCTGGCCCACAAGGGGCGCTGCACACGCGCTCCCTGGGCCGCCAATTTGTCCCACCGTGCGCTGCCAAACGTCTGCTGGAAGTACGTGTAGGCGACTTTCGCGTTTGCAATAGCGATCTTGCCCTGCAATTCGGCGCTGCCTGTGCCTTCCAGCAGGTCATCGATCGCCGTATCCACGCGGCTGACGAAAAAGGAAGCCACTGAAGCCACGCTGCTCACATCGCCTCCAGATGCCGCGAGTTTCTCCAGCCCACCGATATAGGCCTCAACAACAGCCTCGTAGTGACGTGCCGAGAAAATCAGCGTGACATTGATATTGATGCCGTCAGCAATCAACGTTTCAATCGCCGGTGTTCCCGCGGGAGTAGCCGGGACTTTGATCATGACATTCGGGCGATCCAACAATGCGAACAACCGGCGCGCTTCGGTGATTGTCCCTTCAGTGTCGTGCGCTAACGTGGGACTGACTTCCAGACTCACGTAGCCATCAGCACCTTTGGTGGCGTCATATACCGGGCGCAAAATATCAGCAGCCTGCTGAATGTCTTCCAACACAAGCGCCTCGTAGATCTCGGCGGTGGTTTGATCTTCTTCCACCAATGCCGCTAACTTTTCATCATAGTCAGCGCTGCCCGCAATGGCCTTTTCAAAGATCGAGGGGTTTGACGTAACTCCGCGCAACCCTTGATCGACCAGCCGTTGAAGGTCGCCGGACGTGATGAACGAGCGGCGGATGAAGTCCAACCAGATTGACTGGCCTAGATTAGATAGTTGGTCCAACTTCGACATCTTTATTGCTCCTCTTGAATTGTTGACTGTTTCAGCAAGGTTTTCGCGCGTGTGACGACCTGTTCCGTCGTGATCCCAAATTTCTCATAGAGCACCTCAGCCGGAGCACTTGCACCAAAACCCGTCATGCCCACGACTGAGCCATCTAAACCCACATAGCGTTCCCAGCCCAGTGTTGTGCCCGCTTCAACAGCGACACGCGAGCGCACCGCTGAAGGGAACACGCTTGCGCGGTATTCTGCCGGCTGCTGGTCAAATAACTCCCAGCTTGGCATCGACACGACTCGCACGCGCACGCCTTCACGATCCAATTGATGTCCCGCTGCCAGCGCAAGGTGTGTTTCGGAGCCAGTCCCGATCACAATCACGTCCGGCGTGTCTTGCCCCGACTGCCACAGGATATAAGCCCCTCTCTGAAGTCCGGCGGTCGGCCCACTGAGTACAGGGGTATTTTGCCGGGCCAGAATCAATGCGGTTGGCCCATTGGTATTGCGTAGGGCAGCACGCCATGCTTCCGCCGTTTCATTGGCATCAGCCGGACGTATGACCGTCAAGTTCGGCACGGCGCGTAAGTTCATGACATGTTCAATCGGTTGGTGGGTGGGACCATCTTCCCCCACACCGATACTGTCGTGCGTGAATACGTAGATGACGCGCAAACCCATCAAGGCGGCCAGTCGCATCGGAGGACGCATATAGTCTGAGAAAGTCAGAAAAGTCGCCGCATAGGGAATAATGCCGCCATGCAGCGCCATGCCACTGACGATGGCTCCCATCGCGTGTTCACGGACGCCGAAATGCATGTTGTGGCCGCAGTATTCATGCCACCCGAAATCGCCATATCCTACGAGTGTCGTTTTGGTGCTGGGAGAAAGGTCTGCCGACCCGCCCGTCAGGCCATGTATGCGGTTCACCAGTGCGTTGAGCACCTTTCCGGATGCACTGCGAGTGGCGACGGGAGCACTGCCGGCTGGAAACATCTCGTCCAGGCCATCATCCCATCCATCAGGTAATTCGCCGCTTAAATCTGCCTGAAGGCGTGCAGATTCCGCAGGATAGGCTGCTGCGTAAGTTGTCAAACGGTTACGCCAATCCTGTTCTGCTGCCTGCCCACGATCCAATGCCTGGCGCACATGGGCGCGCACATCCTCCGGGATGTAGAAGGTTGGCTGTTGCGGCCAACCAAGTGCTTGTTTTGCAGCACGCACACCGTCTTCACCTAAGGGATCGCTGTGGGCTTTGGCGGTTCCTTCCGCAGGTGCTCCATAACCAATGATCGTTTTACAGATAATCAAGGACGGACGTTCGATTTCCTGCTGTGCTTCCCGGATCGCTGTCTCAATTGCCGCCGGATCGTGCCCATCGATGGGGCCAATCACCTGCCAATCGTATGCCTGGAAGCGGCGCGCGACGTTCTCGCTAAAAACCGTGTCCGTGTTGCCTTCGATCTGGATATCGTTGTCATCGTACAGGAAGATCAACTTGCCAAGGCGAAGTGTGCCAGCCAGACTGGCTGCTTCACTGGTCACACCTTCCTGCATATCGCCATCGGAAACAATCGCGTAGGTGTAGTGATCGATAATCTCGTGACCCGGCTTGTTGTAATGATCCGCTAGCCACCGTTCGGCAACAGCCATCCCGACCGCATGGGCGAAACCCTGACCCAGCGGGCCAGTTGTGACCTCGACGCCGGGTGTTGCGCCATATTCAGGATGGCCGGGCGCTTTGCTGCCCCACTGGCGAAAGTTCTTCAAATCGTCGATGGGGACATCGTAGCCAGTCAGATGCAATAACGAATAGAGCAACATCGAGGCGTGTCCGGGTGATAGGACAAAACGATCGCGGTCCGGCCATGTTGGGTTGTTGGGATTGTGCTTTAAGAAACGATCCCATAACACATATGCCAGGGTTGCCGCTCCCATCGGGGTGCCGGGATGGCCGGACTGTGCTGCTTGCACAGCATCCACGGCCAGAAAACGAATCGTATTGGCGATATCTTGATCCAAAACCTTATGGTTCATAGCTATCCTCATTCATATTCAGTGTTGTGCCGAAAAGATTTCGGCATATCTGTGGATTATCCAGTACACCCAGCAGCACAGAATGAAGCCAATACGTTGGATGGTTGAGGCTTCTATCGTTTGCTATCGTTGGGATCGTTCATCTCGCCAACCGGCGCCGCTGCACGACTAACTATGCCGGATGTCAAGTGAACTGCTGCTTCGATATGCTGATTGCGTGCTGAATTGTTCAAACTTTAACATTCCAGCAAAAGCCTGTCTGTCGTCTGAACAACAAATCACAATCGCTCTGAGAAAATTCATTGTCGGTTATTTAGTCTGCGGGATCAGGCCCCCACTTGTTCCAGGTATCCGGAACACAGTAATTCTATGCCACTCGGACGAGAGAACGTTCGTGAGGACTGTTGTTCAACCAACAGCAAACACGACCCATATGTGCCAATATCACGATACAAGATCGTATAGTCCAAGGACATGAACGCCCATGCAACGACAACCATCGACCGCACTGTGGATCACGCTGGTACTGTCCGCACTTCTGCTAACCGCGTGCGGCACGGGGATCAAGATTGAGGGAACGCCGGTCAGCACACCAACACCTTATACCGACCCGGCCTCTTCGCTGGATTCAGTGGACAGCACACCGACCTTGCTGCCGGGGAACCTTGACACCGTCACGTTCGTCGAGGACGGCAAAGAATACACTATCAGCCAGTTGCTCTCGCGCGATGCCATCCGGCCTGTGTATAATCCTGAATTCACCAGCAATCCTGACGCTTATGAAGACGATGAACTGGTGATGGGTGTCGCAATCAATGGTGATGCTCGCGCATACCCCATTGGCTATCTGCGTACGCGTGAAATGGTCAACGATGTGGTGGGCGGCACGCCGGTGCTCGTCACCTATTGACCGATTTGCTATACCGGTCTCGTGCATGACCGACGGATTGATGGGCAGACATATGTATTCGGCAACCATGGCGCGCTGTGGATGAACGCGATGACGTGGTATGACCATGAAACAGGCTCAATCTGGACGCAGCCCTGGGGGCGTGCATTGGTGGGGCCGTTGAAAGGCACCCAGTTACGCCTACTCCCGTTTTCGCTGGTTCCCTGGGGAACCTGGAAGCAAGAACATCCCGGCACCCTCGCGTTGATTATGCACAGTGCTGCATCCCGGCAAACCGCGCAGGATAATTTCGTCGCGGGCGTAGCGATCGGCGAGTGGGCGCGTGCTTATCCTTACGAAACACTAGCAGATGCGGTGATTGTCGAAGATGAACTTGGCGATATTCCGCTGGTGATTCACACCAACTCGGAAACACGAAGCATTCACATCTATATCGCACAGTTACCTGATGGTTCCTTGCTGACGTTCGAAGGAAATGAAGGGCGCATGGTGGATGATCAGACAGGCAGTATATGGGACCCGACGCGAGGTTTAGCGGTTGAAGGCGAATTGACCGGACAGGCACTACGTGAGATCCCCTATGTGACCAGTTTCGACTGGGCGTGGCGCGACTTCTACCCGCACACCGATTTCTACAGTGGCTAGCCGCGCGCGATTGGGACACACGTCGTCCGCCGTAATTGAAGACTATCCATACGAGCAAAGGCAAACATGAGCGATTTACCAATTGAAAACTACGGCCTGATCGGCAACATGCACACCGCAGCCCTTGTAGGAATGAATGGCGCAATCGACTGGTTTTGTCCAGAGCGCTTTGATGCCCCCAGCGTATTCGCTCGGCTTCTGGACGCGGACAAGGGTGGCACGTTCCAGATCACGCCACAAACCGATCGCGCCACACAGAAACAATTCTATTGGCCGGATACAAACGTCCTGGTGTCACGGTTTCTTTGTGAAGAGGG
>DAOTUD010000182.1:0-11607 GCA_034437275.1 Anaerolineae bacterium
AGAAAGGAGCCGCCATGCGCCGTCACAACACCTACTACAACCCGGAAGATGCCAAAGGACTGAAGGGCTTCCTCGTTATCGCACAGGGAATCCTGACCATCATCTGGGGCTGGGCCAAAGATTTCGGGCAAAATGTGACGTACTACATTGAGGATATGCATCCCCGGGTGCGCGGCATCAGCGCGATTATGTTCTCCATCGCCATTCTGATGGTGGTGGGCTATGTGTTTGCTCACGCGCTGGTCAGCTATGCGTACCAGGAAGAAACGTACTATCTCGAAGAGGCGTTCCAGACGCCCTACGACATCGACGGGCGCCCGTTGCCGCCCAACGCCGCCACTGCCCCCGAGGCCCTGCCCACCAAGTTCGGCGGCTACGTGCTGGACACCGAAGACAACGCCAACATCGACCGCATGAGCCTGTGCGCCAACGGCGAGCAGACCATCCCGCCCGAGGACAAAGAACCCGGCGACTTGAACGTCTGCGCGCGCCGCTACCTGCCCACGTCGACCGCGTGGGGACGCTATGCGGGGAACAACCGCAGCCTGATCGTGATCGTCGTTAACCGCTTTTCGTCCGAGCGCATGGCCGAGCTGGGCATCCTGGAACTGATGCGCTACGGGCGGGAACTCGGGCAGGTCGGCAATTTCTCGCTCTCGCCCGATGTCGGCCCGGTAGAGTATTTCATGAGCCGCTCGACGCGCGAATGGGTCACCTTTAGCTGGTCGCGCGGCCCCTGGGTGTTTACCGTTTCCGGCCAGTCGATCCGCGACGTCGAAAACGTGGTGGAGAGCTTCCCCTACTAATCGACGGTGCGAACACGCTTGTCACCGCCGGCGGGAGATCACGGCAGCGCAGTCTCCTGCCGGCGCAGCACCATGCGCGGCAGCGTCCGAATTTCGCGCAGCCCCATCAACACCGCCGCCAGCACGAACACCAGCCCCCCTACTCCGGCCAACCCCAGCACGCGCAGCGCGGTGAGCACCACGCCGCCGTCGTGCCAGCCCAGCACCCCAAAGCCCGCATCCGCCACCAGCACGCCCAGCGCCATCACCACCGACGCGGCCAGCGTGCGCAGCGTGGTTAGCCCCAGCCTGCGTTGGTCGATATCGCCCCAGCGCCGCTTGAGGATCACCAGCAGCAGCGCCAGCTCGATTAGGAACGTCAGCGAGTAGCCCAACGCCAGCCCGCCCACGCCGGTGATCCCGGCCAGCCGGTCGCGAACGGTGTCCATCCCGCCCGCGAGCGCATCGTACCCGGCCTGGGGATCGCCCGCCGCCGTGCTCTCGCCCCATGACACAAATGTTTCATGCAGCGGATCGTGCAACTGCTGCGTATACGCCAGGTACAGCCCGCTGACCAGCAGCAGATTGACCACTGCCGCGATCACCGCCGTCCACAGCGGCGTGATGGTGTCCTTGTCGGCGTAGAAGCTGCGCGCGATCACCTCGTGCACGCTCTGGAAGATCAGCCCCAGCGCGAAGAATTGCAGCGCCCCATACACCAGCGCGCTGTCGTCGGCACCGAACGCGCCGCGCTCCAGCAGGCTGATCAGCGGCTTGCCGATCAGCACCAGCCCGACCGCCGCCGGAATGGTCGCGATCAGGATGAAGCGCACCGCGCCGGACATAAACCCGCGCCGGTTGGCGCTGTCGCCCAGCTCGCTGTAGGCCGCCAGCGTGGGGAACACCACAAAGCCCATCGCGCTGCCGATCAGCGTCTCTGGGATGTTCATCAGCCGGTAGCCCCAGTCGAACGCGCTCACCGCGCCGCTACCCATGCGCGAGGCGATGTTGTTGAAGACCAGCGTATTGAAGGCCACCACGCCCAGGCCCAGCACACGCGGCAGCATCAGCACGATCACGCGGCGCAGCTCCGGGTCGCGCCAGCCCCACTGCGGCACCCAGCGCACCCGGTAATGGACCAGCCCCGGCACCTGCACGGCCAGGTGCATCGCCGAGCCGATCACCGCGCCCCACGCGATGCCGTACACTCCAAACGGCTCGATCAAAAACGCCGCGCCGAACAGAATCCCGACATCGAACAAGATCGGGGCCAGCGCCGGCAGCAGAAAATGGTTGTGGCTGTGCAGGATGCCCTGGAAGATGCCGCTCACGCTGAAGATCAGCGTGCTGAGCAGCAAAATCCGCATCAGGCGCGCGGTCTGATCGATCTTGTCGCCTTCGAAACCGGGCGCGACGATGTGCTCCACCAGCCAGGGCGCGAGCACGAAGCCGATCACGCTCAGCGCCAACGTCACGGTGAACACGGTGTTGATCACCTGGCTGGCCAGCCGCCACGCGCCGCCCCGTTCTTCGCGCGCCAGGAAGCCGCTGAACATCGGAATGAAGGCGTAGCTCAGCGCGCCGCCGCCGATCAGCAGCACGATCTGCTCTGGGATGCGGTTGGCGGTGACGAAGGCGTCCCACTCATCGCCGACGCCAAACACGCTGGCGATGATGAACGTCTGCGCCAGGCTGATCAGCTTCGCGGTGCCAAACGCCACCATCAGGAGCAGCGTATTGCGCGCCATGCTGGAACTGTTGGCCTGGGGTGCGGGGGAGGAATCGGTCATCGTCTCGTCCATTCGTGGTGTAGGGCAAGCTGTGAGAGCCAGCCCTCACCCCTCCACCCTGGCGGGCTGTGTCCCTTCGCCTGCTTGGCGGGAGAGGGGGCCGGGGGGTGAGGGTGTTTTCCAGCGCTAACCATGCCCAGAAATACCAGACACTCAGGTAAAGACCTGCCTCACGACCCGGCGTTAGCGACCTGGAACGTGCCGGCTTCGATCTCAGCTTTGGCTTTTTGCGCCGGGAAGTAGTTCCCGTTGTAGCGCAGCGCATCGTTGAAGCGCCGCAGCGCCGTGTCGATATCGCCGCGCGCCGCGTAGACCATCGCCTGCCAGTAATACGTCTCCTCGACGTAGGGCGTGATGTTCTTGTTGGTGTCGGCCAGCACCATCACGTCCTCGTAGCGCCCGGTGTGGAAATACGCCTCATACGGGCCAAACTGGTACCACATCATGCGCCAGGGCAGATCAAGCTGGTAGGCGCGGTCGTAGGCAATCGCGGCGCTCTCGTAATCGCCCAGCGCCACGTAGGCCGACCCCATGTTGAACCAGGCCCATTTGTCCTGGTTGTCGAGGTCTACCTCGTCGCGCGCCTGGTCGAGCGCGGCCTGGTAGGTGTACTGCAAATCGACGTAATCGCCCAGCGCCTTACGCAGCGCCATCTCGCTGCTTTCGTCATACACCACCATGAACACGCGGTTGAAATGCCGCCAGTTCTCGTCGAGCACGCTGTAGGGATGCGGATAGCCCTGGCCGCTGTTGCTGCCCAGGTAGCTGTCATACGCCAGGAAATGCTGCTGGTAGTCGTCGTAGCCGATCAGCAGCAGGTAATGGCCCATCCATTCCTCCCCGGCGGGCTGGAAGCCCTCTTCGACCACCACCGGGAAGCCCGCCGCCAGCAAGCGCTTGAGCAGGTGCGTGGTGCCGCCCATGCGATACAGCGCGCGGTAGGGCGTCTGGTCGTTGACGAAGCGCACCATCTGCCAGGGACTCACGTTTTTGTCCTCGGTGTGCGGCTTCATCCACTTGGCAGCGGTGAACTGGTTCCGATCCCAGCCGTAATAACTGAGCGCCATCGTCATCGTGGTCGGCCCGCAGTTGTTCCACTCCTGCATCTCGTAGCGCACGTTGTCGAGCTTGATCATCGGCGGCAGCGGGGCCTGCGTGGGCTGCAGCGGGGCCGGCGTCGTGGTCGGGTAGGACGGCAGCGGCGTGGCTTCCGGCGGGGCCATGCCCACATCCAGCCCCCCGCCGGGCGTCGGCGTGGTGGTCGGCTGTGCGCCGGGCGCAGTCGGCGAGGGGACGCTGGTCGCATCCGGCGCGGCCATCCAGTTCGTCGCGTCCGGTGACGCGGCGATGATCGCGGCCTGTGTTTCCGGCGGAAGCTGGCGGAACGCCTCGACCGTCGCGGTACGCTGCGCCGCGGCATCGGCGGTTTGCATCGCGCCGGTGCGGGCGACATCGGTCTGGGCTTGGTGCGCCTGGAAGGTCGCGAACTGCTCCGGGCTGGTCATCCCCTGGAGTTCCTGCTGCGCGTTGAAGGTCGGGACCGCCGTCACCAGCGCATCGCGCAGGGTGTCGCTGCCCAGCTTGCCGGCCCCCACGACGCTCCCCAAGCGGTCGAAGCGGTGGTCCCAGGCGGCCTGCTTGCGCGGTGGCAGATCGCGGTAATAGGGCGGGTACAAAATCATCGCAAACACCAGCAGCACCAGGCCAAACCCGAACAACGCCCCGCCAACCGCCAGCGTCGCCTTCAGCCATTCCGGAAAGCGGCTGCGGCGGCGGGCATGAGGATGGCGGCGCTTTTCGGCCAGCGGCATATCCAGCGAGCCGGGCACACCCAGATGGTTGTAATCGTTCGGTACGTTCGACGGCACACGAGTGGTGTCCGATGTTTTGTGTGGGCTGTTCGATGCCATACATCACTCCTTCACCGGTCTGTCCCAAGCGACCAGCCCGGCTGTTCTGGCTGCTGCGCCAGCCAGGGCTTCCAATACATCACCAGAATTACGCAGCTTTAACACGTAGTATTTAATAGAATTGGCCCCCAGGGGCCGTTGGCACTATAGCGCATTCGGCCTCAGTCTGCCACCCTGAGTATGGCATAGTCCGGCGATTTTCGCACCCCAGCCAGCCTACGCCCGCCGGGCGGCTCGACAATGGCAGGCCGCACCCCGTGTGGATTAAAAACCCTTTGACTTTTGCCCTCCCCTCCCTTACAATCCTATATTCGATTTTACTCGATACAATGCGAACTACCAGCGTCACTGTTCGTTCACAAACCAACCACAACTGTTTGGGAGGCTCCTAGCTGATGAAAGAATACACCACTGATCTGTTGAGGAATATTGCCCTGGTAGGCCACCAGGGCGCCGGTAAGACTAGCCTGGCCGAAAGCCTGCTGTTCAATACCGGCGCGCTGACCCGTATGGGCAAGGTAGAAGAGGGCAATACCGTCGCGGATTTCGACCAGGACGAACGCGACCGCAACCTGTCGATTTTCAACGCACTGATCCCAGTCGAGCACAAGGATCACAAGCTCAACTTCATCGACGCGCCGGGCTATGTCGACTTTCAGGGTGAGGCCAAGAACGCCGTCGCCGTCGCCGATGCGGCGGTCGTGCTGGTTGACGCCGTGGCCGGGCCAGAGGTCGGCACCGAGCTGGCCGTTTCCTACGCCGAAGAATATGATCTGCCGCTGCTGGTCGTGATCAACAAGATGGACCGCGAGAACGCGAACTTCGCCAACGTGATGAACGCCCTGCGCGAGCTGTTCAGCAATTACCATTTCGTCCCGGTCCAACTGCCGATCGGTGAGCAGGATGACCTCAAGGGCGTGGTCGATCTGCTGACGCAGAAGGCGTACATGGACGCCGGCAAAAACGCCAGCGACGTCCCCGCCGACATGGCCGACACCGTCGAGGAAGCCCGGCTCGAACTGATCGAGTCCGCGGCGGAAGCGAACGAAGCGTTGATGGAAAAATATTTCGAGGCCGACACCCTCACCGAAGACGAGATCAAAGCGGGCATCCTGGAGTCGATGCAGGGCAGCGACCGGCCTGCCGTGCCAGTCTTCGTGATCAGCGCCACCCACAGCGTCGGGATTTTGCCGCTGCTGGACGCCATGCTGGCCTACGTGCCGGAACCCAACATCCGCCCGGTCGCCGTCGAGCCGGTGGATGGGGGCGAGATCGAGACGATGGAGCCGCCGCACAGTGATGATGGCCCCGCCATCGCCTACATCTTCCACAGCCACACCGATAAATACGGCACGCTGACCTACTTCCGCCTGTTCAGCGGCACGCTGGAATCCGGCGCGACGTTGATCAACCCGCAGGCCGACGAGGAAGAGCGCTTCGGCGGGCTGATGACCATACGCGGCGAGGAACAGCTCCCGGTCGAAAAAGTCCACGCCGGTGATATCGCCGTGGTCGCCAAGCTGGCCCACACCCACACCGGCCACACCCTGTACGAAAAGGGCGTCGATAAGCAGGTCGTGCCGCCGCAGTTCTCGATGCCGATCTACGCCGTCGCGCTGCACCCGCAAACGCAGAGCGACAGCGCCAAGATGGGCGAGGTGCTCGGCCACCTGACCAACAGCGACCCGACGCTGCGCTGGCGCTTCGATTCCGCCGTCAAGCAGACGATCCTGGAAGGCATGGGCGGTACGCACATCAACGTCGCCATCAAGCGCGCCGAACGCCTGGGCGTCAGCCTGGACACCAGCGTGCCGAAGGTCCCTTACCAGGAAACCGTCACCAAAGAAGCCACCGCCGTCTACCGCCACAAGAAGCAGACCGGCGGCGCGGGCCAGTTCGCCGAGGTGCACCTGCGCGTCGAACCGCTGCCCCAGTCCGCCAACAACGAAGAAGACGAAGAAGAACCGCTGGAATTCGAGTTCGAGAGCGAAGTCTTCGGTGGCGCAATCAGCCAGCAGTTTATCGGCTCGACTGAAAAGGGCGTGCGCCAGGTCCTCGACCAGGGCGTGATCGCCGGCTATCCGGTGAAGTACGTCAAAGCGGTGGTCTACGACGGCAAGATGCACCCCGTCGACTCGAAAGATATCGCCTTCCAGATCGCCGGGCGGGGGTCCTTCCGCGAAGCGTTCACCAACGCCAACCCGGTGCTGCTGGAGCCGATCATGAGCGTGAAGGTCACCGTGCCAGAAGAGAGCATGGGCGACATCATGGGCGACATGAACACCCGGCGCGGGCGCGTGCTGGGTATGGAAACCGACGCCGGGCGCAGCGTGGTGACCGCCGAAGTGCCGCTGGCCGAAATCCAGCGCTACAGTAACGACCTGCGCTCGATGACCGCCGGGCGCGGCGTGTACACGATGGACTTCCTGCGCTACGAGCGCGTGCCCTCCAACATCCAGCAGGAGATCATCGTCCAGGCGCAGAAGGAAAAAGAAGAGGAAGACTAGAGGCTGTTATGCACTTTTTACCCCTATCCCCCGACCCCTTTGCCCGCACGCGGAGAAAGGGGGGAGGCGCAAGTCCCTCTCCGTTTACGGGGAGGGATTTAGGGAGGGGTAAAACTTACGGGGTGGCGGCTGCCGTCACCCCGTTTTTGTATTTATGGGCGGCGTTTACGTGCAATTTGGCACAACCCGGCCAGGTCAGTACAATGTAGGTATAGTGTAACCATCTGAACCTGTAAGGAGAACGTCATGAGTGACCCGATCATCGCCGCCAAATCCCCCGCCGTGCTGGACCTGGAACCAGGCACCTACTGGTGGTGTCGCTGTGGCCGGTCGCAGGACCAACCGTTCTGTGATGGCTCGCACAAGGGGACCGGTTTCTCGCCGGCTAAGCTGGAACTGGACGCGCAGAAGCGCGTCGCGCTGTGCCGCTGCAAGCACACCGGCAAGCAGCCCCACTGCGACGGCACGCATCGCAAGCTGGACTGACCAAACGACCACCAACCGGAATCAAGCAGGTCTGGGGAACATTCGTCGTGGCCGCCGGCGTCACCGATCCCGGCACGCGGCGGTAACCCGTCACCTGCAAGTCGGCGTCGAGCGCGTTGTCCTCCAGCACCGGAGACAGGTCCGCGCCGAAGATGCCCGCGTCGATCACGATCTCCGCGGCCAGCGTGATCTGGTCGCCGTCGACGATGATCATGGTGGGGATGGTGTAATCCTGCACCTGGCCGTGCAGTTCCAACTGCCCCACCAGATCGAGGGTGTGCGGCTGGTCGAGATCGGGCAGCGGGGTGTTGCTCTGCGCCAGGAATTGACCGGTCGGGTACTTGTCCACCGCCAGCAAACGGCGCATGGCCTGGTTCACCAGGTCGCTGCCGATGTTCAGCGATTGGGCGTCGAGCACCAGATTTACCGCCACCTGCCAGCGTCCCGCACCCGTCGCCTGCTCGATCAGTTCGATGCTGCCGCCGGCCAGCTGGTACGAGCCGTCGATGCGCCCGACGCGCGAATCGGCGGCCACGCGCAGCGCCGACTCATCGACCGCCACCACGAACCGGCGTGCGTCGGGCACGGGCGTGCCGGTCGCCAGGATCGGGTCTTCCGGTTCGGCCTCCCACAGCAGCCAGACGCCCAGCACGATGATCGCCGCGAGCAAGATGATTCCGGGAATGGCGACCTTCCAGCGCCACCCACGCCGCCGGGGTTGTGTGTTGGACATAACGCGCCCCTATCAAATCGCCTGTATTGCCAATATCGAGATAGTAGCAAAATCGGGGAAAAGGCCACACCTCACTCGGCGGATTCGCCGGTGCAAACGGCTTTGCCGCCTTGCAGCAGGCGGTACGTCCGCCCGCGCCAGGTAAACTCCCCGCTGATGATCGCCTGCGCCCACAGCGCCGGGAGGATGAAGGTGTCCATCATGAACAACTGCGCGTATGCGATCCACGTGAAGCCGCGCCCAAAGCGTAGCCGGTCGAGGTCGTAAGCGAACGCAATGCGCAGCGCCGCCAGCCCCCACCACAGCCGCCGCCCCCACCAGCGCCCCTCGCGCTCCGTGATCCAGCCCAGCGCCAGCCCCACGATCAGCGGGTTGGTGAACGGCCACGCCAGAAAGCGCTTGGGCCGGTAGGCGCGCTGGATCATCAGGTGGCGCAGCAGCGTGTTGGTCGCGCCGTTGAAGGTCTGCGGCTCAGGGACGACGTAGACCGGCACCGGAACCACCGCCACCCGGTAGCCGCACGCGCGCACCATGCGCCCCAGCGCGATATCGTCGGCGGCCTCGTCGAGCAGCATCAGCAGCCCGCCCGCCTCGTCCAGCACCCGGCGACGGAAGATCATCAGCCCACCGACCAGCCCGCTCACCCGGTTACTGAGCGCGGCAAACGGCAGGGTCACCGACCGGGCGTGGTTGATGTGCAGCGTCAGCAGCATTTCGCCCCCGGTGGTCATCAGGCCGTGGTCCGGTTCCGGCACCAGCGGCGGCGCAAAAGCGGCCCCCACCGCCGGATCGTCCATCACGGCCAGGATGGCGTGCCACAACTCGGCGGAAAGCTGCACATTGGCATCGGCCACGACGATCAGGTCGCCGGTCGCAGCCTGGTACCCTGCGTTGAAATTGTGCATCTTGCCGGTGCGGGCACCCGCCGGGCCGCTGAGCACGATGCGCACAATGCGGGGGTAGTTCTGGGCAAGCTCCTGGGCGATGGCTGCGGCGGGGTCGTCGGCGCTTTCCAGCACCAGCAGCACCTCGTAGCGGTTCGACGGGCCGGACACTGCGATCAGGTTCAGCAGCGCGAAGGTGTCCAGGTTTTTACCGCGCAGCGGCACGATCACGCTGATCGATGGCGGCTCGTCTGCCGGGGGCGGCGGGAACTGTCGCCAGAAGCGCCAGTTCGCCAGGTAGACCAGCAGTTGGTACACGGAGGACACAATCAGCACATTAACCAGCAGTGTCTCCACCGCGTAGCGCAGCCGTTTCGGGATCATGTTCATTGCAGCGCCAGCAGCAGCACAACCATCACCAGCAGCGCCAAAATCACCAGCGCCAGCCACACCCAGCCGGGCGTCTCACTGGGCTTCACGGCGGCAGCGCGCTCCTCCGGCTCCAGCGCCTGGATCATGTCGTCTGGGGCATCCGGCGGGGCGGCTGCCGCAATGCGTGCCGCGCGGTCGGGCAGCGGCTTGGCATTGGTCGGGGACAGATCGCGCAGTAGTTCGTCCGGGATCGACGGGGATTGGTACGCATCGGACGGCTTGTCGAAGACCGGGTTGGGGCCGCGCGGGGGTGCGTATTCGGCAAACGGCTTGGTGCCCAACTCGCGCCGCATGGCCTTGTTCAGCGCCACGCTGAGCGCCTGGGCCGACTGGTAGCGCACCGCCGGCAGCTTGGCCAGCGCCTTACGGATCACGTCGGTCACGTCCATCGGCAGATCGGGGCGCTCGCTGAGGGGGTTGGGGACCGGCTCGCTGATATGCTGGTGGATGATGGCCAGCGGCGTCGGCCCGTTGAAGGGCAGCGTCCCGGTCAGCATTTCGTACAGCACCACGCCCAGCGAGTAAATGTCCGAAGTCGAGGTCAGTTCCTCGCCCCGGCACTGCTCCGGCGAGGCATATGCCGCCGTGCCGATGAATCCGCCGGACCCGGTCAGGCGTTCGGTGGCTTCGTGGATGCGCGCGATGCCGAAGTCGGCCAGGTACGCTTCACCGCGCGCGTCGAACAGGATATTTTCCGGCTTCAGGTCGCGGTGGATCACGCCCTGGCTGTGGGCATAGTCGAGCGCCTGCGCGACCTGGGCCAACACGCGCACCGCCAGCCGAAAATCCAGCGGGCCGCGCTTAATGAGCCGGTCCAGCGTGCCGCCCAGCACCAGCTTCATCACGATATAAGGCGTGCCCCGGGTCTCACCGAAATCGTACACGGGCAAAATATGCCGGTGGGTGAGCCGGGCCGCCATACGCGCCTCGCGCATGAAGCGCTCGTGCAGTTTCTCGTTGGCCGCCAGGTGCACCGGCAGAATCTTGAGCGCGACCGTCTGCTGGTCGGCATCCTGCGCGCGGTACACGCTGGCCATGCCTCCGGCCCCTAACCGTTCGGTCAGGGTGTACCGGTCGATCTGTTGGCCGATCAAGTCATCGTGTTGCATAGCATCCAGCGAAAATGGTTGTCGATACGCTGCCCCAGTGTATCACAAGTGCGGCGCTTGTGCGTACTACCCCGCCGGGCGCACCGTCCGCGCAATGGCGCGCAGCGTGGCCTCGGCATCGTCGTAGCCGTCCCAATGCGCCACCAGCACGCCCAACCACTGTCCGTCCCTGCCGGGCAGCAGCACCATCGGCCACGAGGATGGCCCCATCGTCACGTCGCCGGCCACCCACGCCCCGGTGTAGTGGTCTGTCTCCAGGCGCTCAAACGCCGGGGTGATGTAGTCGTTGCGCCGCATACAGGCCAGCGTGCGCAGCGGGCCGTAGCGGACCTCCTTCTGGCAGATATCCGGCACGGTATACAACGCCGCCGGATCGAGCGTCTGGACCATGATCACCAGCGCGGCCCCGGTGTAGGGGCCGCCCGCCGGGACCGGGTAGCTGGCCAGCACCACCGTCGCGGATTGGGGCGCGCGGCGCACCGGCGTATCCCCATCCAGCGCCAGCCAGTCCGCCGGGTAATCGACGGCAACCCCCAGCGGCGCGCTGGTATGGGTTGCATCCAGCGTCGGGCCAGCATCCTGCCGCAAGCGGGCGATCAGCACCGCCGCCATCACCACCAGCGCCACCAGCGAGACGCCGATCGTGCCGTACACCGCCCACGTCTGCCGGTCCCAGGCGGCCCAGGCCCGTCGAGCACGCGACGAACGCGGCGCGGTGGGGGCAGACTCCAACGGGCGGATCGGCGCCGGCGGCGGATCAGGGGGAACGGATGACGGCGCGTCCGGGGCGGAGTCGTCGGGCAGGGGGGCAGTCGCGGCGGCTGGCGCTGCGAGCGGGTCCTCGGCCAGCAGTTCGTCGAGGTCGTCAAAATCGGCGGGGGCTTCATCCCCGGCGGGGACCGGCTCATCGGCCAGCAGCGCGTCCAACTCATCCACCTCATCATCCACAGCAGGCACATCATCGTCTGCCG
>DAOTUD010000183.1:0-6965 GCA_034437275.1 Anaerolineae bacterium
GGAGTCACAGCGCGCGCTTTTCCCCTCGCCCCTTATATGGGAGAGGGGACACCGCCCGCCGGGGCGGAGGGGTGAGGGCCAGCGGGTGAGGGCAAAACTGGACAGTAACTTCTGCCGACCTGTACTAGCCGGACTGTTCCGGCCCATCGATCCGGCATTGGGTCAGCCCCAGCCAGCGCGAGATCGCGGCGCGATGACGAGCGATCACACGGTAGAACGGCTCCGCCAACCAATACACCGGCGGCAGCGTCCCGACCGCCCCCATCATACCCCACACGCCCGGCAGCCGCCGCAGCACGGCGACGAACGCCCGCGCCCCGTGCCAGCGCCGCCCGTCCGGATGCACCACCACCAGCGCCCGGCGGGCTTCTTCGCGCGTCAGGCCGGGGGCGATGCGGTCCAGGTCCGCCCCCTGGTAAGCGACAAAACGCAGCCGGTGATGGGCGTCGCGCCGTTCAGCCGCACGCCGAGATGCCTGGCAAATGCCGCAGTCGCCGTCGAAAATTACGGTCAGGTTGTCCACAGTCATTACACTACACCTCCTTTCCCCAGCTTTTAACATAAACACCCTGCCGCTGGCGAGCAGCAATACAAAACCAGGGAGTCGAAGTCACCCAGACTCGCCCGGTGTATGCACCGAATGTCAACGCGCAGGGGAAGCGCCGCCTAGGGCCGGTCGGGCAGCAGCGCGATCCCGACCGTGCCGGGGCCGCTGTGCACGCCCAACGCCGGGGACAACTGCGCCACCACCCACTCGAGCATGGTGTAGTGTTCTTCGAGCAGAGGCCGGAACTTCTCGACCTCGTCCGGGGCGGCAACGTGCATCAACGCCGCGCGCACCGTGCTGCCCGGCGGAATGCGGTTGAGCGCCAGCGCCACAATGCGCTTGTAGGCCCCGGTCCGGGTGCGGGCCACGCCTAGCGGCGACGGCATCCCCGCTTTCATGCCGATCACGGGTTTGATGCCCAACAGATCGCCGACCAGGCCGGTCACCTTGCCGATGCGCCCGCCGCGCTGCAAATACTCCAGCGTGTCGTTGGTGAAGGCCACGAACGCCTGCTCGGAAGCTTTCTGCGCCACCTCGCGCACCGCGTCCAGCGACCAGCCCTGCAGCGCCGCGCGGGCGGCCTGGATCACGGCCCAGCCATGCGCCAGCGCCACCTGCCGCGTATCGACCACTTCGATCCCGAAGCCGGGCAATTCTTGCGCGGCCAGCCGCTTGGCCAGCACCGCCGATTGGTAGCCGCCGCTGCCCTCGCCGGTCATCGAGATGACGACCACGCCATCCGCCCGTTTGGCGGCGCGCCGGTACACTTCCAGATATTCGCCCGCGCTGGGGTTGGCGGTGGTCGGCCATTGTTCGGGCGAAGACTTCAGCCAGTCATAAAATTCATCAGGCGGCATATCCACGCCATCATGAACGGTCCCCTGCGCCATGTGCACATGATAGGCCACGACCTCGATCCCCAGTTCCGCAACCATCGGAGTAGGGACGCTGGCGCAGCTATCGGTTACAACAATAATCATCGTCTGTAGCTCCTCACTCACTGCCGGACATCTTCAGGCATCCAGCCACACCGATTGTACCGCAAGTTTTGCTAGCAGTGATCATACAGTTGTGCCATACTGGGAGCATTGCCACCATGACACGGAGCAAACTCACCATGCCCACCCATGCTTCCACTCCATCCCAACGCGACCGCCGCCAGGCACGCAAACATCTGGACCGCGCGCTGGGCTTCCAGCGCAGCGGCGATATCCCACGCGCCGTCGAGCATCTGGGCCTAGCGCTGATGCGCGACCCCACGTTGGAAGATGACCCATTCGTCCACAACTTCACCGAACTGCTGCTGGGCCGCGATCTGGCGGACGCACTGCCGATGCTGGCCAATCGCGACCGGCGCAGTGCGCACATTGAGCAGCTCGGCGGCAAGGCGCGGCTTCGCGTGCGGCAGGAAAGTCCCGACGCCGACCGGGCCACCACGCGGGCGGTGCTGGTGCTGCTGGGCGGGTACGGGCTGCTCGTGGCGCTGCTGGCGGCGGTGATCGCGTGGTTGGCGCTGCCGGACGTGATCGCGGAATTCAGGGCCGAACTCACCGCGGAAGACGTCGAGCTGGACGGCATTCTCACCCCCGCCCAGGCCAGCGACCTGATCGACCCGGCGCTGGCCCTTGTCGCGGCGATCACCGCCGCCGCCAGCCTGGGCAGCGCTGCCGGGCTGCTGACCTTCGCCGCCGGGGTGCACTTCGCGGCGCTGCGCCTGCTGGCCGGGACCGGCACGCGCGTGTATTTGCTGTGGCGGCTGCTGCGGCTGGCGCTGGTCTTCACGCTGGTCGCGGCGGGGGCGGCGCTGGTGATGCTGCTGGTCATCCCCTACGAGCCGATGGTGATCATGATGCTGGTCGCCTGGATCGTGAGCAGCGTTGTGGTGGGGGTGTATATGCTGAGCGCGCTGGTCAAAGACGTATACACCTTTCACGGGGAGAACGGGTGCAGCGCGGTCGCCATCGGCGGCGTAATCACCGCTGCGCTGGGGATCGGGCTGTGGGTGCTGCTGCGGATTGCCCTATAATCTGGGGGAACACGAGCACAGAGGAGGTACCATGCACACCTTACCCGGCAGCGAGGTAGCCCAACATCTGGCCGGCATCCTGCACCCCGACACCCAGCAGCACGATTACGAAGTCGACCTGACCGCCGGCGCGATCTTCGCCATCACCGGGCCGGGCGCGATTGATTTCGGCGGCTCCGAACTCCTGCCCGCCCCGCGCGAAGCCATCCAGCCGGAAACAACCATCCCAGAGGACAAATACGGCTGGTGGATGCTGGACCCCGGCAGCTACATCGTGCGCTTCAACGAGACGATCCAGCAGCAGCCCGACCAGATCGCGTTCATCCAGCCCCACGAGCGCCTGCTGCAGGCCGGCGGCTTTCACGCCACGTGCCACTTCCGCGACACGCGCGAACACCTGGAAACGCTGCTGATCGTCGGGGCGGGCGGGCTGCGCATCAAAGAAAACGCGCGCCTGTCCAAGCTGTTGATCTTCCGCCTGGACGGCTAGCCGCGCTCACCGGGCAAAAAAACGGGGCACAGGCAGCACGCCCGGCCCCGCGTCATATCCGAATGGGATCGCCCTACTCCATCAGCGTGGTGATCGCCTCGCGGATGCGCTGGAGCGACGTCTCGCGCCCCAGGATTTCCATCGACTCGAACAGCGGCGGCGCGACGCGCTGGGCGGTGGTCGCCACGCGCAGCGTCCCGAAGACCTGCCCGGCCTTCAACCCCATGTCTTTCACCAGGGCGCGCATCGCGGCTTCCTGGCGTTCCGCGTCGAAGTCGGGCAGTTCGCTCAGCGTGACCAGCGATTTTTCGAGCACCTCTTTGGTGCTGGCCGCGTCCATCTTCTTCTGGATCAACTCCTCCGGCGGCGCAGGTGTGAAGTCGTCCGCGAAGAAAAAGCCCGCCATCGGCACCACGTCATTCAGCGACTTGAGACGGTCGCGGATGATCGGGACGACCTTCAACAGCACGTCCATGTTGACCTCGTGCCCGGCCTCCTCCAGCACCGGCTGTAAGTGACGGGCCAGTTGTTCGTCGTCCATCTCGCGGATGTACACGCCGTTGAGCCAGTTCAGCTTATCCAGCGGGAACACGCTGCCCGCCGGGTTCACGCGCGACAGGTCGAAGCGCGCGATGGTCTCCGCGACGGTGAAAACCTCGCGGTCCTCGCCGAAGCTCCAGCCGACGTTGGTCAGAAAATTGACGATGGCCTCCGGCACGTAGCCCGCCGCGCGGAACTCGTGCAGCAGCACCGGCACCTGCTGCCCGTCGACGGTAAACCCGGCGCTGCGCTTGGAGAGCTTGCCCTTGCCGCTGGGGTTGAGGATCACCGGCAGATGCGCGATCTGCGGCATCTCCCAGCCGAACGCATCGTACAGGTTCTTGTGGATCGGCGCGGACGAGATCCACTCCTCGGCGCGCAGGATGTGACTGATCGCCATCGTGTGGTCGTCGACCACATTCGCCAGGTGATAGGTCGGGTAGCCGTCGGACTTGAGCAGCACCAGGTCGTTGAGCCGGGTGTTGTCGAACGTGATCGGGCCGCGAATGATGTCGTGGATCGTGGTCTCGCCCGCCAGCGGCATCTTGAAGCGGATCACGTACTCGCCGCCGGTTTCCTGGTGAAGTTGTTCGCGCTCCTCCGGCGACAGGGTGCGGCAGCGCCGGTCGTAGCCAGGGTCCTCTTTGCGGGCCTTCTGCTCTTCGCGGACGCGCTGCAAACGTTCCGCCGTGCAGTAGCAGCGATAGGCTAAGTCGTGCTCGACCAGCCACGCCGCCCACTGCTGGTACAGGTCGGTCCGTTCCGATTGGAAATACGGCCCGTACGCGCCGCCGACCTCTGGCCCCTCGTCCCAGTCGATCCCCAGCCAGCGCAAGCCCTCCGTGATCAACTCGACGGAGCCGGGCACGAACCGCTTGCGGTCGGTGTCTTCGATGCGCAGAATGAATGTGCCCCCATGATGGCGGGCAAAGAACCAGTTGAACAATGCCGTCCGGACGCCGCCAATATGCACGGGGCCGGTCGGGCTGGGCGCAAAGCGCACGCGAACATCAGATTTTTCGGTCACTCTCCATCACTCCTAACTGCGACTACGGCTGTGCGGTGCGGCAGCGCGCATTATACCAGATGCGCCCCCTGCGTTAAACCGGCAATTATCACAACCCATAAATTACACTTTGGGGCCTCGATTTGTTACACTAGTAGGGACCTATTCGGTTTTGTGCCGGTGGTTTACCCCGCCCTAAATCCCTCCCCGTAAACGGAGAGGGACTTGTGATCGCGGTTCAATTCCCCCCTCCGCGTGCGGGGAGGGGGCCAGGGGGAGGGGACGCGCATACGGCCAATCACTAACCAACGAAAGAGCATGCAACATGAGCAACGAGAAAACCAACGAGGGCACACCAACCCATTTTATCCACGCCATCATCGAGGAGGACCTGGAATCCGGGAAATACGATGGCCGGGTGCACACCCGCTTTCCGCCGGAGCCGAACGGCTACCTGCACATCGGGCACGCCAAGTCGATCTGCCTGAACTACGGCACCGCCGAGAAATACGGCGGCAAGTTCAACCTGCGCTTTGACGACACCAACCCGCTCAAGGAGGAGCAGGAATACATCGACTCGATCATGGAGGACGCGCGCTGGCTGGGTGCGGACTGGGAAGACCGGCTGTTTTACGCCTCGGACTCCTTCCAGCAGTTGTACGAGTGGGCGGTCCAACTGATCAAGGCCGGCCAAGCCTATGTCGACGACCTGGCCGCCGAGCAAATCCGCGCGTATCGCGGCACGCTCACCGAGCCGGGCAAGGAAAGCCCCTACCGCGACCGGTCCATCGAGGAAAACCTGGACCTGTTCGAGCGCATGAAGAACGGCGAATTCCCCGACGGTTCGCGCGTGCTGCGCGCCAAGATCGACATGGCCTCGCCCAACCTCAACCTGCGCGACCCGGTCATGTACCGCATCCTGCACGCCGCACACCCGCGCACCGGCGACGAGTGGTGCATCTACCCGATGTACGACTGGGCGCACGGGCAATCGGACTCGGTCGAGGGCATCACGCACTCGCTGTGCACGCTGGAATTCGAAGATCATCGCCCGCTGTACGACTGGTTCCTCGACGCGCTGGGCGTCTACCACCCGCAGCAGATCGAGTTCGCGCGGCTGAACCTGACCTACACCATGATGAGCAAGCGAAAGCTGCTGCGGCTGGTGCAGGAGGGCCACGTCAGCGGGTGGGACGATCCCCGTATGCCGACCATCTCCGGCATCCGGCGGCGCGGCTACACGCCCGAATCCATCCGCGACTTCTGCGACCGGATCGGCGTCTCCAAGAGCAACAGCGTCGTCGACCTGCAACTGCTCGAACACTGCGTGCGCCAGGACCTCAACCAGCGCGCCCCGCGCGTGATGGGCGTGCTGCGCCCGCTGAAGGTGGTGATCGAGAATTACCCGGACGATCAGGTCGAGGAACTGGACGCGATCAACAATCCTGAAGACGCCAGCGCCGGGACGCGCAAAGTCCCGTTCTCCAAGGTGCTGTACATCGAGCAGGACGACTTCATGGAGGAGCCGGTCAAGAAGTTCTACCGGCTGGCCCCGGGGCGCGAAGTGCGACTGCGCTATGCTTACTTCATCACCTGCACCGACGTGATCAAGGACGACGACGGCACGATCACCGAACTGCGCTGCACCTACGACCCGGACACGCGCGGCGGTGACGCTCCCGACGGGCGCAAAGTCAAGGCCACGCTGCATTGGGTCTCGGCGGAGCACGCGCTGCTGGCCGATGTGCGGCTGTACAATACACTGTTCAGCACAGAGGACCCGGAAGACGTGGACGAAGGCGAAGACTTCACCGCCAACCTCAACCCGGACTCGCTGAACACAATCACGGCCTACGTCGAGCCGAGCGTCGAGGACGCCGCGCCGGGCACACGCTACCAGTTCGAGCGCAAGGGTTACTTCTGCGTCGACCCAGACTCCAGCGCTGAGCGACTGATCTTCAACCGCACGGTCACGCTGCGCGACACCTGGAAGAAAATCCAGAAGCAGCGCGCCCAGCAGCAAAAGGGCAAGCAGAAGAAAAAGAAGTGAGCACAACGCACCGCTAGAGCGTGTTATGAACTTACGTAGGCTGTTTACCAAAATGCGCCGTAAAGCCCCTGTCTTTAGCTATGGGGATATAAGGCGTGGCGCACAAGCGCCTTATATGGTACAACACTAAATACGATTGTGCGCTAAACGTCAGAAGGAAAATAGCCTCAGCGTTAGCACAATGCGGCATCTTAACAACTTCAAATAGCCGGTTGTGGCGAGCAGGTCGCCACGTAAAATTTGAACCGCACAAGATGAGAAACCTCTTTTTGGGCGGGACACGCCCTTGTCGCTTAACGTAGGACC
>DAOTUD010000184.1:0-27315 GCA_034437275.1 Anaerolineae bacterium
CCGCCCAATTACGCACGCGATAGGTTGTTTTCTGTGCGTCCTTCTTAGCCCGTTTTGTCATTTTCGTGTCTCATTTTTTTCTGTGCCATGCTCACAGTGTAACTCAGGCGTATTCATTCAACAACGCCATTTTGACTCGAAAACCCGTAAAACTCCCCATCAAAAATTGTCAAATTTACAGCCTGTTGGGTAGGTCAGTTTGATATGATGGGCTTATATGTTCGTGCTGATTGTAGGACCATCCAACATGATCGAGATCGTAGCGCATTGAACAGCAAAAATCACTTGACAAGCGCGGTATAAGGATGCTTTTTTCCTCCGAATTCGGTCAATACGGAATCTTACCTTTCAGATCGGGGACTTTCTGCGCTCTGAATCGGTAATTCTCCGAGGTTTGCACCTATGCACTTGCTATGATGGGTTTATGTGTTCGCACTGACTTATAGGACCAGCCAACATGACCAGGCTATCGAAGCACATCGATCAACAAAAATCACTTGACAGACGCGGTGTTGGGACGCTGTTCCCGTCAAATTTCGGCAAATCGGTAATTTTGACCATCCTGGCGGTAAATTTCCCTGCCCGAACCGGTAAACCTCCGCATGTTTGGTGCTCTCGTTTTGATATGCTAAGCACATGAACGAACACATACGCACAGGAGCCATATGAGCAGTAGCGCAAAAACAGTCAAATCTGAAGACAACACGCAAGATATGCTGATTCGCGTGATGACGGTCGCTCGACTTTTGACCCAGGGCGTTTCAAAGAAAAAGCAGCAATCTGACGCGAAGTCGAACGAGAAAAAACACAGCAACGAAAATCTATAGTACAGTGAGAATCTGTAGACACCAATAGGCAGAGAACTATGGCGCGCAAAACCAAACGCATCACAACCATACCCGGTTACGTCAAATACCTTCGCACCAGCGATGAGGATGTCCAGGCCCCGGAGCGCTCACAAGATGGGCAGCGCCGCGACATTGATAGACTGTTGATTCTCTATCAGGATGTCCCAGATGCGGGCGAGTATTTGGATAACTATACCGGGACATCGGCTGATCGGAAGAATTGCCAGCAGATGCTGCATGATGCACGCCAGGGCAAGTTTTCGCATGTGTTTTCTGCCACCCCTGATCGTTTTGGGCGTAATGACGTTGAAGCATTACGAGCGATTGATGAACTCACAACTTTGGGACTTTGTGTGCGCTTTGCTTCGCATCCCGATCTTGATCCCGCCAATGAAGATGATCGATTGTACTTGAATATCTTGTTTGGTATGGCTCGGCGGGAATCGCGCGTAACCGCGCGCCGTAGCAAAAACGGAATGTTGTCCAAATTGCTCAGAGGGGGATGGCCATGGCGTGCACCCGATGGCTACGTGAACAAGGAAGCCAAACTCACCGAGGCGATGAAAGAGGAACATCTCAAGCACGCTCGCTATCGCCGATGGGTGGAACTTGATCCAGATCAAGCAAAGGTCTGGCGCTATGCCTGGGATTTACTACTTGCAGATGAACTCATTTTGGATGACATCTGCGAGAAGTTGTACGAGCGTGGTTATCGACTGAGCAATGGTAAGCCATTTGTCGAGATCAAAAAGAATGGCGAACGGGCACCGTATATCCAGCAGTTGTCGCGGTCGTTTCATAACTGGTTCTATGCGGGTTGGGTAACTGCTGATAATGATTGGGCACAAATTCCGCCCAAAACCGTTCGCGGTGAGTGGGAGCCGATTGTCAGCACGGAAGAATTCGAGCGCGGGTTGGCGATCCTGGCTGGTCGCAACTCCAATCCCACACCGGCTAAGAGACACTTTTATCTGTTACAAGGTTTGGTGTATCTTGACCAGGCTAACAGAAAGCCCCAAAAGCTGACGTGTAGCACGCCGAACGCAAACCGGCCTGATGGCGGCACACCGTATTATTGCATATCAAGTAGCGACCTGAATATTTCATGTCATGTGGTTGATGAGCAAATTCCCGCTCACCTGAACGCGATTCAGATTGATCTGGCATTGCTACCCAAAATTCGTCGGGCTTATCTGACCGATATTAAGCGGTATGCCAGTGGGCATGATCAGGAGCGGAAAACACTTGAGACCGCGCTGAAACGCCTGGACGACAAAGAGGTAAATCTCTGGCGAGCGTTTACCGATCATGGAATGCGTCCGCAGGTGTACGAAAAACTGGCGCGTGAATATCAAGATGAACGCAGCCGTATTGAGCAAGCGCTCCGTGTCATTGAACAAGACCGAAGTGAATTCATCGATAACCTGGATGCAGCGTTGGCGGTCATTGCTGAGGTTGCTGAACGATATCCGCTTCACACACGAAAGCGACAACGTGATATACTAGAGCAGATGGTCAGCCGGGTTGTGATCAACCTGGAGGGTAGGATAGTCAGAATTGAGCTAAAAGCACCATTCGATTACATTGATGGTTTGCACCACAGTGGAAAGAATGGCCCACGCGATGAGCGTCCCGGACCACAAAAAGAAAGAACTAGCCCAAAAACTGCTAGTTCACTTCCAATCACATTTGGTACCCCCACCAGGACTCGAACCTGGGCCTTTGCCTCCGGAGGGCAACGCTCTGTCCTCTGAGCTATGGGGGCAACTTCGATCTGGCGTATCCAGATCGTACCCCATTGTACCAGCAATGGTCCGGGCGTCAAGATCAGTCTGGGGCCATGCTGCCGTCCTCGTCTTCCAGCATGGGCGCGACCTCGGCACGGCTGGCCTTGAGCAGATCGGCAGGCGCGATCTTCAGGAGCGCACTGATCCCGCCGCCGCCCGCGTACACGACGTCCTGCGCTTCGACGGCGGGGTCCATGAAGGCCGGCATGGGCGTCTTCAGGCCCAGCGGCGGCACCGTCCCAACCGCATAGCCACTTAGCTCCAGCACTTCATCTGCGTCGGCCAGCCGGATGTGTTCGCGGCTGACGTGCAGCCGTTCGGCCAGCCTATCCATATCGACGCGCCGCGTCCCGCACCCGTAAATCAGGAAGAGTTTATCGTGCACCAGGAAGATCAGCGACTTGACGATCTGGTCCGGCTCAACGCCCAACGCTTCGGCAGCCGCCGGGACGTTCGGCGTCGGCTCGCCGGGATACACGATCTCGGCGGCGATGTCGTGATCGTCCAGGTAGGCTTGCAGGTTTTTGGGGCCAAGCGGCTTTTGTTGGAGTGGATCGCCGGTTTCTTCCACAAACAGCAGCTCGACGTTTTGCCCGGCGAAGTCCATCAAGTCTTTGCCGGCCACCGTGCCCTGTTCCGAGACTAAGGCTGCGTCGAGCGCCTTAAAGTCGCTGAAGTACACTTCCAGCACGCGGTGATAGGACACCGCATCGTCCACCGGTCCGCCCAGCACCACGCTCTCCTCGATGCGCTTGACGCCGGGCATTGTGCGCAGCAAGCGCAGGTTGTGTGCGTAGCGGCGGTCAAAGTCGCCCCCCTGGCTTGCGGTCTTGAACAAAATCATCAGTTTTACCACGTGCTACTCCTTCGCTTCGCTGCGTCTGAAATTGCGTCCGAAGATGATGCCCAGCACAAACGCGATCATCACGGCCTGCCAGGGCTTGGACTGCACAAGCTGGGTGGCGTCGCCGGTCATCTGGTCGAAGGTGTGTCCGTGCAGGTACACCGCTGCGCGGTCCAGGCTGCGCGAAAGCTGCTGCGCCTGCCGGATCGCGATTTCGTCGCCGGTGCGGAAGGCTTCGGCACGGATGCGCTCGGCGGCCAGGATTAACTGGTCGGCGGCAGACTCTTTGGTCACGTAGACCTGCTGCATCATGGTGCGGCGGGCGTCCCGCAGCGGCGAACGAGGCCGGGTGGCGGGACCCTGTATTTCGAGCGAGTTGTCCTCAGACATGGTGGATATCCTTCTTGTCGCCTGTCTCTAAAGATGCTACCATACAAAAAAATCAAAGGTTTGCCAAAAATGAGCACGACACACGCTACTCACCAACGTCGATATCGTCCTGCTCCCCGGTCTCCGCGCACGCGGCAGCGCCTTAATCCCTGGGTCATTCGTTTGCCATTGCTCGTCACCACCGGGCTGATCCTGTTCGGCCTGGTGATGGTGATTCTCGTCGCCGGGTACCAGTTCATGTATCGTGGTCAGATTTACCCGGGCGTCGCGCCGGTGTGGGGCGTGGATATCGCCGGGATGGATCGCCAGGAAGCCATCGCGGCGCTGTCCCAGGCGTTTGCATACGACGAGCAGGCGACCTTTGCGTTCACCTACCAGCCCGCCCAGGAGTGGCGCTTCACTGCCGACGAACTGGGCGTCACGTTCGATGCCGAGGCCACCGTCGAGCGCGCGTACCAGGCCGGGCGCGGCGGCAACTGGCTGGAAGACCTGTTCGACCCGCTGCGTATCCGGCGCGGCGGGGAGGTGATCGCGCCGGTCGTCACCTATAATCGCACCGACGCCGAGCGCGTGCTGGCCCAGATCGCGGCAGAGGGCATCGACCGCCACACGCTGAACGCCAGCGTGAAGATCGTCGATGGGCGGGCTACCGCTTACCCCAGCCAGACCGGGCGCAGCCTGGATATGTCGGCGGCGCTGAGTGCGCTGCGCGGGCAGGTGCTCACCCTCCAGACCCGCAGCCAGATTCCGCTGTCGACGCATCAGTCCGCGCCGCAGTTCAGCAACTATGCCCAGGCGCAGGCGGTCGCGGAGAGAGCGAACGTGGCGCTGTCGGCCCCGGTGGAATTTTGCATTCCGGGCGGCAGTGGCGTCGGGCCGGACGTGCTGGCACGCCTGGAAAGCGCCCCGCCGGACGGCTACAACGTCGAGCCGGTGCGCTACAATGACGGCACGTTCTGCTACCGGCTGTACCTGGACGAGTCGGTCGTGCGCGTGGTGGAAGATACCGCCGCCTCGACGATTGAGTTGGCCACCCGGCCAGACCGCGTCCGCGAGTTCCTGTCTGCGCTGGTGCAGCCGTTGACCATCGAGCCACAAAACGCGCGCTTCATTTTTGACGACGACTCTCGCCAGCTTGAACTCATCCAAAACAGCGTCAGTGGCCGTGAACTGGACGTCGCCGCCACCCTGGCCCAGTTCGAAGACGCGCTGTTTGCCAGCGATCTGGACGACCGGCAGGTAAATCTGGCGTTTCGCTCGATCCCGCCGGCGGTTGGCGATAATGCCACTGGGCTGGAGCTGGGCATCACCGAACTGGTCCGCGCGCAAACCACCTATTACTACGGCTCGACCGCGGCGCGCGTGCATAACATCGGTGTGGCAGCTTCGCGCTTTCATGGCATCGTGATCCCGCCGGGCGAGCGCTTCTCGTTTAACGAATGGCTGGGTGATGTCAGCGCCGCGACCGGCTACCGCGAAGGGCTGGTCATCATGGGCGACTGGACGGTGCGCGACGTCGGCGGCGGGGTGTGCCAGGTAGCCACGACCGCCTTCCAGACCGCATTCTACGGCGGATACCCGATCCAGAACCGTGTGCCGCACGCCTACCGGGTAAGTTACTACGAAGACGGCGAAGGTGCCGGCCTGGACGCCACCGTCTATTACCCGGACGTCGACTTCGTGTTCCTCAACGATACACCCTACCACCTGCTGATCGAAACGTACAACAAGCCGGGATCGAGCACGCTCACCTGGAAGTTCTACAGCACGAAGACGCGGCGCGTGGTCAAAGAAGGGCCGTATATCAACAACGTGACGCAGCCGGGCCGGGTCGAATACCGCGCCCATCCGGACTTTTCCTCCGGCCAAATCCAGCACGTCAGCTATGCGTCATCCGGGGCGGATGTGGTGGTGCGCCGCATCGTGTACGAGGGCGATACCATCATCCGCGATGAAAAATTCGAGTCGCACTACGACCCCTGGCCCGACCAATACTACGTCGCGCCTGGCGATCCGCGCATCAACAAGTAAGTGTGGTGGAACGACGCGCCGTGCATTACAGCGACGTCATGCGCTTGGCGACCCGGAGATGCTTGGGGAAGTTGGGCAGGTATTCGGCAAACTGCTGGTAACGCCCCTCCTTGAATTCCGACAGATAGCGTTTGAGCACGCTGACCATCCCCGGCAGGATCGTGACGCCGTGCAGCCGGTTCTCCATCAGGATGTAGGCTTTGGCTTCCTGAATGTTGATGGCTTGCTCCAGGAACAGCGCTACCGCCCCGGACACAAACAGCCCGGTGAACTGGTCGCCCCAGGTGGGATGGGTTTCGCGGAACTGCGGGCCAATTGGCAGCGGCATCCCGGCGACGGGCGCGACCTCGGCGGCGTTCTGCCGCAGATACGACACCATCAACAGCCGGGCATATTCGGCCAGCACGCCCCGGTAAATGTGTGCGGCATCCTCGTCAAATGGCCAGGGTTCGTTATCCCCCCAGGCGATGCGCGGCGGCGCAATGCAGAATAACTCGCCTTCCAGGCGGACGCCGATTTCGGTATCGCTGGGATACGAGATATTCGGCATGAAGGCCAACTGCTCGGCCACATCGCCCACAAACGGCTTGAAGAAGCTGTACAGATCGGCTTTTGAGATGATCTTCGCCGCCTGTTCGTAGGCGCGCCGCCACAGTTCGTCCTCTTCGGCCCACCATGCCGCCAGGTCGGCTTTTTTGTAGAAATCCCCCAACTGCTCATTCCAATGCAGCGGAGCCCAGGGAAACGGCGTGTCGAGCGTCATATCGGGCCAGGACAGGCTGAGCGCATAGGTGTACATGGCTTCCAGCGGGGTGCCCTGATCCAGCAAGGCTTGCAGCGAATGCACCGCCGGATGGTCGGCGATGGCCTGCGTGCATTGGGTGGTATGCCGCGCATGCACATGCGCGCGATGGCGGCGGCGCTGCTGTTCGATAGCCGGCCAGTTGGTAGCCGACAGGACCGCTGACATCAAACGGGCACGATCATCGATGCGAATCTGTATTGTGCGTGCAACCATAATGTGTACCCTACCCCACTGAGAGGGACTGAACCTGATACCGGTATTCTACAGCGGACCCTGCCAGGATTCAAATCACCGCGTGTGAAGGGGCATAGCCGTGCGTGCCAGCATCGTTTTTCCCTGCTCTTGCGCGGCGGGCTTGTTGACTTGAAACAGGGCTTATGCTATCATGCAGGCGTTAATATAGACTGCCAGCCTCCTAAAACGGGAAAGGAGCACGGATCCATGGCAAAATCGCGGACCGAGTTGATGGTTGATCGCTTGCGCGATTTGCAGTCCGGAACACCTGATATTGAAGCCTCTGCCGTGGTCAGTGTAGATGGATTGATTATGGCCTCCTCGTTGCCTGCGGGCGTCGAAGAAGACCGCGTCTCGGCGATGTCGGCGGCGATGCTGTCGCTGGGTGAGCGTATCGCCAGCGAACTGGGGCGCGGCACCTTAGACCAGGTCTACATTCGTGGTGACAGTGGCTTTGTGATGTTGATGTCGATTGGTGAAGAAGCTGTGCTTACTGCGCTCGTCCGCGAAAGTGCCAAACTGGGGCTTGTTTTCCTGGATATGAAACGCGCAGCCAACGATCTCGAAAAGCTCGTCTAGTCTTTGCGCTTCCTTCACAGTCAGGCTGATAAGGATATGACCCAAACACCCTGGCGGCGGGGACTTTGATCATCTCCCCGTCGCTTTTGTAGATCGTCAGGACGAAGCATGCCCAAGTATATTTTCTGCACAGGTGGCGTAGTCAGCTCGGTGGGCAAGGGCGTAACGGCGGCAGCCATCGGGCGCATCCTGAAGGCGCGCGGGGTCAGGGTTGCCATCCAAAAGCTCGACCCCTACCTCAATGTCGATCCAGGCACGATGAGTCCTTACCAGCACGGTGAAGTCTTCGTCACCGTCGACGGAGCCGAAACCGACCTCGACCTGGGCCATTACGAACGCTTCACGGACGAAAACCTGGACCAGACCTGCAACGTGACCTCCGGTCAAATTTATGCCGAGGTGATCCGCAAGGAGCGCCGGGGCGATTTTCTGGGCGGCACGATCCAGGTGATCCCCCACATTACCAACGAGATCAAGCGCCGGATCGCGCTGGTCGGCAAGAAGGCCGATCCGGATGTGGTGATCGTTGAGGTAGGCGGCACGGTCGGCGACATCGAGGGGCAGCCGTTCCTAGAGGCGCTGCGCCAACTGCGCACCGACGTCGGGCGCGACCAGACGCTGTATGTACACGTCACGTTTCTGCCGTACATTGGCGCGACCGGCGAACTCAAGACCAAACCTACCCAGCACAGCGTGCGCGAACTGCGCAGCATCGGTATCCAGCCCCAGGTGATCATCGCCCGTACCGACCACCCCGTCAGCCAGGAGATCGTGGACAAGATCGCGCTGTTTTGCGACGTGGAACAACGCGCCGTGATCCCGCTGGAAACGACCGACAACATCTACGATGTGCCGCTGGTGCTGGAAGATGCGGGGCTGGGCGATTATGTGGTCGAGCAGCTTGGCCTGCAAACCACCCGCCTGCAGCTCGACGCCTGGCGCGATCTGGTGGCTCGGATGCGCCAGATCGACGACCCGCTGCAGATCGCCATCGTGGGCAAATACGTCGAACTGCGCGACGCCTACATCAGCGTCAAGGAAGCGCTGACGCACGCGACGGTCGCCGCAAATCGCAAGCTCGAGGTGGTGTGGATCTATTCCGGCGATCTGGAAAAACGCAAAAACTGGGAACAGCTCGAAACGGTGCACGGCATCGTCGTGCCCGGCGGGTTCGGCTACCGGGGCATCGAAGGGAAGGTGCTGGCGGCGGAATTCGCGCGGACGCACAACGTGCCGTACCTGGGGCTGTGCCTGGGGATGCAGGTGATGTGCATCGAGCTCGCGCGGAATGTGCTGGGGCTGGAGGACGCCAACAGCACCGAGTTCGACAACGCCTGCGACCATCCGATCATCGACCTGATGCCCGACCAGCACGCCGTCGCGGACCTGGGCGGCACGATGCGGCTGGGCACTTACCCCTGCGCGCTGGTGCCCGGCACGCAGGCCGCCGCCGCGTATGATACCGGACAGGTGAATGAGCGTCACCGCCACCGGTTCGAATTCAACAACAAGTACCGCGAGCAGTTCACAGCCGCCGGGGCCTGCTTCAGCGGCCTGAGTCCAGACGAGCGACTGGTGGAGATCATGGAGGTGCCGGGGCATCCCTTCATGCTCGGCAGCCAGTTCCACCCGGAGTTTCAGAGCAGGCCGAACCACCCGCATCCTTTATTTCGGGATTTCATCCACGCGGCGGTCCAGCATTCGGAGGCACAAGCATGACCATCGACGCGTTCATCCGGGCCATGCCCAAAGCCGAACTGCACGTCCATCTGGAGGGCACGGTCCAGCCCGACACGCTGCTGGCCCTGGCGCGCAAAAACGGCGTCACGCTGCCCGCCGCTGACGAAGCCGGGCTGCGCGAGTGGTACGTCTACCGAGACTTTGATCACTTCGTCGAGATCTTCATCACCATCTCGCGCTGCCTGCAAACGCCAGAGGACTTCACGCGCATCACCTACGAATACGGGCGCAGCATGGCCGAACAGAACATCCGCTACGCCGAAGTCACCTGGACGCCGCACGCCCACGTCGAGCGCGGCATCCGGTGGGAGGATTTGCTGGCCGCGATCAATGCCGGGCGCGACCAGGCGCGCCAATCGTGGGGCGTCGAGATGCGCTGGATACCGGACATCAACCGGGGCCTGCCGGATACCGCGCCGCAAGTCGCGGACTGGGTTTCGTCGCTGGAGGCGCAGGCGGGCGGCGTGGTGGCGCTGGGCCTGGGCGGGCCGGAGGTCGGCTATCCCCCGGAGCTGTTCGAGGACGCCTTCCGGCGCGCACGGGCAGCCGGGCTGCACAGCAATCCGCACGCCGGGGAAACCGTCGGCCCGGCCAGCGTATGGGGCGCGATCCGCACGCTGCACGCCGAACGGCTGGGGCACGGCGTCCGCGCCATCGAAGACCCGGACCTGGTCGCCTATCTGGTCGAGCACCAGATGCCCCTTGAAGTCAACCCGACCAGCAACCTGTGCCTGGGCGTTTACCCCTCCTACGCGGCGCACCCCTTGCGGCAGCTCGTAGAGGCCGGGGCGCGCGTGACGATCAACTCCGACGATCCGGTCCTGTTCAATACGACACTCAACGCGGAATATCGTCACGCGGTGCAGGACTGTGGGCTGAGCGTGCCGCAGTTGGAGCACGTCGCGCTGAATGCGGTGCGGGTCAGCTACCTGCCGGATGACCGTAAAGCGACGCTGCTGGCGACGTTCGAGGACGCATACCGGCGGCTGCGCCGGGAGCACGGCATCGAGGGGGTGGAGTGATGGATAATCCGGAACTGTTTTGGACGGCTATGCTCAGCCGGGACCCCGCCCGCATCCGCGCGGCCTGGGAAAGCCTCGACCGCGCGGAGCAAGCCGCCGTCCGCGCGCACTTGCAGCGCATGGCGACCGAAGCCGGCTGGACCGAGCCACAGCGCCTATCGGCCCAGAAAGCGCTGGATGCCCTCGACGATTTTTCCTCAAAGGACGAATAAAATACATCAAGCCAGGCGCGAAGCCTGGCCTGGCAGTGGACTGGGGGCCGTGCGGCGAAGCAGATTACCCGTTGCGGCTGTTATCGATCAACTCGATGATTTGCAGCAGCACCTGCCGCACGCTGGATTTTTGTGTCGCCACACACGGCATGACCGTCACATCGCCGTCGGGGTCGCTGCGCCGGCGCAGTTCGGCCAGGCTCACGGCTCCTGGCAGGTCGGTTTTGTTGGCCACGACAAGATAGGGCACTTCGTGGAACCCGGAGAACAGGCGGATCAGATCAGCGGCCTCCGGGAAGGACGGCGGGTCAGTGCTGTCGACCAGCACGATAAACCCGTTCATCTCCCGCGCCAAAATCTCCCACATAAAATCAAAACGAGCCTGGCCGGGGGTACCGTTCAGATGCAGAATCTTCCCGTCGAGTTCCACCCGCCCGTAATCCATCGCAACCGTCGTCTCCGCCTTGATCCCGCGATCCTCGGTCGTGATCTTGCGTTCCGTCGTCACGACTTCAATATCTGAGACCGTGGTGATAAACGCAGTTTTACCCGAATTGAAGGGGCCAGTGACAATGATCTTGTACAGATTGGACACAAAACCCTCCTTAAAGGGGAGATAGAATAACGTGCTGGCGTCTATTGTAGCGCGGTTTGGTCACGCGGGCACGTTAGGGCATATCCCCTTTGTCGAAGTCCATAAAGCGATAACCGACGCCGCGCTCGGTGAGGATGTACTTCGGGTTGGCGGGGTCTTCCTCGATCTTTTCGCGCAGGTAGTTCACATACAGCCGGACG
This sequence comes from Anaerolineae bacterium, assembly GCA_034437275.1. Taxonomy (GTDB): domain Bacteria; phylum Chloroflexota; class Anaerolineae; order Aggregatilineales; family Aggregatilineaceae; genus TC-15. The sequence continues at coordinate 11,288 of DAOTUD010000184.1, forward strand.
TAATGCGTTTCGTCGCGGTATTCATAGCCCCACACCTTGGCAAGCAACTGCTCGTGGGGCACCGTCCACCCGGCGTTTTCGATCAGGTGGTACAACAGCCGGTATTCCGTAGGCCGCAGCTTGATGTGCTCGCCATCGACGATGACCTCGCGCCGGTTGAAATCGACGCTGAGGCGGTCGTCGACCTGCATCACTGCCTGCTCTGGGGATGAACTGGGCATTTCGGCGCGGCGCAGCACGGCACGCACCCGGCTGGACAGTTCGCGCGCGCCAAATGGCTTGGTGACATAGTCGTCAGCCCCCAATTCCAGCCCGTAGACTTTATCATCTTCCTCGCCTTTGGCGGTGAGCATGATGACCGGGATGCTGGAGAACTCGCGCAACATGCGCAGCGTCTCGAAGCCGTCCAACTCCGGCATCATCACATCCAGCAGCACCAGGTCCGGCAGTTGGGTGCGGATCATCTCCAGGGCTTCCAGGCCGGTGTGTGCTTCCAGCACCTGGTAGCCCTCAAGCTCCAGGTTCATCCGGATAAAACCGATCATGCGCGGTTCGTCATCGACAACAAGAATCCGTCTCGGATCGCGCGATGTCGACCGTGGTGGTTTCCCCGACATGGATATCTACTCTCCAGGCTAATCTTGATAGAACGCTACGATTTCTTCTTCCTCACCGGATGGCATAATCTCCACGAAATTAATGCGCCACCACGGGAGGATGATCGTCTGCACCTCCGGCAAAACGTTTTGCATCTCTTTCCCGTCCCGACGACGAGGGTTGATACAGTACATCACCTGATCGGTTGGGGATGGCAGCTCCTCAACTTCGGCCATCATCGGTTCTGAGTTGGCAATGTGAATGAGTACAGTCTGCATCTAACAGGCCTCCACTGGCGAAATTGTCAGTCAAAAAAGATATGGAAAACAAGCTTGCCCAGCCGGATTTCGTCCCCATCGCGCACGACACGCGGTTGATTGGGGCTTAATCGTTGGCCATTCAGATAGGTACCGTTCGTGCTGCCCAAATCGCTCAGGGTCAGGGTGTCTTCGCCACGCTGAATGACGGCATGGCGACGCGAGACGCCCAGGTCACCCCCACCGTATGGCCCCATATCCAGATCAGGCACAATGCTCGACCGGGCCTCGGTACGCCCCAGCAGAATCTGGTCCTGGGCCGATAACCGCACCGGTTCGTCATAGTCACGAAAGCGGACCACCATCGACGCCCCCGGCTGAAAACGGGCCGTGCCCCAGGTGATGCGCCCTTGTGCGCTGTGTTCCGACTCGTCTTCTTCCAGGTGGCTGGTCGCCAGCCCGTTGTGGGTTCCAAACAACGGTTGGCCACATTCTTCACAAAAAAACACACCTTCGCGATTTGGCTCAGCGCAATAGGGACAGGTTCTCATGTATCATCCTCCCCATCTGGGCTGGGTAAAGCGAGCAGCATACGGGTACCAAACTTGAGGGTTTTGCGCCCTTCTTCAGATAGCATATTGGTGGTGGACACTCGCCGCGCCTCGGCAGCCGCTTTACGTGCCAGGTCTTCATGGCCGTTCGAGAGCAGGCGCGTGGCCAGGTTTTCCAGCCGCCGGGTGGCCTCGATGACGTTGCCGTCCTCTACTGATTCCTGCGCTTTTTGCTGCATCCGGTACAGGGTCAGCTTGCCCAGCGCATCCAGAATAGACAGCGGTGGCTCTTCGGGCTGTGGGTCCTCAGCGACTTCGACCGAAATATCGCTCAGGACTTTGTAGCCCTGGCGATCAAAGGGCAGGATATCCCCGGTTACGTCCAGCCGGGCAACAGTCCGGAAGCCCGTTTTGGTGCTGGGCGGCATCTGCAACTGGATCAGGAGCGACGCCGGGCGGTTATACTCCAGGCTGCCAACCGGGATCGGTTGGGGGCTAAAGTCCAGGGGCTGTGGATTGGGCTGGAGCTTGAAGACGGACTCGATCTCGATGTCGGCATCCGGGGCAATCGACAGCTGCAACCGTTCGGCAAACGAATCGCCCAGGCTGCGCACGCGCCGGTTCAAAAAACGCACTACCGACGACGGTGAGTTCACATACTCGGAGGTGCCGCCGGTGCGCGAGGCGAGATCATCCAGGAAATCGTCGTTCCACTCCTCACCAATGCCCATCGCGCTGATGCCAATACCCTGTTCAGACACTTCGTCCACCAGTTCCAGGCATTGCTCCTCGTCCCCGAAGGTGCGCCCATCGGTGAGCAGCACGATATGGTTGACCATGCGCGGACCAAGATAGCGCATACACTCCTCTACTCCGGCCTCCAGCCCGTTATAGATCTCGGTCCCCCCACTCGCGCGCATCATGCTGACCATCGAGCACAGGTCCTGCTTATCAGCCACGACCGACGCCGGGATGAGAACTTCGGCGCGGTCGCTGAAACTGACGACCGACAGCACATCGTTTTCCGACAACTGGTCGATGATCTGGTGGGCTGCGATTTTGACCTTTTCGAGCCGCACCCCCTTCATGGACGAGCTGCGGTCCAGCACCAGGGTCAGGTTCAGCGGCGCAGCCGTGCGCGATTCCACTCCGCGAGGGCGCATCGGCACGATCTCCACCAGCAAGTAAACGACCTGCGGCTCATCGAGGGTGTTCAATACGCGCTTGCTCGGGGTCACGCGCAGCGTGAAGTAGTTCGGCTCTTCCTGGAAGCTGCGCCGGGCCAGATCATACTCGGTGCGCATGATCGGGTCGCCGAGCAGTTCGTATGCCGTCGCGATATCCCGAAACTGGACATCGGCCCCTTCGTTTCTGTTGGCATCAGGATGAAAACGACGCGCCGCCAGCCGGTAGGCATCGCGGATGTCATCTTGGGTGGCATCTGGAGGAACACCCAAAATAGCATAATAGTTACGTGATGAATCCATAAAAGACTGTCATACCCCCTAACCCGGCACTTGAATCAATGCGACGGTAATGTTATCCGAGCCGCCGCGCTCGTTCGCCAGATTAACCAACGCGCCACAAGCCCCTTGTGGGTTGCTGTGTTTGCGGACAATCGCCGTGATCGTGTCTTCTGTCACCAGATTCCACAACCCGTCGCTGCACAGCAACAAACGCGAACGCGGCCCCAACCGCCGCGAGATCGCATCGACATCAAGATTCTCATTCTGGCCGATAGCCCGGTAGAGCACGTTACGCTGAGGGTGCTCAATGGCTTCCTGGGGGGTAAGCTGGTCCAGTTCGATCAAGCGCTGGACCAGGGAATGGTCACGCGTGATTTGCTCGATGCCTTCGTCGGTGATCATGTACGCGCGGCTGTCCCCCACATGGGCGATATAGGCCAGGTCGCCCAAAATGACAGCCGCGGTGACGGTCGTCCCGCCTTCGGGAATCTGATCCGTCACCGCGTCATTGGCATTTTGTACTGCTTCGCGCAGAATGTCCGAGATAGCCGGACGATCGGGGCTGTCCATTTCATGCCTCAGCAAGGGCAGATAAATCTGGTCGAGCACATGCCGTGCCACCATCCGCGCCGTGATTGCCGAGGCTTTCTCTCCATCATGGTGCCCGCCCATGCCATCCGCCACGATAAACAGCCCAAAATCGGGCAGTTCGTCGCTGCTGGTGCCCGCAGCCACCATGCTCAGAACCGCGTCCTGGTTGTTCCCGCGTACCATGCCAACGTCGCTCAGTTGGCCAAACTCAAGACGCTGTCCGGGTTGAGGTACAATCGTTTCCAGTGGAGGCAAGGGTCGGGTTCCTACGATATCCGCCTGATCAGGCGTTACGATCGGTGTTTCGTCGCTAGCAGTCTCGTCGGTCGATGAACGGGGGGCCTCTTCCGATACCTTGTCCGGCGCGTCAATGACCGGTTCTGGGGCGGACGTGGGCGATGGTTGGTCTTCAGATGTAATCGAAATGTCGTCTTCGGTCGTGGCATTGGAATTACTAGTCAGGCCCAAGATACGGCGCAATAAATCCATCAGTTTTTTCTCCGGCAGGCTACGCCTTTAGCGCATAGATATGATGATCCATAGAACCAATATACACGACATCGTCGTGCACAACAGGGGATGACGGAACCGGAGCCTGAGTCTCAAAACACCAACGCATGTTACCGTTTTTCGAATCTAAGCTGTAAACCTTGCCATCAATCCCACCAAAATAAACAGAGCCATCGACATAGGCCGGGGATGATGTGACCTGGCCCTCTGTTTCGAAAATCCACCGTTCTTTGCCGCTGGCGATATCAATCGCGTACATGTGGCCATCGACAGACCCGACGAATATCTTCTCATCGCCCACAACCGGCGACGATATCACGGGTTTGTTGGTACGATACGTCCACACCTTCCACCCGCGTGCAATATCCAGCGCATATACATGCCAGTCTAACGAGCCAAAGAACACCAGGCCGTCATGCTCCACCGGTGACGATACAACGGCGCGCTTGGCTTTAAAGCGCCATATAAGCTGGCCAGAGAGATCAATCCCGACAACATCGCCGGATTGCATCCCGACCACGATGATCTCCCCCGTGACCAAAGGACGCGACCGGATCGGCACGCCGGCTTCCCACTTCCACTGCACACGCCCGGTCGAAATGCGCACCGCATAGAGGTTGCCGTCGTCACTGCCGAAGAACACGTGCCCGTGCGCCACGGAAGGCGACGACTGAATCGGCTCGTGGGCGCGGACCGTCCAGCGCACCTGCTTGACCCGCGCATCTAACGCATACAACTGATGATCCAGCGACCCAAACAACACGAGATTTTCGTCTTCTGCCACTACCGGCGTCGATACAATGCCTTCCTGGGCGGCATACTTCCACCGGAAAGAACCATCCTCGATATTGAAGGTGTACAGGTTGTTATCGTTGGCCCCCACGTACAGGATACCACTGCTGACCGTCGGGGAAGAGCGAATCTCGCTTTCACATTGGAAGCTCCACAGCGCCTGCACGCCCTCTTCGATGTCACCCCAATCCGACATCTCGCCTTCGGCTTCCGCGTCAAGCTGGGTGCCGGCATAGGCATTGCCCGACAACTGTTCGAGCGCCTCTTTCATGCCTGCGGCGTCGGCAAAGCGGTTTTCTGGCTCGAAGGCCAACGCCTTCATCAGCACCGCCTCAAAGCCCGGCGTGACTTGCTCGTTGAAGTCGCGGATCGGACGCTCGGCGAACGTGAAGGGCGGCTCCAGGCGTGGGTCGCGGCGGGTCAAGATGTGGTGCAGCGTCGCGCCGACACCATACACATCGCTGGCCGGGGTGGCCTCGCCCCGATATTGCTCGGGGGCCGAATACCCCTCGGTGCCGATGGTGGTGCCCTTTTGGCCCTGCTGGAAAATCTTGGCGATGCCAAAATCCACCAGGCGCAGCCGGCCATGCTGGTCGATCATGATGTTGGATGGCTTGACATCCCGGAAAATAATCGGCTCGTTTTCCTGCCGGTGCAGATAGCCCAGCACATCGCACAACTCCATCGCCCACCGGAATACCGTTTCGACTGGCAGGCTGTCGGGCATGGAGTTCAAGATGGCTTCGAGATCGCGCCCGTTGATGTATTCCATCACCAGGTAGGCGCGCGTCTTGCTGGGGAAGTAGTCATAGATTTCCGGGACAGCGGGATGGCTCAGCGAGGCTAATATATCTGACTCACGCTCAAAGGTGCGCAGCGTCAGCTCGCGCATATTCTGATCGGTCGATAGGTTCAGCATTTCTTTCACGGCGACATGCCGTGTCACGTTCGGGAAGCGCAGGTCACGGGCCTGATAGACCGATCCCATGCCCCCGACGCCAATCACACCGGTGATGCGATAGCGTCCCTGAAGCACAGAGCCAGGCTGCAATGCCCCTTCACCAGATGGGTCAGGTGGTGGATTCTTGGCAAACTTCTGAGTGTCAACCATCAAACTCAACCTTTAAAATAACCAAAAGATGCTAGGTGGATAATGGCGCGATTTGAGGCTATTATAGTGATCCCGTAACGTTCTCGCAATCAGTTTGTGGAAAAGCCCCATTCATACCGTATGGCGTTACACAGAATATTAACAATATGCCCACAAATAACTGTAAAAATCTTGCGCCGATTGCGATCTACATTCACTTTCCTTTTTGCCGGTCACGGTGCAGCTATTGTGCGGTCAACACGTACAATGGACACACCGCGCTGATCCCGACCTATCTCGACAGCCTCCAACGCGAGCTGCGGGCGGTGATGGCTGTTTGCCGGCTGCCGGCCCATACGATCTATTTTGGCGGCGGGACTCCCAGCCTGGCCCCGCCCGATGCCATTCACCGGATCATCCAGCAGTGCCGCGCGTCGTTTACGCTGTCAGCAGCGGTTGAGATCACGCTGGAGGCGAATCCCGGCACGCTCGCTCCCCACACCTTAACCGGCTTGCGGCAGACAGGTGTCAACCGCTTGAGCCTCGGAATGCAGTCCGCCGTACCGGGCGAACTGCGGCTGTTCCGTCGCCGGCATACCCTGGATGATGTACGGGCTGCCGTCCATGCCGCGCGCCAGGCGGGGGTCGCCAACATCAACCTCGACCTGATCTACGGGATACCTGGGCAGCCAGCGGCTGCATGGCAGCATAGCCTGGAAACAGCGCTGACCATGGAACCCGATCATATATCATTATACAGCCTGACCGTCGAAAATGGCACCCCGCTGGCCAACTGGATCGCTCACGGGCAGATCGCCGCCCCCGATCCCGACCGCGCGGCGGACAGGTACGAATGGGCGGCAGAGCGCTTGCAGGCCGCCGGTTTCGAGCAGTACGAGATCAGCAATTGGGCCAGGCCGGGCGCAGCGTGCCGCCATAACGTCCATGTCTGGCAAAACCGGCCCTATCTCGGGTTTGGCGCGGGGGCACATGGGTTTGCCGAGGGGGTGCGCTATGCCAATGTCCTGCATCCCGCCGACTACGTGGCACGCCTTCGCGCGCCGGGTGAGATTCGTCCATTTCCATGCTCGGCGGCGGTCAACGTGATCGAACCGGTCGACCGGCACGCCGAAATGGTCGACACGATGATCATGGGGCTGCGGCTGACGCAGGACGGGGTTTCCCCCACGACGTTTTACGAGCGCTTTGGCCGCCCCCTGGACGAGACGTATGGGGCCACGCTGGCGCAGTTACGCGCGCAAGGTCTGGTCGACTATGCGCCTGGCAAAGCGGCCCGCCTGACCAGCCGGGGCCGGCTGCTGGGTAACCACGTATTCGCGGCGTTTGTCTGAGCATCGGGGACACGCCAGGGGTGTTTCTGGCAAGGGGAATCGTGCTACACTATAACAAAAAAGGAGGGCACAACCATGAGCACACAACCAGATATTCGCCCGTCCCCTTTTGCCGGAAAATTTTATCCAGGCCGTTCGCAGCAATTGGCCCAGGCGGTCGATAAGTACATGGCGCAAGCGGACACGTCCGTCCCAGCGGGCCGGATCATCGCCGTGCTGGCCCCCCACGCCGGATACCAGTATTCCGGTGCGGTGGCCGGACACGCTTTTCGCCCGGTGCAGGGCATGGATGTCGACATCGTGGTGCTGGTGGGGCCATCACACCACTCGTACCCCTACCGTGCGATCACGACCGGCCACGATGCCTACCAGACCCCGCTGGGGCAGGTGCCGGTTGCGCATGATGTTTTGGAAGGGCTGAACCAGACTGTCGCGGTCCAGACGGTGCACGCCGACAACGAACATTCGCTCGAAGTGGAACTGCCTTTTTTGCAGCAGGTGCTGGGCGACTTCCAGATCGTGCCGCTGTCGCTGATCGACCAGTCGCTGCGGATGGCCCAAACGCTGGGTAAAGCCCTGGCTGCTGAGCTTCAAGATCGCAAGGCGCTGTTAGTGGCCAGTTCCGACCTGTCACACTATTATCCGCAAGCCGTCGCCAACAAGCTGGACCAGACGATGCTGGATGCGGTCGCCAACTTCGACCCGGAGGCGGTGCTCCAGGCAGAAGAAGAGGGGCGCGGGTTCGCCTGTGGGCGCGGGGCGATAGCGACGGTGATGATCGCTGCCCGTGCGTTAGGCGCGAACGCGGCGGACGTGGTCCGCTATGCGACCTCTGGCGATGCGTCCGGGATGTATAACCAGGTCGTCGGCTATGGCGCGGCCTTGTTTTACCAGCGTTAGCGGTCGATGTTTGCCGAAGTCGCCGTCAACCGCCGGGTGTATACCACCTTTCATTATCACATTCCGCCCGGACTGACCGGCGACATCGCGCCGGGCCACCTGGTGAAGGTGAGCTTCGGGACTGCCTACACAACCGGCATTGTCATCGACCTGCACGCCTCCTCTCCCATCCCTGAAACCAAGCCCCTCCTGGACCGGCTGGACCCGGTGCCGGTCGTCACGCCGGCGCAGCTTGCCCTGGCGCGGTGGCTGGCCGCCGAGACGTTAGCGCCGATCGGGATGTGCCTGTGGCTGATGCTGCCGCCGGGGTTGGCCAAACGCGGCGACATGCTGTATACGCTGGCCGACGAGGCCGCCGAGGGGCAGTCCGCCACGCAGACGCGCATCCTCAGCCTGCTGCGGCGACGAGGGCCGCTGCGCGGACGGCAGCTTGACCGGGCGCTGCCGCGTACGCGCTGGAAAAGCTCCGTGGCCGGGTTGATCGAGCGCGGCATCGTCACCCGCGAGCCGGTGCTCGATCCCCCGGACATCAAGCCCAAGACCGTGCGCACCGTTCAACTGGCGATCCCCCCGGACCGGATCGACGACATCGCGCCGCGCCTGGGGCGCGAATCACGGCGGGCGAACGTGCTGGAGGTGCTGCTCACCATGCGCGACCGGCGGCTGAGCCTGAGCGCGACGTGCATGGCGGTTGGGTGTGGCGAGGGGCCGATCAAGGCGCTGGCCGAGTCCGGCGATGTCACGCTGGAGCCGAAGATCATCTGGGTCGAACCCACTCTGCCGCTGGATACGCTTCAGGACCACATCGACGCAGGCGAATACGACCGCGCCCCGATGCAGAAAAGCGTGCTCGAGGCGCTGCTGGCGGCGGGCGGCCCGGTGCCCGTCAGCGAGTTGGACACCCCGGCAGTGAGACGCCTGGAAGACGCGGGCACGGTCCGGCGCTGGACCGACCCGGCAACCGTCGAGTTGTGCCTGTCGCCGGACGAGGCCCAGGCGCGCATCATCGCCCTGCGCGGCGGCCAACCTTACCTGGACATCCTGCGCTTCCTGGCGCGCCAGGGGGAGCCGGTGCCGGTCGGCGAGGTGTACGCCGCAACCGACGCTGACCTCGGCAAATTGCAGCAGCTGGCCGAAGAGGGTCTCGTCACGCTGGGCGAAGCGGAAATTTGGCGCGATCCGCTGGGGGAGCAGGACTTTGTGCCGACGCTGGCCCCCCCGCTAACCACGGCTCAGGTGCAAGCCTGGGAACAGATTCGCGGCTATATGGACACGGTGCATTGGGGCGAATTGTCGCCGCCGCCGGAGATGTCCGGCGTGTTCGTGCTGCATGGGGTGACCGGCTCCGGCAAAACCGAAATCTACATGCGGGCGGTCGAACGGGCGCTGGCCCAGGGGCGGCAGGCGATTGTGCTGGTGCCGGAAATCTCGCTGACGCCGCAGACCGTGCGGCGGTTTGCGGCCCGCTTCCCCGACCGCGTCTCGGTAATCCACAGCGGGCTGACCCCGGGCGAGCGTTACGACACATGGCGGCGCGCCCGGGCAGGCGACATCCATGTGATCGTCGGCGCGCGCTCGGCGCTGTTCGCCCCGCTGCCGGATGCCGGCCTGGTGATCCTCGACGAAGAACACGACGACAGCTACAAGCAGTCCCCGCCCATCGCGCCCCCCTACTACCATGCCCGCGATACCGCGATCCAACTGATGCGCATCACGCGAGGCACGGTGCTGCTGGGCAGTGCCACCCCGGACGTGGTGAGCACCTTTCGCGCCAGACATGGCGAGTATCACCTGCTGCAACTGCCGGACCGGGTGCTGGCCCACCGCGAACGGATCGCCGAGCTGGTGCGCCGCCTCAACGCCCCGTCCGCGCGCTATCGTCCGACCGACGCCCCGGAAGCGGTGAGCACCGACCTGCCCGCTGTGCAGGTGGTCGACATGCGGCAAGAGTTGCGGGCCGGCAACCGCAGCATCTTCAGCCGGGCGCTGCATACCGCGCTCAACGAGGTGTTCGCGCGCGGCGAGCAGGCGATCCTGTTCTTGAACCGGCGCGGGACGGCGACGTTTGTGATGTGCCGTGACTGCGGCTATATCGTCAACTGCCCGCGCTGCGATACCCCGCTGACCTATCACGGCCCGCGCCATGCCTTGCTGTGCCATTACTGCGGCTATACGCGCGATCACATCACCCAGTGTCCGGACTGCGGCAGCACGCGCATCAAGCACTTCGGGCAGGGCACCGAGTTGATCGAAGCGGCGGTCCGCAGCGAGTTTCCCAGCACGCGGACCATCCGCTGGGACCGCGATACCGCCACCGGGCATGATGCCCACGCCGCGATCTTGCGGCGCTTCAGCCAGGGCGAGGCCGACATCTTGATCGGCACCCAGATGATCGCCAAAGGGTTGGACCTGCCGCAGGTGACGCTGGTCGGCATTGTGTCGGCAGATACTGCGCTCGGGCTGCCGGATTATCGCTCCAGCGAACGCACCTTCCAACTATTGACGCAGGTCGCCGGGCGCGCGGGGCGCGGTGTGCTGGGCGGACGGGTGATCTTGCAGAGCTACCTGCCCGATCACTACGCGATCCGCGCCGCTGCACAGCATGATTACGCCGCGTTTTACCGCCAGGAAATCGCCTATCGCCAGGACCAACGCTATCCCCCCTTTCGCCGGCTGGCCCGGCTGTTGTTCCAGGAATCGAGCTATGCCCGCGCGGAAAAAGAGGCCCGGCGCGCAGCAACCGTGCTGCAGCAGCGCATCGACGACGGGCAGTTCACCGCCACCGAACTGATCGGGCCGACGCCCTGTTTTTTCGCCAAACGGAATAACCTGTACCGCTGGCATGTAATCCTGCGCAGTCCCGATCCGGTTGCGGTGCTCTCCGGGATCGATATTGCAGATAACTGGTTTGTGGATGTGGACCCGGTTGATATGTTGTGACTTAACGCCAGAATAACTTACAATAGCAGGTGCAGACAAGGAGTTGCTCACAGATGAGTGATGCTTCTGAGTGGGTGAGTCTTGGAGAAGCCGCTGAGATCATTGGTGTGCATCCTGCCACCATTCGCAACTGGGCAGAACGCGGTGAACTGCCGTGCCGGCGCACGCCCGGCGGCCACCGCCGCTTCCGGCGCAGTGACCTGCAGCAATGGCTGGCGGCTAATCGCGTGGTGCAGCCTGCTGAGGCCCAGGTCGTGGTGCAAAGTGCCCTGGGGCGGACCCGGCTCGAACTGAGCAGCAAGCAGCAGCTTTCCGAGCTGCCCTGGTTCGAGCACCTCAGCACCGACACGCGCCAGGCCATGCGCGACGAGGGCTTGCGCATTATGGATACGCTGATCCACTTCCTGACCAAACCCGCGCCCCAGGCAGGGCTGCTCCAGGCCCAGGATATTGGGCGGGTCTACGGTCATCTGACCAGAGCGGCGGGGTTGTCGCTGTCCAAAGCAATCGAAGCCTATTTATATTTCAGCAATTTTCCGATAGAAGCTATTATCCAGCTATCCGAAACAAACATCTCCCCGTCTGTGCTGAATTGGGGCGACATGCTGCGGCAGGTCAACCTGTTTACCCGCAAAATTCTATTGGGGCTGATCGAGGCCTACGACGAGGCCGAAGAAGACAGTTGACGGGGAAAAGGACGGGACCCGGCCCGGGTCAACACAACCGCACCCAACCCCACGGAACCTAGTACGACAGCCATCAGGACGCCAACCCAGGCCGTGAGCCAGAACAGCCCCCACACCTGGACTAACAGCATCAGGAGCATCCCCCCGACCCCAGCGGTCACCATGCGGGGTTGGTCGTCTGTGCCTGCCAGATGGAACACGAAGGCCCCGATGGGATCGGCCAGCGCCACCCCCCCGAGTAAGATCAGCAAGCCCACCATCAGCCAGACCAGCAGCATAAAGGGCAGCAGAATCAGCGGCAGTACCAGCGCCAGCGAGAACAGGTAGACCAGGCTCAGCCCGGCGACAATCAGCAGCGTCAGCAAGCCGACCGCCCCGGTCGTGAGGGGGGTCCGGCGTGCCGAAGTGGACATCAGGTACAGCGGGCGGGTGAGCAGGGTTGTGCTCAGGGCGGCCAACGCCCCGAAAAACAACATCCCGGTCACCAGGCCCCCCAGGCGGAAGAACAACGTCGTACGCCAGTTATCCAGGCCCGTCTCCAGCGCATTGGTGACGCTGATCTGGCTGCCTGCGCTGCACTCTTGTTTGTACTCCCCCGCGATCAGGGCGCTGTCGCTGCGTTTGATGGTGTTGGCGCACACGATCATGTCGCCTTGAATGCGGGCGGTATCGCCGATGTTCAACTCGTCAGCGACGACCACCGTGTCACCGTCGATCTGGGCATCGAGATTCACCTGGCTGCCGATGAGCGTGAGATCTCCGTTGATCGCGCTGCCGCTGGCCAGCGAAATTTTCTCGGCCACGAGCAGCCGATCACCGGTCCGCTGCTGGCCGCTGCCCAGGGTGTAGGTGGTGTTAATCTGGAAGGCGCTGGCGCTGCTGCCCACGCATCCCAGCGTGGCCATCACCAGCAGCCCCAACACACTCAACGGAAGGGTCCATGTACGACGCTTTGCCAACCCCATCGACATTAACTCGTTTCTTTTGTACCGGTTCGTTGTCCTAAATGGCGAACCGACCACCACCACAACACAACCAACGATAACACCCCGCTGCCCAGCCCCAATACGAGGGGAATATCACCGGCGGTGAAGCTGACCTCCAGGCTGGACACCGCCCCCACGACATAGCTAGCGCCGTCGGCGGCCAGTTGGAACAGCGCGTTGATCGCGCCAGGATCGGTCAACAGGCCGACCAGCACGACCAGCGCCACAGCCAGGGCCGGCAGCGTCAGGAAGGCGGCGATCATCAAGCCCAGGGCGATGCCCAGGCCGATCCGCTGCGGGACAAATTCGCCGGCGTGCAGCGCCGCAACAGCCGCCATCACCCGCCCGGTGAAGTTCGGCGACGGGGCGACTTTCGGCGTTTTGTGGAGGGTGTCATCGACTTGCCGCAGGCGCTCCCAGTGCACGGAATCTTCCTGCGATTCGGTCAGATGTGCTTCTAATTCAGCTTGTTCTTCTGCCGTGATCTCTTGATCCAACGCGCGGTGCATGGCCTGTTTGTGCTTCGATAGCTCAGTCATGAGGAACTCTCCATCGCCGGGTTGCGGGCAGGGATCGGCTTCGATTCGATCTGATTGGCGAGCGCCTGCCGTGCGCGAAACAATCGACTCTTGATGGCGCTTTCGGTGGTCTCTAGCATATCGGCAATCTCGGCATACGATAAGTCATACCAATATCGCAACACAACGGCCAGCCGGTAATCCGGGCTAAGTTCATCCAGCAGGTCTTGTACGAACAGGTTAAGCTCATTGGACAGCGTCGCTTCCTCTGGCCCGGGAATATCGCTGGTCAGGGCCGGATGGGGCGGCAGCGGTTCTTCGAGCGAGAGCCATGTCAGCCGTCGCCGGCGCAGCCGGTCGATGCAATGGTTAGATGCAATCGACAGCAGCCAGGTTTTGAACGACCGGTTGATATCGTAACGTTCCAGGTTCGCATACGCCCGCAGGAACGCCTCCTGCGCGGCGTCTTCGGCTTCGCCCCGGTTATTTAACATACGGTACGTCAAGTTGAATACGTCCCGTTCGTACCGGCTTACGAGTTCCCCAAAGGCATCCGGTTCGCCATCCAGCGTCCGCTGCACCCATAGGGAATCACTCTCATGAGTCACAATGTGTACCCTACCTGATCGGTTGCCCCTACTATTGATGGTATACGCAAACAACGAATCTAAGTTGCATCATAACGAGATTGACGGTGGATTGCCAGTGTAAGTTGGTATATCCTTAAGCCGAGAATCTCCCTGGCATTAAAGGACCAAACAGATGTCAATTGTTTATCGTGACGCACACGCCGATCTGAGCTTGTTGATGGACAAGCGCATCGTGGTGATCGGCTACGGCAACATGGGCCGCGCGCTGTCGCTCAACCTGCGCGACAGTGCCTTCCCCGTGCTGGTCGGCAACCGGTCCGACGAGTACGCGGCGCGGGCCTACCGGGACGGCTTCGAGGTGACCTCCATCGCGGAAGCAGCGGCACAAGCCGACATCTTGCTGCTGATGCTGCCGGACGAGATCGCGGCGCAGGTCTACCTGCAAGCCATCGCCCCAGGGTTGGAGCCGGACGACACGCTGGTCTTCGCCTCCGGGTATAATATCGCGTTTGGGTTCATCGAGCCGCCGCCGTTCGTGGACGTGGTGCTGGCCGCCCCGCAAGCTGTCGGCCAGGGCGTGCGGGATGGGTACGTGGCGGGCACCGGCTTTCCGAGCATCGTCGCGGTGGCCCAGGATGTCTCGGGCCAGGCCTGGGCGCGCGTGCTGGCCGTAGCGAAAGCGTTGGGCGGGCTGCATCAAGGCGCGCTCGAATTGACCTTCCAGCAGGAAGCTGAACTCGACCTGTTCACCCAGCAAGCGCTGATCCCGGCCATACACAGCGTGCTGCGCACCGTGCTGGAAGTGCTGAGCCGCGAAGGATTCCCGCTGAATGCTATTTACCTCAGCCAGTATCTTTCCGGCGAACTGGGCTATATCGTGTCGCAGTGGGCCACCGGCGGCGTTGTCGACAGCCTGGAGATGCATTCCCGCACCGGGCAGTATGGCATTTTGTCGCGGCTGGAACGCTTCCGCGAGGTCAAGCTGACCCGGCAGATGGAAAGCGTGCTGGATGCCATCCGCACCGGGGACTTCGCCCAGGAGTGGGCTGCCGAACATGCCGACGGCTACCCGCGCCTGGCGGCGTTACGCCGCCGGTTGGCGGAAGCCTCGGTCTGGCAGGATGAGCAAGTGATCCTGGATGACCTCAAACGCGACGAGGATTAAAGCGGTTCCAGGTTGGCCTCGGCCCAGGTGGTATAGTGCCGGCGGATGGCCTTTACCAGCGGGCCGACCTCGCCCGTGCCCACCGGCTGCCCGTTGACGACCGTCACCGGCACCACGCCGCGCCCGCTGCTGGTGAGCATGGCTTCGGACAGCCGGGGGATGTCGTCGCGGTGGATCGCGGTCAGTGCGATCGGCACGTCGCCCGGCACCGAGGACAGGATCGCGCGGCGCGTGATCCCCTCCAGCACGCCGTCGCTTGCCGTATGCAGCACGCCATCCAGCACCCCGTAGAAATTGCTCGACAACCCTTCCAGCAGCCACCCATCGAGGCTGATCATGACGCCCTCATACATCCCGGCGGGCAGGCGCTCGTAGGCCGGGCGGCGCGTGAGCATCCATTGGGTCGTCTTGACCACCGGATTCTCGCGCACTAGCGGCACGGTGATCACGTGCGCGCCCTGGCGCTGCACCGGCTCCGGGACGGGCTGGTACGGCTCCACCGCCAGGTACAGGTGATCGGGCCGGGCGCGGGGTGCGGTGATGCGAAACTTGGCGTTGGGGTATCCGGCGCGCTCGATCAGCGTGCGCAGGGCAGCGCGCAGCCGGGCGCGGTCCAGCTCCAGCGGAATGTGGCTCAGCCGGGCGGACTGCTCCAGGCGGTCGAGATGCGCGTCCAGCAGCAGCACATGGTCGCCCCAGAAGGTGCGGGTCACGGTATAGACCCCGTCCGGCTCGTGCGCGACCGACTCGTTAAGCGAATCAACCTGGTACGGTGTTGGTTCCAGGCCATCTGGCGTCAAGATAGCAGTGGGGATGGACATACTCGCCCTTACGTGAGTGCGTGGTGGTCAGGCAAACGCCGCCGAGTATACCGTATCTGCGGACCAGCCCAAAGCACCGTCATTCTTCGGGTGCATGCAAAACCTGACAGGCAATCTAAGCCACACGGGCGCAGAAGGCATCCCATTGACCGCTGAGATAGGCGGCGCGAGCTTTGGCGACGAGCCGCGCACCGCGCTCACCCCATTGGGCGCCCG
>DAOTUD010000185.1:0-102069 GCA_034437275.1 Anaerolineae bacterium
GGAAAGCTCGGACTACACCGACGCCACGTTGAAGATCTATCGCACGCTGCGCGCGGAGTTCGACAATGTCGGCATCGTGATCCAGTCCTACCTGTACCGCAGCGAGGAGGACATGCAGGCGCTGGCCGATGAAGGCGCGTTCGTCCGGCTGTGCAAGGGGGCCTATAAAGAGCCGCCCGACCGGGCTTTCCCGGATAAGGCCGATGTGGACGCCAATTTTGTGCACCTGGTCGAGCTGTTCCTGACCCCGGACGCCATCGCGAAGGGAGCCTACCTGGGCATCGGCACGCACGATGAAAAGATGATCCAGGCCGCCAAAGCGCACGTCCAGAAGAACAACGTGCCCTACGACAACTTCGAGTTCCAGATGTTGTACGGCATCCGGGGCCGGCTGCAGGAGCAGTTGCGCGACGACGGTTACCAGGTGCTGCTGTACGTACCCTACGGCACGCAGTGGTACCCGTACTTTATGCGGCGGTTGGCCGAGCGTCCGGCGAATGTGTGGTTTATCCTGAGCAATTTCTTCCGGCGCTAAGTGCGCAGCGAGGTGTGAATGTCACTCCCTGATAACTTCCCGGTGCGGGCGGTGCTCAACCCGCGCGCCCGTGAGATCGAAACCAGCCCCGGCGTGGACCGCGTGCTGCCCCCCGGTATTTCCCGGCTGGCGCGCAGCTTCCACCGCCAGATTCCCGGCTACCAGATCAGCCCGCTCAAGAGCCTGTCCAACCTGGCGGCCATGCTGGACCTGGGCGGCATCTGGGTCAAGGACGAGTCGGTGCGGCTGACGTTGAACTCGTTCAAGGTGTTGGGCGGGTCGTTTGCTATCTACCGTTTCGTGAAGTCGAAGCTGGGGCTGGATCACCTGGAAATCCCGTTTTCTGAGCTGACCGCGCCGGAGATGCAGGACAGGCTCGGCGATATGACCTTCGCGGCGGCCACCGACGGCAATCATGGGCGCGGCATCGCGTGGGCGGCGGGTGCAATGGGCTATCGCTCGATCATCTACGTCCACGAGCACACCAGCCAGGCGCGCATCAAGGCGATTGAGAGCAATGGGGCCGAGGTGCGCGTGATCAAGGGCACTTACGACGACGCGGTGCGCCAGGTGAACCAGGACGCGCAGCAACACGGCTGGCAGGTGATCTCGGACACCGCGTGGGAAGGCTACGAGGACATCCCGCGCTGGGTGATGCAGGGCTACACCACGATGTTCTCCGAGACACAGGAACAACTCGCCGCTCAGGGCATCATCAAGCCGACGCATATCGTCGTACAGGCCGGGGTCGGGGCGCTGGCCGGGGCGACCATCGGCTACTATCACCGGCTGTTTGGGACCGAGCGCCCGGTGTCGGTGGTGGCCGAGCCGGACAAGGCGGCCTGCCTGTTCGAGTCGGCGCGGGCCGGCGACGGCGAGCCGCACAGCTTCGCGGGTGATCTGGACACCATGATGGCCGGGCTGGCCTGCGGCGAACCCAGCCCGCTGGCGTGGGACATCCTGTGGGACTGCGCCGACGCCTTTCTGTCCTGCCCGGAATACGTCGCGGCGAAGGGAATGCGCGTGTACGGCGTGCCGCTGCAAGGCGACCCGTTCATTGTGTCCGGCGAGTCCGGGGCGGTGACGCTCGGCGCGCTGATGTTCATCATGGAGCGCCCGGAACTGAGCGATCTCCGCGCGCAGTTGAAGCTGGACCACAATTCACAGGTTTTGTTGATCAACTCGGAGGGCAACACCGATCCAAACCATTTTCGCCGCGTGGTGTGGGACGGCGTGCAGCAGGTGCCGCCCGCGTACAAGGAATATCACTAAATGCCATTCACGCTCGAAAGCGTCCATCTCGACGCGATCAAGGTCATCGTTCCCCGTGTCTTCCACGACCATCGCGGCTACTTCATGGAGTCCTATCGCCAGGATTCGTTTGCCGAGATGGGCATCCCGTATGATTTTCCGCAGGACAACCACTCGTATTCGGTGCAGCACGTGGTGCGCGGCCTGCACTTCCAGTGGGGCCCGGCCATGGCGAAGTTGATGCGCGTCACGGTCGGGGCGGTTTTCCTGGTGGCGGTCGACATCCGCAAAGGCTCGCCCACACTGGGCGAGTGGTTCGGCCTGGAAGTGTCGGCGGAAAACAAGCGCCAGATCTTCGCGCCGCCGGGGTTTGCCCGCGGGTTCTGCGTGCTGTCCGATGCGGCTGAGTTACAGTACAAATGCACCGCGATCTACAACCCCACCGGCGAGGGCGGCATTCGCTGGAATGACCCGGACATCGGGATCGAGTGGCCGGTCGCGGAGCCGATCCTGTCCGAGAAGGACGCCCACGCGCCGACTCTGGCCGAATGGCTGGCCACCGACGCTGCTGAAGCCTTGAGGTACCAGCGATGATGTTACCCGGCCACGCAACACCGGACAGCACCGCGCGCTATGCTGAACGGTTCGGCCCGGAGACGGCAGCAGGCCATTTCCGCCGCACAGTCGACGAGCTGACCGTCTCGTCGATTGGGCTGGGGACCTACCTCGGCAAGCCGGACGGCGAGGCCGACGCCGCCTACCAGTCGGCGGTAGAACATGCACTTGTGCAGGGCTGCAACGTGATCGACACCGCTGTGCACTACCGCTACCAGCGCAGCGAGCAGGCGGTCGGCAGGGCGCTGGCGGCGGCGGTCGCGCGTGGGGATGTGCGCCGGGATGAGGTGGTGCTCGTCACCAAAGGCGGTTTTGTGCCGTTTGAGGGGGAACGTCCACCGGAACCGCGCAAGTGGATTTATCGGGAGTTCATCGAGTCCGGGCTGGCACACGCCAACGATTTCGCCGCCAACTACCAGCACTGCCTGGCCCCGGATTTTCTCGACGCCATGATCGCGACCAGCCGCCGCAACCTGGGCGTGGAAACGCTCGATATTTACCTGCTGCACACGCCCGAAACCCAGCGCATCAGCAACACGCATACGACCTTCCGTCGCCGGATGCTGGACGCCTTCGAGACGATGGAGGCCGCCGCCGAGCGCGGCGCGATCGGGGCCTACGGCGTCTCGACGTGGAGTGCGCTGCGCAGCCCGCCCGATGCGCCGGACTACCTCACGCTGACCGAACTGGTCGGCCTGGCGTTCCAGGTCGCCGGGGACGACAACCATTTCCGCTATGTGCAACTGCCGTATAACCTGATGATGACCGAGGCGTTCGCGCTGGTCAACCAGCAGGTGGGCGACCAGTTCATGAGCGCCATCACAGCCGCCGCCGAACTGGAACTGAGCGTGATGTCGGTGGCCACACTGAAACAAGGACTGCTCGCCAGCCCGTTTATGGCCGATCTGTCGCCCTATTTCCCGGCGATTGACGACGACACCCAGCGCGCGATCCAGTTTGCACGCTCCACGCCGGGCATTACCTGTGCGCTGGTCGGCATGGGGGACGTGCAGCACGTCGCGGAAAACATGGCGCTGGCCCGCATCCCGCCGACGGACCCCAGCGTTATCCGGCGTATGTTCTCCGAATAAGCCGTCAACCCGGTACCTTATACCACCAACACACAAACGAGGGCAGCCCTGTCAGGTGCCCTCGTTCGTTGTCTTGAGCGCGTGTCCAGCGCGCGCCGGTTTGCGCCAGTTGTGGCGGCTACTGCTGCGACATGAGCAGCTGCATATACTGCGCGCGCTCGAAGCCGAAAGCGTCGGCCACGTTCTTCTGGCTGAGCTTGCCCCGGAAGTCGTCCAGCGTGTCGTAGTCTTTTTCCTCCATCCAGCTTTGCAGTTCGAGCAGCATGGTTGAGACGTACGGCAGGCTGTTCTCCAGCAGCGCGGAGGCGACCTGCACCACCGATGCCCCGGCCAGCAGCGCCTTGGCGATGTCTTTGCCGGTGTGCACGCCGGTGTTCAGCGCCAGGTCGACGTCGGTCCGGCCATACAACAGCGCGGTCCAGCGCAGCGGCAGCTTCATCTCTTGCGGCGAGCTGTAGACCATCTCGTTGACCAGTTCTTCGGTGTCCGGGTCGATATCCGGCTGCAGGAAGCGGTTGAACATCACGACGCCTTTGGCCTCGCGTTCTTCAAGAGCCTTCACCACGTGCGCCACCGACGTGTAGTAGGGGCTGAGCTTGACCGCGACCGGGATCGAAATGGCGGAGGTCACACTTTCCACAACTTCACACAGGTTTTGGACGATCTCGCGGCCCGGCTGGTCGGGATCGGCAGCGACGTAATAGTAGTTGACCTCCAGCCCGGCGATGCCCGCTTCTTCAAGCTGCTTGGCATACTCGACCCAGGTGCCGGGGTTAATGCAGTTCAGGCTGGCGAAGATCGGCATATCGACGGCGCGCACCGACTTTTCTACCCACATCAGGTGCTCGCGCGGGCCGCCCGATTCCATCGGGGGATAGAACGAGGACTGAATTTCGGGCGAGATATTGGCCGCACGTTCCATGAACTCAGCCATGGTCATATCATCGTGCTGAATTTGCTCTTCGAAGAGCGATCGGATCACCAAGCCTCCGGCCCCTACTTCTTCGGCCTTCTTAATCTTGTCGACGTAATTCGAAATCGAACTGGCAGCCACAATCAAGGGGTTCTTAAGCGGAATTCCCATATAGGTGGTAGAGAGATCAGCCATTTTTGCTCCTTTAAAATCGGTGTTAATAACACAATGCAACTATACCGTGATCGTGCCGCCCCGGTCAGTGACAAAACTAGTCGCCTGATGTGAGGATAGGCACGATCCTGAGTATTTTTATGTTAACAAAGCCCAGAACCTGACAAACGCTAGCACCTCACTTGGCCTGCCAACGCGGCAGCTCGCACAGGATGCAGGCCGAAGCCTCCTCTGCGCCCGGCGCGGCCCAGGCCCGCCCGCCGACCGGCTGGCTGTAGGCGTGCAGGGTCGAGACTATGCGCTCCACCGGGCGCATCGGCTGGAAACGCTCCGGGTCGGACAGGGCCAGCGGCTCGATGCGCTCCTCGACGCGCAAATCGCGCTCGGTGCTGCGATAGCAGATCGCGACGCGCACGCGCGTGCCGTCCTCCGTCTGGTCTTGCAGCGTGATCGCGCTTTCGGTGGCGATGCCTTGCAGCAGCCCGTTGAGGGTGCGCTTCACCACGTCCCGCAGCCCATCATAACAATACACGCTGTCCGCCGACAACTCGTTGTGAATGGCGAGCCGGTGGGTTTCGATGCGGCGGTCGATGAAGTCGTGTTCTGAAAAATCGAACAGTTCGTTGAGGTGGTGCGGCAGCGGGGCCGCGCTGGCCGGCAGCAGGACCTCGGCGCGCACGCCTTCGAGCATCTGCTGGACAAATTCGGCGTTGTTCAGGATGCTGCCCACCTCGCGCACCTGTAAATCGGTGAGGGGGCCGGTGATGCCCCGGAACACATGCCGCCCCAACCGCACCAGCCGGTCGGTTGCGTCCAGCACATGCTGGTCCATCAGGGCGTTAAGCTGCGGCTGGACACAGCGCGACAGGTGCGCCGCCAGCGCTATGTCGGGATCGGCATCGTCAGCGACAGGTCGCAGCCGCAGGATGATGCCGTTGTGAAAGGGCAGATAGGGCGGCCAGTATTCTGGCGCGACGTGCTGCCCGGCGACGGCATCCCAGACATGGCGCAGCCCAGCCTGGGCCTGGTGGGCAGCGTACTGCGTGACCAACGTTTCCCACGTTTCGCCCTCTAACTGCGCGCCCGCCAGCGGGGAAGTGGCGATATCGCCAAGCTGGCGGTGGACCGTTCCCACTGCGTCGAACCCGATGAATAGTTCGTTAAACGTCTGAATCCACATACCTCGCGTGATCTTTCTAGGATGAATGCCACTGTAAAAGCTTGAAGCTGAACGTCGTCCCGACGCCTTCCTCGCTGGTGAACCACACGCGCCCGCCCATCGCTTCCACCTCGACCTTGACCAGGTAGAGGCTCAGCCCATAGCCGAACTCGGCGATGACCTGCGGCTGGCGCGCCCGCTGGAAGGGTTCGAACACGCGCCCCTGCTCTTTTTCGCGGATGCCATAGCCTTCGTCCACGACATCCACCTGCACGCTGTGGATTTTGCCGGATGCCTTCGCGCGCAGCGTGACCGGCGTGTCGGGGGCGCTGTACATGATGCTGTTGCTCAACATGTTGCGAAAGGCATACGTCAAATGCTGCTTGGACGCGGACACCACGAGATCATCAGGAATGTCGGTGCGAATCCGGTCGCGATAATCAACGTCCGGGTCCGGGGCTTCGACCAGCGGCGTTTCGGTGATGTCTTCGAGCAGGTCCTCCACGAAGCCGGCCAGTTCGATCGGCTTGCGATTGGCCTGCACAATCCCCGATAGCTGGCCGGTGCGGATCACTTCCAGCCGGTGCAGCAGGTTGATCAGCAATTCCAGGCGGTACATGTGCACCGCCATGATGTCGGCGAAGCCGCCCACCTGCCGCGCCAGTTTTTCGGCGGAAGTGTCGGCACCGGCTTTTTTCAACACCTGCTGGATCATCTCGGCGTGGCCGCGCGTGCTGGTGATCGACATGCTGGCCTCGGACCGGAAGGTGCTCATCAACTCGGTCAGCGCCGACCAGTCGGGGTGCTCCAGGGTGATCATGGTGTAGACGGCTCCCCCTGGCCCATAGATCGCGGTCGCCCAGCAGGGTGTATACGCGCCCGCCAGGAACGTGTGGAACCGCACGGGGGCGGCCTGGCGCAGCGCTTTGGTGCGGATGTCATCGGCGGCAGGGCCTTCGGGGCGCGCGGCATCCAGCAGCATGGCTGCGGCGCGCCAGCCTTCGGCCCGCACCAGGACGAGATTGGCCCCGAGGATCGTCCGGGCGGCTACGTTATCGAGCACCAGGCGATCTTCGGAATCGAAGATTAAGATCCCCTGGCCCAATCCATCAATTACGGCACGAAAATCCAGGCTGTCTGATAAAGATTTTGACATGATACCTCCCAACGATTACGTATAATTATCGTCAGCCTGGGCGGTTTGTCCAGTTTCGCCGAATCATGCAGGACGAGCGTCTCCGCGCCGCCGTGCCCGAGGCTCGTCCTGCCGGCCTTACGGACCGGATGTCAGCCAAACATCGGATCGCGGATGTCTTCTGTGAGCTGTCCATCGGCGATATGCCACACGGTATGGGCAAACCGGTCGACGAAGTAGCGATCATGCACCACCGCCAGCACACTACCCTGGAAGGCGGCCAACGCCTGCTCGAACTTCTCCCGCGAGGGCACGTCCAGGTGGTTGATTGGCTCGTCCAGCACCAGCAGGTTTGCGCCACGCGCCACCAGCACCGCCAGCATCAACCGCGCGCGCTCCCCGTAGCTGAGCGTGTTCACCGGGATGAACACGTCATCCCCCGCAAACAGGAAGTAGTGCAGAAAGGACCGCGCGTCGGTTTCATTGAGCGCGACCGTATCCTGGATGATGGTCAGCGCGTCGCGGTGCGGCTCCAGGATTTCCTGCTCCTGCGCCAGATACCCGATCTGCACGCTGGCCCCGATGCGCACCTGCCCGTCCAGCGGGGCCAGCGTGCCCACGATGGTCTTGAGCAGCGTGCTTTTGCCGTGCCCGTTCGGCCCCAGCACCGCCACCCGTTCGCCTGCGCGCAGCATCAGGTTGACGCCGCGCAGCAGCGGGTCGCCGGCAGCGTAGCCAATCGCCAGATTTTCGAGCGTCACCACGTCCTGGCCTGTCGTTGGCAGCTCGCCAAAATCGAGCTTGAGCTGCCAGGAGGGCTGTGGCTTCTCGACGCGGTCGTCGGATGCGAGGTAGCGCTGCAGCCGGGTTTCTTTGGCTTTGGCGCGTTTGGCGACCTTTTTGGCGTAGCGGCGCTGCTGGTCGTTTTGGGTGGCGTTTTCCTTGCGGACCGCGCGCGCCATCGTCTGGCGCATGTCGGCCTGCAGCCGCGCGATCTCGGCCTGCTGGTCGCGCCACTGCGCCCAATGCGTGTCCAGTTCGGACTGGACCGCACGCGCATAGTCGCTGTAGTTCCCGCTGTATAGGCGGGCGGTGTGCGTGTGCTCATCCAGCGCGATGACACGGTTCGCCGTCTCGTCGAGGAAGGTCCGGTCGTGCGAGACGACCAGCACCCCGCCGGGAAACCGGCGCAGCCAGCCTTCCAGCCACTCAAGCGCGGTCACGTCAAGGTGGTTGGTCGGCTCGTCCAGGATCAACAGGTGCGGATCGTTGACCAGCAGCGCGGCCAACCCCAGCCGGGTCTTCTGCCCGCCGGACAACGTGCCGACCGGCGCATCGAGCGCCAGGTGATCGAGCGCCAGCCCGGCCAGCACACGCGCCCCGGCCCCGCGCTCCACCTGCCGGCTGAGTCGTTCCAGCCGGGCCAGCGCAGCATCATAGACATCCGTCAGGCGGGCAAGTTCCCCGTCGCTGGCGTCTGCCATCGCCACCGCCAGCCGTTCGAGTTCGGCCTCGGTGTCGCGCAGCGCGACCGCATCCGGATACAGCACATCCTGGATCGGCGTGTCGTCCGGCACGTCCAACCCCTGCGGCAGGTACCCTACGCGCAGATCGGGCGGCGACACCTGCACGCTGCCGGCATCGGCGGGCATGACTCCCATGATGATCTTGAGCAGGGTGGTTTTCCCGCAGCCATTGGGGCCGATAAGGGCCGCGCGTTCGCCGGCGTTGACGGTAAAGGTAATATTTTGCAGCACGGGAGCATCCGCACCGGGAAAGCGCTTGGAGAGATTAGAGACAACTAACATCAGGAAAGGTCCTTTCACAGCCAGCCACAGCATCCACACAGAATCAAAAAGCGTCGCCGGGAACAGCCCGCGCGGCGCAGATCATGCAGGATTCACTTGGCCAGCATCAATGCAACATGGCAACACACGCAGCAGTTCCCCTACCAGGGTTAGCAGTTGGTGTCGCCGATCTGCATTGAAAACCTTTCCACTTGGGTGCCGATAGACGGAGGAAGCCCGGCTATTGCGGCGCGCTCACTCCGACGCCATCATTGTAGCGGGCGTCCCCGGTGTGTGTCAAGCGCAATTTTGCCGTAAATCTTTACAACTCCGCTAAACTATGCTAATATTTAGTCCTTGAAATACATAGATCATCAGATCGCCCTGGCAGGCGGTCTCTTGTTTTTTGCATTTCGATTGGTAAATACAATTGATCTTTACCAGACACAGCATGGGCTGTGTTTTTATGCAGAATCAACCCAGGTTATTTTCAGTACGATCCCCGTCAAGATTTGGAGCATGGAGGAACGGGATGAGCAATGAAGTCCACTATTTGACGCCAGAAGGGCAAAAAGAACACGAGGAACGACTGGCCTATTTGCGCAATATCCGGCGTCAAGAGGTGGCCGAGCGACTGCGACTCGCACTCGAAGAGGGCGGCGAACTCGTAGAAAACGCAGAATATGAAGATGCCAAAAACGAGCAAGCCTTTATTGAGGGTGAAATTTTGCGGTTGGAACGCATTCTGAGCAATGCTGAAATTATCGAACCCAATGGCCCGAAAGATGCGGTAACGCTTGGCGCGAAGGTCACCGTTCAGGAAGTTGGCACAGACAGCACCGAAGTCTATTATGTGGTCGGTGCGGCGGAAGCCAAACCACGTGAAGGCAAGATTTCACACAAAAGTCCGCTGGGGCAGGCCCTGATCAATCACCATGTCGGCGATCATGTGGTGGTCAAGGCCCCAGACGGTGATATCACCTTCGAGATAAAAGCTATCGAATAGACCAGACCGATGCTGCCTGGCGGTGTACCTTTCGGCCCATGCCCGCGTCCGCTGGTGTGGGCCTTGTTGTGGATAATAGGAGCCAATTTTCTATGTGGGAACCTGCAAACAATTTGGAACACGAGCGCCTCGACAAGCTGAACCGGATGCGCGACAAGGGCGTTGATCCCTTTCCGAGCCGGGTAGAGCGCACCCATACGGCTGCCGGCGCGGTGCGCGCCTTCGAGGCGGTCGAGGGTGACGAGCAGGCCGCCGACATCCCGGTCACGGTCTGCGGGCGCGTGGTGCGCCAAAACCTGAAGGGCAAGGTGTACTTCGCGCACATCGAAGATGGGTCGGGTCGGGTCCAGCTTTTTGTGCGGATCAACAACGTGGGCGAAGATACGTTCGGCTGGATCAGGAACGAGCTGGACCTGGGCGACTTCGTGCAGGCCAGCGGCACGATGATGCGCACGCGCACCGGCGAGGTGAGCGTCCTGGTGCAGGCGATGCGCCCCCTGGCCAAAGCCCTCAGCCCGCTGCCGGTCATCAAGGAACGGGTCAGCGAGGAGGGACAGCGCGAGCGTTACGGGGCCTTCAGCGATGTGGAAGAACGCTATCGCCAGCGCTACGCCGACCTGGCCGTGAACCCGGACTCGCGCGCGGTGTTCCGTGTGCGCGCCCGCACGATCAGCGCGCTGCGGCACTTTCTGGACGAGGCGGGCTATCTCGAAGTCGAGACGCCGATTCTCCAGCCGATCTACGGCGGCGCAGCGGCGCGCCCGTTCGTGACGCATCACAACCAACTGCACCAGGACCTGTTTTTGCGCATCAGCTTTGAGTTGTACCTGAAGCGGCTGCTGGTCGGGATGTATGATGGCGTGTACGAGATTGGCCGCGACTTTCGCAACGAGGGCGTCAGCTTCAAGCACAACCCGGAATTTACGCAGCTTGAGTTTTACCACGCCTACACCGATTATCACGACATGATGGACGTGACGGAGCAGTTGGTGGCGCACGCAGTGGAGAAAGTGACCGGCGGCACGACCGTCACCTTCCAGGGGCACACTATCGACTTCAGCCCGCCCTGGCAGCGGATCACGCTGCGCGACGCGATCCAGCAGCACACCGGCATCGACTACACCGCGCATCCCGACGCCGAGGCGCTGTATGCCGCGATGCAGGCCGCCGAGATCGACGCCTCGCCCAACGATAGCTGGGGCAAGTTGGTCGATTCCCTGCTGGGGGCTGCCGTCGAGCTGGCACTGATCCAGCCGACCTTTATCCTGGACTACCCGCGCGATATCTCGCCGTTCGCCAAGCTGGTGCCGGACGATGACACCCACGTCGAGCGCTTCGAGATCTTTATCGGCGGGATGGAGATGGGCAACGCCTTCACCGAGATCAACGATCCGCTGGACCAGGAAGCCCGTTTCCTGGAGATGGGCCGCCTGTACGCCGACGAGGACGACGAGGCCACGCCCATCGATGAGGACTACCTGCGCGCGCTGCGCTACGGGATGCCGCCCTGCGGGGGCTGCGGGATCGGGGTCGACCGGCTGGTGATGCTGCTGACCAACCGCAGCACGATCCGCGAGGTGCTGCTCTTCCCCCACCTGCGCGAACGGTAACGTGATTCGCGCTGCTGTCACGACGCGGGAGCAGCAGATAGGGAGCAAGCCATGGCTAAAGCACGTGTGTATTACGAATGCCAGACCTGTGGGCGGCGTGCCGCCCGCTACATGGGCAAGTGCCCGGGGTGCGGCGAATTCAACACCATGCTCGAGCTGGTCGAGGAGCCGGAAACGCCCGCCGCCCAGGCGAAGGCGCTGCCGCGCTCCAAGCCGCAGTTGCTGCGCGACGTATCCGCCGAAGCGGGCGACCGCTACCCGGTGCCGGTCGAGGAGTTGTCGCGCGTGCTGGGCGGGGGGTTGGTGCCGGGCAGCGTGGTGCTGGTCGGCGGCGATCCGGGTATTGGCAAAAGCACGCTGCTGCTGCAAGTCGCGGCGCTGATGGAAGACATCGCCGGGCCGGTGCTGTACGTCAGCGGCGAGGAGAGCGAGCGCCAGATCAAGATGCGCGCCGAACGGCTGGGCCTGTCGCCGCAGCAGCTCTACCTGGTCACCGAAACCGAGATCGACGCTATCCTGGCGCACGTGGAAGACATCAAGCCGCGCCTGGTGATCGTCGACTCGATCCAGACGACCTACTTCGAGGGCAAAGCTTCGTCGGCGGGCAGCGTCAGCCAAGTGCGCGAGTGTGCCAGCCGCCTGCGCGAGATGGCGAAGAACAGCGGCATCGCGGTCTTCCTGGTCGGCCACGTCACCAAAGAGGGCGTGATCGCCGGGCCGCGCGTGCTGGAGCACATCGTGGACACGGTGCTGTACCTGGAGGGCGACCGCTTCCAGGCATACCGGCTGCTGCGCAGCGTCAAAAACCGGTTCGGCGCAACGAGCGAGGTCGGCGTGTTCGAGATGCGCGACCAGGGGCTGGTCGAGATCGCCAACCCGTCGGAGGTGTTCATCGCCGAGCGGGTGGTCAACGCGCCGGGCAGCGCCATCGCGGTCACGCTGGAGGGAACGCGCCCGCTGCTGGTCGAGGTGCAGGCGCTGGCCAGCCAGACGGTCTATCCCAACCCGCGCCGCACCGCGAACGGCGTGGACTTCAACCGGCTGCTGCTGATCGCGGCGGTGCTGATCAAACGGGTCGGGCTGCGGCTGTACGAAAAAGACCTGTTCGTGAACGTGATCAGCGGGCTGAAGATCGACGAGCCGGCAGCCGACCTGGCGATTGCGGTCGCGGTGGCGTCGAGCGCGTGGGACGTGCCGGTCCCGGCGGATATGGCGTTCGTGGGCGAGATCGGGCTGAGTGGCGAACTCCGCGCGGTCAGCCAGACCGCGACGCGCGTTCGAGAGGCGGCCAAGCTCGGCTTCCAGCGGGTGCTGGTGCCGCGCACGTTCCGCCAGGACGAGGCCAACACGGGCAGCGCGTCGATTGTGAAGGTGCGCAGCATCCGCGATGCGCTGGACA
The DNA here is from genome assembly GCA_034437275.1 of Anaerolineae bacterium. Lineage (GTDB taxonomy): Bacteria > Chloroflexota > Anaerolineae > Aggregatilineales > Aggregatilineaceae > TC-15. The sequence continues at coordinate 12,676 of DAOTUD010000185.1, forward strand.
CGGCGCTGCCGCGCAAGTGACGCATCAGGTGGGCGTCAGGATCGGCGGGTTTCCGTTGCCGGCGCGCCGGGTTCGCGTCAAGCCCACCGGTGCGCGGGAGCTTATGATCGAATCGTAACCTGAGACGGCTGATGCCCCCCACAGCCGTCCGGTTGCTCCCCCAAGACCAAATGCTGTGTGGTGTTTGGTCTTTTTTATGCTTGCCACATCGAACTTTTGTTCGTATACTGGAGACGCACGCATTTTGCCAGCTTTTCGTGTCGGGCTATAATCGCCAGTGTGGAGAATGAGCGAGGCTTGTATGCACCCTTTCCAGCGCATTGGGATATTGGCACATCCCTTCCGGTCCAGTAGCGCGCCCATCGCCCAGGACGTTGAGCGCACCTTGAAAGCGCACGGCATCGAAACCTGGATGCGCACGGCGTGGGACGCGACACGGGCCCAGCCCTTGGTGCACGGCTCTGATCTGGTGATCGCCATCGGCGGCGATGGGGCCATGCTGCGCGCGGCGCGCGTCTGTGCGCCGGAGAGCGTGCCGGTGCTGGGCATCAATACCGGCTATCTCGGCTTTTTGACCGAGATCAGCCCGGAGGAATGGGAAGCCAGCCTGGAGAAGCTGCTGCGCGGCGACTACTGGCGGGAGGAACGGATGTTGATCCGGTGCGATGTGCAGCGCGAGGGCACGGTGCTGAGCACGACCGATGCGCTCAACGACGTGGTCATCAGTCGCGGGGCGATTGCCAAATCGATCCAGTTGGAAACGTACATCGATGGTGGCTGGGCGACGACCTATCATTGTGATGGGCTGATCATCGCCACCCCGACCGGCTCGACGGCATATGCCCTGGCGGTCGGCGGCCCGATCTTGCCGCCGGAGTTGAAGAACATCCTGGTGACGCCTGTCGCCCCGCACCTGAGCATGGACCGCCCGATGGTGCTCTCGCAGGGGGCGACGGTCGAGGTAGTTGTTGAGCCGCACACACTGGCCGAAGTGGTGCTGACGGTCGACGGGGAACTGGTCGCCAGCCTGGAATCATCGGACCAGGTCGTGATCCGCGCCTCGGACAGTGTGAGCTGTTTCGTCCGGCTGCGGGATCGCAATTACTTTTACCGGTCGCTGCTCGATCGCCTGGAGCCGCGTGTCCCGCCGCGCCCGGGCCGGAACAGGGCATCGAACCGCGACAAAAATTAGAAGGCCATAATAGAATGTGCCAGACACGGCACGAGTTGGGATAATCTAATCAAATAGATAGGTGCACCGAGATAGATATCCAATGAGTTTTCCAGAGCGAATCAACGATAGACCAGCGGACACTCTAGAAGAAGACGACCGGGTACTGTATTGCACAGTGCATCCGAACGTCCAGACGAACTTACGCTGCAACCGCTGCGGGCGGCCTATGTGTACCCGCTGCGCGGTGCGGACGCCGGTTGGTTATCGCTGTAAGGAATGTGTGCGCGAGCAGCAGAATACGTTTTTCACCGCCCAGGTGATCGATTACTTGATCGCCGCCGGGGTGAGCCTGGTGATGAGTTTCTTCGCCGCGTTCATTCTGGCCAACATCGGCTGGTTTTTCATCGCGTTTTTCATCGCTCCGGCAGCCGGCGGCCTGATTGGCCGGGTCGTGCTGCGCCTGACCGGCAAGCGGCGCGGGCGGTATACCGGCGCAGTGGTCGGGACGTGTGTGGTGTTGGGCGCGCTGCCGCTGCTGCCGCTGAATTTGCTGAGTGTCGGCATCTACCTCTTTATGGCAACTGGTACAGCAGTCGCACAGTTTGGGCTGCACCTTACCGTGAACTGAGAGAGGCTCTTCGTAGCGCTTATGCTTCAACAACTGCGGATCAAAGACTTTGCCATTATCGACGAAATTACCCTGATACTGCCCGGCGGCTTTCTGGTGCTCACCGGCGAAACCGGGGCTGGGAAGTCGATCATCGTCGATGCGGTGAACCTGCTGGTCGGGGATCGTTCCGATTCCACGCTGGTACGCGGCGGGGCCGACCGCGCCGTGATCGAGGGTATCTTCACTATCCCCGACGACCTGCGCGACGATATGCTGGCGCTGCTCGAAGCGGAGGGCCTGGAGGGCGAGTCCGACGACGAAGTCATCCTGACGCGCGAAGTCCGGTCCAGCGGGCGGAGTGTGTCGCGGGTGAACGGCTCGACGTGCAACCTGAACATCTTCCGCGAAGTCAGTGGGATGCTGGTCGATATTCACGGCCAGGGTGAGCATTTGTCGCTGCTCAAGCCCAAGCGCCACCTGTACCTGCTGGACCGCTACGCGCGCCTGGAAGACGAGCGCGACGCACTGCGTGCGTTGGTGAAGGAATACGAGGCGCTGCAAAAAGAGATCGACAGCCTGCTCACCGACGAGGCCGCGCTGGCGCGGCGCGTCGATATGCTGGAGTACCAGCTTCAGGAAATCCAGGTCGCCGATCCGCGCCCGGAAGAAGAAGCCGAACTCGAGCAAGAGCGCAACCGGCTGGTCAACGCCGAGCGCATCGCCGAACTGGCGACCGAGGCGCAGTACGCGCTGGACGGCGAGCCGGGCGAAGTGTCCGGGGTGGACTTGTTGGGACAGGCCGCCATTTTGCTGAGCAAGCTCGCCAAGCTCGACCCGGCGATGGACGAACATCACCAGTTGGCCGAAGCCCTGAGCGCCCAGGCTGACGAACTGGCGCGCACGCTGCGTGCCTACTGCGATGGCATCGAGTACGATCCGCGCCGCCTGGACGAGATCGAGGAACGGGTTGAGGTGCTGGCCCGGCTCAAGCGCAAGTATGGCGGGTCGATTGCGGCGGTGCTGGAATACGCCGGCAACGCCCAGGCCGAACTCGACTCGATCACGCACAGCGAGGAACGGCTGGCCGAACTGCAAGCCGAGGCCGACGACCTGCTGCACCAGATCGGCACGCAGGCTGCCCAGTTGAGCGCCAAACGCCGGCAGGCCGCCGCCCACATGACGAAAGCCATCGTGGCCGAGCTCGGCCAACTGCGCATGGAAGGCGCACGCTTTGAGGTGCAGATTACGCACCAGGACGACGCCGACGGCTGTTATGTCGACGACCGGCGGCTGGCCTTCACCCGCACCGGCATCGATCAGGTCGAGTTCATGATGGCGGCCAACATCGGCGAGCCGCTGCGCCCGATTGTGAAGGTGGCTTCCGGCGGCGAAACGGCGCGCATCATGCTGGCGCTAAAGTCGGTGCTGTCCTACGCCGACCAGACGCCGACCCTCATCTTCGACGAGATCGACCAGGGCATCGGCGGGCGGATGGGCGCGGTGGTCGGCCACAAGCTGTGGCGACTGGCGCACAATCACCAGGTGGTGGTGGTGACGCACCTGGCACAGTTGGCCGGGTTTGGCGACACGCACTACAAGGTCAGCAAGCGTGTCGAGAATGACCGCACCGTGACCCGCACCGAAGTGCTGGGCGACCACGCGCGGGTGGAAGAGCTGGCGGACATGCTGGGGGCCGAAACGACCAGCGCTCGCCAGAGCGCCTACGACATCTTGATGCTGGCGCGCCGCACCAAAGAAGGTCGCAAGCTAGAGACAGTGTAACGGCTGTTTTTTCCCCGTAAAATCACATCTGTACGCCATGCAGCCGGACCCCAATGTTCCTCTGCCTTTTTTTGATTATCTTTACCCTAAAAAATGACGGTCTGATCCCGTTTATGCTAGACTCTCTATCGTACGAACAACGCGAAGCTTCTCGTTATTTTTTCGGGGTATTGGAGCAGAATAGATGTCAAATGCTTTGAGCTTGCAAGAGCAGCTTGATCGCATGACCAAACCGGGCGAACTGGTCGAGGTGGTCGATGCGGAGGAGAACAAGCTGCGGTGTGTGGCGTGCGGCCATCGCTGCCTGCTCAAAGATGGGCGGCGGGGCATTTGCAAGGTGCGCTACAACGATGGCGGCACGCTGCGGGTGCCGCATGGCTACGTGGGGGCGCTGCAAGTCGATCCGGTGGAGAAGAAGCCGTTTTTCCACGTCACGCCGGGCGAGAGCGTGCTCAGCTTTGGGATGCTGGGCTGCGATTACCGCTGCAGCTATTGCCAAAACTGGCGCATTTCGCAAACGCTGCGCGATGATCGCGCCGGACGCGACTATATGCCCATCTCGTCGGATGAACTGATTGCGACGGGGCAAAATCGCGGGGCGCGCGCCGTCGCCAGCACGTATAACGAACCGCTGATCACGACCGAGTGGGCAGTGGAAATCTTCAAGAAAGCCAAAGCGGCGGGGATGCACACGCTGTACGTCTCCAACGGCAACGGCACCCCAGAGGTGATCGACTACCTCAAGCCCTGGCTGGACGGCTACAAGATCGACCTCAAGACGATGCAAGACAGCCACTACCGCAAGGAGATCGGCGGCGTATTGCAGCATGTGCTCGACACGATCAAGCTGGTGTACGAGGCCGGGATTTACCTGGAAGTGCTGACGCTGGTGATCCCCGGCTTTAACGACAGCAACGACGAACTGTGGGAGGCGGCCAGCTACTTGCGCAACGTGTCGCCGGACATCCCCTGGCACCTGACGGCTTTCCACCCGGACTACAAGATGACCGATCCGCCCCGTACCAGCCGGGAAACCCTGATCCGGGCGGCGGAGATCGGTGTGGAGGCCGGGCTGAACTACGTATATGCGGGGAATCTCCCGGGGCGGGTTGGTGAATGGGAAAACACCCGCTGTCCGCAGTGTAACACCACGCTGATCCGGCGCTATGGGTTCATCATTCAGGAAAACAAACTGTCACGCACGGGCGGGGACTGCCCGGACTGTGGCACGCACATACCGGGCATCTGGCAATAGCCGTAACAGTTAGGGAACGACGCGCGACCATGACCAAACACATCGCCCCGCAATTTAAACTGACGTTATATTACGATTTAGTCCCCAGCCAGATCGAAGACTACTATAATTTTGTGATGCACGAGATGGTCCCCGCTGCGCAGAAAATGGACCTGTACATGTTCGAGGTGTACCACACCGTATGGGGGGACTGCCCGCATCGTCAGGCCGAATTCGTCACCGAAGATCTGCCGACGCTGCGTAATGTGCTCAAGAGCAAGCGCTGGCAGCAGCTCGAAGAAAAGCTCCAGGAGCACGTGACCAATTACCATTGGAAGATCATCCCTTTTCGGCAGGGTTTCCAGCTTTGAGGCCGGACATGAAAAAACGCCCGGCATCGTCCGGGCGTTTGGATTCGGGAGGTAACGCCGGTTAGCTGACCACGTTCAGATCGCGCCCGACGGTCGCGAAGATATCCAGCGCCTGGTCGAGATCGTCCCGGGTGTGGGTGGCGCTGTTCATCACGCGGATGCGCGCCAGCCCGCGCGGCACCGTCGGGAAGCCAATCGCCATCGCAAACACCCCGGCCTCGTACAACCGCTTGCTGAATTCCTGGGCCAGCGGCGCTTCGCCCAACATGACCGGCACAATCGGCGTTTCGGTGTGCCCGGTGTCGAAGCCCAGGTCGTTCATCTTCTGCTTGAAGTATTCCGCATTGCTCCACAGCCGGTCGACCAGTTCGGTGCTTTCCTCCAGCACGTCGACCGCCGCGATACACGCGGCGACGTCTGGCACCGTCATCGCGCTGCTGAACAGGAAAGGCCGCCCGCGCTGGCGCAGCCAGTCGACAATCGCCTGCTTGCCGGCCACCACGCCGCCCACCACGCCAAACGCCTTGCTCAGCGTGCCGACCTCAACATCGACCCGGCCATGCAGGTCGAAATGATCCACGATGCCGCGCCCGCCCTTGCCGAGCACACCTTCGCCGTGCGCATCGTCAACCATCAGCAGGATATCGTGCTGCTCGGCGATGTCCGCCAGGGCCGGCAGCGGGGCGACATCCCCATCCATGCTGAACACGCCGTCGGTGATGATCATGCGTCGCCCGTATTCGCTGGTGGCCGCGATCTGCTGGCACAGGTCGTCGGGGTTGCCGTGCCCAAAGCGCACGACCCTGGCGCGCGACAGACGGCAGCCGTCGATGATGCTGGCGTGGTTCAGTTCATCCGAGAAGATCACGTCGCCGCGCCCGACCAGCGCCGGGATCGCGGCCAGGTTGGCTGTAAACCCACTCTGGAACGTGACGGCGGCCTCGGCTCCTTTGAACTTCGCCAGCCGGTCCTCCAGTTCGAGATGCAGGTCCATCGTACCCGCAATGGTGCGCACCGCCGCCGGGCCGACCCCGTACTCGTCCATTTTCTGCTTGGCCGCCGCGACCAGTTGGGAATGGTTGGCCAGCCCGAGGTAGTTATTGGACGAAAAGTTCAGCACGCGCCGTCCGTCCACCTCCAGCCAGGCTCCCTGCGCGCTGCCCAGCGTGCGGATGGTGGTGAACAGGCCCTGTTCCTTCAAACCGGCGATTTCGTCATGAATCCAATCTATTTTGGTTTCGGACATGCAATGCTCCTCATAGATACCACTGGTAAAGTCTAGTTGTGCAGATATTTTAGCATACCTGCGACCCGCGCTCTGGTTACGAATATCATCTTTTGGGAATTCGCCCAGCCTTCAGAGTTGGTCTAGAGTCAGTCAGCAACCAAAAAACAGCCCACGACAGACAAGGAGCTAACCGCATGAGCGACAAACCACAGGCGTATGCCCCCAGCGTATATGGCGTGCTGGGCGACGGCGCTGCCCGGCGATCAGGAACAGTAGCAAATTTCGCGGGTGGCGGCGAACGCGGCAGCGTTGGGGTGGTGGGGCACTTTCAAGGACGGGTCGAAGTAGATGTCGATCACCGAATCCAGCCCGACCAGTTCCAGCAGTTTTTGGACGCGATCAGACGGGTTGGCGATCTTGAGTTGGCCGCCGGTGTGCTGCATGCGCTTGTAGAGCAGCATCAGTTCGCGCAGCCCGGCGCTGTTGATGTACTCAACGCCGCCCAGGTCCAGGATGACGGTGGTGCAGCCGGAGGCCAGCGCGTTATCCAACGCCTGCGCCAACGCCAGCGAATTATTGCCCGCCATCCGGCCCAGCACTTCGACCAGTTGTGTTTGTGATGCATCGGAATACATAATCGTTTCTCCCTGCTTTCCTACACCAGTATACGCAGCAGAGAGCCAAAAGGTTACGGTTTTTTGCAGCTCCCCTAATAGTTGGGGGGAGAATGAGCGAGGCTAGGAAGCAACTCCGGCGATCAACAGGTCCAGCGCGAGGTGATCGTGGACCTTGCCGGTCTTGATGCCAAAGTCCGTTTCCAGCAAGAAGTGGTAGATCATCTCGAGCTGGTCGAGGGTGAAGCGTTTGGCCTGCACGCTGAGCTTTTCGCCGACGAAGGGATGCACGCCAATCGCCTGCGCGATCTGCTGCGGTGATCCGCCGCTGTCCAGGTGTTCGCGGGCCAGGATCAACAGGCGGAACTGGCGCACGATCATGCCGAACAGGCGCAGCGGTTCGTCGTCGCGCAGCAGGCGATGCAGCAGGCGCAGCGCAGCAGTCCCGTCGCGCTGCCCGATGGCGTCCACCATCGCGAAGATGTCTGGCTCGGCGACGTAGGTCGTCAGCAGCGCGACATCCGCCGGGGCAATTGGGCGCTCCCCGGCGACATACGCCGTCAGCTTGACGAGTTCGTTATCCGCCGCGCGCAGGTCGTCGCTCACCACATCGGCCAGCGCCGCCGCTGCCTGTGCCTCGATCTCGGCATCGTATTCGTCGCGGGCCTGGTTGATGATCCAGCGCACGGTGTTACGCGGTGGTTCAAATTTCTTGTGGAATCCGCCGGGGGCTGTTTTGGCCAGCTTGAGGATCGCGTTTCGCTCGGAGAGGGTGGCGGTCTCGACGAACACCACCCGCGCGAAGTCCGGCAGTGCGGGCAGTTCGTCCGCCAGCGTGTCGAGTTGGGCTTTGCCGGTTTTGCCCGCGCCTTTGCGCGACAACCACGCCAACATGCCGTGCACAATCACCAGCCGCTTGTCGCTGAGGAAGGGCATGGCGCTGGCCGCCGCGATCACATCCGCCGCGCTGGCCTCTTTGCCGTCCAGCACCGTGATGTTAAGCTCCGCCGTCGCCGGGTCGCCCATCTGGTCGCGCATGGTCTGGAGCTGCGCCTGGCGGCTGAACTCGTCCGGGCCGTGCAGCACGTAAAATGTGGGGTGACGGTTTGCCATTGGACTGTTCCCTGGCGCTAGCCGCCGTTGGTCCGGATAAAATGCACCGTCAGGCGCTGCCCGCCCAGCGGGATCGGAAACTCGGTGCGGCTGATGTTGACGACTTCCATTTGACCGGGATCGCCCAGCGTCGTAAAGTGCTGCTGCAGCGCGAGGCCGAGCGGCTGCGACACGATCAGCGATAGGGTCGCCAGCAGCACGACTGTCGGCAGGCGCGCGAGGCGTTCCGCAAACCCGCCTTTCATGCCGGTGGTGCCCATCAAGGTCGCTGTCCCGGTCATCACCCCGGCAGTGACCAGCCCGGTGCCGCAGTTGGGATGGATCGCCAGCCGGTGCTCGCCGCTGCGCATCCGGTGCAGCGCCTCGTGGACCGCCGTTTCAACGTCCTCGGTGGCGACGTTGCCGTACAGATAAAAGCCGCCCACCGTCGACCGGCCCGCCATGCTCAAGTTTTTCACGCGGCGGCTCAGCAGGTGGATCGTGGCGTGTTCCAGCCCATGATTCCGCCGGATGCGGCGTATCACCGGCAGATTGAGGATCGGAGCCGTAAGAAGGGCCAGATATTGGATCATAATTTTCTCGCTTCGTTTTGTTAGCAGCCAACACAATCAAGGGAGTGCATCCGACAGGCCCACCACATCCGGCGGCAGCGCAACGACCACCAGCCGGTGCGAGTTGGCGTTGTAGGGCCAGCATGTTACGAGCGTAACACGTTCATCATCTGTCGGCAATATCCAGCGGGCATTTTCCTGGCGCACACTGACCGGCTGGTATTCCTCGGCCAGCGTCATGATCTGCGCCACGACATAGTAGTGTCTTTCCCCCTGCGCGTCCAGCGTCACGACATCGCCCGGTTCCAGGCGGATCAAATGCCGGAATACCGCGCCGTACACGTTGTGATGCCCGTTGAGGACGATGTTCCCCGGCTGGTTGAGCGGGCTGGAGTTGTGGTGCCACCCGGCGGCGTACTCGTTGGGGACATCCCACTGGCTGTACGTCTGCCCGCCGAGCGTGATGGCGTGCTGCCCGACCAGCACCACCGGCGCATCCAACTCGATGGCGTCGATCACGATGCGCTCCGGGATCAGCGGGCGGGGGGTGGCCGTGGGGGGCGGCGTGGGGCTGGGGGCGGGGGTAGGGGTGAGGCTGGCGGTCACGGTGACAGTGATCGTGGCGGTGTGTGTCAGCGTGGGGGCAGGCGTCGCGCGGCGGGTGGGGCGCGCGGTATTGGCTGGGGGCACAGTTGCGGCGGCGAAAGACGTCGCGCTGGGGGGCGGTGTGCGTGTGGGCGTGGCCGGGACTGGCGACTCGCGCGGGCTGACCGGCAGCATCGCGAGCTGGTCGGCCCGCAGCGCGGGCGGCGCCAGCGGCGAGCCGAGCAAACCGGGGGTGGGCGTCGCCTCGGCAGTCCCCGCTGCGCCGGGTGGCAGCAGCACCGCTTCGTCCGGCTCCAGCAGTCGCCACCCCAGCAGCGCGATCCCGCCCCCCAGGCAGCTCAACCCCACGAGGGCGATGAGCGTGCCCATCACCAACGCCCGGCGCGGGTGGGACATCAGGGCCGGGTGCCGTTGTTGAGGATGGCGGCCAGGACCGTGTCCGGATCGGCCAGCGAGTCGAAGACATGATCCGGGCCGTGCGCCTGCAGTTCCGCCGTGCTGTATGGCCCGGTGGCGACGGCAATCGTCCGCGCCTGCACGCTGGCGGCACACGCGATATCGCCCGGCGTATCGCCGATGATCACGATCTGGTCGGGCCGGAAGTCCGCGCCGCTCAGGTCCCGGGCGCGCTCCAGCGCCAGCGGCGGCAGCATGGAACGCTCCCAGCCTTCCGAGCCAAACGCGCCGATTTTGAAGTCCTGCGGATCGTAACCGGCGGCGTGCAGCTTGATCGGCACCAGCGTGGCCATGTTGCCAGTCACCAGACCGAGCAGCACATCCGGGTTGGCCTTGAGCCGGGCGACGAGTTCCGGCGCGCCCAGGCACGGGCGCACGGGGAAATCGCCGATGATGGCGGACAGGTGACGCGCCACCGTCTGGATGTAGGTGTCCAGCCTGGCCTGCACTTCCTCCGCCGCGATCCCCGCCGGTTCCAGCGCATCGCGCACAATACCCCAGTCCGTCATTCCGGCGAAGGTGACGCGGTCCACGTCGCCCTGGGTGCCGAAGACATCCTGCAGCGCCAGCCGGGTCGCCGCGCGCCCGCAGCCACCAGAGTGGAGCAGTGTGCCGTCGATGTCAAACAAAACCAACTGTTTCATGATACTTTCCTTGCATGTTCCTTTGCCGCAACGTTTAGCGGGCACGGTTTCACCGTCGATTATAGCGCGAATCGGGCACCGGCCCGCCACCGGATGTGACCATTCTCTAAGGCTCGAATAGCAAAAGTGACACTCCTCTACCATATAGCGACATTCCACACTACTGATAACCCGTCAAACTGTCTACACTCAGGACGAAAATCGCAGTTTGTCCAAAAAGTGATCCGCTCAGATCCGCATGTTTTTGGTTAAACTCTCCAGTTTGCCCACAACTCTGCACGCAGGCGTTAACCTCCTACAATCCTGCGCGCGGGGTATGGGATGTATTAGGAGGAATTGATGTCAAACGATTCTAAACGCAAAATGGTAACCATTGATGGCAATACCGCTGCAGCGCAGATCGGTCATACCCTCAATGAAGTTATCGCTATCTACCCCATTACGCCCTCGTCCCCGATGGGCGAGCTGGCCGACGAAATGTCGGCAGCCCGGGAGACGAACCTGTGGGGAACCATTCCAGACGTTACCGAAATGCAGGCCGAAGGGGGCGCCGCCGGCGCCGTGCACGGGGCCTTGACGGCAGGTGCACTGACCACGACCTTTACTGCGTCGCAGGGCTTGCTGCTGATGATCCCCAATATGTACAAGATCGCAGGCGAGTTGCTGCCAACCTGTTTCCATGTCGCGGCTCGTTCGCTCGCGGCACAGGCGCTCTCCATTTTTGGCGATCACTCCGATATCACCGCCGCCCGCGCGACCGGGTTTGGCTTCCTGGCCTCCGGCAGCATTCAGGAAGTTCACGACATGGCGCTGATCGGCACGGCAGCCTCGCTCGAATCGCGGGTGCCGTTTGTCCACTTCTTCGATGGCTTCCGCTCGTCGCACGAGATTCAGAAGATCGAAAAGCTGAATCGTGAAGACCTGGGCGCGGTGATCGACGATGAGGCCGTGCTGGCCCATCGTGGACGCGGCATGTCGCCCGATCACCCGGTGCTGCGCGGTACCGCGCAGAACCCTGATGTGTTCTTCCAGGGGCGTGAGTCGGTGAACCCGTACTACGTCAAAACGCCGCAGGTCGTGCAGGACGTGATGGACCGCTTCGCGAAGGTCGTTGGCCGCCAGTACCACCTGTTTGATTACTTCGGCGCGGAGGACGCGGAATACGTCGTCGTGCTGATGGGGTCCGGGGCCGAGGCTGCACACGAAGCCGTCGATTACATGGTTGAGGAAATGGGCGAGAAGGTCGGCGTGGTCAAAGTCCGCCTGTTCCGCCCGTTCGACAACAAAGCGTTGATCAACGCCATCCCGGATAGTGTCAAGGGGATCGCCGTGCTGGACCGCACGAAGGAACCCGGTGCCGGCGGCGAACCGCTGTACCTCGACATTGTCTTGGCCTTCAACGAAGCCGTGAGCGACGGCGATATCAAGTCCATGCCCAAGATTGTTGGTGGGCGCTATGGGCTTAGCTCCAAAGAATTCACGCCGGCGATGGTCAAGGGCGTGTTTGATAATCTCGCGAAGGACAAGCCCAAGAATCACTTCACGGTCGGCATTTACGACGATGTGACCGACACCAGCCTGGAATGGGACCCGGACTTCTCCACCGAAGGCGAAGACGTGCACCGCATGATGTTCTGGGGCCTGGGGGCGGACGGCACGGTCGGCGCGAACAAGAACTCGATCAAGATTATCGGCAAGGCGACCGATAACTACTGCCAGGGCTTCTTTGTGTACGACTCCAAGAAATCGGGGGCGCGCACGATCTCGCACCTGCGCTTCAGCAAGAAGCCGATCCGCAGCACTTACCTGATCAACAAAGCCGACTTCGTGGCCTGCCACAACTTCAGCTTCCTGGAACGCTACGATATGCTCACCCCGCTGGAAAAGGGCGGCACCTTCCTGCTCAACAGCCCCTATGCGGCGGACGAGGTGTGGGACCACATGCCGCGCGAAGTCCAGCAGCAGCTTGTGGACAAAGCGGCCAAATTCTACGTGATCGATGCGACCAGCATCGCCAAGCAGGTGGGCCTGGGTGGCCGCATCAACGTGATCATGCAGGCGGCGTTCTTCCAGATTTCCGGTGTGCTGCCCGAAGAGCAGGCGATGGAAATGATCGAAGCTGCCGTCGAGGACACCTATGGCCTCAAGGGCGCAAAAGTCGTCGATATGAACATCAAGGCGGCGGAAATCGCGGTCGACCGCATCGAAACCGTCGACTACCCGAAGAAGGTCACCAGCGACCTGACCATGCGCAAGCCGGTTCCCGACGATGCGCCAGACTTTGTCCGCGACGTGCTGGGCGAGATCATCGCCGGGCGCGGCGACCAACTGCCGGTGTCGGCAATGCCTGCCGACGGGACCTTCCCGACCGGCACGACCCAATACGAAAAGCGCAATGTGGCCATTGAGATCCCCGTCTGGGACCCCGATGTGTGCATCCAGTGCAACCAGTGCGCCTTCGTGTGCCCCCACGCGACGATCCGCATGAAGGTTTACGACGCGGAATATGCCAACGGCAATGCCCCGGCGACCTTCAAGTCGATGGACGCGCGTGGCCGTTCCTGGAAGGGCATGAAGTACACCGTCCAGGTCGCGCCCGAAGACTGCACCGGCTGCGGGGTATGCGTGGAAACGTGCCCGGCCCACGCCAAAGACGAGAATGGCAAGAAGACCGATCGCAAAGCGATCAACATGGAGCCGCTCACCGAAGAACTGCGGCGCAACGAGGCCGAAAACTGGGACTACTTCCTGTCCTTGCCCGAAACCGATCCCGCGACCTTCAACCGTTTCACGGTCAAAGGGTCGCAGTTCCTGCCGCCGCTGTTTGAGTTCTCCGGCGCGTGTGCAGGCTGTGGCGAAACGCCGGTGGTCAAGCTGATGACGCAGTTGTACGGCGACCGTGCGATCATCGCCAACGCGACTGGCTGCTCCTCGATTTTCGGCGGTAACCTGCCGACCACGCCCTACGCCAAGCGCGAAGATGGACGCGGGCCGACCTGGTCGAACTCGCTGTTCGAGGACGCGGCAGAGTTCGGCATGGGGATGCGGCTGACGGTCGATAAACTGACCAAGTACGCCTACGAAATGCTCGACAAGCTGAACAAGACGGCAGACAATCACACCGAACTGCTCACCGCGATCCGCGACGCTGAGATGGACGAGCAAGAACAGATCGAAGAACAGCGCGCGCGCGTCGAAGAGCTGAAGTCCTTGCTCAAGCAGGACGACAGCGATCTGGCGCAGCAACTGCTGAGCGTGGCCGACTACCTGGCGCGCAAATCAGTGTGGATCGTCGGTGGCGATGGCTGGGGCTACGACATCGGCTACGGGGGGTTGGACCACGTGCTGGCGTCCGGGCGCAATGTGAACGTGCTGCTGCTGGACACCGGCGTCTACTCGAACACGGGGGGCCAGATGTCCAAAGCGACGCCGCGCGGTGCCGTTGCCAAGTTTGCAGCAGCCGGCAAGAGCCTGCCCAAGAAGGACCTGGGCATGATCGCCATGACGTACGGCAACATCTACGTGGCGCAGATCGCGCACGGGGCAAACATGAACCAGGCGATCAAAGCCTTCCGCGAAGCCGAAGCCTACGACGGTCCGTCGCTGATCATTGCTTACACGCAGTGCATCGCGCACGGGTACGACCTGCTGTACGGTAACCAGGTCCAGCAAGATGCGGTGGACTCCGGCTTCTGGCCGCTGTACCGCTTCAACCCGGACAACGCCCGCGTGGGCAAGCAGCCGCTGACGCTCGACTCCAAAGCGCCGACCGAGGATATCGAAACGTTCATGTACAAGCAGAACCGCTTCCGTATCCTGCGGAATTCGGACCCGGATCGTGCCGAAAAGCTGGCGGATGCCCTGCGCGACGATGTCCAGACACGCTGGAAGATGTACGAACAGTGGGCCCAGTTCGATCTCTAAACCGGCCCCACGTCTAGAAATATCACAACGCCCCGGAGCAATCTGGGGCGTTGTTTTTAGTTAGGGATTATGCCAAAACGTGCTGGGTCTACATGCCAGCCTGCATAGGACCGTGGCAGCGTCAGGGCCGGTAGTCGTTGAGCACTTCCACCAGCTCCGGCACGCTCACCGGCTTGACCAGGTAGAGATCGCCGCCGACTTCGCGGCAGCGCGCGATATAGTCCGGCAGATCGTAGGCAGTGATCATGATCACCGGCGCGTTCACGCCATTGCGGCGCAGAATATCGGTCATATCCAGCCCGTTCAGATCGCCGGGCAAGTGAATATCGACCAGGAACAAATCTGCATCCCAGACATATTCGCTGTCTAAGGCACTTTCGGCATCACTGAATGTCAACAGCGAATCGCCAGTCGAGTGGGTGACTCGCTCCAACAGCAGAATATTCGTCGGATCGTCCTCAATATAGATGATGTTCATTAACACCCTACTTCAACCGCATTATCCAGGAGATGGCATCCATTATACGCTAAAAGTCGGCTGGTTTCCAAGATAATCGAGTTGCAGCCAGAAAAAAGACCTTCTGAGTGCTCGTGTCACGCTCAGAAGGTCTTGCTTGGTATTCACTACACGGTGCTTTAGTCGAACCGGATGCGGGGGTCGAGCCAGGTGTACATGATGTCCACCAGGATATTCCCCAGGATCAGGAAGACGGAGTAGAGCAGCGAGACCCCCATGATCATGGTGTAGTCACGGGCGGCCACACTTTCCACAAACACCTTGCCCAGCCCCGGGATGACGAAGATCAGTTCGACCACGAACGTACCGGTCAGCACGGCGGCCAGCAACGGCCCCAGGATCGTCGTTACCGGGATCATGGCGTTCTTGAGCGCGTGGACGTAAACCACAACACGCTCGCGCAGGCCCTTCGCGCGTGCCGTGCGCACATAGTCTTCGTGCAGCACCTGGAGCAGGCTGGCGCGCGTCAGGCGGGCGATACCGGCGCTCATGCCGGTGCCCAGCGTGATGACAGGCAGCGCCATGATCTTGATGTAGTACGACGACAGTTCTGGGCCTTCACGCCAGGCATTGTCCGTCGCCGCGACCGGCACCCATCCCAGTTCCACCGCGAAAATGATGATCAGGATGGGGGCCAGTACAATCGAGGGTGTGGACTGTCCCATCACAGCGAAGAACATCGCCACATAGTCGATCGCACTGTTATGATAGACTGCTGCCAAGACGCCGAGCGGAACCCCCAACAGGAAGCCCAACGCGACCGCGAACAGGCCGACCTGCAAGGAGACGGGCAGACGTTCGGAGATTTCCTCGCTCACCTGGATGTTCCGGGTGCGGTTCGACACGTTCAGCGAAGGGCCGAAGTCCATGTGCATCGCGTCCCACATGTAGTTGAAGAACTGCGAGTCCAGCAGGTCGATGCGCGTGACCTTCACCGTGTTACGCGTGGTGGCGGTCGCATCGCCGCCGCTCTCTGTCAAGGTCTCGTACCGGGTGATCGGAA
Organism: Anaerolineae bacterium; assembly: GCA_034437275.1. Lineage (GTDB taxonomy): Bacteria > Chloroflexota > Anaerolineae > Aggregatilineales > Aggregatilineaceae > TC-15. Next base: position 28,503 of record DAOTUD010000185.1, read on the forward strand.
GCAGGCTCCACGACTTGGGCCTCTTGGGTTCTTCTTCGATCACAAATTCCGGCTCGGCAGGTTCTTCCGGGGCCTCAATTGCCAGGGCTTTCACCTCGGCTTTAGCCTCATTCACCCCCTCTTGGAGTTTGGGGATTCTCTCTTCCTCTTTAAAGCTGCCGCTGGTGCGTACCTGGGCCAGGGTGCTCTGCAGCTCGTTCAGGCGCTCAACAGCCGCGTCGTATTCTGCCAGGCTTTCCTCGGCTTCCACCAAATACTGCTGGTGCTCGGTGAGCTTGGTCGCGGCATAGTCCTGCATGGCATCCGCGTCGAACTGGTCCAGCGCCATACTGGCTGCGACCAGTCGCTCGCCAGCCTCATTCATCTGCGCTTCGAGCTGGTCAACCTCGGCGCCCACCCCTTGCAGGGACAGGGCGGCGTTGTACTTCTCGACGGCAGCCACATACTCGGCTTCGGCGGCTTCGTATTCGGTCAGAGCCGCCTGGTGCGCCTGATACTGCTCGTACTGCGCCTTGATGTCCTCGTATTCCTGGTAGTGGTCTACGCCGACCAGATAGGCCTGGTAGTCCGCGTGCCGTGCCAGGTCCTTGTTATATTCGTCGTAGCATCCAGCCGCTTCCATCTGATCTTCAGCTTCGGGGCATTTGCCGTCGTTCCAGGTGTTGAAGATCAGCGGCTTGTCCAGGCCAAACTGCTGCTCGAGCTGTTCCTTCACATAATCCGGCATCCGGCGCTGGCCGACCGCATTGAACGGGCCACCGGGCAGCAGATGGGACAATGTGAAGGTCACCAGCAAGATCGCAAGCAGGACCGGGATGGCTGCCAGCAATCGCCGGATCAGGAACTTGAGCATGCTGGTGCCCCCTATGGCCCGCAGAATGCCGGTCAGGAAGTCCCAGATGCTTTTCAGTAACCCGAAAACTATTCTTTGTACTTCTTGCATATTGTCCTCTTGTAGTCTATAACCCGGGGCAACCTCAGGTGGGCTGCCCCGGAGTGTCGTTACTGCCCTGCGGGTGCATCTGACTCAACGGGTTCTAGATCGCGGGGCAAGGCCAGCCCTTCGATCTTCTCAAGTTCACCTTCACGATAGAATGTCTGTGGCTCGCGGGTGCCATCGGCGTCTTCGTAGTATTCGATGTAGGCCGGTTCCCCGTTGCACGACACCTCGTAGAAGATTTCGTAGTCGGTGCTGGTTTCGGCCTGGCTCAGGCGCACCCCTTCGACCACAATCGGCTCCATAGGCAGGCAGCGCCCCGCGTACTCGCTGCGCTTGCCAAAGCCCGACGCACCTACCTCGGTCTTGGGGATACGCACATAGCGGCGGTCACCGTCATCGTCTTCGATCCAGGCGTCGCTGTCTTCGATATAGCGGGTGACATCGCCCGGCACAAAGGCCAATGGCCCCTTGAGGTTGTCCTGCATGATCCATCCCTCAAGCACCTGTTCTTCCAGGCAGATCGAGCGGACGGTGGTGGTACCGCGCAAGCCCTCGAAGGCCACCTCGACGGTCAGTTCCGCCTGATCCAGCTGGCAGCCGGTGCAGGTGATGTAGTAGTAGATCGTGTCGACCCCTTCATATTCCTGGATCGACGCGACTGTGTCCGGCGTGCACTGTCCCAGGACGTTGGCATCGTCACCTGCGGGGATGGCCAGGGCGGGGTCAGTCGTCAGGTACAACGGCTGGGCGAAGTCGATCACGAAACGCTTGGCATCTTCCGCGCCCCCAGCCGCCGCCACATCATCACCGGTGTCGGCTGCGACGTCGTCTGCCGCGGCATCACCGGCGTCGTCTTCAACTTCGGTTGTGCCTTGTTCCGCCGCAGTGCGAGCCTGCTCGGCGATCTCTTCGGGCAGTTCGTCGGCAAAGAAGGGCACCGGCGAAGCCAACAGGAGCACATCTATCCCTGGATCGTAAAGCAGCGGACCGACGAAGTAGCGCTGGTCCAGCCAGCCTTCAGCTTCCTGCGGGGTTCCGTCGTCTCCTTCGTACATACAGGTAAATTTATAGTAAATCTCGCTGTCATCAATCAACTGGGCATCCGTCGCACGCAGCACCGCGTCCATCGGGCAGTCCACAAATTCGACGTTGGGGTCTGTCCGGGGCATTGGTTCGGTCGTGAGCTGGAAGTCCGGTCCGGCATCAGGCGGCAAGATCGGCAGCGCACGCTGCTGAACCTTGATCTCGGCGGGGCCAGCCAGGTCGTTGTTCGTGAGCCAGCCCTTCTGATAGCCGGCGAAGTTGCCCATTGTGTCGTACAGGGGACATTCGGCCCGGTAGTAGATTTCCCGGATGCCGTCGCCGTCTTTGTCAAACGCATGGATGCGCAAAATCGGCACAATGGTGCCGGGGGCGCACTGCGGGCCAAACGCGACGGCGGGCTGCGGCTCGAACTGGTCATCCAGCAGCGTCACGACATCGCTGTCGTCCTGGGTCAGGGTCAGGGCCAACTGGCCGCGCGGGAAGTCCAACGGCCCGGCCAAACGCTCTTCGACTACCCAGCCGACCGATCCGACGCAGTCCGCCAGATAGTAAATATTGGCGACGGCGATGGTGACCTTGGTGCCGTGCAGCGTGCTCACCGTCTCCATCTGAGCCAGGTCTTCCTGGAGCAACTGCCCCTCAGCGACATGGTACAGCAGGATCTCCGCCAAGGCATCGGGGTCGCTGGCCAGAAATTCATCGACCGTCAGACCTTGCAGGCTCAACATATTCTCGAAGGCTTCGTCGGGCGGGGCAAAGAGCGTGAAGGGGCCATCGCCCTGCAGCGTAGCGGCCAGCCCGGCTTTCTCGAGGGCCGCCGTCAAGATCGCAAAGTCGAAGCGATCGTCTTGCTGGAGCAGGCTGAGCATGTCCTGTCCATCGCCCGCCCCAGCGGCAGCATCCACCGCCGCGCCGTCCGCAGCGGGGGTGCCGCGGGGCAGTTGGTCCACGCCTTCCGGCAGCAGTACGCCGTTGAGCACATGAATGACCCCGTTATCCGCCTCGATATCAGGGATCATCACCCGGCCTTCGTATTCGCCCTCGTTCAGGTACAGGTCGCCGCCTTCTTCATAGATGCGGCCTGCGTACAAGATGTCTGCCGCCGAGTTACCCTCGCACAAGGCTTTGGTGTTGGTTTTGTTGTCCAGCAAGGGTTCTGGCTTCAGCGTCATGTAGAAGAACGCTTCGCCCTCCTCGTTGGGAGCCAGCACAGTCTCCAAAACGTCAAACTGTGCGTTTTCATCGACGGGAAGGGGCGTTGGTGTATAGAACGGGGTCAGTTCGAACAACCCCAAATCGCCCGAATAACAGGCCAGGCTGGCCAGCATCAACATCATGATGACCAGCATCAATGCGCCTGAAAGTCCTAAAGTTTTTTTGTTCACGTTCACGTTTCTCCTCTTCTTCATGGTATCCGGTTATGTCCCGCGCATACGTGGGTCGAGCGCGTCACGTAGACCGTCACCCAAGAAGTTAAAGGACAAGGTGGTAATTACCAGCGCCACACTTGGTACTAGCAGAATATGACGATTGGAAAGGAAACCGCCCCGTTCGCGGACGGTGCTGATCATCGCGCCCCACGAGGGCGTGCCGGGCTGGATGCCCAGGCCAATGAAACTCAGGAAGGCCTCGGTGAAGATGTATCCGGGGATAGCCAGCGTTTCGGCGACGATCAACGGGCCGATCACGTTCGGCAGCAAGTGCACGAAGATGATGCGGCGGTTGCTGGCGCCGACGGCACGGGCTGCTTCGACAAATTCCTTCTCGCGGTAGGACAAGACCTGCCCGCGTGCCAGACGTGCCATGCCGATCCAGCTCAGCGCACCCAGCGCAATGAACAGGAACAGCAGCCCACCCATGTCCTGGTTCAGGTCCAGGATGAAGCCGACAAACCCACCGCGTGCTTCGTCCTGGTACTCGTGGGCGATCTCGGTGAAGAACACCTGTAGCAAGATCACCAGCACCAGGTAGGGGATACCGTACAGGAAGTCGATGACGCGCATCATCACATTGTCGATGCGGCCCCCGTAAAATCCCGAAATCACGCCGTAGATCAGGCCGACGATCAGACTCATCGTCGCACCCAACACGCCAACGGACAGTGATACCTGAGCCCCGTAGACTGTCTGCGACAGCCAGTCCTTACCACTGCTGTCCGCCCCCAGCAAGTAGCACCACTGCTCCTGAGAATAGTCTGGAGTATCACGGAAGCAGTGTTGGGTTTGGACTTCGACCAGGGCTTGCTGGCTCAGCCAGCCGCACCAATACGGGTTACTGTTGAGGTTGTCGCGTGCACACAAGCCGGGGTCTGGATAGGAGTCTTGCCTTTCCAGATTGACCGGGTTGATCGTGTGCATCGACTTGGCCCCCGTCCGGTTATCGAGCAGCCCGACGCGGGTCCAGAGTTGGGCTGTGATGGCGATGAAAAACAAGATGCTAAGCACCACCAGGGCGACGACTGCCGCTCGATTCCGCCTGAACAAGTGCCAGGCGTCGACCCAGGGGTTCGCTACTCGTTCTTCTTCCTCCAAAGAGATTGGCTCTGCGCCTTCCGCAACGGCCATATCTTTATTTCTCCTTCATTGTCATAACCGCCCCCGATCAAAGTCGAACAGGGGAGGCCGGTCTTCAATCAGATCACGCGATGACAGGCGACCCAATGTTCGGGCAGGACCTCGACCAATTCGGGGTCTTCGTCATAGCAAACATCAACCGATACCGGGCACCGCGTGTTAAAGTTGCACCCGGTCGGCGGGTTGATTGGGCTGGGCACATCACCTTTGAGGATGATCCGCTGGCGTTTTTCTTCCACCGCCGGATCGGGCACCGGCACCGCCGACAGCAGCGCCTGGGTGTAGGGATGCAGCGGGTTGGTGTACAGTTCTTCGCTCTCGGCGATCTCGACGATCTTGCCCAGATACATCACCGCTACCCGGTTGCACAGGTGCCGCACCATGCTCAGGTCGTGCGCAATGAACAGGTACGTCAGGCCGAGTTCGTCCTGGAGTTTCTCCAGCAGGTTGACCACCTGGGCCTGGATCGACACATCCAGGGCCGAGATCGGCTCGTCGGCCACGATGAACGACGGGTTGAGGGCCAACGCACGGGCCAACCCGATACGCTGGCGCTGGCCGCCGGAAAACTCGTGCGGGTAACGCCGCACAAAGTACGGGTTCAGCCCCACCAGGTCCAGCAGGTCGGCTACGCGCTCGCGGCGTTCCCGTTTGGTGCCAATGTTGTGGACCACCAACGGCTCGGCCACGATGCGGCCTACCGACATACGCGGGTTGAGCGATGCGTAGGGGTCCTGGAAGATCATCTGCATTTTGCGCCGCATGCGACGCATCTTCGAACCCGAAAGTTCGGTGATCTCCTGCCCGTCGAACTGTACGCTGCCTGCGGTCGCTTCGTAGAGCTGCAGGATTGTGCGTCCTGACGTGGACTTGCCGCAGCCGCTTTCACCGACCAGACCCAGCGTTTCGCCTTCGTAGATGTCAAAGCTGATCCCATCAACCGCTTTTACGGCGGCGACTTCGCGCTGGAACAAAATGCCAGAGTGGATCGGAAAATGCTTCTTCAGGTTCTTGACCCGCACCAACACTTTTTTGCCGTCCCGCGAGGTGGGCGTAGTCGTGGCGGTTTGCGTATCAGGCTTGGCTTGGTTCATGTTCTTGTTCCTTCTTACGAATGTCCACCCAACAAGCTGTGGTATGCCCTTCGATCGAGTTGGCGACCGGGGCCAGCGGGGGATTCGTGGTTGTGCATTTGTCAATGCTGTAGACACAACGTGATGCGAATGGGCAGCCCTTCGGCAGATAGCGCATGTCCGGCGGGGCCCCTTCGATGGAAAACAGTTCCTCGTTTTTCTGGTCCAGGCGGGGCAGCGACCCCAGCAGGCCCAGGGTGTAAGGATGGCGTGGATCACCATAGACCGCTTTGGCCGGGCCACGCTCGATAATATAGCCGGCGTACATCACGTTGACGGTGTCGGCCAGCCCGGCGACCACGCCGAGATCGTGCGAAATCCAGATCATCGCCATGCCGATTTTGTCGCGCAGACGGCGCACCAGGTCCAGAATCTGAGCCTGGATGGTCACATCCAGCGCGGTGGTCGGCTCGTCGGCGATCAACAGCTGCGGATTGCACGACAGTGCCATCGCGATCATGGCGCGCTGGCGCATCCCACCGGAAAACTGGTGTGGATAATCATCCAGTCGATCGGCTGCCGATGAAATGCCGACCATCGAGAGCAGTTCTGCCGCACGTGCGCGGGCCTGTTCGTTATCCATGCCCAGGTGCAGCTTCAACGCTTCGGTGATCTGCCGCCCAACCGTCAGCACGGGGTTGAGCGAGGTCATCGGGTCCTGGAAGACCATCGCGATCTCGGCCCCACGCACCAGGCGCTGCTTATTCTTGGATAACTTCAGGAGGTCCCGCCCGCGAAAATGGACTTCGCCAGCGGTGATCTCGCCAGGCGGCTTGGGGATCAGGCCCATGATCGAAAGGGCATGCACACTCTTTCCGCAGCCACTTTCGCCCACTACCCCCAGCGTTTCCCCCTCTTCGAGGATGTAGGAAACGCCGTTGACAGCGTAGACCGTCCCTTCTTCGGTATGAAATTTTGTTGTGAGGTCCTTGACCTCCATTAAGACTGTCAAAAGCCTACCTCTCCTTTGTCACTTTTCTTAGACGCACAAAAGTGACAGAACAAACGCACTGCCTAGAAAAGTTTTGCGGAATTGTATTTTAGTTTCGGGTGCTTGACAAATTTTTTGTAAAAAATGACAAGAAGCCGACTACCGCGTTTAGCTTATCGATTGCCCCCCCTCGTGCAAAGTGACGTCTGGCCTTTATTCGGCATGATCTGAGATACTTTCCGTTAATGGTACAACTGGGCACCCTGTTTGGTTCAAAATTCGTGCCAGCCCGTGCTTGACAGCCCCCGCCCGGTTTGCTACACTGCTGCCAATGACTTTGAGGGAGCCAAGTAAGGGGCCGCGTGTTCCCAGCGAGCTGCCGGTTGGTGCAAGGCAGCAGCACCGCCCCCTGAAATCCACTCCTGAGTACGTCGCCGCCGACACAAGGCAGGCCGGGTACGCCCGTTAGCGCGTGCGAGTCGCTGACTCGCTGAGGTCCCTGCCGCGAGGTAGGGATAAAATCCAGGTGGCACCACGAGCCGCTCGTCCTGGTTGATCCGGATGAGGGGCTTTTTTTGTTTGTCAGGAGCACAGACCTATGACGTTTGATTTCATGAAACCGGATATCTGGGATGGCCTGGTGATCGGGGTCATCCTGATCGGGCTGGCGTTGGCTGCGCTGCAAATTTACAGCGACTACACGGCCTATCAACGCCGCCAGGCCAAAGCCCAGCGACGCCACAAGCAGCCAAAGGAGGAATAAGGCAATGCTCGATATTGCAACTATTCGTGAAAACCCCGACGAGGTAAAACGCCAGCTTCGCAACCTGAACGACGAAGAGGCCATTCCCCGCATCGATTCGATTCTGGCGTTAGACCAGCGGCGTCGTGAGTTGATCACGACGGTCGAGCAGATCAAGGCCAACCGCAACAAGCTCAACAAGCAGATGGGACGCTTCCGGGGCAACAAGTCGCTGTCGCCCGCGCAGACCATCGGCGGGGCCAGGCGCGCGGCCCAGGCGCTCGATGCCGGGGATATCGACGGCTTCCTGGCGGCGCTGGCCGATCCGCAGCCGCTGCCCGGCGAAAGCGATGAGTCGGAGGAGGCGGTCAAGGTCGCGCTGGACACGCTGACCGACAGCATGAAGAACCTCGGCCAGCGCGTCAACGAGCTTGACGAGGAGATTCGCGAGGTTGAGGCGCAGCTTGAGGAGCATATGCTGTGGATTCCTAACATGCCACACGAGAGCGTGCCGGTCGGCCTCAGCGAAGAGGACAACGTGATCCACGACGCGGAGGGCGAACCGCGCTCCTTCGACTTCCAGCCGCAGCCCCATTGGGATCTCGGGCCGGCGCTGGACATCATCGACTTCGAGCGCGGGGTGAAGCTCTCCGGCACGCGCTTCTACGTCCTCAAGCGCATGGGCGCACGCCTGTACCGGGCGATGATCGCCTGGCTGATGGATGTGCACACCACGCAGCACGGCTACACCGAGGTGTACCCGCCGTTTATGGTGCGCGAGGAGGCGATGTTCGGCTCGGCGCAGTTCCCCAAGTTCCGGGACGTGGTATATTTCGACGATGAGTCGCAGCTTTATATGCTGCCGACGGCGGAGGTCGCGCTGACGAACATGCACGCCGACGAGATCTTCGACGAGGCCGCGCTGCCGGTGAACTACGTCGCGCATACGCCGTGCTTCCGCCGCGAGAAATTCAGTGCCGGGCGCGACACGCGCGGGATCAAGCGGGTGCACCAGTTCGAGAAGGTTGAACTGTACAAGTTCACCACGCCGGAGACCAGCTACGACGCGCTCGAAGAACTGGTCCAGCACGCGGAGAACGTGTGCCGCCTGTTGGACATTCCCTTCCGGCGCAACGAAATGGTGACCGGTGATCTGGGCTTTTCCGCCGCCAAGAAGTTCGACCTGGAAATGTGGGCCCCCGGCAGCGGGGAATGGCTGGAGGTCAGCTCGTGCAGCAACACCGAAGCCTTCCAGGCGCGCCGCGCCAACATCCGCTACCGGCCCGACGGCGGCGGCAAGCCCCGCTATGTGCACACCCTCAACGGGTCGGGCCTGGGCATGGTGCGCGCGCTGATCGCCGTGCTGGAGAACTACCAGCAGCGCGATGGCAGCGTGGTGGTGCCGGCTGTGCTGCGCCCGTACATGGGCGGGCTGGAAGTGATCGCGCCGCAGGGCCAGGTTCAAACGTAATATTAACGCGGGGCTGGTATAATAGCGGCAGGCTCAAGTCGACCGGGTGATCGCGCCCTGCCACGCGGCAGGGTGAGGAAAGTCCGCGCTCCACAGGGCACGGTGCTGGCTAACGGCCAGGCGGGGTAACCCGACGGCATAGTGCAACAGAGAGGTGTATTGCCTCCGCCCATTGGGCGCGAGGTGAGGGTGAAACGGTGCGGTAAGCGCGCACCGGCGCCGGTGGTGACATCGGCGGCCAGGCAAACCCCACCGGGAGCAATACCAAGCAGGAACCAGGGGCGGCCCGTCCCGTTATGAGTTCCGGGTCGGTTGCTAGAGATGGCGGGTAACCGTCATCCTAGATAGATGATCACCACCTGCCACCGCAGGTACAGAACGCGGCTTACAGGCTGGCTTGAGTCTGCGCCATGTTTGTTAAAGGTAACGGATTATGATCAAAGGATATCTTATTCTCAACGGCGGCGAAGCATTCTCGGCACGCAGCAGGCAAACCGACCACAACTGGTTGCAACTGGTGCGCGGGAATGAGCGCCCCCGGGTTGCCATCGTTCCGACGGCTGCCGTCCAAAACCCGGAGCGCGAGGCCAGCAAAATCGCGCGTTACTTCAAAAACCTCAGCGCACATACCGAACTCAGCCTGATCAAAAACCAGCAAGACGCCAACACCCGCCTGAACTACGAAGTGCTGGATAAGGTGAGCGCGATTGTGCTGCCCGATGGCAGTCCGCTTGATCTCGTCGAGCGCCTGCAAGGCACCAAAACCGAGGACGCGCTGCACCGCGCGCTGCGGCGCAAGGCGGCGGTCATGGCGACCGGGGCGAGTGCGATGGCGCTGGGGGCGATGTATTGGTTTGCGAACGACTGGGAAAGCGGGCTGGGGCTTGCGCCGCATCTGGCGATTGTGCCCCATCACAACCTGGTCCAGATGCGTCTGACGCCCGACATCTTGCTGAAGGATTGTCCCAATGACGTGACCCTGCTGGGCGTCGACCAGGCGACGTCGTTGATCTGCCATCCGGACGGCAGCTATCACATCGATGGCTATGGGGCTGTCACGGTCTACCGCGATGTCGAGATGCAGGATGTGTACCCTGCCGGGGAAAGCTTCCGGCTGCCGGAGGATTCCACGCCGGCCTAACCACCATAGACCGCACAACAAACAGCGCCGGGAACGTTGCCGCTTCCGGCGCTGTTGTGTATTCATATCTTCACAATATCGCGTGATGGCGTTAGCAGTTAGACTACGATATTCACCATGCCGCGATTGCCGATGTAGATCACTTTGCGCGGCGCTTTGCCGTCCATGTGGCGCTTGGCTCCGTCGGATTCCAGCGCCAGTTGCTTGGCGTCCTCTTCGGAGATATCGGCGGGCACCTGGATGCGGTCGCGGACCTTGCCGTTGACCTGCACCACCAGCGTGATTTCCTCCTCCGCCGCGATCTCGGGGTCGAACGCCGGCCACGGCTGGCTGTGGACGCTGTATGCGTGGCCGATGCGCTCCCACAGCTCTTCGGCGATGAATGGCGTGAAGGGGGCCATCAGCACCAGCATCGTGCCCAGCGCATCGCCCCAGGCCTGCGGGCTGACGTTGTTGGCGCGCTGCACGTCTTGCAGCGTGTTCTTCAGCTCCATCAGGCCGGCGACGGCAGTGTTGAACCCGAACGTCTCCAGGCTATCCGACACCTTTTCAATCGTCTGGTGGACCCGGCGCGCCAGGTCACGCTCGGCCTTGTCGTCGACTTTGCCATCCGGCGTATCTGCTGTGGCCAGCGCCCACACGTCGTGCAGCCAGCGTACCACGCCCTGCATACCCTGGCTGTCCCAGGGGCCGCCCTGCTCCCAGCGGAAGGCGAACATCAGGTACGCGCGCACCGCGTCGGCTCCGTATTCCTCGACCAACTCGTCCGGCGCGACGACGTTGCCCTTGCTCTTGGACATCTTCTCGGCTTCCAGCCGGTAGTAGACATCTTCCACCGTAGCACCTTCGCCCACGCGCGGAATCTCGAACACGGTGTCGTCGGTGGTGCTCACCACCAGCGAGCGCCCGTCCGGCGTCTGGACCTTCAGCACCATTTCGGTACGCGCCATCACCTCGCCGGCGACCTGGTTCGCGCCGGGCTGCGGCAGGGCTTCGGGTGTCGCCATCACCTTGACGTGCGAGGCGTGCAGTTTTTCGCCCTGGAACTCGCCGGTTGCCACGATCAGGTCCCCGTCGCGCGGCTCGCCCAGGATCATGCCCTGGTTGAACAGCGCGGTCATCGGCTCGTCGAACAGGTGCTCGGTGTCGCGCCCCATCGTGCGGGCGATGGCCTCGGCCTCGTCGAAGATGCCGCAGTCGCGCATCGCCTTTGTAAAGAAGCGGGTATAGATCAGGTGCATGGTGGCGTGCTCGATGCCGCCGGTGTACTGGTCGACCGGCAGCCAGTACGCGCCCTCGCGCGGGTCGAACGGGCCGCCGTCGTAGTCCGGGCTTAGATAGCGGTACTGGTACCAGGACGAACACATGAAGGTGTCCATCGTGTCCGTCTCGCGGTGGGCCGGGCCGCCACACTGCGGACAGGTCGTGTGCAGGAAGTCCTCGTTATATTTCAGCGGGCTTTCGCCGGTCGGCTTGAAGTCGATATCATCGGGCAGCAGTACCGGCAGGTCTTCCTCCGGCACCGGGACCGCGCCGCACTTGTCGCAGTACACGATCGGGATCGGCGCGCCCCAGTAGCGCTGGCGGCTGATCAGCCAGTCGCGCAGGCGGTAATTGACCGCACCGTGCCCGATGCCCTGTTCTTCCAGCCATTCCGTGACCACGCGGACCGCCTCGTTTTTGGTGCCGTCTGCGCTGTAGCGGGCGGGCGTGCCGTCGAACTGGCCGCTGTTGACCATCACGCCCTCGCCGGGCCAGGCTGCGGTCATGTTGTCGGGATTCAGGTCGTCGACGCCTTCCGGCTGGATCACGATGCGGATCGGCAGATCGAACTGCCGCGCAAATTCGAAATCGCGCTGATCGTGGGCGGGTACGGCCATGATCGCGCCGCTGCCGTAGCTGATCAGCACGTAGTCCGCGATCCAGATCGGGATGCGTTCGTTGTTGACCGGGTTGATCGCGTAGCCGCCGGTGAAGACGCCGGTTTTTTCTTTGCCCTCGGCGGTGCGGTCGATCTCGGACTTGCGCGCGGCCTGGGCGACGTACTCGTCGACCTCGGCGCGGTTTTCCGCCGTGGTCACTTTGTCCACCAGCGGGTGCTCCGGGGCCAGCACCATGAAGGTCGCGCCCCACAGCGTATCGGGCCGCGTGGTGAAAACTTCCATCGAATCGCCGTCTTCGGTCTTGAAGACCACGTGCGCGCCTTCGCTGCGTCCGATCCAGTTGGTCTGCATCGTCTTGACGCGCTCCGGCCAGTCGATCTGGCTGTGGTCCAGCAGTTCTTCGGCGTAATTGGTCGTGCGGAAGAACCACTGCTCCAGGTCCTTCTTGATCACGGGCGTGCCGCAGCGCTCGCAGTGGCGATCCTCGCCCCAGACCTGCTCGCGGGCCAGGGTCGTGTTGCAGCGCGGGCAGAAGTCAACCGCCGACAGATGCCGGTAGGCCAGCCCGGTGTGGTAGAACTGCAGGAAAAACCACTGCGTCCACTTGTAGTAGGACGGATCGCTGGTGACCGTTTCGCGCTCCCAGTCGAAGATGGCGCCCATCGTTTTCAACTGGTGGCGCATGCGCTTGATGTTCTGCGCGGTCCACGTCTTGGGGTGAATGTTGCGCTGGATTGCGGCGTTTTCTGCCGGCAGCCCAAACGCATCAAAGCCCATTGGGAACAGGACGTTGTAGCCCTTCATCTGCAGCCACCGCGCGCGCGCATCGGATGGGGTCATCGCGTACCAGTGCCCGATGTGCAGATCGCCGCTGGGATAGGGCAGCATCGTCAGCGCGTAGAACTTCGGCCTGTCTTCATCCACTACCGAACGATACAGCCCGTCGCTTTCCCAACGTGTTTGCCATTTAGGTTCGATTTCTTGCGGGTGATATTTGTCAGCCATCGCTGTTTTCTAGCTCCATGCATTCAGGTCTCTCACCACAAACTGGATAACGAAACATGCTGCTCATGCTCGCGGCCCGTTGCTCCGACAACGGCGGACCGCGAAAAGGCAGTATACACATTCTGGATAATAACCGGCCATATTGCAGAGCATGTCGTCCTCCACATCGGATACAGGCCTATAATAATAACAAGCCCCTGGGTATTCACCAGGGGCCACGCAATTATACACAACGGGGGGCCGCTGATGAGGCAAGGATCACGCCTTGCGCGGCACCCCGTACAGGATGATTAGCTATTCAGGCCAGCATACACACATCCCCGATTAACGCCGGGGCGGCTCGTCTGTGCGCACTGGAACAGGAGCAGGGGCAGGCCGCGAATGCGCGAGCGCATCAAGAAGTCGATCAAGCAGTTCAGAGATCCGTTTTGCTAACGAGCGCCGGTCGGTGTTCTTGGCCACGATAAAGCCCCTTTGCTGTTACAGTCGAACGCAGACGGTATGTGTCGTTCCTTACTTTAAATGTACACCAAAATTCACCAATATAACTACCCAAAAATGGGGGGTGAGCAAACTTTAACAAGTTTTTAATGTTGCGCGCCATCTGCCGGCGGGCACCAGCTAAAACAAAGTCCCCTATGCCCGGTCAGGGACTACAGAGGACGATGGTGGGTGATTATGTTGGTGGACCTGAAGGGGCTCGAACCCTTGGCCTCCACAATGCCATTGTGGCGCTCTCCCAGCTGAGCTACAGGCCCAACTCGTAGTGCTGACGGCGGACCTTGCCGCCGTCGCAGCCCACATTCTAGCCGGGTCGCGGGTGATTGTCAAGTCCCTTTCGGCTGCCGGAGCCGGTAGGACCGGCGTGTGTGCGGGATGTATGCGACCGGATGCGCTCAGAGCCGCCTGGGGCGCTGCGGGCGATAAATTACTCCTGATAAGTTGCATTATCACGACTAATTCGCTTAAAGCGCCATTTTGAGGCGCAGAGAGCCTATCACGCTGCGAATGAGCGTTTAGGGGAGTGAATCGTCGATATCTGGCTGGAGGGCGGCCCACTCTGCGAGGTGTGTGACAAACGCTGTATGGTGATCAGGCAGCACCAACACCGCCGGAGTGACGTACATCGTCGCCAGCCAACGGTCCATCACTTCCTGCGTGCCGAAGTCGGCGTTCCAGAACTGGCCGGGGCGGCCATAACGCACTTCCAGATGCAGGTGGATTTCTTCGGAGTAGCCGGTATTGCCCACCACGCCGATCAGGTCATCGGCGGTTACGTAATCGCCCAGGCTGACCACGTCGCGGTTCAGGTGGGCGTACATCACGTAGATCGAGATGTTAGGGCTGTATGGGGTTTCGACGACTACCATCCCGCCAAAGCCGAAATTGTATTTCGGCAATTTCGACCTGATGCAGCCCTGCGCGTCACCATCGACGAAACACGGCACGCACGCTGAGCGCGCCGTCACGTAGCCCGAGCCGATCGAATGCACCCAGGTGTCCTTACCCTGCAAATAATCGCCCGGCGTGGTGTAATCAATGCCATAGTGTGGTCCGGCGTGCAGCGGGTCCATAAACAGCCCACCTGCGGGGATAATGTACTCATCCAGGGGCCGCCGCGTGAAGCCCGCCAGCGGATCGTCGGGGTTGTCACGGGTAATGTAGTTGCCATGCGCCGGGTTGTCCAGCCCGGTGTAGCCCCGCAGTGGGACGGGTGGCGCGTCGGGTTGGGGCGTGGGCGGGTCCTTCGGGCCGGGGTAAGCGGCGGCAGCGTGTGAGGCCACGACTATTCCTGTGATGGTGATGGCGATGAGTGCCAGGAATATTTTGCGCATGACGAGTCCCATTCAATTTGCCGGAAGTTCCAAATCATACTATAAGATAAAGTCAAGATCACGTCCAGCTTAACCATCATCCGGCCAGTCAGAGTATGAGGAGCACATTATGTCGCGCAAAGCGTTAGCGTCTATCGTCAGTCGCGCCCTGACCGACGAAGAATTCCGCAGCCAGTTACTCAGCGATCTCGAGACCGCCCTGTCCGACTACAATCTGAGCGACAACGAGCAGCAGATGGTCAGCAAGCTTGATGCCGAAGCCTTCGACGAGTTGACGATGGATCTGGAGGCCCGGCAGTCCAAGAGTGGATTCCTGGGCAGCCTGTCCATGCTCGGCTCCAAAGATGCGGTTGATGCCGGTACGCTGCTTGACCTGCTGAACAACAAATACGGCAGCTAAACGACGGCTGACCCGGCCCATCCCATCCGACAAAAACCGGGCATACCCCGCGTGGCGTATGCCCGTGCTTTTTGCCTGATTTTCGCGGCGTCTATTCCCGCACCGGGGGCGGGATCACGAGTTCCTGGCCCACCTGGATAATCGGGGTGTCGCCATACATGGGCAGATTGTTGGCCGCGATGATGTCCTCGGGAGACACGCCGGGATACTGTTGGGCGATGCCAAAGACTGTTTCCCCTGCTTTGACGGTATGCCGCACCTTGCCATCAACCGGGACCGGGCTGGCCGTTACCGGCTGCGCAGTGGCCAGGTCAATGGGTGGCGCTTCCGTCGCGGCGGGCGTGCTGGTGCTGCTCACACAGCCGGGCAGTTGCAATTCCCATCCGGGCTGGATCAGGTCGCTAAAGCCGATCAGCGACGAGTTGGCCGCGCGCAGGTCGTCCAGCTCGACCTCATTGTCCTCGGCGATAGAGAACAGCGTGTCGCCCCCCTGCACCACATAGACACACGGGTCTTCCTGGATCATGGTGGTCGGGGTGGGTTCCAGGTCGGAAGCGGGCGGCGGGGATGGGATCGGCGTTGGCGAAGGCAGCAGATCGCTGCGGCTCGGCGTGACGATGCCCGGCGACGTTGCGGTCAGGTCGGCAGGTTTAGGAGTGAAGCTGGGCTGCACCTGGGGCGAGGCGTCAATCGGCACGACGGCGATGGTACTGGTGGCCCCGGGTTTGGTGGGGGTCGGCACCAGCGTCTTGGTCGCCAGTGCGCTGGCGGGCGTGTCGGGCAGATCAGCGGACGGTTCGGTCGGTGTCCCGGTCGGCGGGTTGGCGTCTGTGCTCAGCGCGCCCAGGTCGCCGTCAGCCGAGGGGGACGCGGTCAGCGTCGGCGGCACCGGTGTCGACGTGCTGGTGCTGATATCGTTCAAATCAACCCGGTTAGGGCGGGTCGGCTCGACATTCTCCCCCGCATCCTTATAACAAGCCGTAGCTCCCAGCCCAACCAGCAGGAGTATCGCTGCCAATAACCATCTTTTTTGGGTGCACATTGTTACGTCTCTCCTTCATATCCCCGCTGCCCACGAGCATACACCGAACGCCGGGTTTATACAATGTACGGCCTTCATCTGTGCGGCGTCAACGGCCCATTCACACCGTGGCCTGTTGCAAACGCTTCTCACATCTTCTATAGTTGATTCTGTTCGGCTTATAGACGATATCGCCGAGTCAAATTGAGGGGCCGAACACAGGAAGGTATTGATGGCTGTTCATAATGATCATGCGCCACACGCCGCCGCGAATTGGATTGCGGGTGTGCGCTTTTTCGAAATAGGGAAACTGTACCACTTTAGCTGCCGGCACGTGCCAGAACTGCGTGTCGGGGACTACGTTATCGTCGAGACCACACGCGGGCGGCAGTTGGGCCAGGTGATGAATCTGGTCTCGCCAGACGAGGTGGGAAACGGGCGAAGTTACAAGCCCATCTTGCGCAAGGCGACCCCCGCCGACTTGCTGAGCCAGAAGACCTGGAAAGGGCGCGAAGCCGAAGCCCTGGTCAACTGCCGGGAAAAAGCGGCAGAGGTGGGCGGCTTTGGGGATGCCAAGTTCATCGCCGCCCAGTACAACTTCGACGGCACGCTGCTCACGTTCCTGTTCAGCGCCGAGGACAAGCTCAACACGTCGCGGCTGCGGACGCAGCTGCAGCGCAGCTACAAAGCCAAAGTCGAGCTGCGTCAGGTCGGCCCGCGCGATGTCGCCAAAGTGATCGGCGGCATGGGGGCCTGCGGCATTCCGCGCTGCTGCAGCACATTCCTGACCGACTTCAGCCCGATCTCGATCCGCATGGCGAAGTCGCAGGGCATTTCGCTGAACCCGTCGGAGATCACCGGGATGTGCGGGCGGCTGCGCTGCTGCCTGCTGTACGAGTACGAGCAGTACGTCGAGGCGCGTAAGCACCTCCCCAAGCGCAAGAAGCGCATTGGCACGCCGTACGGTGAAGGCCGCGTGATCGATGTGCTGCCGATGAGCGATTCGGTTGTGGTGCTCATCGACGACACCCGCTACACGGTCAAGCGTGAAGAAATCATCCCGATGGAAGAATGGGAGGCGCTCAAGCAAAAGGCCGGCGGCGGGGGCCAACCATCGGACCGCGCGCCCGACGACAACGACGACGAGCAGAAATCGAACAGACGCTCGAGCCGCAGCAAAAAATCATCGCGCCACCGCGGTCGCCAGAGAAAATCGCGCCGGAAGAAGGACTGAACGCAGGAGCATACATGACCGAACACAATCCAGTCACCCGAGTGATGGGCATCTTTGCCCACCCCGATGATCCCGAATTTTTCTGCGGCGGTACCTTTGCCAAATGGGCCGCCGAGGGCAAACACATCACGTTTGTGCTGGCCACCAGCGGCGACAAAGGGTCTGCCGATCTGGCGGCCACGTCCGAAGATCTGATCCCGGTCCGCGAAGCCGAGGAGCGCGCCGCTGCCGCTGCGCTGGGGGCGCAGGATGTCATTTTCCTGCGCTACCCGGATGGTGAACTCCAGCCCACGCTGGAACTGCGCCGCCGGTTGACGCGCCTGATCCGGCTCAAAACGCCGGATGCCCTGGTCACTAACGATCCGACCGCGCGCTGGTACGGCAGGCACTACATCAACCATCCCGACCACCGCGCGATCGGGGATGCGGCGCTCGATGCGGTGTTCCCTTCGGCGCGCGACCACCTGACGTTTCCCGAACTGTACCGGGACGAAGGGTTAGCTCCGCACAAGGTCAAGCACGTTTACCTGTGCGGCACCCACGAGCCGGATGTGAAGGTGGATGTAACGGACTACCTGGAGACAAAAATCACGGCCCTGCGCGAGCATAAAAGCCAGATCGACGATATGGAGGCAATGGCCCAGCGCCAGCGCGACAACGTCGATCCTGAGTTCGCGCACGATGCGCCGCGTTATACCGAGTTTTTCCGCGTGTTTCATCTGCGGTAGGAGCTGCTATGACAACAATAGACTTTAAACCGGCGATCCAGGCCCGCCAGGCCGATTGGATCACCCGCCGCCGCGACCTGCACCGCCACCCGGAACTGGGCTTCCAGGAAGTGCGCACCGCCGGCATCGTGGCCGATGAGCTGACGCGCCTGGGGTTGGACATCCGGACCGGCGTCGGCAAAACCGGCGTCGTGGGCCTGCTGGAAGGGGCCGCGGACGGGCCGACGGTGCTGGTCCGCGCCGATATGGACGCGCTGCCGGTCCAGGAAGAAAATGACGTCGATTACGCCTCAGAAACGCCGGGCAAGATGCACGCCTGCGGTCATGATGGGCACACCACCATCGCGCTGGCCGTGGCCGAACTGCTCAGCGCGCACCGCGACCAGATCGCCGGATGGGTGAAGTTCGTCTTCCAGCCTGCCGAAGAGATCGGCAAGGGGGCTGCCGCGATGCTGGCCGACGGTGTGTTAGACAACCCGGAGCCGGATGTCGCGCTGGGGCTGCACATCTGGAACGAAGTCCCGGTTGGCTCGGTGGCGCTGGTCGATGGGCCGATGATGGCCGGGGCCAACGATTTCCGGGTGCGCGTGACCGGGCAGGGCGGGCACGGCGGGCTGCCGCACGAAACCCGCGACCCCATCGTCGCCGCCAGCCAGATCGTGAATGCGTTCCAGAGCATCGTCAGCCGCAACGTCTGCCCGACCGACGTGGCGGTCATCTCCGTGACGTCGTTCCATGCCGGGGATTCGTTCAATGTGATCCCGCCCGAAGCCAAACTGCGCGGCACGGTGCGCGCGTTTCGGCCCGAAGTCCGCGACATGGTCACGGCACGGATGCGGGAGATCGCCGAGGGCATCGCGGCGTCGATGGGCTGCCAGGCCGAACTGTCGATGGAGCACCTCACGCTGCCGGTGGTTAACGCGCCCGCCGTCAACGCCCAACTGCGCGCCGTGTTCGCCAACGTTGCCCCCCACCTCACGCTCATTCAGGACTACCAGACGATGGCCGCCGAAGATATGTCCTACTTTCTGGATGCGGTGCCGGGTACGTTTTTCTTCGTCGGCTCGGCGGACCCGTCGCGCGGGCTGGATTATCCGCACCACCATCCCCGCTTTAACTGGGATGACGAGGCCGTGATCCCGCTGGCGGTGGAACTGATGGCCGCCGGCGTGGCGTCCTACGTGCTTCGCTAAACCACAGGACGAACGGGGGGATAACATGCCACAGGTTAACATTTTCCGCTGGCAGGCCGGTAACGGCTGGCTGGTGCTTTCGGGCGGTGGCGCGCACGACTCCAGCGATGTGCTGGATATCGAAGCGCACACGCTGCGCCGCACCGTGTCCCAGGGGCCGCTGGCTTACATCTGGGCCGCCGGGGATATCGAAACGGCGGACCGGCACATGGATTCACTGCGCGAGCTTGGTGCGCGCACCGGCTATCTGGTGGATGTGCTGGCCGAGGCCGACGATACGCTGTCCCGCCGGCTGCGCGAAGCCGGGATGATCATCCTGGGCGACGGGCCGCGGGTCGATACGCTGCGCGATGCGCTGGACGGTGTGGTGCTGGACAGCATGGCTGAGGCGTTCCAGCGCGGGGCGACGGTCTACGCTGCTGGCAGCAGCACCATGGCGTTCGGCGAACACATGCCGGACGGAGCCGGAACCAACTGGCTGCAGGGCAGCATCATCGTGCCCGGCTACACCGCCGAGGCTGCCGACCAGCTTCACGAGCGCGTCCAGGCGCACCCGCGCAGTTATGGCCTGGGGCTGGGCGCGGGAGCGGCGCTGGCGCTGGGGCCGCGCGGCGAAGTCGAAGTGTGGGGCAACGAATCGATCACGGTCGCGTTGGGGCAGGATTTGCAGCCTGATTAGCCCGGTGAGGGAGTGAGGATACGATGTCAACAGCGGGGCAACTGCCGGACCTCGACGCCGTACCGCAGCGGGTGGTATCGCTGGTCCCCAGCCTGACGGAATCATTGTTCGATCTCGATTTGGGGGACCGCTTAATCGCGGTAACCGATTATTGCGTGAGACCGGCAAAGGGTGTAGAGTCATTGCCAAAGGTAAGTGGGCCGAAAAATCCAGACCTTGATCGAATCATCAACCTGAATCCGGACCTGGTTTTGCTCAACGACGAGGAAAACCGCCGGGACGCTGCAGCAGCATTGCAGTCAGCCAATATGCCGGTATGGGTAACAGGGCCACGTACCGTGTTTGATGCGTTAAATGTGCTGTGGGCGATCATGGACGTTTTTGAGCATTCAGTCATGGTGCCGCGTGTGCGGGAAATCGAGCGGGCCTATGATTACACGCTGGGGGCATCGCGCGCCGAAACACCGGTTACGGTGTTTGCACCGATCTGGCGCGATCCCTGGATGACGTTCAACGCTGACACGTACGCACACGACATCTTACGGGTGTGTGGCGGGGCCAATGTATTCGCGGCCCGGGAGCGCCAGTTTCCACTAGAAGCCGATCTCGGGCAGACTGACCCGCTGCCGGACGACGATCCGCGCGTTGCCGGGCGTGACCGGCGTTACCCACGCATTACCCTGGATGAGGTTATCGACGCACAACCGGATGTGGTGTTGCTCCCCGACGAACCCTGCGCGTTTGAGGAAAACGATGCGGAGTTGTTCCGGTCTCTGGACATACCGGCGGCTCATACGGGGCGAATCCACCGGGTTGATGGCAGCTTGTTAACCTGGCATGGCACACGTATCGCGTACGCGCTGCGTGATCTGCCGCCCTTGTTAGAATAGGCCATGAACAATGAATGTCCTTGAGGATTTATGTGATTATATTTCCGATGCCGTTATTGTTGTTGACAGCGATAACCGCATCATACTGTTTAATTCGGCAGCCGAAACGGCGTTTGCGACCTCTGCTCACGCTGTCATCGGCCAACCGTTGGATGCTTCTCCCGCTACACGTTCGCTTGTGGCGTTATTCGAGCAAGAGGGTTCCCAGCCGCTGACACTCCCCTCGGGGATGGTTTACCAAAGCCGGCGCTACCAAATTGGGTCCGGCGAGCGCATCGCGGTGCTGCAACCGGCGCAGCGGCATTTCGCCGAGCAGATCGGCGAGATCGCGCATGCCCTCAAGACGCCGCTGTCGTCGACCAAGAGCTTCATCGACCTGATCGGCGAGGTCGGCAGCCTGAATGACCAGCAGGCCGCGTTCGCCAAGCGTGCCCTCGGCAGCCTGCAATATGCGTTTACCGTGGTGCGGGAAACGATCAACATGGCCTGGCTGCAATCTGGCCAGGCGCTGCACGTGACCCAGGTCGATTTACATGCCCTGGCGCGCGAGGTCGTCACGCAGTTCGACGCGGTGGCCCAGTTGCAGGACGTGCAGATCGACCTGGAGTTGTGCGACGATGAATGCACCGTCGAAGGGGACAAGCGCCGGCTGGGGGATGTGCTCAATAACCTGGTCAGCAACGGCATCAAGTATTCGCCGCACGGCGGCACCGTGCAGATATCGGTGCACACCAACGGCGACACCGCGCAGGTACAGGTCCAGGATGAGGGGCTGGGCATCAGCCCGGAGCATCTCCCGTACATCTTCGACTACTTTTACCGCGTGCATTCGCCAGACACCCAGCGCATCGAAGGCAGCGGGTTGGGGCTGGCCATCGTTAAGGGCGTGGTCGAAAAGCACGGTGGCTCGGTGTCGGTCGAGAGTACGCTGGGGGACGGCAGCGTGTTCGCGGTGGAACTGCCGCGCGTTCAGTCCTCCGACAACCACTCCAGGTAGGCATCCGCTGCCGACTGGCGCTGCTCGCTGGAGACAAGGATCGGCAGCGCGCGCGGCATCAGGTCGGCGATGATCGGCGTGGTGCCGAGGGGGTCGCCGTCGATCTGCGTTAGTTCCGGTTTTTCGGTGTCGATCACGATCCGTTTGCGTGCCGAAAAATACATGATCGCTTCGGGGGGGAGACCGTTCCCGGCGAAGAAGTGCGTCATGCTGCTCAGCACGCGCAGCGGGTTCAGCGGACGCAGCACCCCGGCATACAACAAGCCGTCGTCGGGCTGAATGGCCTCGTTGATCACTGACAGGGCATTGATCCAGGTCAGCGCGCCGGTCGCGGTGATGAAGGCCAGGATGCCCTCGACGCGGATCGGGGCCTGCCCGTCGAGTGAGATCAGGTACTCGCGGGGTTCAACCTGGCGCAGCGAGCGCAGCCCCGACAGGCCATAGGCCAACACCCCCAGCCGGTCCTTATCTTCGCGCGTGACGTTGTGCGCGGCTTCGGCCTCAAAGCTGGTCGAGATCCGCAGCACAGAACAGCGCTCCCCGACTTTGGCCAGATCGATGTGCCGCAGCGAGCCAGCACCCAGCGCCAGCTTCAGCGCCGGATCCAGGCGGTGCGGGATGCCCAAAAAGCCGGATACCACGTTGCCCGTGCCGACCGGCACCCACGCGAACGGCGGCACTTTTTCTCCCAAGACATGTTTGGCTCCGGATACCCCCTCCATCAAGGTGCCATCTCCACCGGCCACCAGGATACGGTCTGCCCCCTCGGCGATACCGTCCTTGATCGCGCCGATGAAGTCAAAATCCGGGGTGGTGATGTGCATTGTGATCCGGGGCTGGCGAATGTCGCGCAGCCGTGCGATCAATTCCTGGCCGCGCCTGGTACCCGATGCCGGATTCACAATCGCCAGAACATGCTCGGGCGCTTCGACTGGAGTCCGTTTCATAAAGGTATTACCCTTGCACAGAGTAAACGCAATTTCAGTATACCGCGATCACGCGGTTCTAAATAGTGATGTCCGAGGGCGTGGCAGAAGGCGTGAGTGTCGGTGTCGGTCCTGCCGGGGGATTGTTGTCACCGTCTGGGGGCGGCGTTCCCGGCGTGGACGATGCTGGTCCAGGTGGCCCCGGTGTGTACGATGGCGTTGGGCTGATGGTGGGCAGCGGTGTCATGGTCTGGCTCGGGGTTGGTGTAGGGTTGGCGGCCTCGACGACGCTTTCGTGCACGAAGACGATATCACGAAATGCGCCATCCGGGTTCAGATCGACCACGTACCATTCCATATTCTCCCGCGCCTGCGTGTATACACATAGTTCGGTCCCATACTCAACGATCTCGCGAAAAGGGCACTGATTGTCGTCCATGCTGGGGCACTCGCGCAGCTTGGCGCGTTCCACACTGATGGCGAATAGCTGGCAGGGCGGCAGCGGTGTATACGTGGGGGGCCGGGTGGGGATGCCGGAGGTTGGCGCGGGCGTGGTGGCCAGGGCCGCATCGCGCGCATCTGCGGTGGCACCCGCTGTGATGTCGCCGCCGCTCTCTAGAAAGTTCAGCATCCCGGTCCAGATCAAATAGCCTCCAAACACCAGCAGTGCGCCGATGGTGACGACCAGCATGGGCGATGGCCCGGTTGTATTGCGAGACATACCTCTACCCTATGATGACTGTGTTGGCGTATTCCCCCTATTCCCGCAGCGCGTGCAGTTCGTATACGGTGATCGGCTCACGCTTGCCGGGCAGCCGCCGCGCGTCGAGGCGACTGGCCTCGATGTGGCCCTGGGCCTGGCGGAACGTGTCTTTGCTGATCAAAATCTGGTCCGGTGCGGCAGTTTGCTGCAACCGGCGCGCAATGTTGACCGTATCGCCGATCACAGTGTAACTCATGACCCGTTCCGATCCCACATTTCCGACCGCGGCTTCCCCGGTGTGCAGCCCCATCCCCAACGCCAGTTGGCTCAGGTCGATCTGCTGGCTGGAGGACTTCAACTGCTGGAACAGGGCGCGCATGTCCAGCGCCATCCGCAGCGCGTTGAGTGTGTCGTCGTTGGTCGCGACCGGCGCACCGAAAAACGCCATGATCTCGTCGCCGATGTATTTGTCGAACGTTCCCTGGTATTCGAACACGACTTCCGTCAGCGCGGAGAAGATGCGGTTCAAGACGGTGATCACGGCTCCGGCGCTGTATTGTTCGGCGAAGGCGGAAAACCCCCGGATATCGCTGAAGAACACCGTTACGCAGCGCGTTTCGCCGCCCAACTGCAAGTATTTTTCCGGGTCAGACAGGATCACTTTGGTCACGTCCTCGTCGACATAGCGCATCAACACCTGCCGCAGCAGCCGGTTACGAGCTTCGACCTCATCGTGAAGCTGCTTGATGCGCAGCAGCGACTTGACGCGCGTCAGCATCAGCAGCGAGTTAAACGGCTTGGTCACAAAATCGTCGGCCCCGGCCTCGATGGCTTTGAGCTTGTCCTCGTCGGATTCCAGCGCGGTGACCATCACGACCGGCGTGAAGCGGGTGCGCGGGTCCTGCTTGAGCTGGCGGCAGACTTCGTAGCCGTCCATGCCGGTCATGCGCACGTCGAGCATCACCAGATCGGGCGGATCGTCGAACGCCAGTTCCAGCGCTTTTTCGCCACTGTGCGCGGTGCCGACCCGGTAACCGCTCGTCTTGAGATACGTCTCCAGCACTTCGCGGTTCATCCAGTCATCGTCCACGACCAGCACGTAGGGGGCTTCCTGGCTCATGCGTTGGACTTTTCTCGCATCACCGCCGCCAGCCGGCGCTGCACCTCGTCGACGGCCCACTGCTGCGTGCCGTCCAGCACCACGACCGGCGCTTCGGCGCGATCAGCATTCAGCAGCCACTCGTCGTGATGGTCCTCAAGCTGCTGGAGATATGCCCGCGCGATGGACTTTTCCTCCGCGCGCCCGCGCATTTGCAGCCGTCGGAAGCATTCCTCGGCGGGGGTGCGCAGGTAGAGAATCGCATCCGGGATGGGCACCGTCGGCGCGAAGTGCTCCCAAAAGTGGCGATACACCGCCCATTCGGTGTCGTCCATCACCCCTTGCGCGTGCAGGTTTTTGGCGAATACATGCCGGTCACAGTAGATCGAGCGCTCGTAGACGACCGGCTGCTCGCCGGTCACGTCCAGCAGGGCCTGCGCCCGGGTCACAAACGCGCCAATCTGCAGCGTAAAGGCCCAGCGCGGCGTATCGGCGTAGAAGCGTTCGAGCAGGTTGGTGTCGAAGCCGGTCTGCCAGCGCCCGACCGGCTCGGGGATAAACGTAAAGCGGTCGCTGGCCTCGAGCATGGTCCCCAGGGTTGTTTTTCCGGCGGCGATGTTGCCTTCAATGAGAACAAGCATTCGTAGTCTTCCTTTTCCCAGCAAAACGACCGGCGAGACAGCACGCTATCTCGCCGGGAAAGATCGGAATTGGCTGCCGTCTTGCCTTGAATTCTACGAAACAATTGACGGACGTGCCACAAACCGGTGCCGCGTCATGTCTCGGTGTACGTCACGCCGCGCTGGATCGCCAGCTTGACCTCGCCGATGGCGCGCGTGACCTCGATCTCGCGCGGGCAGGCGGGCGTGCAGTTGAAGATCGTGCGGCAGCGCCACACGCCTTCCGGCGCGGCCAGTACCGCCAGCCGGTCCGCGGTGGCGTGGTCGCGGCTGTCGAAGATGAAGCGGTGCGCCTGGACGATGGCCGCCGGACCGACATACTCGCCATTCGCCCAAAAGCTAGGGCAAGCCGTCGTGCAGCACGCGCACAGGATGCACTTGGTGGTATCGTCAAAGCGTTCGCGGTCGGCCTGGTTCTGCAGCCGTTCGCGCCCGTCTTCGGGGGGCGGATCGTCGTTGACGAAGTAGGGCATCACCTGGCGGTAATGCTCAAAGAACGGCTCCATATCGACGATCAGGTCTTTGATCACGCGCAGCCCCAGCAGCGGCTCGACCTGGACGCGGAGGTAATTCTCGTCGCCCAGGGAGTTGACCAGGGTTTTACAGGCCAGCTGGTTGACGCCGTTGATGCGCATACCATCCGAGCCGCAGATGCCGTGCGCGCACGAGCGACGCAGCGCCAGCGTGCCGTCCTGCTCCCATTTGACGCGGTGCAGCAGTTCGAGCACCTGGTCGGTCGGCTCCACATCATCGAGTGTGTAGTCGGCCCAATACGGTTTTTCGTCTTTTTCCGGATTAAAACGCCGGATTCGCAATGTTACCTGCATGGTATCCCTCTAATAGACTCGCTCTTTTGGCTTGAACTTGTCGTCTTTTTCGGCCAACGACATATCGACCGGTTTGTCGTGGTTCAATGCGACGGTGCCGTCGTCTTGCTGGGTGGCCAGTGTGTGCACCATCCACTGCTCGTCGTCCCGATCCGGGTAGTCATCGCGCGAATGTGCGCCGCGACTCTCCTGGCGCACCAGAGCGCTGGCGGCTGTCACTTCGGCGATATCCAGCAGGCAGCCTAGCTCCCACGCTTCGAGCAGGTCGGTGTTGAAGCGGCGGCCCCGGTCGTCGATGGACAGGTCGGTTTTGAACTGCTCTTGCAGGCGGCGGATGGCCTCGACAGCTTCCTGCATCCCCTCCTCGGTGCGGAACACGCCCACGTCGTCCATCATCACCGACTGCATCTCCTCACGGATCTGGTACGGCTTGCGCGATCCAGCGGCGGTGCGGATGCGTTCCAGTTCGGCTTCGACCTCGGCGGCGGGGTTGTCGGGCAGCGGGGTGAAGCCCGCGCCCTGGCAGTATTCCGCGATGTGCTTGCCGGAGCGCAGCCCGAACACGATCAGGTCGGTCAGGCTGTTGGTGCCCAGGCGATTCGCGCCGTGCACGCTGACGCACGCACATTCCCCAGCGGCGTACAGGCCGGGCAGCGGTGTGCGCTGGGCATCGATCACCACGCGGCCATCCAGGTCGGTCGGGATGCCGCCCATGCCGTAATGTGCCGTTGGCTGGACGGGCATCGGCTCGCGCACCGGGTCGACGTTCAGGTAGGTGCGGCAGAAGTCCAGGATATCCGGCAGCTTGGATTCGACGTACTCGCGGTCGATGCGGTGTGTTTCCCCGGCTTCGGCCAGGTAGCGGTTGACCGTTTCCGGCGTGATATCCAGGTGCACGTAGCGCTGGCCCTTGATGCCGCGCCCTTCTTTGATCTCCAGGTAGATCGCGCGGGAGACCACGTCGCGGCTGGCAAGGTCCTTGATGTTCGGGGCGTAGAATTCCATGAAGCGCTCGCCCCGGTCGTTGAGCAGCACGCCGCCTTCGCCGCGCACGCCCTCGGTGATCAGGATGCCCATCTTGTAGATGCCGGTGGGGTGGAACTGGAAAAATTCCATGTCCTGCATCGGGACGCCGCGTCGGTAGGTGATCGCGTTGCCGTCGCCGGTCATGGCGTGGGCGTTGCTGGTGATCTCCCACACGCGGCCCCAGCCGCCGGTCGCAAACAAGACGGCTTTGCTGTGGAAGATATGCAGCTCGCCGCTGTCGATGTGCAGCGCGACCACGCCGACCACCGTGTCGCCGCTGCGGACCAGGTCCACGACGTGGAATTCGTCAAAGAAGGTGACCTCGTTTTTGATGCACTGCTGGTACAGCGTTTGCAGGATCATGTGGCCGGTGCGGTCGGCGGCGTGGCAGGCCCGGCGCACGAGTTTATCGCCAAACTGGCTGGTGTGGCCGCCAAAGCGCCGCTGCGAGATGCGGCCCTCGCCGGTGCGGTCAAACGGCAGCCCCAGGTGTTCGAGTTCGATCACCGCTTCGATCGCGCCCTCGGCCAGCACCAGCGCCGCGTCCTGGTCGGCCAGATAGTCGCTGCCTTTGATGGTGTCGAAAGCGTGCCATTCGGGGCGGTCTTCTTCCAGGTTGCCCAGCGCCGCACCGATGCCGCCCTGGGCCGTGCCAGTGTGGGAACGGGAGGGGTAGAGCTTGCTGAGCACGGCGGTTTTGGCCCCGCGCGAGGCGTACAGCGCCGCCATCAGGCCCGCGCCGCCACCGCCGATAATGAGTGCTTCGTATTGGTGTGTTTGCATGATTTCCTCAACTACTCTTTCTGACGTGGCCTTACTCGGCCAGGATGTCTCTGGCAGTTTCGACCGCGGCTTCGTCTGCCCCCATAACCAGGGCGACAGTGCCGACCGCGATCAGGGCGATGGTCCCGAAAATGATGGCCCAGTTCAGTGCCCGGTTGATCAGGGGACGGTGGGCATAGTCATTGACGATGTAGCGCAGGCCGTTGAAGCCGTGAGTGGCCGCCAGCGCCAGCAGCAGCCCGTCGTACAGCCGCCAGATCGTCACGCCAGCCACCAGCATATCCCAGCGCGCGCCGACGAATTCGACCGCCGAGGCGTTCTGGGTGGTGGCGTCGGTACCCACGACCTGCACATCCGCCATGTTGATCTCGAACACGCCCTGAATGACGTGCAGCATCGCCAGGTGGCCAAACACCAGCGGCAGGATCAACACGCCGGAGATGCGCATGAACGACCACAGGGTCGCCTCGACCCGGCCCGGCAGCCGCATCCCGCTGTCGCTGCCGGTGATCAGGCCATAGAGCGCCGACAGCACCAGCGCCCCCGCGATAATGACGACAAAGCCCAGCACAAACTGCGCCTGGGTTTCGATGATCTCGCCGACCGTAGCCAGTTCGGGGTCGTGATCATAGAAGTCGAGTACGTGGCCGACCATCGCGGCGAACGTGGGCAGCAGCACAAGCCCCGTCGCCACAAACACGAGTGTCGCCGCGCGCTGCTGGTAAGCCCACCACTCCGGCTTGTAGTCCAGCAGCACGATGCGCAGCCCGTTAAAGGCGTGGAACACCACGCACGCAATCAATATGAATTCGCCGATGGTAAACAACGGGCTTTGATACTGCTGGATCGCTTTTTCGTATTCTTCGGGGGCATAGGCCGCCCAAGAGGTGTCGATAACGTGGATGATCAGGAAGAGAATCGTGCCCAGCCCAGACAGCCGGTGCAGCACCCAACTCCACTGCCCGATCTTGCCGCGATATCGCAGGGTTTCGGTGACAGTTGTAACCAAAGTTGTCATAATGATTTGTCTCCACCAAACAAGTAAAATGCTTTGAGGCCCAGAGGGCGTTCACGCAATATAAGCGCCTAGTGCCCTCCATAATACTTTGATCCCATACTATCTGACCAATGTGAAACGTAATGCGCTGCCGTGTCGATCTTCCACACATAAGAAACCCACAAAGTGTTGCCCCTGTAAGTGGCGTCTTGCTATATTTTGAGAGGGAGCGGAGCAACTGTCATTGATTTATCTTCACTGGCTCCATGCATCCAATCATATGCAATGTGCATCTAATCATATAGCTAACCCTCTTCGAATGCAGGTAAGGAGCGGAAATGTCCGAACAGAAAAAAGGCTTAGAAGGCATTGTCATTGCTGATACCAAACTCAGCCGCGTCCAGGGCGACATCGGCAAGCTCACCTACTGCGGCTACGACATTATGGACCTGGCCAAGCATGCGTCGTTTGAGGAAGTGGTGTTCCTGCTGTGGAACACCAAACTCCCCACCAAAACCGAGTTGGCCCGGTTCAAGGCAACACTCACCAACGAGATGACGCTGCCGGCGTCTGTGCTGGAAAACATGAAAACCTACCCCACCGGCGCACACCCGATGGCCGTGGTGCGCACGGCGGTATCGGCGTTGGGGCTGCACGATTCGGCAGCCGAAGACAACAGTGTCGATGCCAACGTGCGTAAGGCGATGCACATCACGGCCAAGCTGCCGACCATCGTCGCCGCCTGGGCGCGCATCCGCAACGGCAAAGAGCCAATCGTCCCGCGCGATGACCTGGGGCTGGCCG
Source organism: Anaerolineae bacterium (assembly GCA_034437275.1). Taxonomy (GTDB): domain Bacteria; phylum Chloroflexota; class Anaerolineae; order Aggregatilineales; family Aggregatilineaceae; genus TC-15. The sequence continues at coordinate 58,188 of DAOTUD010000185.1, forward strand.
CCAACTTCGTTTACATGCTCAAGGGCCAGGAACCCAACCAGACCGAAGTCGACGCGGTGAATGTGTACCTGGTGCTGCTGGCCGACCACGGCATGAACGCCAGCACGTTCACCAGCCGCGTGGTGACCAGCACCGACGGCGACATGTACAGCGCCGTCACCGCTGCTATCGGCGCGCTGAAGGGGCCGAAGCACGGGGGGGCCAACGAAGCCGCGATGCGCATGTTCTACGAGGTGAGCAAAGCCAACAGCGCCGAAGACTGGTTCAAGAACGAGGTCAAGGGCAAGAGTCGCCGCATTATGGGCATCGGCCATCGCGTGTACAAGGCCCCCGATCCGCGCGCGACCGCGCTCAAGAAGCACGCCGAAGACCTGTGCGGCCTGAAGGAAAAATGCTTGCTGCTGGATATCGCGATGGAACTGGAAGACCTGGCACGCGCCGACGATTTCTTCATCGAGCGCAATCTGTACCCCAACGTAGATTACTACAGCGCGATCGTGCTGGATGCGGTTGGTATCGACACCGACATGATGACGCCGCTGTTCGCCATGTCGCGGATTGCCGGCTGGACCGCGCACATCATCGAGCAGTGGGCCGACAATCGCCTGATCCGCCCGCGCGGCCAGTACGTTGGTGAGGAAAACCTGGAGTGGGTGCCGCTGGGCGAACGCAAGTAGCCCCCCCACCGAAAACACGAACCTGGAAGCCAGGTCGCGGCTGTGATCTGGCTTTTTTAGTACCACTTGTGGTAAGTTTGGCATGTTGTTAAGGATCAACACATGCCAGATGACAAACTGATTTCCCTGTCCGACGCCGCCGCAATGGTCCAATCCGGGCACACCCTGGCCCTTGGCGGCAATTTGCTTTATCGTCGACCGATTGCGTTCGTGCGCGAACTGCTGCACCGGACTGCCCCGCCCGCCGACCTGACCCTGCTGGCGTTTACCGCCGGCTACGGCTGCGACCTGTTGGTTGGGATGGGCTGTGTGAGCCGGGTGCGGACCTGTTACTTCGGGCTGGAAGCGTTCGGCTTCGCGCCGATGTTCACCCAGCAGGCGCGCCAGGGCCACCTGACCATCATCGAGGAAACCGAAGCCAGCCTGGCGTTCGGCATCCGGGCCAGCCTGGCCGGGGTGGGCTTCATGCCCTCGACGGCGTGGCTTGGCACCGACCTGCTCGCGCTGCGCCCCGATGTCAAGACGATCACCGACCCGTACAGCGGCGAGGAGTTGGTCGCGTTTCCCGCGATCCCCTGCGATGTGGCGGTCGTTCATGCCCTGGTCGCCGACCAGCACGGCAATGCGCGCCTGAACAAAAACCTGGGCATCGATCAGGAGTTGGCTGTGCTGGCCGATTACGTGATCGTCACGGCGGAGGAGGTCGTGGACACCCTGACGCATGACGCCCAACTGGCCGCGCCGATGGTGCAGGCCGTGGTCCATGCGCCGCGTGGGGCGTGGCCGACGTCGTGCTACCCGCACTATCCGATAGCCGGGCGGGAACTGTTACGGTATATTGAGATGTGCACCGATGGCGAGTTTGATGCTTATGTGCGGGGCGCTACCGGCGCGTAGCGGGGTTTTTTCAGGCATCTTTCATCTTTTTATCGCAAAATTCTGCTTATAATCTACGTACGAAATGTGGTTGACGGAGTAATGTATGTGGCGTTTGACAAATGCGAAACGAATGCTAACTGCCAGCACCCTGGTGGTGCTGTTGATTGGCGTGCTGGTGGGCGGTTATCTGCTCAATACGCGCCCGAACAGCGATTTTGTGCAGGCCCAGGGAGACCAGCCCCCGGCTGTGCAGGAATTGTTCCAGCCATTTTGGGAAACCTGGAATCTGCTGCATGACAACTACGTCGATCCCATCAACGATCAGTCGTTGATGGAAAGTGCGCTGCAAGGGATGGTCGCGGCAGCCGAGCAGCCCGATGCACAGGACGTGATCGACCCGGCCTTGCCGGAGAGCTTCGGGCAGGCGGTCGGCGAGCAGACGACGGACGATATCAATGAGTTGTTCGCGCCGTTCTGGGCAAGCTGGGACCTGCTGCACGACGCCTATGGCGACGTCTTGGACGACACCGCGCTGATGGAAGGCGCACTGCGCGGGATGTTGGAATCGCTGGGCGATCCGCACACGGATTACATGGACCCGGAGACGTATGCCCAGATTATGCAGGCCATGAGCAGCGAATACGAGGGCATTGGGGCCACCGTGCGCCAGAACGAGGACACCGGCGGGCTGGAGTTGATCTCGATCATGGAAGGCTCCCCGGCAGAAAAGGCGGGCCTGCGCGCGGGCGACGAGATCGTGATGGTCGATGGCGAAGACGTCACCGAACTGTCGCAGAACGAAATTATCGCGCTGGTCCGTGGGCCTGCCGGGTCGACGGTGGAGCTTGGCATTCGCCGCCCGAAGGAGTCGAATCTGTTGGATTTTGACGTGGTGCGCGAGCGCATCAACGTGCCCAGCGTGTCGTCCGAAATGCTGGAAGACGATATCGCCTATGTTCGTCTGAGCCAGTTCGACCTGGACACCGGCACGCTGCTGCGCGGCGTCATCAACGAACTGGACGCCAACACACTCAACGGCCTGGTGCTGGATGTGCGCAGTAACCCCGGCGGCTACCTGACCACCTCGATTGACGTGGCAAGCGTGTTCATCTCAGAAGGGCCGGTCGTGATCGAACGCGGCCCCAACCGCGAGCAGACCTACCAGGCGCTCGGCAACGCCAACGCCGCAGATGTGCCGATGGTGGTGCTGGTCGACCAGGGCAGCGCCAGTGCGTCAGAGTTGATCGCCGGCGCGCTCCAGGATCGGGGACGTGCGACCGTTGTGGGGATGCCGACCTTTGGCAAAGGCTCGGTCCAGACCTGGCGCGAACTGTCGAACGGCGGTGGGGTGCGCATCACGATCTCGCGCTGGTACACGCCCGACGGCAGGTCGGTCAGCGCGGCGGGCATCGATCCGGACATCGTCGTGCCCTTCGAGGTCGACAGTCCCGACGATGAAGACCCGCAGCTCCAGACAGCACTCAGCGTGCTGAAAGGGACCTATTCTGAGTAGCATCTATCGCGTTTCTTAGCGAAATCTGATGTAACTCTTATTCCCTGGGAGTATCGTAGAGTGATGGGTCTAGTTACTGTGTAGAGAGGTGGCCATGTTCTTCTTTGACCCAATGTACATCTTGATTGTCATGCTCCCCACGTTGGTGCTGACCGGCCTGGCGCAAGCCTGGGTCAGTTCGGCCTACCAGAAGTGGAGCGAGATTTCCAACAGCCGCCGCGTCACCGGCCAGCAGACCGCGCAAATCCTGATGCGCGACGGCGGCATCCAGCGCGTGGGGCTGGAAGTAACACGCGGCCAGATGAGCGATCATTACGATCCGACCAGCAAGACGGTCCGGCTGTCGCAGGGCGTCGCTATGCGGCCCTCAGTTGCGGCGATGGCGATTGCGGCCCACGAGTTCGGCCACGTCCAGCAGCACCAGCAAAACAGCCCGCTGATGGCGCTGCGCTCGATGCTGGTGCCGGCGGCGCGGTTGGGGCCGAGCGTCGGCGTCGGCATGATCATCGTCGGGTTGATCATCAACTTTACCGGGCTGGCGATGATTGGCTTGATCCTGTTTGCCGGAGTGACGGCGTTCACCATTGCGACGCTGCCCGTCGAACTGGACGCCAGCCGCCGCGCGATGAGCCTGCTGCGCGATACCGGCCTGATCGACAATGATCAGGATGCTGCCGGGGCCAAGGCGGTGCTGCGTGCGGCAGCCTTTACCTATGTCGCGGCGGTCGCCAGCTCGATCCTGACGCTGATGTATTACGCGATGTTGGTTTTCGGCGGCAGCCGTGATTAGGCCCCGCTAGGCGATGGACCACACCGCGCAACCTGCTGCCGAGTACGCCGTCGATGAATTGATGGCGGTGTGCATTGCGCGGCAGGTGCAGGACGGCGACCTGCTGGTGCATGGGCTGGCGACGCCACTGGTCGCGGCGGGGTATATCCTGGCGCATCGCACCCATGCCCCGCGCGCGCATTTTGCGTCGGCCATCGGCCAGGGCATGGTCCAGGGGTGGGCACCGTTGGGCATTGCGCGTGCGGAAGAGTTGTGGCTGGGAAAGGCGCTCGCCAACGCCAGCTTCATCGTGACCGTCGCCGATGCCCTGCATACGCTCGCGCCCAAAGAGTTCTTCCGCCCCGCCCAGGTGGACCCCCAGGGTAATTTTAACAATATCGCCATCGGTAAGAACTACCACACGCCGCGCCTGCGGCTGCCGGGGACCGGCGGCATCCCGGATGTATCGGTCTATTCCAGCAAAATGTACATGTACGTGCCACGCCACTCGCGCGCGATCTTTGTCCCGAAGGTGGACTGGGTGAGTGGGTTGGGTCACGACCCGGCGCGCAAACGCGGCAGCGGGCCGGTCTATCTGGTGACTGACCTGGGACAGTTCGATTGGGCGGAAGGCCGGATGCGGCTGGTCAGCATGCATCGCGGGGTGTCGCTCCAGCGTATTCAGGCCAAGACCGGGTTTGAGCTGGCGGTTGCGCCGGACGTGCACGAAACCCCGCCGCCCACGCAGCACGAACTCCACCTGCTGCGCGAGGAGATCGACCCGCTGGCGGTGCGCCGTTTGGAGACGCTGGCCGGTACGGCGCGGCGTAACCACCTGCGCGCCATCCTGGAGCAGGAAGACCGGCACGCGCCCGGCTAGGCCTCGTCTTCCTCGCCGTTGTCTTCTAGCTCGCGCTCCAGCATACTGAGCGCCTCCCCTGCAAAGCGACAGAATAACCAGATCAGGGCTTTGTCGGTTTCGTCAAATGGCTCGCTGCCGGTCTTGTTGATGGCCTCGACTACGCCCAGCACATGCTCATCGCCGACCAGCGGCACGGCCAGAATCGAATGGGTGTGGAAGCCGGTTTGCTCGTCGATGCGCTGGGAGAAGCGCTCGTCCAGGCGGGCATTGAGGACGATGGTCGGCTGGCGGTGCTGGACGACCCATCCGGCGACCCCTTCCCCGGCGGGGATGCGGTAGCCTTTGAGTTGGGGCGCAACCTGCCCGCGCACAATCACAAACGTGAGTTCGCTGGCCTCCTCATCCAGCAAGGCCAGGGACCCGTCCTCAACCTCGACGATGGCGAGCGCATCGGTCAAGATGCGCGCCAGGAGATGCAGCAGTTGGTCGCTGCTGCGGGCACGGAGCGCTTCGCGGTCAAGCTCCAGCAGGGTCGCGATAAACTCACGATAGCGCACCACCTGGTCACGGAGCTGTTCGTTTTCCTGCTTCAAACGGGCAAGTTCGCCGGACATGAACTGGTGGGAAGACATTGCCGTTCCCTTTCCACTCTACATATTCGGTGTTTTTATCGGCAGCAGGACCTTGAAGGCGCTGCCGGGGAGTTTTTCCTCGTTATACCCTTCGCTTTCGACCCACACCATGCCGCCGTGCGCTTCGACCGCGCCCTTGACCAGCGCCAACCCTAACCCCGGGCCACCGCCCTTGAACGACGTCCGGCCCGACGAATGCAGCGCGACCTGCCCGATCTGGTAGAACTTCTCGAAAATGGCGGAGTGGTGCTTCGGTTCGATGCCGATGCCGGTGTCCTGGACCATAATCGCGACTGCTTCGCCCAGCCCTTCGACATCCGTCGTCCAGTACGTGATCGTGATCTCGCCGCCGTCGGGCGTGTACTTGATGGCGTTGACCAACAGTTGGTAGAACACCTTGTACATCATGTTGGGGTCGGCTTCGATGTAGGGGACGTCGCCGATGCGCTTGATGTGCAGCGTCAGGTTGCGCTCATCCAGGGAGGCGCTGAAGGCTTTCTTCAACTCGGTCAGGATGCTCTGCAGCAGCACCGGCACGTGCGACACCTGGAGTGATTCGCTGTCCAGCTTGGTGATATCCAGCATACTGTTGACGATCTCGTGCAGCCGGGTGGTGCCGCGCACAATGCCTTCGACCACTTCCACCAGCGAGGTAGTGCCCTGGATCACGCCGCTGTTGCGCAGCACATCCGCATAGCCTTGAATGACGGTCAGCGGGGTGCGCAGTTCGTGCGCCGCGATCTCGATGAAGTCCAGCTTGGCTTTGTCCAGGCGGGCGAGTGTCTGGTAAGCGTCGCGCAGATCGGAGAGCGCGGTCTGGTCGTTGGCGCGCAGGCGGTCGAAGGTGATGCGCACCATCCGCCAGGCCAGGCTGGGGCTGGAGGCCATCAGGTGCTCGAACACGTCGCGGTCGAACTCCAGCACGGTCGTGTCGCGCGTGGTGCGCACATTAGCCGAACGCGGCGCATCCTGGATCAACGCCATCTCGCCAAAGAATTCACCCGCCCCGCTGTGCCGCAGCACACGCTCTTCGGCCCCTTCAAAATGCTTGGTGATCGCTACCTCGCCGGACACGATCAGGTAAAAAACGTACTCGTAAGCCCCTTCCTTGCAGATCAACGTGTTGGGCGGATAGGTCTTGATGCGGACCAGGTCCGCGATCTCTTGCAGTGTATTCGATTCCAGGTCAGGAAAAGCATCCTGGAGCGTTTGAATGACATTGACTTCCATGACTTGCCTCCCGCAGCGTTCTTGCGCGCAGTGTAGCACACTTGGCGCGTTGGCAATAGTGAACCGTCCCCTTACCAAGACAAAACGCGGGACCAACCTGGCCCCGCGCATTATCCATACCGGCGTGCGAGCCGACCAGATTATGCCTGCCCCAACAGCGCCTGTACCCGCGCGACGACGTGCTCGGGTGTCAGGCCGAACTGCTGGAAAATATCCTTGTACGGAGCCGACGCGCCGAAGCGGTCGACGCCCACAATCGCGCCCTGCGTGCCGACCCAGCGCTGCCAGCCGGACGTGACGCCGGCCTCGATGGCGACGCGCGCCGTGATGTTGGGCGGCAGCACCGAGTCCTGGTAGTTCTGGCTCTGGCGTGCGAAGCGTTCCCAGCTTGGCATACTGACCACGCGCGCGGCGATGCCCTTTTGCGCCAGCAGTTTCTTGGCATCCAGCGCGAGGTGCACCTCAGAGCCGGTGGCGATCAGGATCACGTCGATCTGCTCGCCTTCGACATCGGTCAGGACATACGCGCCCCGGTCGACGCCGCCGGTGATCTTCACGACCTGCGCGGCATCGAACACCGGCACCTTCTGCCGGGTGAGCGCGATCACGGTCGGGTGGTCGCGGTTCTGGATCGCACAGCGCCACGCGGCAGCCGTCTCGTTAGCATCCGCCGGGCGAATGACCTCCATGTGCGGGATCAGGCGCAGCGACATGATCTGCTCGACCGGCTGGTGTGTCGGGCCATCTTCGCCCAGCCCCACGCTGTCATGCGAGAAGACGAAAATCGGGGCAAAGTGGCTCAGGGCCGCCAGCCGCATCGCCGGGCGCATGTAGTCCGAGAAGACAAGGAAAGTGGCGCTGTACGGGATCAGGCCGCCATGCGCCGCCATGCCGTTCACGATGCCGCCCATCGCGTGCTCGCGGACGCCAAAACGAAGGTTGCGCTGGTCGTAGTGCCCGGCCTGGAAGTCATCATCGCTGTCAATATAGGTTTTGGTGGACGAATCCAGGTCCGCCGCGCCGCCGATCAGGCCCGGCAGGTGCGGCGTCAGGGCATTGATGACTTTGTTCGAGGCGTTGCGCGTGGCCAGCTGGTCGTCGTTGAAGACCGGAATGTCACGGTCCCACCCTTCGGGCAGTTCGCCGGCCATCATGTGCTGCCAGTCGGCGGCCTGCTCGGGGTTGGCGGCGGCCCACTTGTCCCACATCGCCTGCCATTCGGCCTGCCACGCCTTGCCGCGCTCGACCGCCTGCCGGAAGTGCTCGCGCACGTCGTCCGGTACGAGGAAGGTCGGTTCCTGGGGCCAGCCGAGGGCGTCTTTGGTCAGCGCGACTTCCTCCTCGCCCAGTGCCGAGCCGTGTGCTTTGGCGGTGCCGGCTTTGTTCGGGCTGCCGTAGCCGATGGTGGTCGTGACCATCAGCAGCGAGGGGCGCTCGGTTTCGTCGCGGGCGGCCTGGATCGCGTGCTCGATGGCGTCCAGGTCGTTGCCGTCCTCGACGCTCAGCACATGCCAACCGTAGGCCTCGAAGCGCTGCGCGACATCCTCGGTGAAGGCCATCTCGGTGCTGCCGTCGAGCGACACGGAGTTATTGTCGAACAGGTAGATCAGCTTGCCGAGCTTGAGATGCCCGGCCAGCGAGGCCGCCTCGGCAGCGACGCCCTCCATCAGGTCGCCGTCGCTGACGAGCGCGTAGATGTAATGGTCCATGACGGCGTGCGCGCCGGTGTTGAAACGCGCGGCGAGATGCGCCTCAGCGATGGCCATCCCGACCCCGTTGGCGAAGCCCTGGCCCAGCGGGCCGGTCGTCGTCTCGACGCCTGGCGTCAGGCCGTATTCGGGGTGGCCGGGCGTGATGCTGTCCCACTGGCGGAACTGCTTGATCTGCTCCATCGGCAGGTCGTAGCCAGTCAGGTGCAGCAGCGCGTACAGCAGCATCGAGCCGTGCCCGGCGGACAGCACAAACCGGTCGCGGTCGATCCAGTCTGGATCGTTGGGGTTGTGCTTCAAAAAGCGCGTCCACAACACATACGCCATCGGTGCGGCTCCCAGCGGCAAGCCGGGATGCCCGGAGTTGGCCTTCTGAACCGCGTCAATTGACAGGGTTCGGAGCGTGTTAATACATTTCTGGTCAAGATCAGACATGATATCCTTCCAAGATTATGCGTGCTTTTCCCCTATCAATTGTAGCAGGCTCGTAGAGAGTGCGCATAAAAACGGCTTGTGTGTTAAGCTAGAAGCTCGCGATTAGCGCAGTATACAGGTGTTGGACAAATGAGTGATAACCCTGAAGAAACTTACGATATCGACGAGCTTGAAGCTTATTGCATGACGTGCCGCCAAAAAACGCCGGTGGCGAACCCGGAGCCGATCTGGACCCGGCGCGGCGCACCCGGTACCCGCGGCACCTGTGCGGAGTGTGGAACGACGGTTTTTGTGATGGGCTGGACGAACGCCCACGCGCGACTCAAACGGCCCGAACCGGTGCGTGTCTCCGAAGGCGCGCCGCGCGGCGGGCGCAAGATTCCCCACGACGTGACCTACATCAATTACAGCGTGTCCGACGTAGACTTCGTCACCCGGCTGGCCGAAGACCTGAATCGAATTGGCATCCAGACCTGGCTGGCCGAAAGCAACGTGAAGGGCGTCCAGTGGGCGACCGGCGTGCATCCGGCCCTGGTTGAATGCAAACACATGATCGTGGTGCTCTCGTCGTTTGGCATCAAAGCCACCAACGTTACCGAAGCGTTGGATTATTTCCTGGAAACCGGCAAGCCGATTGTGGTTGTCCAGGTCGAGCAGGACGCCGAGGTACCCGACGAATTACGCCGTAAACCCCGGTTCGACTTTTCCGGGGACAACTACAAATCCGCATTCCGCGAACTGGTCCAGGTGCTGACCGGCTAATAGGCGCGCCGGATCAAAAAGGCGGCATACTCCTGGATCAGGTCCTGTGTGTCGTTGCTGATCCCGGTGCAGTCGAGGCTGTCGAGCGCGGTGTCGTAATACTGGCGCGCGATGGTGTCGGTGTGTGTGGCCGCATCCACCCGCCCCAGGATTGCCAGTACCGCCTCGATATCCGCCTCGGTGAGCGCGTCTTGCGCATAAAGGCGCTGGAGCTGCTCCCGGTCTTGCGGCGCGGCGCGTGCAAACGTAACCAGCACCGGATAGGACTTCTTCTTTTCACGGATATCGCTGGTGGCCGATTTGCCGGTCGTGGCCTGGTCGCCCCACACGCCCAGGTAATCGTCGCGTATCTGAAACGCGACCCCCAGGTTGCGCGCAAAACTCCCATACGCCTCGACCACCGCCGGATCGTCGGTGCTCAGCAGCGCGCCGATCTTGGCGGCGGCTTCGATGAGCGTCGCCGACTTGTTGGTGATCATGGTGATGTATTCGTCCGGCGATACCTGCGCGCGCTCCTCGAAGTCAATGTCGAGAATCTGCCCTTCGCACATCCAGACACACGCCTGAGCGAGCACCCGGCTGACCTGCACGACTTTGGCCGGGGGCGTGCCAGCTTCGAGCAGGCGCGTGGTGGCCAGGTTCGCCAGCGAGAACAACCCATCCCCGGCATTGATCGCCTGCGCCTTGCCCCACCGCGTCCAGACGGTCGGGCGGTGCCGGCGTTCCGGGGAATTGTCCATCACATCATCGTGAATCAGCGTGAAGTTGTGGATCATTTCCAGCGCCGCGCCCGCCGGCAGCACGTGGCGATAGCCCCCGCTGATCGCCTGGGCGATCAGGGCCATCAGCAGCGGACGAATCTTCTTGCCGGACACGCGGCGGGCCTGGGCGTCGTCTTCCAGGTCCCAACCAAACTGGTAGTCGATGATCTGCCACAGGATTGGCGCGATGACGGTCTGCTCCTGGCGAATGGCGCGCAGTTCGGCGTCGATGTTGGCGATAATGGGGCCAAACGCTTCACGATATCCCATATCGTTTTCTCCTTCGTGAGTACAGCATACCATCTATTGTAACTGTTTTTGCGGGAACGAGCGCAGCTCCCAACAATGCAGGGGTGCCCCAACCATCTTCTGAAGGTTTTGACAGGGTTTAGCACCCTACAACCCTGTCAATGGCGGTTACCCCGTTCGTGGAAAATCATCGATTCTCCCAGCGGGGTTTTTGCGTTTCTGACCCCGGAGCAGCTCGGCAGCGGCATGCAAATCCTCATCTGCCGCGCAGTAGCCCATGGTTGTGGACACATTGGCATGGCTGAGATAGACCTGGATCACGGTCGGCAAAACGCGGGCACGCCTGGCACGCTGGCTGTCAGGCAGCACAGTAGAACTGCGCAGAATCATCAAAACGACCGTCAGCACTGACGAACTCCCCCTGATGATCGCCCTCGAAAAGGAGCGCAGCATCCCGCGCAGCACCGTGAAAGGCTGACTCAGCAGCAGTTTGATTTCTAGCGCGGGCGGGTGTGTCAATCGCTGACGGCGGCTGGTGGCGGGTCTTCCGCCATGAGACGCCGCAGGAAATGCAGTGCCCACCGTCCCTGCCTGCCGCGACAACATCGTCCGTGAACTGCGTGACAACCTTTAGTTCCGCATCAGACACAAACCGGCATACCACCCGTGGACCACCCGACCAGCATATCCCCGCCAGTGTGTTTTTGACAAACAGATCGACGAAGATGTCCGGCTCGGCAGCAGCGGCGAGCGGTTTAAGTCAGCCAATATCCTTAAATAAGACCCATCGAAGGCAGCTTGCGCCAAAAGCGTTACAAAGCTGATTTGGACCGTTCATTCCTGCACGGCCTACTGGCTCAGATTTGATGCGGTTGCCCTGCTAGACAGGATCGCTGCGTTGCACTTTTTTTTGTTTGCTCCCATAATCAGATTTAAGCATACAATGGCGCATCTCTGGTCTGGTGGTGGATGGATACCGCTTCTTTAACATAAGGAGAACATAGATGATGTTTGGCAGAGTCCTAGTCATTATCGGCCTGGTGTGCACACTGGGTCTGTCTGCCAGTTGGGCGCTGGCACAGGGCGATCCGCAGCTGCTTACCTATGGGCAAACGCGGAACGGCAGCATGACAGAAGGCGGGCAGGTAGACGCATATGCGTTCGAGGGCACAGCCGGCGATATGGCTGTGATCACGATGCGCAGCCTCAATCCAGACAGTCAATTAAATTTCAATCCGTTTGTTAGCTTGTTCGGACCGAATGGTAACGAGATCGCCAGTGATGACGACAGCGCGGGCGCGTTCGATGCGCGTATTATTGTCCGGCTGCCTGTCGATGGACAATATACCTTCGAGGCGCGGGTTTCGGATCGCGGAGTTGATCCCACTGGAAATTACGTAGTGGGGATCGACAAGCTCGATGCCACTATGCTGGCGTACGGTGACATCGTAAGCGGGCAAATTCAGCAGGATGAGCAAGAAGTGTATTACCTGTTCGAGGGACAGGCGGGGGACGCGATCGCGGTTGAAATGCGCGCTGCCGAACCGTATGTCGCTTACGCTGCCAATAACTTCGATCCTGCTCTCCGCTTGCTAGGTCCGGGCGGCATCCTGCTAGATAGTGACAACGATTCTGGTGCGCTGGCCGATGCTGTAATCATGTTTGTGCTCCCTGAAGATGGGTTGTATACGATTCTCGCAACGGCTAACCATGCGCCCAGCGCGTATACGTTGTTGCTAGGGCCAGCCCCGCTACTGGAACCAGGCCAGGTCGTGGTCGCGCCGGCATTAACCTGGCGCACACAGAGCACGTATGGTGTGCGTGCCGAACCGGGCGACACCATCAACCTAGTGATCCACACAATAGACCCGGTAGCTGCAAACTTCAAGAGCGAGGTGCTGATCAGAAATAATCACGGCACATTGGTCGCCGAAGCCTTTGGACAGGGAATGGCTAAATTGAACGTAACGCTGCCAGAACCGAGCTTTGCGTCATCCAGCGGTTACGACGCGGGCATCTATCTGGTACAGGTAGGCAATGATAACGAAGACTCGACAGGCAGCGTAGCGATCATGTTGGAGAGTGTGCAATGAAGCGTTTACTACTCATCGGTTTAGTTTGCAGTGCGCTGCTGCTGGTGGCGCTGGCGGTGTTGGCCCAGGATGGCGGGGAGATCCGCTACGGGGATCGGGTTTTCGCAACATTTACCGGCCCCGAGCAGGCCCATGTATATACCTTCACAGGTGGGACCGGAGACAAGGTGTATATTCGCGCCGAGGTCCAGGACGTAACTGCTGTGCTGGAGGGACAGGTTGGGCTTTCGCTCGATGCAACGCTGACCGCGCCTGATGGTAGTTCGGTTAGCGTGGACAAACGACAAGACACGTTCGGGCATGTGCTCCTGGATGGAACGCTGCTGGCAGATGGAACGTATACACTGACCATTATCAACGTTACCAAAACCGGCGAGTATAAGCTGGCGTTGGATGCTCATCGGGCAGATGCCATCATCGTTGAAGGTGACAGCGATGCTCAACCGGCTGATGATCCGCCGGATATACCGGCTGAGGTCAACATCCCCCAGACACCGCTTATGCCGGGCACAATCCTGGCGTATGGCGAAGGCGGTACCGGCACAATTGCGGCTGTCGAAGAGCGTGACATGTATACCTTCACCGGCAGCGAAGGTGATATTGTGCGAATCACCATGATGCATATTGAGGGCTACTCAACCGACGTTGGCTTCGACCCTTTGCTGCGCTTGTTGGCTCCGGACGGAACCGAATTGATCAAGCGTAACACGCAGCCCAATGAATTCCTGGATGCTCAGATCATCTACCAGCTGCCTGCCAATGGCACCTATACCATTGTGGCGCAGGACTTCCTGGCATTGGGGCGAGGCAAGTACGGTTTGCTGCTGGATACCGGCACACAGGTTATGCTCGATGCAATACCCGCCACAATGCCCGATGATGGCGTGCTAGCACTGGACGGCGAGCCGGTTGTGGGCGAGATCACCGACTACGGCATGCCGCTAGAAGCAACATTCCAGGGAGCCGCCGGGCAGGATGTGCGGATTGCGATGGATGAGTTCGACTACAGCGGCATCGATCCGCTGCTGATTCTGCTGACTCCAGATGGCAGCGAACTCGCCCGCGATGACGATTCCGGTGGCGGCCTAAAAAACAACAACGCCGTGATTGTGGCGAACTTGCCGGTTGACGGCACCTATACGATTGTCATGACCACCGGCATTACCAGTACGGATTACCTGACCGGCCCGATTGGTTTGTTCATACTGACGGTAGAACAGTCCACCAGTGCGACTTCTGGCGCTGAGTTCGTTGTCGAAGGGCTGAGCGCCAGCGAGCAGCAAGCCTTCCCATTGGATGGTGCGGCGGGGCGTGTAGTGGTGATCCAGGTTGAGCCGCAAACCGACGTTATGCCACAAGTTGGCGTCTATACCCAGGATGAACAATTGATCGCAGAAACTGTCGGTAACAAGACCTCCTATACGTTTACGGTGATGCTGCCGGATGATGATCTGTACCTTTTGCGGGTAAGTGCCAGATATGGCACATCAGATGATCGTGTTGCGGTGCGGATTGTTTACCAGGGCGATGATCTAGTCGAAGCGGGCGTACCGGCCATTGATGAGGCAGCTATCACGGCAGCGCTGGCCGAAGCCGAAGCCCAAATTGAAGCACAGCAGCCGCCTGAATGTACTGCTACGGTGGCAAGTGGTGCGAATCTGCGCGGGGGGCCAGGCACCACTTACGCGGTGGTAGCTGGCGCTGCAGCAGGAGACATGCTGCGTGTGACAGGGCAGAATGCCGCCGGAGACTGGTACCAGCTGCAGATACCAGGCATTGAAACGGCCTGGATCGCGTCATTCCTGGTCAGCGAGCCGGCCTGTCCGGCGGATTTCACCTTGCCGGTTGTGGAATAATTGCATTCAGGTAGTTGGTTACGTCAAATCGTAGATCGAATGGACCAGTGCGCTGTCGGAACGTGCTCGGGGGTATCATCCGTGACTACTGCCGCGACGCTGTGTAGGGGAAAACTGGCGCATCTACAAGGTTTTTTGAGACTACGCCCCGAAGTGTCTCATATTCCTGAATAGGCGACACACCAGCACAGTTACGTGGGGGAAAATCCTGCGCAGATGAACCAAATAGCCTGCACAAGTTCATTTCCCGCCATCCACGCTCAGAACCTGCCCTGTGATCCAACTCGCATACTCCGAGGCGAAAAAGAGCACACTGAACGCGATGTCCTCGGGTGTTCCTAGACGCTTGAGCGCAATCCGTTCGATCAGCGCGCGCTGCCCTGCTTCACCGTATGATTGCCATTGGCGCTCTGTCGCCGGGTTGCTGCGCACAAAACCGGGCGCAATATTGTTTACGGTGATGTTCCAGGGGCCGAGTTCGTGAGCAAGCTGGCGTGTCAGGTTCACCTGTGCTGCTTTAGCCGCTGCATATGCCTGAATGCCAGTGAGACTTATCCCGAGTCCGGCCCCGCTGGAGATATTGATTATGCGCCCCTGCTGGGCGGCTTTCATGCCGGGTACAACCGCCTGGCTGAATAAAAACGCCCCGGTAACATTCACATCAAAGATGCCCTGCCACTCTTCCAAGGTGACATCTTCCACAGGTTTTCCAACTTGGCCCAGGACACCACCGGCATTATTGACCAGAATGTCGATACTTGTATGTCTGTCGAGTGCTTCTGCTACGAAGGCCGTGACCTGCTCGCGGCGGGCAACATCCACTGTACGCACTTCGCACGCTCCACCGGCGTCCAGGCATAACTGACGCGTTTCTTGCAGTTCATCACGGAGAATATCACAGGCCCACACCATTGCACTGCGACGTGCGAATTCAAGGCTGATCTGGCGACCAAACCCATGTGCTGCTCCAGTGACGATCGCGGTTTTGCCAGGAAATTCAATATTCATAATATCCCCCGTTCAATCCAGATCGTAAATATCCTTGAACTTTGCGTTTAGATAGTCCAGGTACGGCTGGACGTTCAACTCCTGCCCGGAGCAACGCTGCAAAATCTCGTTAGCGCTGTACGCGCGGCCATGACGGTAGAAGTGTTCGACTAGCCAGTTCAAGAGTGGTTGGTAATTATCCTCGGCAAACGCCTGATCCAGATCGTTCACGTCGCGATGCGCAGCATCCAGCAATTGCGCCGACATCACATTCCCCACCGTATAGCCGGGGAAGGAACCAAACCCGCCGTCGGACCAGTGGATGTCTTGCAATACACCTTCGCTGTCGGTATGTGGTACCACTCCCAGGTATTCATCCATTTTGGCACGCCAGACGTCCGGCAAATCCTCGACCTTCAGCTTGCCCTCAAGCAGGCCCATCTCGATCTCTACACGCAGCATGATGTGCAGGTTGTAGGTTACCTCATCAGCTTCGACACGGATCAGGCTGGGTTCGACCCGGTTCACCGCGCGATGGAACAGATCGACGTCGACACCCGCTAATTGCTCGGGGAAATAACTGCGCAGATCGTCAAAGTGCACGTCCCAGAAGGTCCGGCTGCGCCCGATCTGGTTTTCCCACAGGCGCGAAGATGCCTCGTGTGCGCCGTAGCTTGTACCACCAACGGCATACAGTCCCAGAAAATCTGTGGCGAGCGTGGTGCGCGTCAGTTGTGGATCGATGTTCTGCTCGTAGAGCGCGTGACCTGCCTCGTGCAATGTGCCAAAAAACGCCATTGGGAAGTAGTGCCGATCGTACCGTGTGGTGATACGCACGTCTTGCCGGGTGAACGAAATCTCGAACGGATGGGGCGCAACATCGAGCCTACCCCGTTCCAGATCATATCCGATAGCCTGCGCCATTTTGAGCGCGAACGCGTACTGCTGTTCAATAGGATACGTTGCGGCCCAGAGATCTTTTTCGAGCGGTTTGTCGCGTTCCGTAATGCGGTGTAACAACGGCAGCAGTCCTGCTTTCAGATCATCGAACAGCACGCGCAGCTTCGCTGCCGTCATGCTCGGTTCGTACTCAAACACGAGTGCATCAAATGGGTGTTCCTGGTACCCGACAACATCAGCCAGTTCCTTTGCCAGATCTAGCATTTGCTGCAGGTAGGGCGCAAAACTGGCGAAGTCGTTGTTTTGTTTGGCCTGATGCCATACATGTTCTGACACGGGCGCCAGCGTTGCCTTGCGGCTGAGTAAATCAGCAGGAATTCGCTGCACGATGTCATAATACTGGCGGGTCTGTTGAACCGCACGTGTCCGGTAAGAATCCGGGTCTTCCCCGGCAATTTCGTCTTCGGCAGCATCTAGCAATCGCGCGGTTTCATCACTGGCGAAGTGTTCGCGCGCCAGCCAGGAAAGCGTCGCCAGTTGGTGACCGCGTGTTTGCGATCCGCCAGCAGGCATCTGCGTGCGTGCATCCCACTTCAAAATATTGAGTGTGTTCAAAATGTCATTGAGTCGAGCAATGTGTGTATTGAGGTCGTCATAAGCTGACATGTGAGCGCTCCTTAGCACTTCAGGATAACCGGTTTTTGAGCTCTTCAAGTGTTTCCAGACTTTGGGGGCGTCGCCCATTTTCGATATCGTGGATCAACTCGATCAGGCGGGCAGTCAACGGTGCTGGTACGCCTGCCTCCACACCGAGCTGCACGATCGGGCCGAGTTGTGCATCGACCTCGGTGCGTCGTTTGCGAACCGCCAGATCGCGCCAGATGCCACTGTGTGTTTTGGCTGATTTCCGATTGAACACCACCATATCATTCAGTGACTGCACTGCAATTGCCGGATCGGCATCAGGCATAAACGCCTGCGGATCGAACCCATTGAAGCCTTTCGGTGATATACTGCGTGCCTGGGCTACGGCCATTACTTCGCGTGCCAGACCGATATACACGTCCTGATAAGCAGGCCGCGCCAGGGCGTCAGCGATCGAATCATTGGTCAGCGCGGTGGCGAACAACTGCGCACCGTATGCCAGCTTGCCCCACAGATAGCCCCAGATATTGGCAGTGATAATCGCGCGGTCATCAAAGTCCAGCATCGTCTTATGCAAGGTCACCAGCCGATCAGTGGTCCGTCCGTCCAACTCGCCCAGAACGACTGCTGCCCGGTTGCCGCGCTGAATATGCCCTGGCTCGATGTAGTCTGCGCCAAAATTGACGAACGCGCCGATCGTTCGTTCCGCCCCAATGACATCAGCGATCACCCGTTCGTTGAGTCCATTCTGTATCGAGACGACATACCCCTCTGGGGCCACATGCGAAGCCAGCGCAGGCATCGCCTCGGCGGTGTGATGTGCCTTTACGCACAGCAAGATCGTGCGGTACGGGCCGCTGACGCGATCCGGGGTGAGGGCAGGCGCGTGCACGGTGAAGGTGTCCACCGGCCCGGAGATGTGCAAGCCGGATGCGTTGATCGCCGCCACATGATCGGCAGCGCGATCCACAAACGTGACGTCATGTCCGGCTCGCACCAGGTACGCCCCAATCGTGCCACCCATCGCGCCCGCGCCCCAGATCAGCAGTTTCATGAGGTACCCCAATCCCCGGTGAGCAGCGCACGTGTTTCCTCGATCGCTACTTTCCAGATCGCTAACATCTCATCATCCGGTCGCTGGTAAACGCCGCCAAAGTTCCCATCACCGAGATAATCGCGCAGGGCCTGCGGTGCGAGAAGGCGCATCAGGTCCAGGTCGATCATCGGCTTCTGTTCGCTCGGCATCGCCGTGCTGGCGAGGCGTGTCCAGGGGAAATTCTCCGACCACGACGCATGCGAGGCGACCGGATCAGTTTCCAGCGTCTTGGCCCAGGTGCGTGGTGCATTCCACCAGTTGTGGAACTTGATCACTACTGCAGGGTGATCGGCCATCCATTCACCTGCATACGCCTGGGCAGGACTGTTGCCGCCGTGCCCGTTCACAATCAGGATGCGCTTGAAGCCCTGTTCCGCCAGGCCGTTTAGGATATCGCCAACTACACGCAGATAGGTCTCGACGCGCAGCGAGATCGTGCCCGGATATGCGCGGAAGTAGGGAGTGATCCCGTAGGCAAGCACCGGAAACACCGGAATGCCCAACGGCTCTGCGGCTTCGAGCGCCACACGTTCCGATAGGATGCTGTCGACGCTCAGGCTTAAGTAGGCGTGCTGTTCGGTGCTGCCCAGGGGCAGCACACAGCGGTCGTCGTGCTCGAGGTATTGCTCAACCTGCATCCAATTCATGTCGCTGATGCGCATAGCTATGGTCTCCCTAAATCGAGCGCAGCTTGCCGCCATCCACGCGCAGCATTGCCCCGGTGATGTAGGATGCAGCGGGGGAAAGCAAGAATGCTGCGGCGGTGCCGTATTCATCGATAGTGCCCAGCCGCCCCAACGGGATCGAAGCGATACTCTGAGCGCGTACCTCGTCCACGCTGATGCCCAACTTGTTGGCCTTGTTTTCATCGAGTTGGGCGACACGCGCGGTGTCAATGCGGCCCGGAATCAACGTGTTTAGCCGGATACCATCCGGGGCGAGTTCGTCGGCTAATGACTTGATCAAACTGGCCACACCTGCCCGCATGACATTCGACAGAATCAACCTTCCGATCGGTTCGCGTACGCTGGACGACGTGCTGGCGACAATGGCTCCGCCGGCTGTCATGTGCGGCAAGACGGCACGGATCATGCGCACGGCGCTCATCAACGTTAACTCAAATGCCGCTTGCCACTGTTCTTCGGAGATGTCCGCGAAGGTCCCGGCAGGCGGACCTCCGGCATTGATGAACAACGCGTCGATGGTGCCCCACTCGGCAACCGTTTTCTCGACCCAGGCCTTGATAGCGGCTGGATCGCGCACATCACAGACGCTTGCCATCACGACGCCGCCGGTGTCGTCAACCAGACTGCTCGCTGCCGCCTGGATTTCGTCTTCGAGATGGCTGCAAATCGATACGCGCGCGCCTTCGTTGGCCAGTGCACGCGCTGTACCGTATCCCAACCCTTGCCCGGCAGCGGCTACAAGCGCCACTTTACCTTTCAGTCCTAAATCCATGTCGTTTACCTCCCATTCTCAAAGCGCAGTTTTTGTGTCGGATCGGTGATCCCCACACGTTTGAAGATCCAGTCAATTTCTTCATGCGTTCCCTTGTCAATCGGCGCGAAAGGATCGCGCGGTGTAGCATGTGCCATCGCCCCGCGACGGTAGAGCAGTTCCTTACGAATCGACAGATTGATCTTGGCCTGGTTCTCAAAGCGGATCAACGGCAGGTAGTGATCGAAAATTCGTTCAGCATCTGCTATACGGCCCGCCCGGTAAGCGTCGAAGACAGCGACCAGGATTTCTGTGAAAGCAAAACCTGTCATCGTGCCAGAAATGCCACGCCGGAGTTCTTCCAGCAGGAACATGCCGCCCAGGCCACCGAAGACCGCCAGCTTGTCCGTACGCGCCAGAATCGCGCTGACCTTCTCCATTAGCGGCGGATCTTCCATCTTGATGTAACGCGTGTAGGGGTTTTGCTCCGCCAGAGTCGCCAGGAGGTCGGGGGATAAGAATACGTTGTTCGCCGCCGGAAAATCCTGTACCACTATCGGATTGTCAATCGCGCTGCCAATTTCGTCATACAGCGCCAGCACTTTCTCATCAGTCGGTGGATCCATTGCAGGTGGTGCGATCATCACGCCGTTTGCACCCGCCTCAAACGCGGCTTTGCTGAGCGCGATGCAGGTTGCAAGCTCAGGATGGCTGGTCCCCACTACAACCGGCACGCGCCCGTTTACCGTTTCCATCACGGCATCCATCACCTGCTTGCGTTCATCCACCGAAAGCTTGGCCGCTTCACCGAGGATAGCCAAAATCGTCAGGCCGTACGCGTCCTTGTCGATCTGAAACTCGACCAGGGTGTGCAAGCTCTTCAGATCCAAACGTTGCTGTGCGTCGAAGGGTGTTGCCAGGATGTTGAAAATACCAGCGATCTGCTGTGATTGCATGTCAAATTCCCTCCTAATTGTTATAGAGTGCTTGGCACTACAGATCTCACTAAGGTGATTCAGATGTGACGTCGGGATGATACGGCATGCGTTTCCTGAAAATCAGCACGACGATCGCGCCATTCAGTAGTACGCCAGCGGCGACAATCCGCATGATCATGCCGAACCCGTAGGTTTCCTGCCAAAACCCGCTGATCGCCGTCGCGGAGAACCAGCCGATATTCCACAGCACTATCCCGATACTGCTCGTGATATTGTGTAGATCGGGCGGTAGCGAATCCATGATCAGTGGTTGGTAAAGTGGTTGCATCATGTTGCGGAACGATATCGCGACCACATACACAACCACGCTCAATACCAAACCAGGTGCAAAACTGAGTCCCAGGAAGGCTATCGACGCTACACTCATCGCAATGCCTAAGGACCATGCACGCCCAAACTGCCGATCCCACCAGGGATTCGCCAATGGCACCAACGCCATCCCCAGCCAACCCAGGCTGAGTATTGTGCCGACCGTCTTGTCCGGAATGGCGAAGGTGGTCCGAAAAAACAAGTTGTAAAACGGAAACGTCAGCCCGCCGGTAAAACCGAACACCAGCAAGGGTATCGACAGCCACACCAGGAGCTGCCAGGGAGTACGCCGGGAGTGGTCCAGGCCGCGAGCATCCGTTATGATGGCGCGGATGTGCATATCCGGCACTCTGAGCAAAGGCAGCAGACTGAGTATCACGGTGATACCAGCCACCGCGATCGCAACCCGATACGCGAATGGCGTTTGCTCTGCGGTTACTCCTGATACCTGGGTGGCCCCAGGAAACAACTGAACAGCCATCAAGGGCAGCAGACCACCGATGAAGCTCCCCAAGGCCGTGGCCCCCATGCTCATCATGTTCAGGTACGCAAACGCGTGTGTTTCGTGTTCGCGCGATGACAGGCTGATCAACAGCGGTGCTGTCGCGATCTGCACGGCACCCCAAAAAAAGCCCAGCAAAAAACGACTTACGCCTAGCACACCCAGGCTAGGCCAGATGATCAGCATGCCGAACGTAGCAGCGATCCCCCCGGTCGAATAGATGGTGATGCGCCGCGTACCGATACGGTTTGCCAGCAATCCCACCGGGAAGCTGGTCAGAAAACCACCCAGGCGAGGCAGAGATTGCAACAACCCGATGGTTTCTGGACCATACCCCAGACTGACAAAGTAGAAGTTCAGAATCGCGTCACTGATACCAAGCAGACCAATATGCAATAGCGCCTGGAATACCAGGAACCACGCGACCCGCTGGTCAACGCCCGGCGGCGCAAACCGCACGCGTGGCACCGGAGTTGAAGTATCTGCACGTTCAGTCAAGATCGGTTTTTCAGTCACCAATGCCAATCATCTTTTTACCTGCGATGAACGTTATTTTGACCTGTTCTAACGAGTCCAGATCATCCAGTGGATTGCCTGCGACGACAATCAGGTCTGCCGCTTTGCCGGGTTCCAGCGTGCCCAGTTTGCTTTCGAGCTTGCTTACTTGCGCGGCGATTATGGTTGCGCTGCGCAGCGCGTCGTAATTGTCACGTTTCACGCCCAGCTTGACCATAAACTTTAATTCAGGCGCGACCACGTCATGTCCTACGACGGGGCTGCCTGCATCGGTCCCAAATGCGATGGGGACGCCCGCTGCGGCAGCGTTGATGATCCCCGCATAGCGCGTGGAGTCCGCGACCGCCTTTTGCCGTTCCTCGATTTTCCATTCGGGAATGTTGTACTGACGCGCTATCTCGGCCTGGGATTGCATCACCAGCGGGGCAAACGTGGTTACAATCGGGATACGCTTGTCGAGCAGCAGTTGGATTGTTTCCTCGGTCATCGAGCCGCCATGCTCGATCACGTCCACACCGAAGGAGGCCATACGCTGAATGCAGTCGTTATAAGTGGCATGCGCGGTGACGGGCAGCCCGTGCCGGTGTGCTTCATCGATCACGGCAGTGAGTTCGTCATCGGTGAATTCCAGCGTATCATGGCAGCCCATGATCTTGATCAGGTCGGCCCCCGCGCGCACCTGTTCACGCACGGCGCGGCGCATTTCATCCGCGCCGCTTGCTTCGCGGCAGCACCAGTAAGTGTGTCCGCCGGTCTGGATGATTGCTTCACCGGTGATCAGCAAGCGCGGCCCGGGGAATATACCCTGTTCGACTGCTTGCTTGGTGTAGATGTTAGCTTGATTCATGCCCAGGTCGCGCACGAGCGTGACCCCGGCACGCAGGCTCTTGAGCATGTTGGCGGCTGATTTATAGGCGCTGATCTCCGGCGGATCGTCCATCGACTGCCGCGCGAGGTCGTGTACGCCATCCCACGCCAGATGTGCGTGCGAGTTCATCAGACCGGGCAGGATCGTCATCCCGTCACAATCAGTGATCTCGGTGCCTGCTTCGATCGCACCCCGATCGCTGAGCGCCCCAACAGCTTTTAGTTTGCCATGTTCGATTTCAACAAATCCATTTTCGATAATCTCATCACCGACGCAAGTTAACACTCGCGCGTTTTTCAGTATGCGTTGGGGTGCTGGAATATCGAAAATCGGCTTGATAATCTTCTGGTAACGCCATGCTGGTGGTTCGGGCATCGATGTTAATCCTTTCAAATCACAATGGGAGCACACGTTGTTCAGGTGGATGCGCAGCCAGAAAACGACTCGCAACCCGCGCATCGCTCGCTGTGACGATTACGCTGTTGATCGTGCGGTAGCCGTTCACGCCGGAGCGATATACTCCTCCTGTCCTAGCAGCGGCACAAACAGCCACGGATCACCGCTAGCCGGGACGTACAGGCCGAGCGGTCGTTCTGAAGGGCTGTGCACAAAGCCGGACGCATACACTACGTTGTGCGCCGGTAGAATGCTTCACCCAGCGGCATCATGACAGCGTACTCTCCTGGCGCTGCATACCGGCACGCTCTGCCCGTGCGACGATACTGATCGCTGTGCCAGAAGGCGCGCGTACCACCCATTCAACTGGTTTGCGTGTCTGGTTCCATTGGCGCAGCCAGGGAGACCAGGTCGCCTTACGTTCGTCGCGCCCGGCGAGGTGGCCGATATCCTGCGTTTGTGCGCCCATGATCAACGCGACACCTTCTTTCGCCTCCAGCGCGGTCTGCACAGTTCCGGCGGCATCGTGCTGGAGCGCGCGTTGGGTCAGGTATGTCGGCAGATAACCGTGATTGGCGATCAAAGCAGATATCTTGAATATATTTGCTTCCACCGGCTCGACTTCGACGCGCTCGATTACGACGCGCGGCGCGCAGGCCGCGTGTTTGAGCGTGAACAGACAATTGGTGTGGATCGTATCCTGGAGAAACTGTGTGGCTTCCTCACTCTCCGCCATCGAGACGGGGGGTGGGTTACGGAAGGTGAACATATGTGTCCATCCACCGATCTCGACCTTGCCCAACTGCGGATGGTCAAACGGTGTCCACTCGACAAATCCTTTTCCCCCCAGGTGCTTGTCGTTGTATTCCAACAACTGTAATTCGTCGTCAGTGGAGCGCGCGCGCACCTGGTACTTGGCAGGTTCAGCGATGCCTGCGGCAAGCTCTGGATTCCACAACTCAGTAGAGAAAGTGAGGATGCCGAATTCATCATACGCCCACTGCATCAGCGAGCCGACACGCGGCTTGTCAGGATCGGTTGTGAACTCCTCGTAAACCGATATGACCGGATAGCCGGTTGACTCCGTGCCCATTTCGCCAATTGTCTTGTATACGTCCAGGTCGTGGCGCGGCAGCGTGCTGTCTGGCTCGACCAGCGAGGGGCGCAGATGTAGGCCGCCGTGTGTGTGATAGCACTGCATCCCTGTGATGTTCGGGTGATGGAGGATGAACTGAGCAGTAGCGAGGGATTCCGGTTCGGAAAGCGGGTAATCGCCCGCGCCGTATTGGCGGAACTCAGGTCGCCACCCTGCCGGATAGTTGCGGTTCAGGTTGCCGTCGCGCGGCTTTTCGATCTCAACGGTCACCCCGTCCCATTCACCACGAATTTCGCCTTCACGGTACATACGATAGTAAGGGCCGGGACCAACTTCCCCCGGTTCACGCTGCACCATCAGGCGTGGATCGTTTTCAGAGACCTTCCACTCGCCAGCAGGGTCTTCGATGCGCATCTGTACGATCAACCCGTCGCCGTTGATGTCGTGCTGGCACAACCCGCGCGTTTGTTCCTGCCCGGGCAGATAGCGCCCGTTGCCGCACCAATGGTGCCCGGTGGTCAGGCTGATCTCGGCCCCGTCCGGGTTCACACGTGGAATAATGTAGAACGTCAAGTGATCGAGCAGCCAGGTCATAAAGTCATCTGCACCATACCGCGTCAGCAGATACCAGATCGTGTAAAGGGCGGTATGGGACGTAGCAATTTCCTCAGCATGGATATTGGCGTCGATGTAAAACGCGGGTTTCTGATCGTGCGGGCCGGTGGCTTGATTGGTTAGCGTCATACACCACACGTCGCGTCCTTGCCAGCTTTTGGCGAGCGACTCCAGGGTTGCCAATTTGGGATAAGCCGCAGCTAGCCCCTGTAGATGAGCAGTCAGATCGTTGTAGACAAAGTATTCACCAAAATCGATATCGTAGGGCATGGTAGTTAAAACTCCTGGTGAATGAGATCGGGATCGGGTTTCACAAACTGGCCCCAGCCGGGTTCACCAGTGATCTCGCCATCCGCAAACACCGTGCGCCCGTTAACCACTGTGCGCGAGATCTGTCCCTGGAAGGTCATGCCTTCGTATAATTTGTCGCACTCGCGCGCCTGGCTGAACAGCATGTCAGGGTGTATTTGGGTTGTAGATTGTGGATTGTAGATTACCAGGTCGGCGTCCGCACCCACAGCGATCACGCCCTTACGCGGGTAAATCCCAAACCGCCGGGCACCGTTGGTGCTGATCAGCCGCACAGCCTGCTCAATGCTTATGCGTCCCTTGAGCGCCGCGTCCATCATGCCCAGTACCAATTCTTCGACCCCTGGAGCACCGGGCGGTGTGCGCCAGATGTCGGTCCGCGCGCGTTCCTTTTCCTCGACCGTAAATGGCGAGTGATCGGTCGTCACCCCCATCAGGCTGCCGTCCGCCAGCCCCGCCCATAATGCGGCTTGATCTTCTGGTTTGCGCAGCGGGGGATTGACCTTTGCATACGGCCCAACACGCTCCAGGTCGGCTTCGGTGAAGAAAAGAAAATGCGGACAGGTTTCTGCCGTAACCTCTGCCCCGGACTGCTTGAAGCGGCGCACCATCTCCAGCGCGTGCTGGGAACTGACATGCGCGATATGCAAGTTGGCTCCGGCAGCTTCATTCAATGTAATGAGCGTGGCAATCGCTGATGCTTCCACGTGTGGGGGGCGAGACTCACCGTGTGAGGGGACGTCGTTCTGGTTGGCAGCTTTGAGCAGCTCCGTATGCCATTGGATGAGCGATTCGGTTTCGGCGTGCACTGAGCATACCAGCCCTGTCTCGGCAACCAGGTGTAGTGCCTGATACAGATCGGGTATTTCTGGCAAGCAAAGCCCTTCAAATTCGTCATAGCGCCCAGCGGGCGCGGAGGTCATGAATATTTTGAAGCCGATCGCGCCTTCCATGACCATGTCGTCTATTTCGTCACGGTCGAGCAGGCCCGGCGCGGCATATAACCCGAAGTTGACATAGACGTTTGCCTCGCCAAGCGCTTTGCGCGCACGGAAGATATCGCCCGTTGCACAGCAGGGTTTGGAGATCGGCATCTCGAATACAGTCGTTACTCCGCCAGCCGCGGCGGCGCGCGTTTCCGTCGCGAAATCACCGCGCTGTGGATAGGCTGGGGCGCGGCAGTGCCAGTGGATGTCAATGGCCCCAGGCAGCACAAGGTGGCCGGCTGCGTCGATGCGTTGCTCGGCGTTGGCAACCGTGCCTCTCTCAAAGAGCGCACTAATGCGCCCCCCCGTGATCCCGATATCCAGTGCCTGAATACCGGATTCAGTGACAACATCTGCATTTGAAATGATTGTGTCGAATTTCACCGTATATCATCCATTAACTAAATGAAGCAGCGTACGATTGACAAAGTCTCTTAAGATAGTAGTTGTGGCTTCCAGTTCGTTGATCGTGACGTACTCGTCGAACGCGTGCGCGACCTTGTAGCTGCCCGGACCGAATATGATCATCTCGCCGCGTGCCAGACCGGTCAGGTGTTTGGCATCGCTGCCGGGCAGATATCCTACCGGGCCGGGATCGTCGTGAGAGCTGTCCGCAACACAGTGCATAAATGTCCGTGCCAGCGGCGATTCTACTGTCGAACTAAACCAGTTGGAGGTCAAAAAATCGCCAATCCACACCGTAGCGGGGTTGACATCTACGCCTGCAACGACATGCCTGAGTTCTTTCTGTACCATGTCAGGGTCTTCGCCAGGCACCATGCGCCGATCTAACCGCACTTCACAGCTATCGGGGACAGCATTGGCTGTGCTGCCCCCCTCGATCACGCCGACATTGCACGTTGGTACGCCAACCATGGGATGCCCGCGTTTCCCCAGTTCCTGGTGATAGGCATCGAGCGCAAGCACCATATGCGCCATCGCCGTGATCGCATTGATGCCCCGGTCCGGGTTGGTAGCATGGACTGAGCGCCCAGTTGTACGGACCGTCGCCCGCATCACGCCTTTGTGCGCTGTTGCCACACGGTTATGGGTTTGTTCTCCCACGACAATGAAGTCACTCATCGGCAGGTGGCCATTATCAGCCAGCCAGCGGGTGCCCAGTTGGCCGCCGGTTTCCTCTTCTGCCGCAGCGACCAACACCAGCGTGCCCTGTAAGTTCTCGCGCTGTTCCGCAACATGGCTCAGGGTCGTCATCATCGCCGCCAGGGGAGCTTTGTCATCGACGCTGCCTTTGCCGTAGACACGTCCCTCTTTGATCGTCGCTGCATATGGATCAACGCTCCATTTGCCCGCTTCATCTTCGGCGATTGGCACTGTGTCGATGTGTGCGTGCAGCATGATTACCGGCTCGCCCTGGCCGATAGTGGCGATCACACTGAGCGCCTCGGGCTTGACTTCAGGGGCGAGCACGGTGACATCACAGCCTGCCGCGCGCAGCACGTTTGCGATATACGCAGCGATGGCTTGGGTATCTCCGGGCGGGTTTGGCGACGGGATGCGGACCAGGTCCTGCAGCAGCGCTAGCGAATCGAAGGCCATGACTACAACTCACCTTCAATTTCGGCGTAGAAACAACACCAGTCTCCGGTTTGCACATTGGGCAATGCGCGCAGCCCGAAGATCATGCCATCGGCAGGCGTGCGCAGCTCGGTTTGCACATCACCATAAACGTCTACGATACGGGCCAGAAGATCGCCTTTTTGCATTGGTTTCTGGAATTCGAGCGCCGGTTCGGCCAGGAACAGCCCGCTGGTAGGGGCCAGCAGGGCGTGCTGGAATCCAGTCAACCACTGCGCAGCGTACGCCGGATTGCCAGCGATCATCTGGTAATGGCGCAGCAGGTTCAGAATGCCGTCCGCTAGTGTGCGGGCGCAGCGGTGAAAGTCGCGCGGCGAGGTGGCCGAACGCCCACCTAATTCGACGGTCAGCGCGTGTTTGCCGGCCTCATGCATCACCGCGGGGGGCGATCCGGAGGGCCGGATATTTTTTAAGATTAGGGGCCAGTCGGGGCCCATCGCTTTGGCAAGTTCGATCGATTCCTGCTCAGTCGTCGTGAAGATGGTTTCGGATAGGTACGAATGCGCGCCCCCGGAGTGAATCGATATCTCGTAGGTCGCTGTTTCGCGGAGCCACTCGCTGTGGACATGCGCCAATCGCTCGGTGAGGTAACCACCTTCCCGACCAGGATAAATGCGGTTCAGATCGTAGCTAAACGTGTCGAGTGGATTGCCGCGCTGGGCGGCTTCATAAGCCGGGACGTTCAATACTGGCACCAGCACAACGCTGCCGCGCATGGCCACCGGATCAAGCTCGATGTCCACCATGTGGCAGGCCAGCGTGCCTTCTGGTTCGTCGCCATGAATCACGGCGTCGACCCACACGCATGGGCCATCTTCAACCCCGTTGAGAACTATCACGGGAATCGCCAGTTTTCCGCCACCGGGCAGCGTTGTAACGTCGATCACGCCGCGCGCACGCGTGCCCGGCGCGGCAGTTGCTGTTCCTACAGTAAGTTCAGGCATAGTCTCCTCGCTAGTTTGTCACACGGTAGCGCGCGATGACGTCGCGCATGCGATCCAACGCTTCGCGGATTTTTTCGGTGTTTTGCAGCAGACTGATTCGCAAGTATCCGCCCCAGTTGTCACCAAATCCTGTGCCAGGGAAAATCAATACGCGACCTTCCTTCAGCAGCAGATACGATAGCTCGGTGGCATGAATGCCTGTGGAGGAACTATTCGTCCACAGGAAAAAGGCACCGCGTGGTTCGCTGTAGTCCAATCCCATAGCATCCAGGCCCTGCATCATTGCCGCACGGCGTTCCTCGTAGATGTGCTTGATGTGTTCCAGCGGCTCAACCGGCCCGGTCAGCGCTGCGAGCGCGGCATGCTGCGAAATCGTAGCCGCTGGCCCGGTCGTGCATGCCTTGACGCGCGCCATCGTCTCGATGACATCACGTGGTGCGGCCACATAACCGACGCGCAGGCCGGTCATGGAGTATGTCTTCGAGAATCCGTTAATCGTGATGGTGCGTTCTTGCATACCCGGTACTGAGCCGATGCTGAAGTGCTGCCAATCGTCATAAACAAATTTCTCGTAGATTTCGTCGGAGATCACGATCAGGTTATGGCGGATCGCCACCTTAGCAATGGCACGCAGACGATCTTCCGTGACAATGCCTCCGGTGGGGTTGCTAGGCGTCACGATCAACAGCGCTTTGGTGCGCGGTGTGATCGCGGCTTCGACCGCTTCAGGGCGCAGGTTGAACGCGTCGTCGTGATCGGTAGGCACCATTACCATATTTCCCCCGGCGCTGAGGATGGCGTCATCATACGAGGTGTAACGCGGGTCAGGCACGAGGATATCGTCGCCGGGGTCGATCAGGGTCTGCATGACCAGGAACAGTCCCTCTTGTCCGCCAGTGGTGATGATGACATGCTCGGCGGTCACGTCCAGGCCATTTTCGCGGCGCAGCTTGTTGGCTACCGCTTCACGCAGCGCGAGCATCCCGGCGACTGGGGTAGGGGCTGTCTGTTGATCGCGGACTGCCGTTTTTGCCGCTTCGATGATGTGCGGTGGCGTCGGCAGATCAGGATCGCCGCGGCCCAGTGCGATCGTGTCTGGCAATGTGGCAGCCATCTCCATCAGCGCATAACGTAATTGCGTGCCGTCAGCCGCTACAGCGCGGATTTCTTCCGGAATGTTTGGGTTTGGGAGCGTCATTGTGATTCCACCAATCCCAGTGCGGCCCACTGCGAGATGCTGGGCGAGCAGATCGTCATGCTCTGTTTGAACGCACGTAGCTGCAGGGCCTGTTCCGATCCGGCAAACCAACCCATACGCCAGCCTGGCAGCCGGTCTGACAGACTGCCCAGCGTGACAACACGCGGCGCAAGACCGGAATCCTGCGCGGGATGGAAGCCGGTGCGGGGTGTATGATCTATATCCCAGATCACCCACCAGCCATGTGTATGCACCAATTCAAGCGCGCTGGGGAGGGTGGCGTCTGAAAGTGCGGGCGTCAGATACACCGAACTGATCGCGGTCGGCGTGATGCATTCGGACGCAACTTCGGCCCCAACCAGCGCTACAGGTCCGGCAATGTGCTGGGAGTCGCCGGGGCAAAACAACTGCGTCCCCGCCGGGACTAGTTTCTTGATCGCCACAAAGCGTGCTTCTGTGCCGCCACACGTGATCGTCACATCATCAGGCGAGATCGCCAGTCCATAGCGATCATTGAGCGTATCAGCGACCCATGTACGCAGCGGGAGAATCCCGGGACGGTCGGTGTATTTGGTCTTACCTGCGTCGAGCGCATCCAGCGCGGCATCGATTACTGCCTGTGGCAGTTCAGGCCCTGGCAGCAAATTGGCCGGGTCAGGCAGGCTTGTCACACGCGCCGCTAACGGACGGGATAAGTTCTGCGGCGCGATCATGACTCAACAACCTCACGGTCGAAGGGAAAATCAATTCCCAGCGTGGCCGCAAGGTCTTCCAGTTCGGCAAAGACCATTGCATCAAGTTTGGCGCCATCCTGGCGATAGCCCATTTCACGCCGGTGATCGATCTCGCCGGGCACGAGAATCTCGTCAAAACCCGGACGCAGTTTGGCTGATTTCGCCATGTTGATGAAATCATCCATACGCGCCTTGAACTCGTCAACGGGCATAAACCACGCGATATCGAGTGCGATCATCGTGTGTGCGACGTCTTGTTTCGCCGGGTCAGCATACGGTGTGAGCCCATATCCGCCACCGCTGATCACACCGGTGATCACATCGGTGAGCATGGCAAGGCCATAGCCTTTGTGCTGCCCGATGCCCAGCAGCGCGCCTGCCATTGCCGCCGAGGGATCGTCCGTTTCGTAACCTTCAGGCGTCAATGCCCAGTCGAGTGGCATCTTTTTGCCTTCGCGCTCGTACCAGCGCATCATTCCTTTGCCTGCGGTTGTCAGCGCAATATCCAGCACGATGGGGAACTCCCCCCCTGTTGGCGCGGCGATGCCCCAGGGATTGGTCCCTGTGACGCCGGTATGACCGCCCCAGGGCGCCATCTCCGGCCCCGCGTTGGTTATGGCGATGCCGATGCAGTCATGTTCGAGTGCGATGCGCGCGGGGACAGCCGATGAACCGAAATGCGTGCTGTTGCGCACGACCACCGTGCCCACCCCGCTGAGCTTGGCCTTTTCGATTGCCAGTTCCATCGCTTTCTGCGCAATGACCGAGCCAAGCCCGTTATGACCGTTCACCAGGGCCAACGCCGGTGATTCCTTGACGATCTCAAATTCAGCTCCGGGAATGATCCAGCCGTTCGAAATGCGTTCGTGATAGACCGGCAGGCGGCGCACACCCTGTCCCTGACCAGGTAAGCAGCGCAGTTCGCTTTCGATCAGGCCACGCGTGCAGCGGCGCGCTTCGTCTTCCGAAACGCCCATCGCTCTGAAGGCACGAAATGTGAAATTCTCGAGTCCGTCAACCGGAACCCGAATCAGCGTAATTGGCATGGTCTATATACCTTCTACAGCGTATTTTTCGAGCTGCTCAGGTGTGTAGACCTGCATGAGTTCCAGCTCGATACCGCCGGCTTCCTGGTCGAGAAACGCGACCCAGCCTTCGGGGTGGGGATGGCTGCCCTCAACCTTGCAGGCAGCGCATTCTTTGAGCGTCGCCCCGTTAGCCTGGGCCTCGTCGAGCGCTTTGTCGATGTCCGGTACTGCGTAGCAGATGTGGTGCAGTCCCTCATAGCCACGCTCCTTGATCCAGGCGTCGAAGCGTCCCCCCTCATCCAATGACTGGCACAACTGGTACTCAACGTCACCCACATTGAAAATGGCGACACGATTGCGCGATTTGGGATAGTCTTCCACTTGCGCATCGTGCCCAATCCCCAGCAGGTCCTGGTAGGTTTTCAGCGCGGCGCGTGCGTCGCGTACGGCAAACGCCATATGTTTGATATAGGTGCTGTCCATGCTCACATCTCCACATTTCGTTTAGATTGCTACTCGATTAGATCAAATACACTTTGCAGGTTGACGCCGGGAGTAAGGTTAGGCGCAATGCCTGACGTGACCGATGTCATTAGCAGTGTGATGCCGGGACCATATCCCGCGCGCGGGCTGTCACCTTGTCCGATCACGCCGATCCCGACCGCGCCACGCAGATAACCGTGATTCCAGCGGCTGTCATAGTCGGCTAATGCAACCACATCCCCCAGCCGCAGCCCGTCTAGCCCCGCATCCGCGAGCGCGGCGTGGTCCTTGGTCTGGATATGCAGCGAACCGCCTTCGCTGGTGAGTCCCGCGCCCGCGCCGAGCAAATGTGGAGGGACAATGCCCACTACCGGCACGCTGAGCTTGCCCTCCGAAGTGGTTGTAACCTCCAGGCTTTCTAGCAGTTCGGGCGAGCAGCTTTTCAGCTTTACATCCGGGTGGTCGGGCAGTTCTAAGCCGACACCTGTGGCGCGCACCACGATTTTGTCACCAATCGCCATCCGCTCGCGTGTTGCTGCGGGGAAGTGGATGATGACGTGTTCCGAAAACCGGCCCGACTTACCCGTAACCACACCCCGTTCACCTTGCGCTCTGCCCGTCATGACTACGGCAGTATTGCCCACACAAGAGAGGATGTTCAACCCACGATTGCCGCGATCATCGCTGAGTGTGATACTCACGCCGGGGTGAATACAGTCGGCCAGCCAGCCATACGCCGCATCGCCAACCGACACGTTATAGACAATGCCGCCATAGGTGGGTAACAAAAATGGTTTGCCATCTGCATCAAGTCGGTAGGGTTCGGCGGGCAAGCCGGGAAAGCCGGGGGATGCGATCTGGCCCATCACCGAAACGGAAACCAGGCGGTCAGCATTTGTTCTGACGTTCATGAAGCCCCCCCTAGATTGAGGTAATGCGCGATATTGGCCTGCGGATCAAGCACCCATTCAATGTGTGGTTCGGGGCAGGTCATTAAGGTTAGGATGCCGGGGCCGTGCCCGGTCATAATTGAATCGCCGTGAATGCATAGCGCGATACTCACCGCGCCGTGCCGGTAGCCGCGTCCGTAGCGGTGGTCGGCATTCGGGATCACCACGAGATCACCCAGTCGCATCTGGTCGATACCCAGTTCCGCCATCAGCGCGCGGTCACCCGACATTAAGTCCTGATCAACAAATTCTGAGTTCAGCTCCGCGCCCGAGCCCATGATGCGTGGCGGCAATGCCATCGTTACGGGCACGCGGATCGTTTTGCGATCAACCGCCTCGATTGGAAGGCTGTTGAGCAATGAGGGGCTGCATTTTTTGAGTTCGATATGGGGATAGTCTGTGAAGGCCAGGCCCCGACCATGCGCGATGATCTGGATCGTGTCGCCGACGCACAGCAGGTCGTTGATGTCGGGAGGAAAATCCACGAGCAGCCGGGCGTGTTCGCCGGTCACGATGCCGGCTGTGCCCGTAGCCAGGCCGCTGGTAACCACCGCCGGGTTGCCGATGCAGGTCAGGTAATGCAGGGCGAAATCAGCTTCTTGGTCGGGGTTGGCAATCGAGACGCCGGGTTCAACGTGGTCGCCAGCGTAGCCGAATGCCGGATCGCCCACCCGGGCATTATACGTGACGCCAGCCATGCCGGGAAGGATACGCGCGGTGCCGCTGGCGTCGGGGATGTAGCCCGGATATCGTAAACCGGGTTGGCTTACTTGGCCCGAAACGGCAATTTTGACCAGTTGATCAGCATTCGTTGTTAATGCCATTGGCTGATCTGCTCCGTTTGTACAAAATACACAAGTTGAATTGCATGAATACGGCGTTCTGGGATGCGCAGATAGTTGACACTTATTCCGCTGCTCCCTATAATTTACATTATTCATGGTCGATTGTCGACAGTATACCGATGACAATTATAGGATTAGCGAAATGGGATTGTCAAGCAGATGACCAACAACATCTCACTGAACCAAATCAACAACAAGCCCTTGCGCGAGCAGGTGGTGGATGCTTTGCGCGATGCGATTGTGCAAGGTGAACTCAAGCCTGGCCAGACATTGGTGGAGGTTGATCTAGCTAATCAGATTGGCGTCAGTCGCGCGCCAATCCGTGAGGCGTTACAGATTCTCAATAGTGAAGGGTTGCTGGAGACAGTGCCGTATCATGGCACGACCGTACGGCGATTGACAAAGACCGATATCGAGGAGCTTTACAGTCTGCGCAGTGTACTGGAAGTCTTCGCGGTCCGCCGGATCATTGCCCGCAAACGTCCCGAAGATGTCGAGCTATTGCAAGCCCATTATCATGACATGTTGAAAATGGCTGACGAAGGCAATCTAAAACGAATCAACGACATTGACCGTTCATTTCATACGACGTTGATCGAGCTTAGCCGGCACAGCATGCTGATCTCGATCTGGAGCGGTGTCGCGCTGCGCGTGCGGCAGGTGATGGCGTTACTAAATGAGATGAACGCTGACATGAAACAGATCGCGTATAACCATCTACCGATTATTGATGCGATTGCTGCATGGGATGAAAAAAAGGCAACGGAATTGATCAGGCAGCACATTGCGGCAACCGGCGAACTGATTGCTGTCAGTTGGGTCCAGCACGAGTCAGAAGAAGAAGACACATGACACCGCCATTTCGCGCTCTGGTAACCGGCGCTGGTGGTTTTGTGGGCCGCAACATTGTCCGGGTGCTGCTCGAAACGGGGTGTTACGTTGTCGCCCTGGATCGCGTGTATGACGAGGACCTGCGTCGCGCGTGGTTAGAACGGTGGAGTACTGAACTCGACCTGATTGAAGCTGAGACGTCCCGGCTTCCAGGGTATGCAGTCGATGGCATTATTCATGCAGCGGCACTCACGGCGACCGCTGAGGAGAGCCACCAAGCCCCTGAAGCACATCTGCGCGCCAATCTTGACCCACTTTTGGATGTACTGGAATGGGCCGAGAGACAGGGCGTCCGGCGCACGATCGTTCTGAGTTCAGATGCTGTTTTCAGGTCCAGCCAGCCAGGCTCGATCGCAGAAGCGACTCCGGTATCTCCACTGGGATTATACGCAGTAGCTAAGTCCACAGCGGAGCAATTGTGTGAAACACTGCGCAAGCAGCACCAACGTGATGTTGTAGCGGTTCGGTTGGGCAACATCTACGGTCCGCAAGAGCGGTCGCGGCAGACGCGCCCGCGCGTCAGTCTGGCAAACAGGATGGTCAACAATGCTATGCAATACGGAATGCTGAGAGTTTTCGAGGGTGAGCCTGCGTCTGATTGGACTTATGCGCCGGATGTGGGCCGTGCGTTGTTTGCGCTGCTGAAGGCACCCCTATTGCAGCACCATCTTTACCATGTGGCATCGGAACAACTGTTTACGCCGTTAGACATTGCACAGGCGATTAAGGCGATCCTGCCTGAAACTACATTGGAGATACGCAAGGGGTCAGACCCAGGGCGGCAATCTGAAACCCGGCTGGGGTATTTGAGCAGCGAGCGAATGCGGCGTGAGTTCGCTTTCGATCAATGGACCCCCTTTTCGGAAGGATTGCAGTCCGTGATCAACTGGCAGCAAGCGGAGATGGCACAGTGACAACTGATTTGCGCATTGTATTGGCGGGGCTAGGTGTGCGCGGGCGTTATTGGGCTGAGGTCATTAATCGCTCACCGCGCTGTGCGATCGCCGCCTACGCCGATCCTAATCCCGAAGCATGTAAGCTCGCAGTCACCCGGTTTGGCGAGCGGCCCGTATTTGCTTCTGCACAAGAAGCGTTGGCAGCCTTGCCAGACGCCACTGCGCTCATTCTTGCCAATCCCCCGGTTGGCCGCGAAAGCCAGATTCGCGCTGCAATCGAATGCAATGTGCCGATGCTGATCGAAAAACCACTCGCGCTAAGCCTTTCAGAGGCCGCCCAATTCGTTTCGTTGGCTGAAAAGGCAAATGTGCCGCTGATGGTGGGTCTCAATTTCCGCTATCTGGCGGTGACCAGGGAGACAAAAACGATCCTGGAGCGCGGCACCGTCGGACAGGCTGCGTTTGCGCACTTCACCTACGAGCGGTACCGGGACGGTCACCGGCCTGATCTTAATAAGTACCCGTTAACAATGCAGCATCCGATGTTATGGGAGCAGTCGATCCATCATTTCGACCTGATGCGCTTTGTTTACGAACAGGAGCCTGTCTCAGTACAGTGCCAGACATGGAATCCGTCATGGAGCATGTACGACGATGACACAAATGTGGCCGCGATTTTTAAATTTGATGGCGGCATGATCGTCAATTACCAGGGCACCTGGCAGGGTAACTGGAACATCCCCCATTTCGAATGGCGTACTGAATGCACTGAGGGCATTATCAGCCAGCGCGATCAGTTTGGTGCATTGCATTACGCGCGCCGGGATGATCCGCAATTGACTCCGGTGGACTTACCACCACATGAGACTTGGATTACAGAAACATCAGGGTTGCTCGAGGCCTTCGTTCGCTCGGTATTGGATGGCGTCACGCTGCAATGCAGCGGGCGGGATCATCTAATGTCACTGGCAATGCTTGAAGCATGTATCCGGTCATCTGAGCAGCAGCGTGGTGTCCCAATCACTGATGTACTCCCTATGGCGATCTAAGTTCGAGATTCCAATGTTCACCTGGAGCAAGGAGTGGCTATATAAGACATATGAGCATGATCCTGCAAACCATTGTCCGATACCATCTGTATTTTGTTTTTAGGAGTATGGAGAGAATCATGTCCAAGTTTCGCACCTTAGGTACTCTGTTTGTTCTGGTGGCGCTGTTAGCAGGTATTCTGCCCTTGACAGTCAGCGCCCAAGCACCCGGACCAGATGAAAACACGCTGGTCATTGCGCAAACGACGGATGCTCAAAGTCTCGATCCGCCCCAAGTAGGATCGCGTCCGGATGACAATATCGTTTCGCACATGTTCGCCACTTTGTTTGAAATTGATGACTTTGGGAACATTGTGCCGTTCCTGGCCAAGGACTACCGGTTGAGTGATGACGGTACTGAGGTCACATTCGTGCTCAATGAGGGCCTGACCTGTCATGATGGCGAACCCCTGACCGCCGAGGATGTCGTCTACACCTTCCAGCGTGCGGCGGACCCGGCGAACGAATTCACGGGCAATACCCCCGGTTTCGTGTTCGCGTCTGTTGCCTATCAAGATGCGCGCGTCGACAGCGAGTTGGAAGCTACGATCATCCTTGAGCGTTACCAGTCAATCGCGCTCGGCTTGCTCTCTGAAGTTCATATCCACTGCAAGGACTCGTATGAGGCCATGTCGTTGGAAAAAGCTTCCAGCACCCCGATTGGCTCCGGCCCATACAAGTTCGTCGAGTGGGTCAAGGACGACTATCTGATAATGGAGAAGTGGGACGAGTTCGAGCTGCGTGATCCCTACTTCGACCGAATCGTGTGGCGCGTCATTCCGGAAGCATCCACCCGTACCGCCGAGTTGATCGCGGGCAACGTGGACATCATCACCAACGTGCACCCCGACCAGCATGACGCGGTCAATAGCTCCGATACGTCCTCAGTGATCCCGGTTGAGGGTCTCCGCCGCATTTACGTGGGCTTCAACTTCACCGACAATTTC
Source organism: Anaerolineae bacterium (assembly GCA_034437275.1). Lineage (GTDB taxonomy): Bacteria > Chloroflexota > Anaerolineae > Aggregatilineales > Aggregatilineaceae > TC-15. The sequence continues at coordinate 95,878 of DAOTUD010000185.1, forward strand.
CAGAGCGAATGCGCACAGGCAATAAAGGACACCGATGTGCGTGTGGCCCTGCAGTATGCGGTCGATGTGCCCACGATCTGTGAAGCACTGCTCGGGGTGCCGTGTGAGCGCGCGACGGGCCTGGTAAACGCCCCGAATGATAATCCCGATCTGGAACCGTATCCCTACGATCCGGACAAGGCCGAAGAGTTGTTAGATGCGGCTGGCTATCCGCGCGGTGACGGCGGTTGGCGTCTGGAATGCACGCTGCAGGCAGGTCGCGATCGGTATCTGAACGATGTCAACGTTGTGCTGTCGATCTGCCAGTATCTCGAAGACGTAGGCGTCAAGATGGACTGTGACTTGATGGACTTCCGCGCTGAGTTTGTCCCTGCACTGGTGTCGCAGCAGGCCGGCGAGATGTTCTTTGTCGGGTCTGGCGGTGGCAACTGGAACGCGTTGTACGAGATGGCCGACTTTGCCAGCGAGACTTCGAACCCGAACTATGGCTTCTGGGACAATCAGGGATGGTTCGAGCGGTGGCGCTCTCTGGCCGAGATTCGCGATCCGCAACAGGAACGCGAGGTTGTGCTGGAGATGTTGGAAGTCTTCTATAACGATCCGCCCTGGCTGTTGCTGTATATGCAGCCGGATTTCTACGGTGTGAGCAATCGCCTTGATTGGCAGCCGCGCCGTGACGAACGCGTGATTACGTTTAACGCAGCACTCGCAGAGTAACACTTTCCGTAGCGCTTTCAGGAGCACGCATTACGGTGCGTGCTCCTTCTCTCGTTTGATGACCGAGGAACTTGCAGTCGTTTTAGGCAAAACAAGATGAGACGATACCTGATACAGCGTGTTCTACAATCCATCGTCGTTATCTTCGGCGTGACAGTCCTGTCATTTTTCTCGTTGCATCTGGCCGGTGACCCCACACTGCTGTATGTCAACGAACGTGCCAGTGACGCAGAAATTGAAGAGACACGTCGCAAGCTCGGCTTTCACCGTCCGGCGCATGAGCAATACTTTGCATTTATGAAGGATATGGTGCAAGGTGATTTTGGCAAATCCCTGGTCACTAAAACCCCGGCCCTAGATTTAATCCGGGACCGGCTCCCGGCAACGATCGAACTCACGGCTTTCGCAATGTTGATCGCCACCGTCTTTTCGATCCCGATTGGTTTGCTTGCGGCAACTAAAAGGGGGACATCCTATGATGGCGGAATTATGCTCTTCGCGATTTTCGGGCAATCTATCCCAAGTTTCTGGTTAGGGATCATGCTGATGCTCTATGTCGGTTTGAACTGGGATTTGTTGCCCATATCCGGGCATGTACCATTGCTAAAACCGCTGCTCGCTGGTGACTTCGCTACGTTCGTGAACAACTTCCCCAGCGCGATCGAGCATCTGCTCATGCCGGGCTTCACGATCGCCATGTTCTCACTATCGCGCAATGCACGTTTGATCCGTTCGTCAATGCTGGAAGTGTTGGCGCTTGATTACGTCCGAACCGCGCGCGCGAAGGGCTTGCGTGACCGCACGGTCGTGATCCGGCACGCTTTTCGCAACGCCCTAATCCCCTTTGTGACGATTCTTGGGTTGGAGTTTGGCTTTCTTCTCAGCGGGGTGGTCGTTGTCGAGACCGTGTTTTCATGGCCGGGGGTAGGACGGTTGGTGTTCAATTCGATCAATCAGCGTGATATCCCTGTCGTGCAGGCGACGGTCGTTATTTTCTCACTGATGTTTGTGGGGCTGAATTTGCTCGTCGACTTAATCTACGCGCGCCTCGACCCGCGTATTCGTCTGGGCTAAGGCTTATGACTGATCAATCTTATTTGACCCTGCCCGTAACCGGTGCTGAGCCGGAAGTTGTCTCGCTCAGAATCCCGACGGTCGACGTCTCGGTCTGGCGTCGCGCACGCGTAAGCATGCTGCGAGCGCGCTGGCCTCTGATGGCGCTGTTGATCCTTTTGACGGTGACATTACTGGCGATCTTTGGCCCCCAGATCGCGCCCAAAGACCCCAATCGTTTGACACTGTCAGTACGTCTCCAACCACCAATGGAAGAGAATCGCCAGGGTGAAGTGGAGTATTACCTGGGAACAGATGCGCTGGGCCGGGATGTGCTTTCCCGCCTGATTTATGGGGCGCGCATTTCACTCGCAGTGGGGTTTGTGGCTGTATTCATTGGCGGTACGTTGGGTACGCTCTTGGGAATGGTCGCGGGATTTTTCGGCGGTCGTGTGGACGATGTCATTATGCGTCTGGCTGATATCCAACTCGCGTTTCCATTTATTCTGCTCGCAATCATGGTACTTGTTGTGCTGGGATCGGGCGTACTGAACCTGGTCCTGGTGCTCGGTATCGGGCAGTGGGTGACGTATGCCCGCATTGCTCGCGGCGAAGCGATTTCCCAGCGCGAGAAGGAATATGTCGAAGCAGCACGCAGCATCGGTTCGAGCAATTTTCGCATCATGTTTCTGGGGATTCTGCCGAATATTCTGCCCCCCCCTAATCGTGATCGCCTCGTTCAATGTCGCAAGTGTAATCTTGGCTGAGGCGTCGCTCTCGTTCCTGGGGTTAGGTGTGCCGCCGACTGTACCGACCTGGGGCGGTATGTTGGCCGAGAGTCGCGATCAACTGCTGGCCAATCGCTGGTGGCTGGTCGTTTCGCCGGGGGTGGCGATCATGCTGACAGTCTTGTCGCTCAACATCCTGGGCGACTGGTTGCGCGACTTTTTGGACCCGCGTCTGCGTGGCACGATCTAGGCAGTTTGGCGGCGGCGGAACGGTCTTTGCCGGGCTGGTATTCATGTTGCAGTGGTGATGCGTATCCAGTAATAACAAAAGAGAAAAGGGTATTATGGCTGACACATTTGTAGGCATACAGATCGGTGCAATCAGTTTTGTGGACGAAGGCGTCGAACCGGTACTCGATTTGCTGCACGAAAAGGCAGGCGTCAATGCATTGCTAATTTCGGCCCTGTCTTGGAGCATTGGCAATGCGGGCCGGGCTGCATTTGGGTTCCCTGATCACGGCGTCCAGGAGCCAGACAATCTTCAAGGCGGCGCATTTTTTGAGACCGACCCCGATTATTATCAGGCGACATTCCACAAGAAATTTGCGGCTCCCGATCCACTGTATGCAGGCTTCGACACACTCGCTGACGTGATCTCCGCCGCACACGCACGGGGGATGAAGGTCTATCCGTATTACTGCGAGACATCGAGTTCGGCGATCCGGTCATTATGGCAGCCGGGATTTCCACATTTCCTTGACCGCGATCACTGGGGCAAGGTCGCCACACGGCCTTCGCTGCTGAATCCGGACTACCGCGCCTGGTGGCGCGCGGTGATCGAGGACTGGTTCCAGAACCATGATCTGCAAGGATTGCTGTGGGGGGTAGAGCGCCAGAGTCCGCTGATGGACATTTTCCGCGCCGACAGCAGCACCGGCTTTGACGAGTACTTCAAAACGGAGGCCCGCGCGCGCAATATCGACGTACAGCGCGCGCTCGAAGGTTACCGGGCGATCGACATCTTCTTGCGCGGTGTGCGCGACGGCGAACGCCCGCGTGATGGCGTATTTATTACCTTGCTCCGGCACTTGCTACATCATCCGGAAGTGTTGATGTGGGAAAAAATGTGGCTGGACGCACATCAAGATTTCTACCACGAGATCGCCGGTTTGGTTAAGTTCTTTGACCCCAATTACGAAGTTGGCCTGGGCGTCTGGCAGGTTATCAACACGTACAATCCCTATCTGCGGGCCCAATATGACCAATCTGACTTCGCGGAATATGCCGACTGGCTCAAGCCTGTGCTGTACCATACGCCAGCGGGGGCGCGTTTTGCCGGGTTCGCGGAATCGTGGCACAAAGGCGTGCTGGCCGATGCGACACCGGGCGGCGCGTACAATGCATTGGCTACTGTCCTCGGCATTGAAGACTTCATCGCGCCGCGTGAAGAGGGAGCAATGGCCGGTTTCAAACCGGGTTACGTCAAGCAGTGGACCGAAGACCTGATCGCAGCAACTGGCGGGCGTTGCAAAGTCTATCCGGGTATTGGCGTCGGTGTTGGCCACGCGGGGGCGAGCAAACCGATCACCCCGGACGAAGTCAAAGATGCGATTCACGCCGGGTTCGAAGGTGGTGCAAGTGGGGTGTTGATCTCACGGAATTACTCCGAAGCTGAACTGCGTAACGTGGAAGCTGTGGGGGCGGCTCTACGCGAACGCGGGTTGATTTGAGGAGCGAATAACAATGACGATTCGAACTGCTCTAATCGGGGCAAGTTTTGCGAAGGAAGCCTATCTTCCGGCCCTGGCTACCGTAGATGATGTCGATGTTGTGGCCATTGCGAGTGCGCGCCTTGAAAGTGCCCGCTCTGCTGCGCAAGCATTTGACGTGCCAAATACCTATGACGACTGGCGTGAGATGCTCGACAGACATCCGGTTGATCTGGTCGGTATCGCTACGCCGGTTGTCTACCACGCACCAATGACATTGACTGCGCTGGAGGTGGGCGCGCATGTGATCTGTGAGAAACCGATGGCGATGAATAGTGACGAATCGCGCCAGATGCTTGAGAAAGCAGAAGCCCTGGGCCGCGTCCACATGATTGGCCACGAACTGCGTTTCAACCCGAACCGTCGCAGAATCAAACAGTTGATCGCGGACGAGTACATCGGGGATGTGCGTCACGTCAACATCGTGAACATTAGCGCGTCGTGGGGTGATCCTGCGTCCCGCCCGGTGAATGATTGGTGGTCGCTAGCCAGCATGGGGGGCGGTCGGCTGGGAGCCAATGGATCGCACCAGATCGATCTACTGCGTTTCTGGCTGGGTGATATTGGCGCGATCAGTGGTCAGCTGGCTACGATGGTCCCTGGCCGTATTGGCAAACACACTGGCGAACCCTGGACTGCAACCGCCGATGATCAAGTGAGCTTCACTGCCGAAATGGCGCAGGGTGCGATTGCTTCCGTGTTTCTGAGTGGTGCAGCTCGGCACGGCATTGGCAATCATGTCCAGATTTTCGGTAGTGAGGGTACAATCATGCTCTCGAATGCTGATGAGAAGCTGCTAGTCGCGCGCGCCGGGGAAGACTTCCAGGATATGAGCGAACCCGATCCGAACGCGGATCTTCCGGAGGTGGGCAAGGGAATCTGGAATGTGTCGTTTGTCGGTCTGATCCAGGAAGCGACCGCCGCGATCCGAGAAAGACGAGCGTCGCGCGAAGGTGCTACTTTTGTCGATGGACACAAGTGCCAGCAGGCCATGGATGCGGTGCGCCAATCGTGGGCTGAGCGTCGCTGGATCACGCTCGATTAACGCCGCGCCAGTTTGATGCAGAATCTTTGAAACATGGGACAACAAAACAATGAATATCGACCATTATCTTTCTCAACGTGCACAGCGTGTGCGTGGTTCACTCGGCAAGCAGACATCGGTGCCAATTCCCGGATTGATCAATCTGGGCAGCGGCACGCCGGATTTCCTGCCGCCGCAACTGGTCTTCGATGCAATGCATGGCGCGCTTACGGCAGGTCACGCCCAGTATACGGCATGGACTGGCATCCCTGAACTTCGTGCTGCAATTGCTGCCAAACTCAAATCAGAGAACAACGTCGTTGTAGATCCAGACGCCGAGATTATTGTGACGTCTGGTGCACAGGAAGCACTGATGGCGACATTGATGATGTTGCTTGATCCAGGGGACAATGCGTTAACACCCTCGCCCCATTATGACGAGTACTCGCGTGATGCCACTATTCTCGGTGGGATGTTAATGCCGGTACCGACTACGCTGGAAACGAATTTCACGATCGACGTAAACGATCTAGAGGCGGCGATTACCCCCCGCACAAAGGCACTGGTTATGGTCACACCCAATAACCCCACCGGCACGGTGCTGCCTGAAGCAACGCTGCGGGATATCGCAACACTGGCCCAACAACGTGATCTGGTCGTGATCGCTGACGAAATCTACGAATATTACGTATTCGATGAGTACGAGCATGTGAGTCTTGCATCATTGCCGGGGATGCGCGACCGTACAATTACGATCAATAGTTTCTCCAAAACCGACATTCAGAGGGGGGTCTCCTCAAAAGTGTAGAATTTCAAGATCGGCTCGCCGAGTAAGGTGGCAATCTGCAAATGAACAGCTTGCACATTGGTGACTAACCGTTGTCGCCGTTGGCCCAGCCAG
>DAOTUD010000186.1:0-8289 GCA_034437275.1 Anaerolineae bacterium
CTCTTTCAGAAATGTGATAAACTCCATTGTAGCCTCTTGTGATGTGGGATTTTGGCTTTGTACCCTTTTCCCTACCTCACTTGAGGCTTTTTGTCCACCTTTTCTCTGTCAACCTTTGCGCGCACCCCGCCGTGCGAGCTGTTACTCATCCTGCGCTGGGAACGGCTGATCGCCGGTGGCCGGTGCCGGAGAAGCCTCTGACGTCGTATCGACAAGCTGCTGCGTGACCGCCGTCAATTCGGCTTCGGCCTGCTGGTAGGCCTCTGTCAACCGCGCGCGGCTGGATTCGCGCTCCTCTTGCACCTGCGCCAACCCATTCCGCACCACTGTCAAATTGCGGATAAGCTGGGCCTCGAGTTGCTTGAGCACTTCCATCACATATTTGTCGGCATCGACGCGGACCCCTTCGGCCTCGTTGCGCGCCTGCTCGATAATGTTATTCGCCCGGTTTTTGGCGGTCTGGACAATGGCATCACGCTCGACCAGTTCGTTGCTGCGCTCGCGGGCCAGATCGACCACCCGACCGGCCTCCTCGTTGGCATGCGCCAGCAGGCGATCCCGCTGGTTGATCAACCGGGCCGCTTTTTCGATCTGCTCCGGCACCGAAATGCGCATTTGGTCGATGATCTCTAGCGCTCGCTCTTCGTCGATGAGCGTAAATTTGCTGAAAGGGACATGCCGTCCTTCGTCGATCAAATCTTCCAGCCGGTCCACCAGGTGTTGAATATCCATGTGCCGCCTCCGCTAATCTTCCAGGCTCATCATAAACGACGAATCGGAGCCTTGCGCCTTCAATTCTGCAAATCGCCGTTTGAGCGCTTGCACCACGTGCAGCGGCGTCATGCTCGACACATCGCCCCCCAGCGACGCGATCTCGCGGATCGTGCTGGAACTGATGTGCAGATGCTCCTCTGCGGCGATGAAGTTCACGATCTCGATCGCCGGGGCCAGCCGCCGGTTCGCCAGGGCCATACGGAATTCCAGTTCAAAGTCAGAAAACACGCGCAGCCCGCGCACAATGGCAAACGCACCAATTTCTAGGGCATAGTCTACAGTCAACTTATCATATGTCGCAACTCGCACGCCCGGCTCGTCTTCAAACACCTCCTGGAGCAGGGCCACCCGTTCGGCACCGCTGAACAGGTCCGGCTTGCCGGGATGCACGTAGACCCCCACGATCACCTCGTCGAACACGCGCAGTGCACGGCGGGCAATATCGATGTGGCCATAGTGGACTGGGTTGAACGATCCCGGGTATAGAGCGCGTTGGATGGTCTTCACGGTCTGCCGTCCTTTGTCCTATTTCACGTTAGCTGATGTCGGCCCGCCGGTTGACCAGGGCTTGCACCCGCTGCGCCAGCAGGTGGTGCTCGGGCATGGTCAGCGCCGGGTCTTCGGCATAGAGCGTGCGCGCCTCTTGCTGGGCCAGCGCTACCAGATGGGGGTTCATCAGTTCCGCCAACTGGAAATCGCTGATCCCGCTTTGGCGCATGCCCATCAGATCGCCCGGTCCGCGCATTTCCCAATCGATCTCGGCCAGCTTGAACCCGTCGGTGGTGTCTTCCATGGCTTGCAGGCGTTGGATCGCGTCGTCATTGGCGGCGGTGTTCACCAGCAGGCAGTACGACTGGTGCTCGCCGCGCCCCACGCGGCCCCGGAACTGGTGCAGTTGGGCCAGCCCAAACCGTTCGGCGTTTTCGATCAGGATCACGCTGGCGTTCGGCACGTCGATGCCCACTTCGACCACCGATGTCGACACCAACACGTCGATCTCGCCGGCAGCAAACCGCCCCATGACGGCTTCTTTCTCGTCGGCAGGCATCCGCCCGTGCAGCAAGCCGACCGCGTAGTTGTAGAAGATGATATCTTTCAGCCGGTCATATGCCTCGGTTGCGGCCTCGACATCTTCCAGCTTGTCCGACGTCTCGACCAGCGGATACACCATGAACGCCTGGCGGCCTTTTTCCAACTGGGACCGGATGAACCCGTACGACCGTTCGCGCTCGACCGGGTAGATCACGCGCGTTTCGACTGGCGTCCGCCCGGGCGGCATTTCGTCGATGATGCTCAGGTCCAGGTCCGCATACAGCGTCAGGGCCAGCGTGCGGGGGATCGGGGTGGCGGTCATAACCAGCACGTGCGGGTTAAAGCCCTTGCCGCGCAGCACACCGCGCTGCTCGACGCCGAAGCGGTGCTGCTCGTCGATGATCGCCAGCGCGAGGTTATCGAACGTGACGTTCTCCTGGATCAGTGCGTGGGTGCCGATCACCACGTCGATGCTGCCGTCTGCCAGTCCGGCGTAGATTTCCTGCCGCTCCGCTTCCCCGGTGTGGCCAGTCAGCAACCGAACAGTGATGTCTTCCCCACCCGGAGCCAGCCGCAGCAGGTCGCGGACGCTGCGCGCGTGCTGCTCGGCCAGGATGCTGGTCGGGGCCATCAGCGCGGCCTGTTTACCAGCCTGCACGACCATCGCCAGCGACATCGCCGCGACAGCCGTCTTCCCGGAGCCAACATCGCCCTGCAATAGCCGGTTCATGGGGACGTTGCGCGCCAGGTCGTCGCGGATATCGACCAGCACGCGGCCCTGCGCCCCGGTAAGCTGGAAGGGCAGGTTTTCCAGATAGTCCCGGATCCAATCATCGCTGACGGACACCGGCTGCCCCGGCTCGGACTGCCACTCGCGCCGGCGGCGCAGCATGGCCATCTGGAACAGTAACAACTCATCAAAGCTCAGGCGCGTGCGGGCATGGGCCAGCATCTCGTGCGATTCCGGAAAGTGGACCTGTTGCAGCGCGGTGTTCAGGCTGACCAGGCCGGTGCGGTCGCGCACGCTTTGCGGCATGTAGTCCGGGATGCGGTCTTGCCATGTGTCCAGGGTTTGACGAACCAGACGGCGGATCGTCCGGGCGGAGACACCTTTCGTCAGCGAGTATACTGGGACAATCCGCCCCGTGTGCAGGTTATCCCGCTCGAGCATTTCCCACTCCGGGTTGGTCATCGCCAGCGTGCCCCGGAACAGGCCCACCTTTCCGCTCAGCACGACCTGGCTGCCCGGCTTAAACTGGCGCTGGAGCCAGAGCTGCCCAAAGAACGACACCTGCAAGGTCCCCGTGTCGTCGTCGAGGATGACCAACAGATACGGCTTGCCGTTCCGGCTTTGCTTCCTGGTGACTGACCGCACCGACGCGATCACGGTCACAACTTCGCCGGGGCGCAGTTCGTACAGCGCCCGCAGCTTGCTGTAATCATCGTAGCGACGGGGGAACGTGAACAGCAAATCCCACATTGTTTCGAGGCCCAGCCGCTCGAGCTTCTCGGCCATCTTGTCACCGATGCGCGGCAGGACGGTGACCGGCTGCTGCAACTCGGCGAAGACGTTGATCGCTTCCTCGGTCGATAACTGCGGCGCAGCATCGCGCGGTGGCACCGGTGTGAGCGGCAGGACTGCCGGCGCTTCGTCGGGTTCGCCCGACTCGCCCGCCGCTTCGGGTTCGTCGGGTGTTTCAGCGGGTTCGGCGGCTGCTTGCGGCGCGGGTTCCGGCTGCACCTGTTCCTCGCCGGTTTCTTCATCTGGCGCTGGCGCGCGTGTATCCTGGGCGGGGGCCGCACCAGCCCGCTCCTGCTGCTCGGGGCCGTCAGGTTCCTCCTCCCCGGCCTCCTCATCCGGCGCGGCGGCGGGCAAATCGTCCGGCGGGGGGATACGCCCCATAATCCGCCCCAGCATATACTTGATCGCCTGATAACGTTCTTCCAGCGACTCTTCTTGGCCATATTCCTTCAGGAGGATGGCTAACTCGTCGACCAGTTGGTGATGCTCAGGCCGTTTGGCCTGGGCATGGGCCTCCGGGACCCAGTTGGCGGCAAACGACTCCAGCCCGCCAATCACCGCTGTGTTTTGATAGTCAGTATCGCGTTCCAGTTTCAGTATTTTAACCAGTGTTTCTAAAGCCGAAGGCATAGTGATAACATCCTCAAAATTATGGTTGGTGCTGTCGAATAACGCCCAGGCCGATGCCGCTTGGGCCAACATGAACGCCGATCACGGGGGTCACATCCACAATCGGCACCGTCTCATCCGGCTGGATATCGGCCACAGCCTCGGCGAACCGGTGTGCCCCGTCCAGATTATTTGTGTGTAGTATGGCCAGCCGCTCGAACGGGGCCGCCTGGTGTGCCAAATAGACCAGCGTAGCAAACGCACGCGGCGTGGTGCGCGCGCGTGCAGCGGAGCTTACAGCGCCGTCATACAGCCGAACGATGGGCTTGATCTGCAACAGTTGGCCGATCATGGCCGCCGCCCAGCCTACACGCCCGCTGCGGCGCAGATACTCCATAGTGTCGAGCGCCGCCCACATGTCGGCGCGCAATTTCATAGCTTCGATGGCGCCCACGATGCCCGCCGGGGGCATGCCCTGCTGGATCATCTCGGCGGCGCTCTGTACCAGCCACCCCAGACCCATACTCAGCGTCCGGCTGTCGATAACGCTGATGCGGTCCGGATCGGTCTGTTTGGCGGCCAGCAGAAAGATGTTGTGGATGCTGCTGAGGCTGGCGGCGGCGGTGATGGCGATCACATGCTCGGCGTCTTCCAACCCCTGCGTCATCGCCTGGGCGGCCTGGCCAAGCGACGGGGCAGAGGTGGTCGGGTGCACCGGGTCGGTGACCAGCCGCCGGTAAAATCCCGGGCGGGTTAGCTCAACACCATCGTCGGCCAGGCTTTCCTGCCCAAACTGGACATAGGTCGGCACCACCCGAATGCCGTAGCGCTGCACCATGTCCGCCGGCAAATCACATGTGCTGTCGGTGATCAGTACGATGGTGGCCATCACAGGTCTTCCTCAGGGTCCAGCCCTTCGTACACCACCACGCCCATCCCGTCCGGGCCGATCATGGTGCCCAGGCTGGGGCCGTACATCATCGCGGGGAAGTTGCGGCCACCAAACTCAATCGCCAGCCGATCTTGCAGCATCCGCGTCTGGTCGGTGGGATAGGGCGTGTTCTGCAAAATGATCAACTGTTCCAGGTCAAAAAATTCGGCGGCGAATTCAACCAGTTTGTCGATAGCCTGCGACTGGGTACGCACTTTTTCCATCGGGATCAGTTCGCCCTCTTCAATCGTCAGGAAGGGCTTGATGTTGAGCATCGTCCCCAGGATCGACTGCGCCTCGCTGAGCAGGCCGTTATGCTCCAGGTAATCCAACGTATTGACAAAAAAGACCGAGTAGACACGCGGCAGCATCGCGCGTACAATCCGTACAACTTCATCAATGGCGTCGCCGGTTTCCGCGGCCTGGGCAGTGGCTTCGACCAGCATCGCCAGCCCTGCCGATGTCGTCATGCTGTTCAGGACCACGATCTCGCAGCGGCCCAACAGCGTCTTGGATGCTTTGAGCGCATTGTTCCAGGTGCGGCTCATGGGCCGGGCCATGTGCAGCGAGAGCACCTGGTCCGTTTCGCGGTTCAACCGGCTGTACACCGCGGCAAAGTCATCGACTGCCGGCGGCGATAACCGCGCTTTGGCTCCGCCGTGGCTCGCCAATTGGAAAAACGAATCGGCGTCCAGATCAACCCCTTCTTTAAACGATTGCGAGCCGACATGGATCGTCAGCGGGACAACCTCGATATGGTACCGTTGGATGATATCGGGATCAAGAAAGTGGGCGGAGCTATCGGTAACAATACGAACCTTACCCAAACGGATCGTCCTCCACAGTGGTCACTCAGCGCTCAGAATATAATCATAGTGGGGTTGTCCCCCATATATCAGTTCAAATTCTTGTTCGGTATAAATGCCGCGCAGTTCGTCGATCAGCTTCTCGGCGTCGGCCTCCTGGATGCCATTGCCATAATACAGCGTGATCAACTCGCAGTTTTCCAGGCACATCTGTTCCAATACGCCATGGATCACCATGTCCAGGTCATCCCCCGCCACCGCCAGATTGCCATCGACCAGCCCGATGATCTGGCCTTCCGCCACAGCGACATCATTCAGTTCGACGCTGCGGGTTGCGCGCGTGATCTCGCCGGTGCTGACGTCATCTTTGGACTGGTTCATCGCCTCGGCGACCATCTCCAGGTCCCCTTCCGGATCGTACGGCAGCAGCGCGCTGATCCCCTGGGGCATGGTGCGGGTCGGGATCACCACGACCTCCTGATCTTCAGCCAGCCGGGTCGCTTGCTCGGCGGCCAGAAAGATGTTTTTGTTGTTGGGCAGCAAAATGATTTTTTTGACCGGCACACGTTGGATCGCCTCCAGGATTTCCTGGGTGCTGGGGTTATTGGTCTGGCCGCCCATCACCAGTTCCGTCGCGCCAAGCTGCCGAAACACCTGCGCCAGCCCTTCACCGGATGCCACCGCGACAATACCGATGTCGTCTTCGTCCAACTCAAAGCCAAAGCCGACGGGTTTCTCGGCGGCAGGAGCCGGGGGCGGCGGCGCGGCAGCGGGCGGGGCCTCGCTGCGTTCGCGCACATAGTCGTGATATTGTTCTTGCATGTTTTCGACCACAATATCACTCAGATCGCCCAGGCTGATGCCATAGCTGAGCGGGATGCCGGGGTCGTGGACATGGACGTGAACTTTGACGGCGGCCTCGCTGCCGACCACCACCGTCGACCACCCCATCGCATCAATAGCGGAACGGATCACATCGACATTGAGATTCTCGCCCTGGAGGATGAACTGCACATCATAGCCGTAACCCATCTCATCCTCCGGGGCCAATGTGGTCGCCAGGTCTTCGTGGCGTTCTTCCTCAGCGGCGAGTGCGGCCTCCGGTTCGACGGCTTCGCCCCGCAGATAGCGCAGCATCCCCTCGACAATATACACAAACCCGCTGCCCCCCGAATCGACGACGCCCGCTTTCTGCAAAATGGGCAGCATCTCCGGGGTGCGGGCCAGTGCATCCTGCGCACGGGCGACCACCCGTTCCAGGATGGCGAGCATGTCGTGCGTGTCGGTGTAGGCCGCTTCGGCTTCTTCGGCAGCTTCGCGCGCGACGGTCAGGATCGTGCCCTCGACTGGCTTGATCACACCCCGGTAGGCGGTATCACTCGCCGAACGCAGCGCCTTGGCCAGCAGTTCCGAGTGCAGCACCGGCTCATCCTTGAGGACGTGAGCGAAGCCCTGCCACAACTGGGACAAAATAGTGCCGGAATTGCCACGCGACCCCATCATGGCCCCATGCGCGATGCGGGCCGCCACGCTGCCGAAGTGATCACTATCCAGGTTTTCCGCCTCTTTGATGGCATTCCGCATGGTCATCAACATGTTGGTGCCGGTGTCGCCATCTGGTACTGGAAACACATTCAGTTGATTCACTGTGGCGTGGTGCGTGTCCAACCAGTCACGCCCGGCCAGCGCAATCTGCTTGAGCTGCTGGCCATCACATACTTGAGTAGGAAGTTGTTCTGCCATGGCGATCGCTGCGCTTTCATGTATCCCGGCTGACCCGCAGGGCCTGGACATGTACATTGACCTGGCCGACGGGGATGCCGATGCTTTGCTCAACCGTATAACGCACGGCATTGATCAGGCTGTTGGCCACCGATGCGATGCGCGTGCCATACTCGATGATAACATACACTTCGATGATGATATGGTCGCCTTCGTGCTGCACCTCGACGCCCCGGTTGGGATCGCGGGTAAGGCTGGCTGCAATGTCCGAGGCGAAGCTAGGCGACGCCATCCCCACCACGCCATAAGTCTGCAAAGCCGCGTGACTGGCCAGGGTGGCAATCGCGGTGAGGGATATCTCGATTTTTCCGTGTGATGTTTCGTTTGTAGTCATGGATTTTCCCGTGAATGTTTTGCTAGCCCTTGCATAACGCCTGGCTCTATGGTAGCATGACGTTCGTTTATTTGAACAGTTGTGCGCGAGGTACTCCCATCATGGCTAAGTGTGAAGTCTGTGGCAAAAGCCCCCAGTTTGGACACAATGTCAGCCACTCACACCGGAAAACCAAGCGGCGTTTTAAGCCGAATATCCAACGTGTGAAGGTTGTCGACAAAAATGGCCGCGTGGTCAGCAAGTATATGTGCGCCAAGTGCATCAAGACCATGAGCAAGAACGAAAAGGTCCGATGAACCGGGGAACAATTGCCCGAAGGTTAAAGAGCCAGCCTTAAACGCTGGCTTTTGTCTTGGCACGTCCTGCCTAGCGCCCATCGTTCCCTGCCTTCCGCAGCGCATCGATCCCGGCCTGCACCCCCTGCGGATGCCGGAAGACCGACGTCCCGGCCACCAGCACGTTCGCGCCATGCCGGACAACCTGCCGCGCGGTATGGGCG
>DAOTUD010000187.1:0-6645 GCA_034437275.1 Anaerolineae bacterium
GATTAGTGCTGTGTCGACCATGAATGCCTCACTCGGTTGGTAAACAGATGATTGGCGCGGTGCGCGATAAACAAGCTAAAACGGCCAGTCCTGCCCGCTTTCCTGGATGAAGTACACCATCAAGTCCAGCGTGGGCAGCGGGTGGCCCAACTCGGACAGCACAATCGACAGCTCGCCGCGATGGTGCATCGAGTGGGAGAAACATTGCAGCAAGACCTGCCACATCGGCAGCTCGAAGCTGTGTTCGCCAAACGTCACCGTGACCATACGGTCGAGTTCGTCATCATCCAGCGACGCGATGAATACTTCGGCGTCGGCGTTGGCTTCGTGCCAGCGCGCACGGATCGCATCCAGGGTTTCCAGCGTTTCCAGCGCCTGCATATCGACCGCGCGCCCCTCGCACACCGCCGGGAAGAATACCTCGCCGCCCAGGATGTGCAGCAGCAATTGCTGCACCGATCCATGGCTGGGGCTGACGTCGCGTGTGAATTCGCCGCCGGTCAAGCGCGCGGCGACCTCCAGCACAGCGGCGTTGGCCTGGGCATTAAAACGGCACAGGGACAGCATTTGATCGCGTTTCATAGCGCTCTCTCCGTTCGGGGCCTATGTTCGGTCTAGATGGCTGGCTTACCCCTCCCCCTGGCCCCCTCCCCGCGCGCGGAGAGGGGGAAATCATCCGAAGTCGGAAGTCCCTCTCCGTTTACGGGGAGGGATTTAGGGAGGGGTAAACAAAAGCCGGTGAGCATTAACAATTTTAACCTTTGCAAACTTTCACTTATCATCAAACAAGCGCAACTGTGGATGATCCTGGTAGGGCAGTTGGCGGGCCGTGATCCAGGCCGGGAGGTTGTCCTTCCAGGCCAGCGGGATCACGTCGCCCGGCTTCCAGCCGTAGCCGGTCACCTGCGCATGGCAGTTCTGGCACAGGTACACCAGGTTACGATAGGTGTTGTTGGTCGTGTCGTAGTCGATGTGATGCACCGCCCCCAGCACCGGGCGACCGTCGGGATGGCGCGCCACCACCGCGACATTCGTGCCGGGCCGAAACGCGATGCCGCACTGCTCGCAGCGATGCTGCGCCAGTGCGCGCACGTCGGCCTGAATCTGGCCGCCGGTCCACTCGGCGGGATACTCCGGCCCGGTCCGCTTCGTCATCAGGACGCACTCCATTCGGTTGCCCCGTGCGGCAAGGGGTGCTGCTGGCGAAAATCGCCGCACGCCGCCGACACCACGTCGAGCAGCACCTCGTCGCCGGGCTGCATCACCCGGAAAGCGTCAAGCGCAGCCTGCCAGGTCGCGTCCGGCGTGACGTCCTTCGGCGGCAGCGCCACCCGCAGCACGACATGGCTCTGGATGCGGTAAAAGTCCCACACCCACACCACCTGCACATGCCGCAGCGGGTCGTAGCCACTCCATACCTGCTGGCGCTCGGTCTTGCGGGCGACCTTCAAGCGCCACCCGACCGGCGGCCCCAGGCGATCCGTGCCATCTGGCGCGCGCACCGTCAGCGCCACGTCGAGTGTGGACGGCTCGTCCGGGGGCGATGGCAAGCCCGCACCATAACGCGGCACCCCCTGCCGCCCGTAGCACGTGTAATCGCTGGCCGCCGACAGCGCCAGCAGCGCCGACGACCGGACCATCAGCCACTTTTCCGGCGGGGGCAGCTGGCCGGCAGCGTCCGCCTGCCCGGTGCGCGCCCGGTGTCGCTGGCGGATGGCCTCGACCATCGCGCGCGTGACCGGCTCCTGGCCCATGTACGGCAGATCGGGGGACCAGCCGTGCTCGTCTGAGCCGCCGGACACCAGCAGGTTGAACTGCTGCGCCAGCCGCAGAAAATGCGTGCGCGCCTCGGCGCTCATCGCGCGGTGATAGACCTCGATGCCGTCCAGGCCCAGGTCAACCAGCCGCGCGATCTGCTCCGCAGCCAGCCAGCCCGCGCCGCCACAAGTGATGGCGTCCGGGTGCGCCAGGATCGCCACACCGCCCGCGCGCTGGATGGCGGCGATCTGCTCGCCGATGGTGAAGCGCGCGCGCCGCACGTGCCGCCAGTGTTCGGCGAACAACCGGGCCGCGTCGTCTTCGTCGCCCGCGTGGCCCCGCTCGACCAGCACCGCGCGCAACTGCCGCCCCCCGGCATAACGCGGATTTTGGGCCTGCACTGCCGCGAACGGGACCGGATAGCCCGCCGCCGTCAGCCGCGCGCAGCACAGCGCGATCCGCCCCTGGATGTCGGCCAGCGCCGCCCGTTCGACCGCCCGCAGGCCGGGATCGTCCAGGTCCACGAAATAGCCCAGCACGTCGACATCCCCGGCCCCCGCGCAGGCGTCCCAGCGCGCGGTGAGTTCGATGGCCGGGATCAGCTCCAGGCCCAACTCGCCGGCCAGCGGGAGCGCGGCGCGCGCGCCGTTGGCGTTGTCGTGATCGGTGATCGCCACGACCGACAGCCCGATCTGCCCGGCATGACGCAGCAGCCCCTCCGGCGACACGCTGCCGTCGGAAAAGGTGCTGTGCAGGTGCAGGTCGCACTGGAAGTCAGTCATCATCCCTCACCCGGGAAGCCTCCATCAGCCCCGGCGCGCCGTTCAGCCGGATGTTCAACAGCGAGTCGACCCCCACGCCCAGCGCCAGCCCGATCATGACCGCCGGCGGCACCCACGCCACCAGCACCCCGACCAACGCGCCCAACGCCAGCCCGCCCAACGTCGCGGCCCCGGTCGGCCAGCGGCGGGCAGCGGTGAACTGTGGTGCATCGCCGGACATGCGCGCTCCTAAGCCGCTACACCCAAAACAAGTACCGGGATATCAATATCCGCCACGCCACGATGCTCCAGGTCCCACACGATCTGCTCGAAGTACGACACGCCGGTCGACATCTCGGCGGCCAAGTCCTTGATCGGCACAATCTCTACGCCCACGTCGATCACGTCCAGGTTATGGAAAATCGTCATTTTGGCGCAGACGTTGTAGACCATAAATGCATACTTCCCGAACTGAACCTCGACACCTACCTTATCTTTGACATAATCCATTTCTCGAAACGCACCCTGAATAGTCATTGATGGCTGGCAGTCATATACTCACACGACACGCGGACATTCCTCTGCCACTGGCGTGCTTCAAATTCGGAGGCGAAAGCTTTATTCAAAGCTCTGGGACTATAAAGCAACTTGCCATCCATCGTCTTTTCTTTGCTGGCCTTATTGTGACATTTGGCGGCATCCACACTATGGATAACACCTTCAATATCTTCCAGGATTGCTGAAAAATCCTTTTCGATAACTGCCTGACCATTTTTGAAAGAATAGATACCCGCGATATTCATGCCTCGTCGGATCTCCACTCATTAGGAATCTGCGCAATCTTCTCGCGCCCCGTAGGTTTATACACCGGCTTTCCCAAAGGACGTATCTTGAGCGTGCCGTTGTAGTACGCAGTGATATGGTCGCGCGCCACATCAATGTATTGGGCTTCTTTCTCGCTGCCCATCGCACGGCGATCATTTTTCGCAGCAGCGATCAATGAGGTACCCACGCCGGCATACGGGTCTAATACCCAGTCGTCCTCATTGGTCAACGCCAGCACGCAGCGTTCGACCAAAGCCACCGGAAACTGGCACGGATGCAAGGTTTTTTCGGGATGGTTCGACTTCACGTTAGGAATCTCCCAAAACGCCTCTTCCCAATCCTCGATCATGATTTGCCAGACATCGGACGGATTCTTGCCCTTTGGATTGCCAGACAGCTTGCCGCGATTTGGGCCTTTGTAGTGTCGTTTACCGGGATACTTCGACAGCACCCGCACCGGGTCGAGATTGAACACGTAGTCGTCGCTCTTTGTGAACCACAGGATCGTTTCGTAGCGCCCGGAAAAGCGTTTCTTGGTGTGCAAGCCATGCCCAAAATGCCAGACGATCCGGTTGCGCAGCTTCAGCCCCAAATCCTTGAAAACCGGATAGTACAGGATATCCAGTGGGACGACTTCGCCATCCTCGACAAAATTCCCCACCTGCCAGCAGATACTCCCGTCCGGGGCCAGCACGCGATACAACTCGGCGATGGTCTGGGCCTGCATCGCCAGATAGTTCTGGATCGACACCCGATCCTCATATTCCTTACCCAGGTTGTAAGGAGGAGAAGTGATGATCAGCCGTGCCGTTTCGTCGGGCAGCGTGCTTAGAAAATCATTCACATCACCATGATACAAAACGAGCTTTGACTCGGATTGAAAAGACTCGTCGATTTCAATGTCAGATCCGAATAATGGTAGGTTTTTTACCATCACCTCTCCTTTCTCACGCTGTGCGGCCTACAGCGGGATGTTGCCGTGCTTCTTGGGCGGGTTGCTGTCGCGCTTGTTTTGCAGCATCTCCAGCGCGTTGATCAGGCGCGGGCGCGTCTCCGACGGCACGATCACATCGTCGATGTAGCCGTGCGAGGCCGCCACGTACGGGTTGGCGAAACGCTCGCGGTAGTCCTCGACCAGCTCGGTTTTGCGCGCGACCGGGTCGTCGGCCTGCGCCAGTTCGCGGCGGAAAATGATGTTCACCGCGCCATCCGGCCCCATCACCGCCAGCTCCGCCGAGGGCCAGGCCAGGTTGAGGTCGCTGCGGATGTGCTTGCTGTTCATCACACAGTACGCACCGCCGTAAGCTTTGCGCGTGACGATGGTGATCTTGGGCACCGTCGCCTCGCAGTAGGCGTACAGCAGCTTGGCCCCGGAGCGAATGATCCCGCCGTGCTCCTGCTCGGTGCCGGGCATGAAGCCGGGCACGTCCTCGAAGGTGATGATCGGGATGTTGAACGAGTCGCAGAAGCGGATGAAGCGCGCCGCCTTCTCGCTGGCCTTGATATCCAGCACGCCCGCCAGCACCGCCGGCTGGTTGGCGACGATGCCGATGCTGTGCCCGCCCAGCCGCGCAAACCCGACCACGATGTTCTGCGCGAAGTGCTCGTGAATCTCGAAGAAGTTGCCGTCGTCCACGATCAGCTTGATCGCGTCCTTGATGTCGTAGGGCTTGCTGGGGTCGTCGGGCACCAGCGTATTGAGTTCTTCCTCGGTGCGCAGCGGATCGTCTTTGGACGGCTCCAGCGGCGGGTCTTCCATGTTGTTCTGCGGCATGTAGCCCAGCAGTTCGCGCAGCAAGAACAGCGCGTCCTCCTCGGTGTTGGCCGCGACATGGCTCACGCCGCTGATGGCGTTGTGCGTCATCGCGCCGCCCAGGTCCTCGAAGCTGACGTGCTCGTGCGTCACCGCCTTGACCACGTTCGGCCCGGTCACGAACATGTACGACGTATCCTTGACCATGAAGATGAAGTCCGTCAGCGCCGGGCTGTAGACCGCCCCGCCCGCGCACGGCCCCATGATCACGCTGAGCTGCGGGATCACGCCGCTGGCCAGCGTGTTACGCAGGAAAATGTCGGCGTACCCGCCCAGGCTGACCACGCCCTCCTGGATGCGCGCGCCGCCGGAGTCGTTGAGGCCAATCACCGGCGCGCCGTTCTTCATCGCCATGTCCATGATCTTGACGATCTTCTCGGCGTGGACCTCGCTCAACGAGCCGCCCATCACCGTGAAGTCCTGCGAAAACACGTACACCAGCCGGCCATTGGTCGTCCCCCAGCCAGTGATCACGCTGTCGCCCAGATACTGCTTGTCGGGCGCGTCCATGCCGAAGTTCGTCTCGCGGTGGACGACGAAGGCATCGACCTCGCGGAAGCTGCCCGGATCGAGCAGCAGGTCCAGGCGCTCGCGCGCGGTGAGCTTGCCGGCTTTGTGCTGCTTTTCGACACGTTTCGGCCCGCCACCGGCTGCACTGTGCAGCCGTTTCTGGTTGAGTTCGTCGATCTTGGGATCATTCGGGGTCATAAAGGCTGTCTCTCTCCAGGTTAGATTGCGATGAGTCCGGCGGGGCGAAGGCAGTGCGGATTGACCGCCAGCGTATAATCCACGCGGCCAGGGCCAGCAGCGCCACCGTCAGCACGGCCTGAAACGCGATCCGGCCCCGGCTGAAATCCGAACGGGCAAAAATCACCATCCATAACACGCCGAACGCGCCGTAGTTACTCAGGATCACCAGAATCCAGCGGCGCGCCCAGCGCTGCCGCCGCGCCAACCCGACCGCCAGCGCCAGCACGATCACCGCCCAGCCCAGCGCACACCCGGCCCGCAGCAGCGGCGGGTACGACACGCCCAGCGCGCGATACGTGGCGGCATGGCGCAGATGGTCCAGCGCCAGCCACAGGTTGTAGGCACCGATCCCGGCGATGATCAGGCTGAACCCCCACAGTTGCCAGGGCCGGCGGGGTGCGGCGTGCGATGCGTTCGTCATTGGGGGCATTATAGCTTAGCGGGGGTCTGTCGCCAACACGAATACGCGCCGGTCGCTACCCCGCGACGATCTGCGCCACGCGCGCGATCCACACGCTGGCGAGCAGGATCAGCGTGACGAGCAGCATGGCGCGGAGCGGCCTGCGCATGGTCAGCAGGGGGCGCTGCCAGCCGAGACTCCGGGCGCTGAAGATGGCAAGATGCCAGATCGTGACGAGGAAGAAGAACGGCCCGACCGGGTGAAAATCAACCGCCGCGGCCAGCCGCCCGTTTGCTGTCGCGTGGAAGGCGCGCGTGAGGCCGGTCGTCAGGCAGGGG
>DAOTUD010000188.1:0-11000 GCA_034437275.1 Anaerolineae bacterium
TGTTCCCGTAAGTTTTACCCCTCCCTAAATCCCTCCCCGTAAACGGAGAGGGACTTGCGCCTCCCCCCTTTCTCCGCGTGCGGGGAAAGGGGTCGGGGGATAGGGGTAAAAAGTGCATAACAGCCTCTAGCCAGCTATCCTACGGCTGCCACTGGATCACGACATCGCAGGTGCGGAATTCGCCGCGCTTTTGCAGTTCGACCTGCAGTCGCAGCACATAATACCCCGACGGCTTGCCACGCAGATCGACGGTGGCCAGCAGGCCATCGGTGACCGGGTCTTCGCGCCCACTCTGGCGCGCGGGGCTGGGCCGAATCGTCTCCCAGGCCGGTTGACCTAACACCTGGCGCGGTGCGCTGCCCAGGTAGCCCAACCGCACGCTGTAATTCCACATCTCCGGCGGGCGGGCGGCGCCGATCACGTCGAACGTCTGCGGCACGACCGCCTGGTCGTCCGGCGCGCTGATCTCGACCGCCGGGTCGGTACACGGGGAATGCAGCCGGTCCGGGGTTGGGGCGACGGTAGGCCACACTGTGTCCGCTGGTTCTGGAGTCGAGGCCGTGTCGGTCCAGTCGGGCAGCATATCGTCCCACCACTCGACCCGCCAGCCGTCCTGCGGCTCGACGAAGGCGTAGACGATCACGGCGACATTCAGCGCCAGCAAAAACCCCAGCATCATCAACAGGCCGGTATACGGGCCGCGCCACATGCCCACCATCCCCATCCAGACGCTTTCCACGCGGTGCAGCCCGCGTTTGTTCAGCCAGGTGCGTACCGTCATCCAGAACGGCGGGGGCTGCTTGCGGCTTGCGGCGCGGTAGAAGCTGGCGCGGCGGCGGCTGCGAAAGGTGGTGGCCTGCTCCCACCAGGGCCGGTCGGGATCGTAGTGGGGCGCGCGGTAGGGGCTGCGATAGGACTCGCGCGCCGCGCGGGGCTGGGTCGGGACGTGCGGCCAGCGCAGTTGGTCGTATTCGCGCCGGATGCGCGGCTGTTTGAGCGTGTCGTAGGCTTCGTTGACTAGCTTCAACTGTTCGGTGGCCCACTCGGCGCGCTCGGGGTTGAGGTCTGGGTGAACGGCCCGCACCGCGCGCCGGTAAGCCAGCCGCAGTTCGTCCTGCGTGGCGCGGCTGTCGATGCCCAGGATGGCGTAGTAATCCCGCTGGGGATCATAGGTCAGTTTTCGGCGCATGGGTGCTCCATATCCGGCTGATCAGCGCCGCCCGTAGCGTTCCTCGGCGTCGCGGAATTCGTCGGGGTCGACTTCCAGCGTCACCGCGCCGCAGTTACGGCACACCTGGGCGTTGACCTTCACCAGCCGCCGGAATGGGCGCAGCAGGCGCGAAACCTTGTTGAGCTTGAGCGCCTTGGGGGCCAACTGAAGCTGGCGAAATTTGTCGCTGTAATCCACCAGATAGGCCGCCCCGAGATCGCTCGAGCCGCAGCGCGCGCACCGCCACTGAATGCGGACCGGGACGGTCGCCGACCCGGCTTCGGGGATCGAGAGGGGGGGCGCGATGGTGGGCGGTGTATTCGAGTTGTCTTGCATAGGGGGCCTTCTCCCGGTTGTGTGTACGGTCTGTCGATGCACTCCCCATTATACAAAACTTTGGCCCGAACAAAACGTATAGGGGGACCGGGCTGATCCCGCCGGTGCTGGTGCTGCGCGCGGTGGGCGAGGCTGCCCGCCCGAAACGCAAGCGCAAACACGACGATGTGCCCTTCACTGGCCCGATCGTGTACGGCAGCCGCGCCCCGTCCCCACCTACTATGATACAATGGCGGTATCGTACATTTAAGTGAAAGGTGGAGCTTATGTATACCAGGTTTGGTGCTGGTTTGGTGGCTGTCGTGCTGGTGGTGTCCGTGCTGGTGATCCCGCCGGTCGACGCGGCAACCGCCGTGCAGACGGTGAACGTGATGACGCAGGAAGGCGTAGGCAACTGTGTCGCTACACAGAGTATCTTTTTTGGTGTAGGGTATGCTGGTTCCGGGTCAATGGCCTATACCGTACCGTCGGACGGGCAGTATTTCATCGGCGATACGACAGCCGTTCATCAGTTTGGTCCCGTAGACCCTTATTCTGGTTATTGGGCCATCGTTCCGACGACCTATGATCCGAGTGTCCCGTTTCAGACCCAGGCGTTCGCCTATGGCTTTGCGGACGACCCGGCTACACCGGCTGAATTGACTGCGGGGCAGGACGTGTTGATTCTGTTTGTCGGTAGTGGCTCGTATAATGCTCTGCCCCTCTGCGAAGCCCAGAGTTTTTGGGTTGACGTTACGGCCACGATCTACCGGGAAGACAGCACCGGGACGGACCCCGTGTCCCCGATCCCAGGGCCGGACATGGTCGCAATGCCGGAAGGGGCGGTCGTGGGGGCCTTCACCGCAGACACCCCGCTGTATTACGCGCCCAAACCCGACGCGACGACGTCATATACCATGACCGCCGGCAAGACGCTGTGGGTAACCGGGATGGATGCCAGCGGCAGGTTTTATCAGGTCGTGTTGGCCGGACAATTTTTGTGGGTGCCGGTCGACACCATCGGCCCGAATGACGACGCAGTGTGGAACGGGGAACCGCTGCCCACGACCATTGTCGAATAACCCATCGCATTGTTTTGAGACAGTTATTATCGCGGAGCACACAGAGGGAGTGTGCTCCGTTCGTTGTGCAATTGTCGTGCAGTGTGCCGATAGCCGAGTCCTAACATTTCTATGACGCTGCGCCAACCCGGTTTTTGCTATAATGGGGCCGTTTGTTTCGTGGTGTGTGGTTACAGAGAGAGGACGTGTATGCAGAATGCGCGACTGAGCTATTTCATTCGCGTGACCAACGTGGAGCTTTTCAACGCACTCGTCCAGACCGCCGAACAGTTCAGCGCCGATCATGCGGTGCGCTTCGACACCCGCCGCCACCAGGGGTATTACGAGCTGACGACCGCCAGCGCCGCCCTGTGGCGCAAGCTCTATCTCTACGGCCAGATGTTGGCCCAGGCCCAGGACGACTACATCGAGGGCGGCGAACTGCCCGCCTGATCCTGGCGCACGTTGGCAGGGGGCGTCTCCCCTGCCAGCCTCATCACCCCGTTTTGCCCCCGCCAACACGCCCCCTCTACAGCCGAGTTGCACGCCATAAAGGTGATACCTGTGATTTTACGCTTGGGGTAAGCGTGGTATAATCACCCGCCGAAATTACTGGATGGGACAAGGATGATTAGATGGCCTCAACTGCACCTTCGAAATCCTCGCCGCTGCGGCGATTGCGCGTGCTCGATAGTGCCACCTTCCAGGGGCTTTTGATCCCACTGTTGTCGGTCTTCACCGCCATCGTTGTGGGGTCAATTTTGATCCTGCTCAATGGGCGCGACCCGATCTCAGCCTTCGAAGGGCTGTTCGAGGGGGCGCTGCTTGAAGCGCGCGGGCTGCGTGCCACGCTGGTGAACATGACGCCGCTGATCCTGTCGGGGTTGGCGGTGGCTTTCGCCTTCAAAAGCGGCCTGTTCAACATCGGCGTGCAGGGCCAGTTGATCGTCGGCTCGGTGGCGGCGGCGTGGGTGGGCTATGCCGTGTCGCTGCCCCCGCTGCTGCACGTCACGCTGGCGATGCTGGTCGCGGGGCTGGCCGGCGCGCTCTGGGGGGCAATCCCCGGCGCGCTCAAAGCCTACGCCGCTGCGCACGAGGTGATCACGACGATCATGCTCAACGCGATCGCGATCCAGTTGGCGGGCTGGCTGATCTCGACCGGCAGCGCGGACGGCACGATCAAGCCCGGACCGCTGGCGCTGGCCAGTCCGCCGGGTGGCATTCCCCAGACGCCCACCATTGCCGAGTCGGCGCACCTGCCGGTGATCTTCTCCTTCCCGCCGCGCATCTTCATGCACGCCGGCATCTTCGTGGCGATTATCGGCACCATCGTCGCCATGTTCATCCTGTACCGCACTACGTTCGGCTTCGAGCTGCGCATGGTGGGCCACAACCCGGACGCCGCCGACTACGCCGGGGTCAACGTCAAGCGGACTACCATCCTCACGATGTTCATTGCGGGCTGCTTCGGCGGGCTGGCGGGGGGCGTGCAAACGCTGGGCGTCAACTTCAAGTACGTGGGCAACCAGAGCCTGGGGCTGGGCTTCGACGGGCTGACGGTCGCCTTCCTGGCGGGGAACAACCCGCTGGGCATAAACTTCTCGGCGTTTTTGTTCGGCGCGATGGAGGCCGGCGCGCGCGAGATGTTTACGCGCTCGTTCGTCGAGCAAGAGTTGATCCAGGTCATCCAGGCGTTGATCTTGATGTTCGTAGCGGCGGACCAGATCATCCGCCAACTGTATCGCATCCGCGAGCCAGCCGCGCGCCGGGGGCGTGTCAGCGCGCCAGCGGACGAGGAGAATTAGCTTATGGCAGACGATCTTGCAATTGGGCTGGCGATTGTCGCCACCATCAACGCCGCGATTCGCTTCACGATCCCGATCGTGCTCGGTGCGCTCAGCGGCATTTTCAGCGAGCGTTCGGGCATCGTCAACATCGGCATCGAGGGCATGATGCTGATGGCGGCCTTTACCGGCTTTATGGTCAATGCCGAACTCAGCCAGCCGGATATGTCCGCCGCGCTACAAAACGCGCCGGTGCGCTTCACGCTGGCGCTGGCGGCGGCGCTGATGACCGGCGCGCTGCTGGGGCTGCTGCACGGCCTGCTGTCGATCCGCTACCGCATCGACCAGATCATCAGCGGCACCGTGATCAACATCCTGGCCTTCGGGCTGACCGGCTACTTCTACGACACCGAGCTCGTGGTCCGCGCCAACCCTTCCAAGCTGCCGAGCCTGATCGACAACCCGTTCCCGTCGGGGGGCGAATGGTTGGGCTTCGATCTGTTCGGGCGGCACATCGGGCTGGGCACCTGGACGCCGCAGTTCTCCGAAAATTTCAGCCTGGTGCTGCCCTACGATATCGGGCGTATTTTGTTCGACAAGGACATCATCACCTACCTCACCCCGGTGTTGATTTTGCTGATGGGGTGGGCCTTGTTCAACACCACCTGGGGGCTGCGTACGCGCTCGGTGGGCGAAAACCCGCGCGCGGCGGATACGCTGGGCATCAATGTGTACCGCGTGCAGTTCACCAACTTGTTCCTGGGCGGCATGGTCGCCGGGCTGGCCGGGGCCTTTCTGACGCTGGTCGGCGTGCCGACCTTCGAGCCGGGGATGACGACCGGGCGCGGCTTCATCGCGCTGGCGGTGATGATCTTTGGCAACTGGCGGCCTTCGGGGGCGCTGCGCGGCGCGCTGTTGTTCGGCTTTGCGCTGGCGCTGCAAAACCAGTTGCAGAACTTCGGCATTAACGTGCCGCACCAACTGGTGGGGATGCTGCCCTATCTGTTGACGATTATTGTGCTGGCGGGCTTCGTGGGCCGTGTGCGGCCTCCGGCCCATGTTGGCATGGCATACGAGCAGGAGTAGGGGGCGGCATGGCAGAACGCGCTGAACGTGACGTTGTACTCGAAGTTGAGGGGCTAACCAAGCGGTTCCCCGGTGTGCTGGCCAATGATAACGTCAACCTCAAGCTGCACCAGGGCGAGATTCTGGCGCTGTTGGGCGAAAACGGAGCCGGCAAAAGCACGCTGATGAACATGATCTACGGGCTGTACCACGCCGACGAGGGGTCCGTCCGCCTGAAGGGGCGCGAGGTCCGCTTCGCCAGCCCGCGCGAGGCGATTCACAGCGGGATCGGCATGGTCCACCAACATTTCCAGTTGGTGAACGTGATGACCGTCGCCGAAAACGTGATGCTCGGCGAGGAGGCCGGTGTGGCCTACCAGGGCGAAGATCGTCCCTGGCTGCGCTGGATTCTGCGCTACCTGCCCAGCCTGATCACCGGCCTGTTTATCGTGCTGATCGGCACGGTGCTGACCAGTTGGGGGCAGGCGTGGTATGCGCTGGGGGATGTGCTGGGCTATCGCGGCGGCGTGGTGTCCGCCGCCGACTGGGAACCGGTGTGGGAGGAGTGGCGCTACTTCCTGGCGACGCTGGCCGTGGCCCCGGTGGCCGGGCTGCTGGTGGCCTTTCCGCCCTGGGCGCGGATTTTGTGGGGCGTGGCGTGGCGTGTGGCGCTGATCTTCATCTCGATCTGGGTCGCGGCGCGCATCGGGCTGATGACCAAGATGGCGTTCACCGATCTGGCGCTGCGCCAGAAAGTGCCGCTGACCAGCACCCGCAGCGAGGCGATCGACGACGGCTACATCGCGCAGGCTGAGGACCTCATGGCGTTGTCCAACTACTGCGCGCTGTTCCCGTGCTGGGAGCCGGGCGGCAACCGGCTGGCCTACGCCGCCGGCTACACCCGCGCCCTGCTGGACCGGCTGCCCGCGACCACGTACGGCGTCAAGCGCGGGGACGTGGCCATCGACCGCATTAATTTTCATTGGCGCGACGAGGCGACCGGCACCGACACCGAAGGGCTGATCGCGTCGGCCAAAGCGCAGCTCGAACCCTACCGCGACGACGGCGTGCCCGGCTGGATGCTGGACGGCATCGAGGATGCGCCGCCGCTGGCCGAAGCGATCAGCGTGGCGCTGCTGCTGTTCCTGTTCGGCTGGCACGGGCTGCGCTCCTGGCGCGGGACGCACGAACTGCCGCGCAACTTCGAGTCCTACGACCTGGGGCTGCTGGGACTGCTGGGGCTGGCGTATGTGGCGTTCACGTACCTCAGCCTGGTGGGCCTGGTTGCTGTGGGGCTGCGACTGGTGTTGTTTGGGCTGGTGGTGGCCGGGCTGGGGCCGATTGTCTGGCACACCTACCGGCAGCGCACCGCCACCGATGGGGAATACCTGGGCAGTCTGTCGCCGTTCGATGGCGCGCTGGATGCGCTGGTGGGCTTCCTGCAAACCGTCAACCAGATCAACAACGTCGAACTGGCGGCGCGCCGCGTGCGCGAACTCTCGCAGCAGTACGGGCTGGAAGTCGACCCCGGCGCGATGGTCGAGAAGCTGCCGGTCGGCGCGCAGCAGCGGGTCGAGATCATCAAGGCGCTGTACCGCAAGGCCGATATCCTGATCCTGGACGAGCCGACCGCCGTGCTCACGCCGCAGGAAGGGCGCGAACTGTTCAAGATCATGCGCGAACTGGCGGCGCAGGGCGTCTCGATCATTTTCATCACGCACAAGCTCAAAGAGGTGTTCGAGGTGGCGACCAACATCGTCGTGATGCGGGATGGGCGCGTGGTGGGCACCACCACCCCCGAGCAGGCGACCGAGACCTCGCTGGCGGCGATGATGGTCGGGCGCGAGGTGATCTTGCAGGTCGAGAAAGGCCCGGCCCACCCCAGCGGCCCGGTGCTGCAAGTCGATGACCTGGAAGCCTACAACGATCGCGGGGCAAAGGCGCTGCAGGATGTGGGCTTCCATGTCGAAGCGGGCGAAGTGCTCGGCATCGCCGGGGTGCAGGGCAACGGCCAGACCGAACTGGTCGAAGTGCTCACCGGGCTGCGCGACGCGACCGGCGGCTCGGTGCTGCTGCGCGGCCAGGAGTTACAGCCCGATGTGCAGCCGGATGCCAGTTGGTCACGCCGCCTGGGCGCATTCGCCATCGACGTGGTGCTGGCGGCGGTCCTGTCCTACCTGGTGATCGCGCTGGCGCAGTATTTCGACGAGGGCATCTTCAGCGGGGCGGTCGCCCGCCAGGCTGCGATCGCCGCCGGGCTGGCCATCGCCACCACCGGGGTGTACTTCTTCATGAGCTGGTCGATTGCCGGCAGTTCGTTCGGTATGTCGCTGTTCGGGCAGAAACTGGTCAACCGCCAGGACCGCAAGCCGTCCCTGGTCCGCATCAACGGGCGTTATATCTGGGCGGCGCTGCTGGGCTTTGTGGTGCTGCTGACCGGGGTGACGCTGGTCTTCTCCGCCGACGTGGCGACCACCGTCTGGAACGTCATCGCGTCCATCGTGCTGCTGGGCGTGGTGCTGTTCTCGGCGGGCGTGGTGGGCTTGCAGAGCGTGTTCATGCTGCTGCCGGACCTGTCCTGGTTCCGGCACAATCTGGGCCTGCGCGTGATCCGGCGCGAACGCATCACGCCGCGCCGCATCAAGAACATGGACAGCAGCCACGTGCCGGAAGACCGCCAGCGGCACGGTATGGTGGCGGCCTATTCGGTGGCCGATAACCTGGTGCTCGACGATTACTACGAGCGCCCCTTCGCCCAAGAACCCGACGCCGCCGAGCTGCCGCTGGCACTGCTGCGCTATGCGCTGGTGTTCGGGCTGATCGTCGGCGTGCTGACCGGGGCCGCGGTCTACGCCTGGGAGCATGGGCTGTGGGAAGGGCTGCTCGACCTGTACAACGTGCCGGAGGACATGCGCAGTTACTCGATCCAGTTCGACCTGCGCTCGGAGCAAAAGCCGGTGCTGCGCATGCCGTTTGTGGTGAGTATTGTGCTGTTCCTGGTCGCGGAGATAGTCTTCGGGCTGATCGCGCATGGCGTGACCGCCTTCATGTTCAGCCGCGGCGCGGTGCAGGGAGCCTTCCGCCAGATGGACGAGGGCGTCCGGCGCATCGGGTGGCGCTTGCGCGGGCACGCGGGCGAGCCGCCGCCCCCGGAAGGCGGGCTGCTGCGCGACGAGGACGCCATCACGCAGAACGGCGCGCGCTTGATCAAGGAGTTCGATATCCGCACCCCGTCGACCGAAACGGCAGCCGGCAATCTCTCTGGTGGCAACCAGCAGAAGATGATCGTCGCCCGCGAGTTTGGCCGCCGTCCGCGCCTGCTGATCGCGGCCCAGCCCACGCGTGGCATCGACGTCGGCTCGATTGAGTTCATCCACCAGCAGATCATCGAGCAGCGCGACGCGGGCGCGGCGGTGCTGCTGGTCTCGGCGGAGCTCGACGAGATCATGGCGCTGTCGGACCGCATCGCGGTGATGTACAAGGGCGAGATCATCGACACGCTGCCGGCGGGCGTCGCTTCGCGCGAGCAGTTGGGCCTGCTGATGGCCGGCGTGCGGGACGGTGCACCGTCCCCCGTCACCAGCGAAGCCTGACGCGCGCTCACATGCTGGTGTCCACACTGGTCCACGTTTAGGGCAAGGAGGCCGCTATCACCTTCGATCCGCAGTTTGACGACACGCAGTGGACCGACGACTGGCGGGATGTGCCGGTGGCGTCCGTGCCGCCGGGGACGCATCCCGACGGCTACTGCGTCGAGCGCCGCGCGCTGGGGCAGGTCGAGGTGTTCGGGCGCGCCTACCGGCTGCCGGTCCCGTTCGACGCGCGCCTGCTGTTCGACCCGGACGGGCGGCTGTGGATGTCCGACACGCCGCAGGAACGGATCATGATGGTCAACAACGGGCGCGCCTCCAGCGGGCATGTACTGGTCGGCGGGCTGGGACTGGGGCTGTACCCGCAGTTCGCCGCCGAGGTTGGCGCGGCGGAGCGCTTCACCGTGATCGAGCAGAGTCTGGTCGTGCGCGATATCGTGTTCCCGACGGTCGATGCCGCGCTCGACGTGCCGCTGACGGTGCACATCGGCGAGGTGGGCGGCGTGCTGGCCGGGCCGGTTGCGGCGCGCTACGATACGATCTTCCTCGATACGTGGGACAACATCGACCCGGTCTACCTGCCGGGCATCAACCGGCTGCGCGATCAGGCGGCGCGCCACCTGGCCCCAGACGGGCGCGTGCTGCTGTGGGGCTACCGCTGGATGGTGCGGCTGTTCGCGGACGCTTGCCGCGTGCTGCTGGCCGTGCCGCCGGACGAGCGCCGGGGCTGGCTGGAGCGCCAGGCCGGATCACCGCCGGCGATGGTGCTGCTCGCGCCGGTGGTGGAGCACTTCGCCGGGCAGCGCGTCGATGATCCTGATGATCGCGACGCGGCGCTGGCGTGGTGCCGCCGCTACGCGGTCGAGGTGACGAGCGCGTGAGGGGGGGGCCTCACCATTCCGGCGGGGCCAGCATCTTTTACCCCTATCCTCCCCAGCCCTCCTTTCCCCGCGCGCGGAGACAGAAGGGAGTAAGCGCGACACTAAGCCCCTCTCCGCCTGCGGGGAGGGGTTTGGGGAGGGGTAAAAAATTGATTCGCCTTCGGCGAAATTCTTGATCCTGGGGGCTTTGCCCCCAGACCCCCTCAGAATTCAGAGGTTAGAAATCAGAGTACAGAGCTATTAATTAGAGCGGGCACAGCGGAAGCCGTAGTTGGCGGGCGTAAGGTCCGGACCGCTCCCGGAGCGATCCGCCCCGCGCAGGGAGCCCGAATAGCCGTCCCACCACGAGCCGCCACGCAACACGCGATACTCACCTGATCCCGGCCCGGTTGGATTCACTGCGCCGTCATCCAGGGTGCCATAATAATCGTCGTCGTACCAGTCCGCCACCCATTCCCATACGTTGCCGCTCATGTCCAACGCGCCAACCCACGACGCACCGTTCGGCTTGCTGCCT
Source organism: Anaerolineae bacterium (assembly GCA_034437275.1). Classification (GTDB taxonomy): domain Bacteria; phylum Chloroflexota; class Anaerolineae; order Aggregatilineales; family Aggregatilineaceae; genus TC-15. The sequence continues at coordinate 10,424 of DAOTUD010000188.1, forward strand.
ACCGCCGCCGTTTGTCCGCCTGAGTTCTCACCATACACGACATTATCCCCTTCAAAACGATCCCCCCACGGATAGACCAGCGCGTCCGGTCCGCGCGCGGCGTATTCCCATTCCGCTTCGCTGGGCAGCCGGGCATCCCGCGCCTCACAAAAATCGCGCGCTTCATACCAGGTGATTTGTTCGCGTGGCCGGTTGGGGTCATCCCAATAGCTGTCTCGATTTGCCTGTCCATCAAATGCAGCGAACTGAGCATTGGTCACTTCGTACTTATCGATCCAGAACGGTTCGTCGAAGCACACGCGGTGCACCGGGCTTTCGTCACTGCCGCCATCCTCGCTGCCCATCATGAAGCACCCGGCGGGCACCAGCACCATCGTCACGCCGTCGAAGTCCCACTCGAATGGTCCCCAATCATTGTTGTCCCCGGAAAAATCGCGCGCGATCTCCAGCGCCACTTGCAGCGGGTCGGGCGTGGCGGTCGGCGGTTTGGGCGTATTCGTTGGCACGGTCGGCGTCAGTGTAGGCGTATAGCTTGGTGTGGGTGTCAACGTTGGGGTATCACTTGGCGTGGGGGTGA
>DAOTUD010000189.1:0-4735 GCA_034437275.1 Anaerolineae bacterium
ACGTTCGACCTGCTGACGTGGCTGCTGCCGAAGTCGGAGCGGTTCCCGAAACCGTACCGCTACACCGTCACGCAGCGGTTGATGGATGCCACCCTGGATTTCCAGGAAGCGATCTTCGATGCGCAAAGCCAGGGCGGGACCACGCGCCAGAAGCATCTGCGCACCGCCGACGCGCATCTGAACAAGCTGCGTCTGTATTTGCGACTGGCGCATCATTGGAACTGGCTTAATGACGGGCAGTACCGGCATGTGAGCGCGATGGTGGCGGAAATCGGGCACTTGCTGGGCGGATGGCTGAAGGTGACTTAAGTTGCCGGGGCGCTGTGTTGATTTACGCGGCGTGGGCCGGTTCGTAGTGCAGTACCATCAACTGGTCTGCTTTCAGGGCTGCCATTGCATAGGTGCGCCCTTCGTTATCGCTAAACTCGACTTCAAATACGCCAGGGGCAAGTTCTTCGACGACTGTCCCGACCTGGCCGCGTTTGAGGTCGGAGTCGGGCAAATCCTGCATCAACGCGACGATGTCCAATAGTTGTATCATTATGCCTGATCCTTTTGGCTCACGCTGTGATCCAATCCCTTCCGTTCAAGCCACGCGGCCCGCTGTGGGTTTTGTATAGGCCCGACGGTCTGCACTGTTCCCGTTCATCTTGATTGATCGTATTGTAGCATGGGTGGCGAGTGATCGGCAGTGGCGGTCGTCAGTCGTCATATACTTCGCTGCGGTGGCCGATGATATCGACCACGATCAGACGGTTATCACGATCCAGGCGGTAGATCACGCGGTAATCACCCACGCGGAGCCGGTAGAAACCGCTCCAATCCCCGCTGAGGGGAACATGGGCGATCACGGCGGCGTTGGCGGCTAGCCATTCGAGCTTGCTCAGAATGCGGCGGGCAATGGGCTTATCCAGGCGCTTGAGATCGGCCAGCGCGCGATCGGTAAATTGCAAGGTGTACGGCTCACTCATCCAGACCCAGCTTGCGTTTCACGTCGCCCAGGGAATGGTAGGGGCCTTTCTGCTCGGCGGATTGGCGCAGATAAGCGGCGATCTCCGGGCGCAGGCTTTCGCCGGTGTCGGGATCAGGCATCTGCTGTTCGAGTTCCCACAGAATTTCCTGCATCAGTTCGCGCACGACGGCTTTCAGGTCGCTGCGGTCGATAGTCATCGTCATAGTGGATATCTCCTTGACATCGCGGTGCTATCTCAATTGATCGTATTGTAGCATCAAACAGGCGGGCACGGCAGGAACGGGTCCAGGCCATGCCCTGTGGGTTTTGTATAGGCCCGACGGTCTGCACCCATGATCATGGGCGTGACGTGCGGACGGGATTCATCTGCGCCTTCTCTATACCTGTCGCCTCGACGGTGAAACCACACACGGCAAGCGTGCGCGTCGCACCGCACTTCTGGAAGCGGGCCACCGTACCCGCAGGCACATGACCACACTCGCAAGCACTGCGCAATGCACAGCACCGCCATTGGCAGGGGAACGGAGGAGTGGAACGCACCACACACCGAAAACCGACATTGTTGTTTCGGTTCGTTGGATCGTTGTTGTTGCGATACGCGGCGCGCGCGTTGTTCTGATTGTTCGTGAACGCGCCCCCGCGCAACACCCGACGGGCGCGTTACAGAGAACCCCACAGCCACACTGCGACTGCATCCCCAGTATACCTCCATTTTCAAAAAAATCGATTCGCCCTTCGGGCAAGGGGGCTGGCGCTACGCGCCTGCTGCTGCGCAGCACCGCCCCCACAGTGATCAGTGATTCTATAGAGAAGGGGAACGCACCACACACCGAAAACCGACAAGGTAGTTCCGGTACGCTGGATCGCTGAAGTCGCGAGCCGCGGCGCGCGCGCGGTACTGATAGCCGTACCACGCGCCCCCGCGCAACACCCGACGGGCGTCCCCTGCCGGGTCGTTGTTTTCCGTCTCCTCGTAGCTGCTGCGCCATTGGGTCAGACACCAGTCCCACACGTTGCCGCTCATGTCCAATACGCCATACGGCGATGCGCCATCCGGGAACATCCCGACGGCGCTGGTACGCCCGATGCCGGTTGCGCCCGTGTTGCCTTTGGCCGGATCGAATTCATTACCGTAAGGGTAGATCAGGCCATCCGGGCCGCGCGCAGCTTTTTCCCACTGCGCTTCGGTCGGCAGCGTGACGGCCCTGCCCAGTTGGCGGCTCAACCACTGCGTGAAGGCATACGCCTCGTACCACGTCACGCCCACCACCGGGTGATTGGCGATATGCCACTGCGGATCGTTCCAGAGATATTCCGGGTGACGTTTATCGCCGCGCCATTTCAACCCGTCCGGTGTCCAATATGCATCATGAGTATAGCCATTATCATTCACGAAGGCGGCATACTGTGCATACGTGATCGGGTAGCGGCTGATGTGGAATGTCTCCAGGTGGACGGTGTGCTGCGGCGTTTCGTCGTCTTTCGCCCGTGAGTCCTGGGTCTTATCGCTGCCCATCAGGAATTCGCCCGCCGGAACTTCCACCCAGTCGATATCCGGCACGCCGTCCGCATCCAATCCAATCCCATCGCGACGGTCTGCATCAAAACGTCCCAGAATTCGATACGCGGCTGCTCGCCCGACTGGATTTGGCTCTTCTTTCTTCGCATTCGCATTGTCCACTAACGCGGCGCGCGTTTCGGGCGCAAGGGCGTCCAGATCAACGTCAACGCCGCTTTCGGTCAGCGCCTGGTATGCGATTTCCGGCTGCGCGGGCGCAATCCAGCGCGCCACCCCTTCGGGATCGCCGCGTACCCCGGCCAGGATCAGCGCCGTTTCTTCCCAGCCCTGCGGTTCCCACCATGCGTCCGGCGGCCAAAACTGCTCCGGCGACTCCTTCCGGTCCAGCGCGCCGCCCATTACCTCGCTGGCGAAATACTCTTGCAGCAGTTGGTGCGTGTAGCGCACGTTCTCGCCCACGTCGAGCAGGCTGGCCGCTGCCGTCAGCCGCAGCAGCAAGGCCGGATCGTCCACGTCCGGCAGATCGTGAAGGATGCGCTCGGCTTCGTCGCGCGTGATCTCCGTGCCGGTGTCGCTGATCTGCATGGCGTAGGCCAACTGCGCCAGCGCCCTGGTGATGATCGCCTGGTCGATCCACGCGCGTTGGGTTGCCTCGCTAACCTGCTGCTCCCGGCTGAGCAGGTTGTTCACGAAGAATTTGAACAGCGCCCCCCGGTTATCTGGGAGTTCATCCACACGCTCAAAGATGCCGCACACCATGAACAGCATGAACGGGTTACGGCACAACAGCATCATGCGGCGGTTGTCGTGGTGCATGGCTTGCCTGGCCTGATGCAGTGGATAGTTTTTATCGTCGTACCAATTGCCCAAAGCATCTGGCCAATCTTTTGTTATCCAGAACGCTTCCGCCAATTCTGCATCTTCAAAGGCACGCCATGCTTCCAGTAACTCCTCGCTGCCCGTCAAGTCCGCCCACAACGCGGCGGCCTGCTCCGGCATTTCGCCAAAGCGCCGGTCGATCACGTCCTTGATGCGCGGCAGGTCGAGCGGCTTGAGGCGAACTTTGCCCACGTCCGGCAGGTCGTGAAGGTCGTCCTGGTAATCGCGCACGCGGCAGCTCACAATCCAGGGCTGCTTGTCGCGCAGAAACGCGCGCACCTCGTCCACCAGGTCGCGGCCATTGCCGCTGCGCTGCATCTCGTTGAGCGCATCGAACAGCAGCACCAACCGGCCCTGCCGCAATAAGTGCTCGAACTGGCTTTGCAGCGGCCCCAACTGCGCCCGTACAAAGTCGGCAAAGGCTTGCTCGCCCAGGTAACTGCGCAGGGGTACAAACACCGGCAAGGGCTGACTGGCGTCATCCTTCGCAGCTTGCGCCAGGTCAATCGTGAGTTGTTGCAGCGTGGTGGTTTTGCCCGATCCCGGTTCGCCCAACAGGATCGCGCGTGGCAGTTCGCGCAGCGGCTCCCGCGCATCCTCGACCGTCTCGCCCGGCTGATCCAACTTCTCGCCCTCGATGCGCTCAGCCTTCACGAGCGGCCCAAAATCAAGCTCGAATTCGTCAAGCGGATTAGCGGCCTGTTGTGCGTACCGCGCCAGCCGTTCCTGCGTTGCGCCCAGGTTGACATACCGCGCGCTGCGCAGGTCGGCTTTTAGACGGCTCAGCACGAAGTCCAGGTAGCGGATTTCGTCTCGGCGCTGGTCCGCTGGCTTGACCGCTACCGGCGCGGACGGCACATCGTGCAGCGCGGACACCAACCGCGCCAGCCCGCTTTCGTAGGTCGGGTCATCGAAGTTCACCGGCTGGCTGCGCACTGCAATCAGGCGCAGTTCCTGCCGGGGCTGGAATGCCTCCGGATAAGCGCAGATGATGGTCTTGCCCACCTGGTCGGCGTAGAGGACCTCGCTACCGACCCAGCGTGAGAGGTCCGCCGCATCCGTCGTAATCACGACCATCACCGACGCGGCTTCAATGGCATCGGCGATGTCGTTGTGCCAGCTTTCGCTGCTAGGCGTGATGCTCGACGTGTCACGCCAGGTGACAATCCCGCGCGCGTTGAGGTCGCGTTCGAGCTTTTCGACGAATGCAGTATCTTTGCGGCTGTAGGAAATGAAGGGGTGTGGCTACTTTGCGTTTTGACCTCATGCCGCCACACCTCCCAGCATGAGTTCCTCAGGCACAACATCAGGATGAACTGAGCCGTAACGGTGTTCATGGACCTGATGGCGACGAAAGCGCTGAA
>DAOTUD010000190.1:0-21606 GCA_034437275.1 Anaerolineae bacterium
GCCTTGGTTGGGATTTCATCGAGCGGCGTTTAGCCCTCTTTGACCCGATACCAGATGTGGGCTTACCCACTTTTTGTTTGCTTTCTCATCCGCTTTTTCCGAACCCTTGTTCAGTGTCCGGTCGCTAGCGCATCCGGGTGAGTGTTGGGGAACTTAAGACGATTGACAAAATCGGATTGTCCGCCTTCCTCAAGCGCCAGGGATTATCGCTCAACCAGGTGAGGAGACTCTGAGAATGCGGAAAGCGAGTCCCTTTGACGATGCCCGCCGCGACTGCCTGCGCGAGCATTATAAGCAGGTGGTGCGTGATTCTAACACACACCGGCATGATGAAATGACCCAAATCATGCTTCAAGCCGGGTTCAATGAAGATGAGTTGGTCACACTCTTTGTACAGGCGACGATGCTGGGTGAAGGCTTGACGGATGATTTTTACATATCCGACCTGGCTGCCCTGGAAACCTACCGGCAGCGGCGCATATTGCAGCAAAAGCATAATAACAGTTGCACCTGCCGCGCGTGCCAGGTGCGAAACAGGAAACGAGGACCATAAGGCATGGCGAAGAAAAAAGATGTTCGTATGGTGGTCAAACTGCGCAGCACGGCCAGCGGTCATGTGTATATTACTCAAAAGAACCGCCGTAATGATCCACAGCGGCTTGAACTCATGAAATACGATCCGTTTGTGCGCAAGCACGTTTTGTACCGGGAAGCGAAATAACACAATGTCAGAGCGTTTACCTGTGACCGTGCTGTCCGGCTTTTTAGGGTCGGGCAAAACCACTGTCCTGAATCACGTCCTGAACAACCGCGAAGGGCTGCGGGTCGCAGTGATCGTCAACGATATGAGCGAGATCAACGTCGATGCGCAGTTGGTGCGCGGGGGTGCAACACTCAGCCGGGTGGATGAGCAGTTAGTCGAGATGACGAATGGCTGCATCTGCTGCACACTGCGCGAAGATTTGCTGCAAGAAGTCGCGCGGCTGGCGCGCGAAGACCGGTTCGATTACCTGCTGATCGAGGCCACCGGCGTCGCCGAGCCGCTGCCCATCGCCGTCACGTTCACGTTCCCCGACGGCATGGGCCGCGCGCTGAGTGAGGTGGCGCGCCTCGACACGACCGTGACCGTGGTCGACGCCGCCAACTGGCTGAACGACTACCTCTCGCGCGACGAACTGCATGATCGCGGGCTGGGTATGAGCGCAGACGACGAGCGATCACTGGTCGATCTGCTGGTGGAACAAGTCGAATTCGCGGACGTAGTGATCATCAACAAGATCGATCTCGTCTCACCTGAAGATCTGGCGCGCCTCGAAGGTTTCCTCAGCCGCCTCAATCCCCAGGCACGCATTCTGCATGCCGATCACGGCCAGATTGCATTGGATGAGGTGCTGAACACAGGCCGGTTCGATTTCGAGCGCGCTGCATCGATCCCGGCGTGGCTTCAGGAGATCGCCAACCCGCATACGCCCGAAACGGAAGAATACGGCATCAGCAGCTTTTCGTTTCGCGCCCGGCGACCCTTCCATCCTGAACGGCTGGATGAGCTGATCCAGGGTGATCTGTTCAATCCCGTTTTACGCTCGAAGGGGACCATCTGGTTAGCTTCGCGTTACGAAGACGCGATTTTGTGGTCCCAGGCGGGCGACCAACTCGAATTGGACCTGGTAGGCACGTGGTGGGCGGATACGCCGCGCGACGCCTGGCCGAATGAGCCGGAAGAGCGCGCCGCTATTCAGGCGGATTGGGAAGAACCCTTCGGCGACCGGCGACAGGAGCTGGTGATCATCGGCCTGGAAATGCCGCACGCGCCGCTGCGTGCGGCGCTGGAAGCCTGTCTGCTCACTGATGCGGAGATGGCCTTGGACCGCGACGCATGGGCGGAGTTTGATGATCCGTTCCCGGACTGGGACGATCTGCTTGATGAGTAGACCGGATTACGTGCGCGCCGTCCAATACCCCGGCCAGACAGGAAGCGTGTGGAACCATGACAAACTCACAGCGGCACCAACCTGAAACGACGCCGCGATCAACGAGGATCGTGATGCTGGGACGCGAGTCGCCAGCCGGAACAGAGGATGTATGCCAAAGGCTGCGCCAGGATTGCAGCTTCGCGCTGTTCGCAGCACTGCTCGGCGTGGTCGTCAGCCTGGTCCTGACGCTGATAAGGTGGCTGGTATAGCGCGATCCGGCAGACCGTAGATCAGCCCAACAACCCTTTGTTTGTGGTGGAGGCGGTTTGATTCAAACGTATCGCACTATCAAATGCCGAACGCGCTGAAACACCATCCTGTCAAGCGCAGAAGCTGGGGATTCCGGCTTCTGCGCTGGTTTTCACATGTCATGTTAAAGCGGTTGAGCAGATCAGCACAAACCAAAGCTGCCACAATGTAAACAAACTAACGCTGGCTAGCCGATGACCAGCGCCTCGTGTTTAAACGCCTGCACCGTTTGCTCGCCACGCGGCGTCAACGTGATGCTGTTGTGTTGTATCGTGATCAACCGTCGCGCCTGCAACCGGCCCAGCACGCGCTTCATCATACGCGGCGACCACTTGAAATGGGTGTGCAAGGTATCGGCCACCAACTCGTGACTCTGGTCGTGCTGGCCCTGGTGATTGTAAATGTGGCCGAGCACCACCTGGTCTTTGAAGCGGCGGCGCTGGTTCGCCCGCCGGATCAGCGTCGAGAGCAGGCCATAGCGCGGCGACAGGACCCACGACATCACGAAAAAGAAGAAGATCATCAGCACCATCGAGGCCGAGATCGACGAATCCCATTCTTCGAGCAAGTCCAGGCCCAAGGTCCGATTCAACAGGGCTAGCACATCGTTCATCTGCACCACGCCTAGGAAGTTTCCGCGCGCGAGGTCGTAGCCGAGATATGCGCCGGCGCTGCCGATGATGGCGCTCAAAACCAGCATGACCGACAGGCGATCCGTCAACAGGTAGGCGGCAGCGGGGGGAATGATGAAAAACGCGATCACCAGGATCGACCCCACCGCGTCAAATGCGCCCACCGCCACCAGACTGACCAACACCATCAGCGCGTAGTTCAGCATACCAGGACGAAAACCAAGCGTCTTTGCCAGTGCTGCGTCAAAGGACGCCAGTTTCAACTCCTTGTAAAACAACGCCACAAAGCCCATCGTCAGCAGCGCCATCACCGCTGTAACGGTGATCGAGCGCGGCCAGGAAACCAGCACCGGTGCCTCGTCCAGCAGGCCCGCCTGCCATGCTTCCCCAGGTGAATACTCGCGGCAGTTGGTACAAATCTCGATGAATTCTGCGCCAGCGTCACGGGGACTGATGCCCAACTTGCGGCAGTTGGTGCATTGGCGCGTGATGTTGGCGCGTTCATCGTCGGACGTGATGGCAACGCTTGCGCAGTTCTCGATACAATGGCTGTTGGTGTTGGCCCAGGCGACGCCGATCTCACCCACCATAACGGCGTCTTCGTCCATATGCACGTCATCGACATAACGCGAAATAAAAATGATCGAAATGGCGAACAACAGCGGGAAAGCCAGCCCCAGCGCGGCATCTTGCCGGACCAGCCCGGAGCGGTAGATCATCTCAGTCAGCACTACCGTCGCGACCCCGGCCCCCGCTGCGCCGATGATCAGCCAGGGCGAAGACAGGTCCGGCTCCTGGTCCAACAGCCGGGTCATGATCATGAATGTTACCACAATGCCTAACAGCACCGTATGGCTGATCGCGTCACTGGTCAGCGCCATACCACGCAGCAGCAAAAACGTGCCCAGCAGCGCGCCCGAAACTGCGATCAGGCAGCCGATAATCGTGGCGGTGTTGCGCGGATCACGCAGGAAGCTGTTGATTTCTTCGCGCGTGAAAAACTGCATCAATGCGTCGATCACCACCGTTTCAATGCCGAACATCAGACCTCCAGCTTGCTTTCGAGTTTTTGAACAGCAGTCTCCGGCAGCACGGCATGGATGTCTTGCTGGCGGTCTTCGGCGATCAGTGGCAGTTGCAGTTCATCGCCATACAGCCGATACACATCCCAAAGCCGCTCGTTGCGGGCGTCCTGCACGGCAGCGGCTTCGCCGCTGGTCGTCAGCACCCATGTTCCATTGTTGGGTTTCACATGACCGCGTTTCGCAAGCTGGCGCAGACCAAGATCGACCGTCGCCCCACCCGTACCTGTCAGGAACGACGCGGGTACGGGATGCGACGCGCTGCCGTGCGACCGGGCATAGCGGTACAGGATGCGCAGGATCCTTTGCGCTGCGAAGCGCCGCCGGTCACGCTGCCGCCGCAACCAGGTCCAGACCAGGCCCCGCCCCGGCGCAAAGGCCAGTGACGCGATCACAACGGCGAACGCAACGACGATGATCATCGGTCCGGTGGGCACATTAGCATCTACCGCGCTGAGCACCGCGCCGAGTCCCCCGGCAAACACGCCAAATACCGCCGACAGCAGTACCATCTGGCTGAGCTTATGCGTCCACTGGCGGGCGGCAATGCCCGGCGCGATCAACATGCCGACCATCAAGATCACGCCCGCAAGCTGCAACCCCAGCACGATGGCAACCACAATCAGCGTCGATAGCAGGCTGTTGATCAACCCCACCCGAAAGCCATTTGCCCCGGCAAATTCAGGATCGAACGTCACCAGCTTGAACTCTTTCCAGAACAGCCCCATCACAACAAACGCGACCAACCCCACGACGCTAATCAACTGCACGTCGCTCTTGACCATCGCGGCAGCCTGCCCGAAAATGAACGTATCCAGCCCGGCCTGGCTCGCATCGGGCCGCGCCTGGATGTAAGCCAGCAGCGCGATCCCAGCGGCGAACCACGCCACCAGCACGATGCCCATCGCGGTGTCTTGTTTAATGCGCGTGGTGTACAACACGCTGCGAATGAACTGCACGCCCAGCCAACTGGCAATCCCCGCGCCCAGCAGCAGCGCGCCCAATTCGCGCCCGGCCAGCAGAAATGCGACCCCCACACCGGGCAACGCGGCATGGGAGAGCGCATCACCCATCAGGCTTTCATGGCGCAGCACAGCAAAACAACCCAATACGCCGCTGACCACACCCAGCACCGAGCTGCCCAGCGCCACCGTGCGCAGCGTGTAGGTATACTCGACATCCAGCACGATCTGGCTAAAGGGGATGAACACCGCCCCTAACAGCGTGATGACACCGATGACCCACCAGACGCGCCGGTCTTCCGCAGATAACCGTTGCATCGATCAGTCTCCCGCTGCCGGGATGGGCAGTCCGCCGTGTAAGAACGAAACCCGGCCCCCATAGGTCTGGCGCAAATTGTCGGGGGTATATACGACGTCGGTTGGCCCGCTGGCGACGACCTCGACATTGAGCAGCGTCACCCAGTCAAAGTAGTCGACCACGGTTTGCAGGTCGTGGTGGACCACAAGCACGGTTTTGCCACGTTCGCGCAGTTCGTGCAGAATGGCGACGATGGCGCGTTCGGTGACGGCATCGATAGCGGCAAATGGTTCGTCCATAAAGTAAATCTGCGCATCCTGGACCAGCGCACGGGCCAGAAAGGTGCGCTGCTGCTGCCCACCGGAAAGCTGGCTGATCTGCCGCTCGGCAAAGTCTGCCAAGCCCACCTGGTCTAGCGCGTGCAGGGCCAGTTCGTGCTCTTTGCGTCCGGGACGGCGAAACCAGCCCAGTTTGCCGTATAGGCCCATCGTCACCACGTCGATCACTGAGGTAGGGAAGTCCCAATCGACACTGCCACGCTGCGGCACATAGCCGACCAGCGAACGCGCCTGCTCATACAGTTTGCCGTAGAAGCGCACGGTGCCTGCTGCGCGCGGGACGAGCTGCAATGCGGCTTTGATCAGCGTGGATTTGCCCGCACCGTTGGGACCGACGATTGCCATCAGCACGCCTTCCGGGACTTCGACATCGATATCCCAAATGGCAGGTTTGCTGTTGTACGCGACGGTGAGATCGTCGACTGCGAGGGCAATGGACCGCCCGGTGTCGTTCTGTTGTTGTCCGTTGCGGTGCGAAATCACGAAATACCTCTTTTGCTTGTTGGCGTTGAGCAAGATGTCGGGGGACGGACTCGCCGCCCCCCACTTTGAAATGCCTTTTGGAAAAATGGCGACCGTCAGGCGTCGCAGTCCACATCCAGCAGTTCCACTGGTGGCGCAGGCTCCAGGCCATTCGGCCAGGCAGGAATCGTCACGTCCACGCCCGCGCATTGGTACGATTGCAGGATAGTGAGCACGTTTTCGGCGATCATGCCCACATAGGTGCCGCCGAAGGTGCCCGGCTCGCCCATCGCATCGGAGTACAGCTCACGCACGCCGACGCGCACTGTGCCGCCATCGGCTTCGACTGCTTCGACTACCGCCTGGATCGTATCGGGCGGAATGCTGCTCTCGACGAACAAAACCGGGATGTCGCTGGCAATCACGAAATCAACCGTTTCCTGGATATCGCCGACGCCTGCTTCATCCTCGGTGCTGATGCCCTGGATGGCAGCCATCCGCCAACCAAACGCCGCGCCGAAATACTGGAAAGCGTCATGCGATGTCACCAGGTAGCGCTGGTTACCGGGCACGGCGCGCATCCCCTCATCGGCCCAGGCATACAGCTTGCGAAGCTGCTCGACGTAGGCTGCGGCGTTCGCGGTATACACATCCGCGTTGGCCGGGTCGAGTTCGGCCAACGTTTCAGCGAGGTCCAGCGTGGTGATCTCCCAGTTGCGCGGATCAAACCAGAAATGCGGATCGTCCGTTCCAAGCTGGGCCAGTTCGGCATCAAATGCGCCGATGACGAAACCAGCGTCTTTCACCGGCTGCGATACGGCATAGATCGGAATACCCTGCTCACCGAGCGCTTCGAATACGGCGTCGAACTGCCCTTCGAGGTGCAGCCCGCTGTAGATCACCATATCGGCGGCGTTCATGGCGTCAATATCGGATGAGGTTGGCTGGTACAGGTGTGGATCGACTCCTGCGCCCATCAGCCCTGTGATCTCAATGCCCTCGGCTCCGTCGCTCAGGATCAGGGCGAGGTCGCTAGCCTGGGTGGTAGTGGTCACAATACGAAACGGCTCGCCATCCTGCGCCGAGGCCACACCGACCATCAGCGCCAATAGCAACGCGGTCAGAATGAATGTCAGACTAAGCTTGCGCTTCATAGACTTGAATAGCTCCTATTGAATGGAACACGGACAGGTTTTATTGAGACCGGTTCTCAATTTCAGCATATCAAGGATTATATATTAGCCATACCTAATTGTCAAGAGAAGGGCCACTGAATAATAAGATCGCAGCGCCGGGCGTCTGCGAAAAACTGGTGGAGCTATTCCCGTATAATCACCCGAATCAACCGCGCCATCTCATAACTGAGTACACAGCTTTCCTCGCCGCAGCGCAGCGTGATGGGGCCTTCAAACGGGGCAGCGTCGGCCAGTTCAACCGGGGTTTTTGGCACTAGGCCAAGTTCGGCCAGGTAGCGTAGTTTCTGCGGATCAGCGATCTGGATACGGCTGATGATTCCCTGTTCGCCAGGCTGCAACTCGACCAGCGGCCTATCGTCGATGGTGGGCAGCGCGCCATCGCGGGTGGGGATCGGCTCGCCGCGCCGCGTAAACGCGGGGGAACCGGTCAGTTCCTCGATCCGGTCTTCGATCATCTGGTCCACACCCTGAACAAAGGTAGAGGCCAGGATGTGCGCTTCCTCCCAACCAAAGTGCATCACATCGATCAGAAAGATTTCCGCCAACAAATAGCGCCGAATGACCGGCATGGCGCGCTGTTTGCCCTCGGTGGTCAGAATGAGATTGCGCTCCGGCGTGCGTTCAAGCAAATGTTTCTTTTCCAACCGCTGCACCATCGTCGAGACAGCGGGCAGCGACACATCCAGGTGGTTCGCCAGATCGGAGACAGTCAGTTCGGGCGTCATTTGCTGCAAGCGGAATATCGCCGCCAGGTAGCGCTGCATGGCTGGTGTACACATTTTTCCCCCTCGAAGCGGTGCTCTACCGCGCACTTAAACACGCATAGTCGGATATTAATTGAGAATGATTCTCAATTAAAGTGCAAAAAATCATGATGTCTGCGCGCAAATGATCACTGGCTTTCTGGCCGTATGAAACGCTATGATTCGGTCACCTTGTTGAGAACGATTCTCAACAATTAGTCAATCAGTATATGGAAACGGAGCTACCTTCATGAAACACACCTGGAGAAACATCCTGGCGCTCTCTGTTGTGATCGTCGCCATCCTCGCAGGCACACTGATTCCCACTGTCACCGCCCAATCGGACGAAAAACTCGACCGCCTCGTGCTGGTCGGACCGCCGGGACCGATGTCGATTCCGCTGGCGTACCTGGTTGTGAATGACAAACTGGCGGATGTCGCAGATGAGGTTGAACTGGTCATCTGGGAAAACCAGGACCAACTGCGCGCCCTCATCGCCGGTGAGCAAGCCGACTTCGTGACGATGCCATCCAACAACGCCGCGATCTTCTACAACAACGATCTCGACGTGCAACTGCTCGATATTTCGGTCTGGAACGCGCTGTTCGGCGTCAGCGCCGACGCCGAGATCACCTCGCTGGCCGATGCCGCCGGGCGTAAGCTGGTGATACCGTTCCAGGGTAGCATTCCCGACCTGCTCTATCAGTACGTGACAACGGCGCAGGAACTCGACCCGCTGGCGGATTTCGAGCTGATCTACGCGCCGAATCCGCAGCAGGCCGCGCAGATGCTCATCAGCGGACAGGTCGATCTCGCCATCCTGCCCGAACCGTTGACTACTGCCGCCATCCTGCAAACCAAAGATAATGACGCGCCGCTCCACCGGGTTTTTGATATGGGTGCGGAGTGGATCGCCGTCACCGATGGCGAAACGAAAACCGCCATCGCGGGGACTGTCGCGCTGTCCCGTGTGCAGGATAAGCCGGACGTGATCGCTACCTTCAGCCGCGAATACGAACTCGCGCTTGACTGGATGCTGGCGAACCCGGCTGAAGCGGGACAAATGGCCGAGGAAAACCTGTCCGACCTGGGGTTTAAGGCGGGGCCGGTAGCGCAGGCGCTGCAAAACATCACCTGGGACTACGTCCTGGCGGCAGAGGCGCGCGCCGACATCGAGACGTTTTTCACCGCGCTCGCTGAACTGTCCCCGGACGTAATCGGCGGGATGCTGCCGGATGATGGTTTTTACTACGCGCCGCCAGACAACGAATAAATAGAGCTTTCAGCGAGGATAACGACGATGATTGAACACTCTTTGACCATCTCCGCAACCAACGACGATATTCGCCAGATGCCCGGTCACTGGGTGCTTGCAAAGCTGGGTAAGCGCGTGCTGCGACCCGGTGGTCTCGAACTCACCCAGCAGATGCTGGACGCCTTGAACATTCAACCTGACGATCGCGTCGTGGAGTTCGCGCCGGGCATGGGTGTGACGGCCCGCATCACGCTCTCCCGGCGGCCCGCCGCCTACACCGCTATCGAACGCGACGAAATCGCAGCGGAGCGGATGGCGCGCAACCTGACCCATCCACACTACCGCTGTCTGTTGGGCAGCGCCGAGGAAACCGGTTTGCCGGACGAAACGGCGACAGTGGTCTATGGCGAAGCCATGCTGACCATGCAAACGCACACCGCCAAGCAGCAAATCATCGCCGAAGCGCGCCGGGTGCTGCGTCCAGACGGCCGCTACGGCATTCATGAACTCCGCCTTGTTCCCGACGCGATTGACCCGCGCCTCAAGGCTCGCATCCAGACCGATGTTTCAAAAGCTATCCGGGTGAGTGCCCGCCCGCTGACCGTCACCGAATGGCGCGACCTGCTCGAAGATGCGGGGTTTTCGGTCGATGCGGTGCAAATTGCGCCAATGCATCTACTGGAACCCCGGCGTATTTACCAGGATGAGGGTCTGCGCCGGGCACTTCGGTTTGCATGGAACGTGCTGATGCATCCCCAGACCAGAAAGCGCGTGTTAGGGATGCGCAGCGTATTTCGTATCCACCGGCAGCATCTCGCCGCCGTCATGATGATCGTTACCAAATCGTAGACGAGGTGTAACCATGATCATGGACTACGTCTTCATCGATAATCTGGCTCAGGTTGTGGAGATTCCGCCAGACGGCATCCTCAGCCGCACGATCTACGAGCACGAGCAGTTCAAAGCCATCCTGTTTGGGTTCGACGCCGGTCAGGAGCTTTCCGAACATACCGCCTCCGTCCCGGCAGTGCTCTACATCGTGCAGGG
The DNA here is from genome assembly GCA_034437275.1 of Anaerolineae bacterium. Classification (GTDB taxonomy): domain Bacteria; phylum Chloroflexota; class Anaerolineae; order Aggregatilineales; family Aggregatilineaceae; genus TC-15. The sequence goes on from DAOTUD010000190.1 coordinate 10,238, forward strand.
CGAAGCGGCGCTCACGCTGGGCGAGGATACCAAACAGGCGCAGCCCGGTACGTGGGTCGAGATGCCCGCGCGCCTGCCGCATGCCGTTTACGCGCAAACGCCGGTCGTGATGCTGCTGATCATGGCGAAGAACACGCCCCGCCCCGCGAGTGACTGATGGAAACCGTCCCGGACCGCATCCAGGCATGGAACCACCCCGACGCGGCAGCGCCAGCCCAGCCCACTCGTGATCGAGCCGGGCTGGTGTTCGGCGCGCGCGTGTCACCGGCAGCCATCCGAACGCTGCTGCTCCATCTCGCGGGGATCGCGGCTATGCTGTTGCTGTGGCATATCGTCGCCAGCCATACGCACCGCGCCATTGTCGCGTCACCGCAGGCCACGTTCGACGCCTTCCGCCAACTGGCCGCGGACGGGACGCTGACTCACCAGATGTGGATCACACTGGGCCGTTTGCTCCAGGCGCTGGGGATGGGATCACTGCTAGGGATGAGCCTGGGGCTGCTTGCTGGAGTCGTGCCGCCGGTGCGCGCCTTCCTGGAACCGGCGCGTTGGGTAGCCATGACCCTGCCCGCTGTCATCATGGCGGTGCTGGGAATGCTCTGGTTCGGGATGGGCAGCCAGCAGGTGATCTTCCTGGTGACATTCATCGTCACGCCGATCCTCTACGTCAACACGCTCGCCGGGATCGACGCGCTGGACCGCCACCTGCTCGAAATGGGCCGTATCTACCGCTTTTCGCGCTGGCAGATGTTCACCCAGCTTTACCTGCCGGGGATCGGCTACAGCCTGATCGCCGGGCTGACCCTGGCAACCGGCGTCGGCGTGCGCGCCGTGATCCTGGCCGAGCTTCTGGGCGCATTCGAGGGCGTGGGCCACAGCTTCAACCGAGCCTGGACGTTCCTCAAAACGCCGGACCTGTTCGCGTGGATGCTGGCGAGCCTGCTGCTAATGATGATCGTCGAGTTCGGCTTGCTCTATCCCATTCGCCGCTTTTTTACGCGCTGGAACAAGTGATGCCTGCTTAACTCAAACAAAGGAACTGCACATGTCAAAAATTGGACTGTTCTACAGCACCTCGACCGGCAATACCGAAGAAGCCGCCAAGATGATCGCCGCCGAGTTCGATCCTATCGAAGGCGGTCTGGTCACTTTGCATTACGTCACTGATGGGCCGCTGAGCGACATGCTCGCTTACGACAAGCTCATTCTGGGCGCGGCGACGTGGGACATCGGCGAGCTTGAAGCGGACTGGGACCGCATGTTTTCCCAGATGGACGAGCTAGACCTGAGCGGTAAGCAGGTCGCCGTCTTCGGTCTGGGCGACCAGTTCAGTTACCCGGACTCGTACCAGGACGCCATCGGTCTGCTGGCGAAAAAAGCGCGCAAGTGCGGCGCGGAGCTGGTGGGTTTCACCGGCACGGACGGGCACGAGTTTGACGAGTCCTTCGCCGTCGAGGATGGTCGGTTCATGGGGCTGGCGCTGGATGCCGACAATCAAGCGAACGAGTCCCCCGCGCGCATCGCGGCCTGGGTAGCGCAGCTCGCCCGCGAATTCAAGCTGAGTGCGCCCGAAAGCGCCTGATCATCGTCTCTGTCGTTTGGCCCTGCCTGAGATGCAGGCAGGGCTGGTTCTCACACACAACTCACACAAGGGGCTGTCATGTGCCAGTATCTCGCCAAGCTCGCTGAAATCGACCGGTCTCGTTACATTCTGTGCTGCGAACACGGCAGCATTCACATACAGTGGGACAAAGTGAGATTCACGTTCACCTACCGCGAGTTTGTCCACCTTCTCACCGTGCTCGAAGCCGAACAGCGCAGCATCCCTCCGCATATTCACAATGTCGAAGAATGGGACCGCTGGTTAGAGAACCAACGCTTCCGAATCAAAATCGATATGATTACCCTCACGCTCGATACGCTCGAAATGGCGCTGCTGGTCAAGGCGATGTATACCGCGCTCACCAGGCTGGGCGAAGAGAGTAACCCGGCAGAATTCGCCTTGCGTGCTCACCGCCATCGCCCCCACATGGCGATCCCACCGCGCACGCCGCGCCGCCTGTTTTCGGACAACTGACCGTGATCCAGTTCACCAATGTCAGCAAATCGTTCGAAGGACACCGCGTGCTTGATGACCTCTCGTTCGCCGTGCAGCAGCGCGAGGTGGTGGGCATCCTGGGGCCATCCGGGACCGGCAAGACCACGATCTTACGCCTGATCGCCGGGCTGATCGCGCCGGACACAGGCCGCGTCACGGTCAAGGGTGCGCGGCTGGGCTACGTGTTTCAAGAACCCCGCCTGTTACCCTGGCGCACGGTACAGGAAAATGTCAGGGTTGCCCTGCGCGCCAGCGGCATGATGCCAAAAGACGCGCTGCATACCGCGCGCGATTGGATCGACAAGGTCGGCCTCGCGGACTTCGAGCGCTACTATCCGGCCCAACTCAGCGGCGGGATGCAGCAGCGAGTCGCGCTGGCGCGGGCGTTTGCGATCCAACCGGACATCTTGCTGCTGGACGAGCCATTCAGCAGCCTCGACGCCCACCGGAAAACCGATCTGCTCGACATCCTGCAAACCATGATCCGCGCCACATCAATGACAGCGGTCTACGTAACGCATGACTTCACCGAACTGCTGCGCGTGGCCGACCGTATCCTGACGCTGGATACCGGTTTGCAGGAGCTTGATCTCAGCAACCGCCGCGAACTGCTGCTGAACTACGTCGCAGACCTGTTACCGGCGGACCTTTGATAATTCTCATCACACAAAAGGAACGATACCACCATGACACATGAAACGTTAGATGCGTTGGGCGTGCTGGTTGTCGCGCCCGATCTTCAGGCGGCTAATCTCAACGACAGCGTGAAACACCTCGTTAGCGAAGTACGCCTGACCTGTCCCAAAGTAACCGTTCTGGTGAGCGATACGGCGGCCTCGATCCTATCGGCGGTCGAGAGTTTGAACGTGCTTGGAGCCAATCGCGTGATCGTCGTGCCGCTGCTGGCCGAGCCGGGCAGCTTGCCGGCCCAGGCGACCGAGACGGTCACGGTGACGCCGGGCTTTGGGCCGCACATCCTGCTCGACGAGATTCTGGCGGAGCAGAACGGCGCAGCGGTGGAGAGTCTGACGCTGGAAGCACTGCTGCCGCATCCGAAGCTCGCGCGCTACATCGAGTGGCGCATCGCCGCCGCGCTGCACCCGGCCCTGACCTACTGGAAAGACGACACGACGCGCACCCTGGGATTCGACGAGGCGCAGGCGCTGGCCGTAGCTGCCGGGGCGAGCTACCCGTGTTCCACACTGGCTACCCGCATCACGCATTTGGCGTTCCGGCTGTTGTGGGACGATATGCCCGAACCCGCCGGGATGGAAGTCGTCAGCCAGCTTCCGCCGGAAGTCGGCAGCCGCCCCGTACTGGAAGCCCTCGCGGGCGCGGAGCACGTCACCTATACCGGGGACTGGTACAACGTCACGCCCGACTCGCCCGCTTTTACGATCACGAATCCGGCCAACGGTCGGCAGCTTCGGGTCGCGGCCCAAACCAGCACCTACGGCGGCGAAGCGTTTTTTGCGCTGCGCCATCGCAACGTCAACGGGCAGGGCGACCCGGAAGACGCGGCGCGTGTCAAGGAGTACTTCCAGGTCATTCTCTCGAACCTGCTGCTCAAGCCGGATGCGGAGCTGTTTGAGTGGGAAGTCACCGGAGCGTGATTCGGGGACCGGTCACATAGGGTAGGTAATCGTATGAAACATGAACCGGGCAGATATCCACCTGCCCGGTTTTGGCGTCGCGAAGATCGCTGCGATTATTCGCCGCCGAACAGGTCCGGGTACAGCCACGCCGCGATGATCTCGATGCCCTCGATGGTGTTGTTCGACGAGAGCAGCAGATAGCGCGCGGGCAGCAGCAGGATGTTGTTCGCGTCCTGCATAGCGGAGATCGTCTTCATGCCCGGCGCGTCGAGGATCGGTGCGAAGGAGTCGCGGCCCGCGCCCATGAAGTCGATCAGGATGATCCGGTCGGGGTTGGCCGCGATGATCTGCTCGGTGTCGGTCGGCGTCATGCTCTCCACGCCCATTTCACCGGCAGCAGAACGTCCGCCCGCCAGCCGCAGCATCGTGTCGGACACGGTGCCAGCCCCGACGATCATCTGGATGCCGCCGCCGTGCGTATTCAGCAGCAGCACCGCCGGGCGTTCGTCATCCAGCACCCCGTCCAGCGCCTGAGTTACGGCGTCCACGCGCGCCAGGTAGCCCGACGCTAGCGCCTCTGCGCGGTCGTCGGAGCCGGTCGCCTGTCCCAGCACGCGGATCATCTCCGCGATCTGTTCCGGCGTATCCAGCGCCGCCTCAAACGCGATCACCGGCACGCCGAGATCGGCCAGCATCGTCAGCGCGTCGGTTTCGCCCTGCATTCGCACATGCACGACGATCAGATCGGGGTCGTAGGACAGGATCGCTTCCGGGTCCCATTGGTGCTCACTGGCAAGTGTCGTTTCTACTGCCGCCGCCAACTGTGGATAGTTCGCCATCGGGCCGGATTCCATACGCGCGGGGATCGCAGCGAAGTGTGACGGCGGAACGAGTTGCATCAGCACATCGCCCATATCGGTCGAAAGCACGACGATCCGTTCGGGCAGCGCCTCGATGGTAACGGTCTGGTCCTCGAACGTCACGTCGCGCGGGAACAGCGACGCATCCGGCGCGGGGATGTCGGCGGGCGTCAGCGCGCTGACCGGATATTCGGTCGTGGCAAAGCCGTCTGCATCCACTTCGGCTTCGGCGGGCGGGGCGTCGCCCTGGGCATGACTGCCGGGCATCCCGCCGCCCATCATGGCTTCGACCTGCGCGACCTGCTCGGCGGTGACGACGCCCTCAGTAACCAGGGCATCGACCTCGGCGCGCAGATCGTCGGGCACGTCGAGTTCGCACATCATCACGGCGATCATGTCGATCAGCGGCTGCGGCAGCTCACCTTCAATGCCAGCCATTTGCTGAATGCCACCTAACATCATGGGCGGCACCCCATTCTCAATGCACGTTTCGGGATCGTCCTGGGCGCAGGCAGTAGGCACAGAGAGCAGACCACCCGCCAGGCTCACCAGAATAATTACGGACAGAAGCAAACGGACACTTCGCATCATGTTGGTAACTCCTCTTGTGGTTCGTTGGGAAATGCGGTTACAGAAATCGTGTCGATCAGCGGATCGAGGCGCACGATCGCGTTGATCCGGTAAATCCGGCGCAGACTATCCTCGGTCAGCACCTCGGCGGGCGCGCCGCAGTCAGCCAACTGGCCCGCGTGCAGTAGCGCCACGCGGTCGCAAAAGCGCGCTGCCAGGTTGAGATCGTGCAGTACGACCGCGACCGTGTACCCCTCGCGGCTGAGGCGTTTGAGCAGCGCCAGCACGTTGAACTGGTGGCGCAGGTCCAGCGCGGCGATGGGTTCATCGAGCAGCAGAATCCGCGACTGCTGGGCCAGGGCTTTCGCGAGGAACACCCGCTGCCGCTCACCGCCGGAGAGCGTCGTGATCGGGCGGTCGGCGAGGTCGGCGATCTCCAACCGCGACAGGGCAGCATCTACCAGCGCGTAATCATCCGCGCCCTCGACATCGAAGCGGCCCAGGTGCGGGTGGCGGCCCATCATCACCACCTGGCGCACGCTGAACGAAAAATCCAGCCGGGTATCCTGGGGCACGGTCGCCACGCTGCGCGCAATCGCGCGCGGCTTCATCTGCGCCAGCGGCTGGCCGTGCAGCGTCACGGCTCCGGCGGTGGGCGCGAGCACGCCACCCAGCAGCTTGAGCAGCGTCGTCTTGCCCGCACCGTTCGGACCGATGATGCCGGTGAACTCACCCGGCGTCAGTGTTAGCGTGACATCCTCAACGATACACGCGCCGTTGACCGTGTAGGACACTCCCTTGGCGCGGATCATACGATGCCCTCTCGCCGCGCGCGCAGCACCAGCAGCAGAAAAACCGGCCCGCCGATCAGCGCCGTCACCACGCCCACGCGCAGGATCACCGGCTCGAACGCGACACGCGCGATAGTATCCGCTGCGACGAGGAAGCTGGCCCCTAACAGGCCGCTGGTCGGCACCAACAGCCGGTGATCCGGCCCGATCAGCAATCGCACGATGTGCGGCACGACCAGCCCCACAAAACCGATGATGCCGCTGACCGACACGGCCACCCCCGCCAGCAATGACGCCGTAACCAGCAGCAGGACACGCACCTGCGCCACGTTGACGCCGGAACTGCGCGCCTGCTCGTCGCCCAGCAGCATCACGTTGAGATCGCGCCCGAATGCGGTGATGAAGCCACAGCCCAGCAGGATCGGCAGCACGACCAGCTCGACGTGATCCCAGGTGCGCGCTTCCAGCCCGCCTTGCAGCCAGAAAACGATGCCGCGTAACTGCTGCTCGTCCGGCGCATTGGCGACCAGCACGCTGGTGATCGCGCCCATGAAGGCGTTCATGCCGATGCCGACCAGCAGCAGTGTCGCCATCGAGGGCCGCCCACTGACCGACGCCACCAGATAGACCACACCGATAGCGACCAGTGCCCCCACGAACGCCGCGCCCGGCAGCGCCCACCGGCTGAACGCGATCCACTCGAAGTAAAACGCAGCCGCCGCGCCCACCGTTGCGCCGCTGGAGACGCCGATAATGCCCGGTTCGGCCAGCGGATTGCGGAACAGGGCCTGCATCGCCGCGCCGGAAACGGCCAGCGCCGCGCCAACCAGCGCCCCCACCAGCACGCGCGGCAAGCGCAAATCCCGCACAACGAGCAGATCACGCTGGGAATACGTCACGCCGGTATCAAACCCTAACGAATCGAGAATGATCGCGGCGGCGTCTTTGAACACGATCTGCACCGGACCGACTGCGCTGGCAACAACGATCACCCCGATCAGCAGCACGCCCAGACCCAACGACCACCCCATCAGGCGCTGGTAGATGGTGCTGTGCCGGGGTTGGTGGGCTGCCTGGGGCAGTGCCTTCGATGTCGTTTCCATAAAGCAGCCTCACAATGTACACGGTTTCAGCCAGTAAATAGACATATCAGCGCCACTGCTGCATCGCGGCAGCAAAGTCGGTCGTGCACTGGGTGTGTGCCGTGCATAAGATGGAAATGCCATCAAGCCGGGCAAGTTTCTTTACAGAATGCTTGACCTGCGCATGGTCCATATTCCAGGTCTGGTAGAACGGTTCCGCCTGTCCGTCCAACAAAACGATTACATCCCCCCCAATGAGTATTTGCCCGTTGATCAGATACGAAACATGGCCGGTCGTATGACCAGGCGTGGCGATGGTTTCCACGCTGATGGAACCAATCTGGACCATATCGCCATCATCCAATAAATCGAATGGCCGTGCGATTTCTACCGGACTTTTGAAGATGAACTTGCGAGGTTTGCTGCCGTCAATCATGGGAACTTCATCCTGCCCCATGAAAACCTGCGTATGGGCAAACCAGGTTGATCGGCTGTCTTTGTCGATGGCTCCCGCATGATCCATGTCGGAATGGGTTAAAAACAAGTGGGTGATTGACGCAGGATCAACGCCGATTTTCTCGAATTCCGCGCCAAGATAGTGATTGTCGATGTAGCCTGCGTCGAAGCAAATCACATGGGAATCGTTAGCATAGAGGAACAGGTTGACATCGCGGTCTTTGATTGCGTATAGATGACTGGTAACTTGACCGGTTTCTTGCGGAAAAAACCGTTTGCTGACGCGCTTCGACCAGAAACCGCCCCAAATACTGATGAAGTTGGATCGCATGGGTATCACCCGTCTCTCTACTTTTTGCGCCTGCTGAGAATCATTCTCATTTAAAGCAAGCATGATTATCCTCATAACTACCTCATACGTGATAGTGACAGGCTGCGTTATGTTGTCGTGATCTTCTGCATTTTAGTTGCAAATTATTCTCAATTAACACATAGGTTCCTCTTGATTAAGCGTGAAACGGTGTGTTACGCTCGCCTTGTTGAGAATGTTTCGCAGCAAGCAAGCTCTTTACAGACTGCACACAAGGAGTAGCCTACACATGACCATAATTCGAGAGCACATAGCCGTTGGCGTCGAAAACGCAGAAACCCTCTGGGTCGATCATTTTGGCATGGCGCCTTTTTTTGCCATCTATGATCGCGCAGGAACCCTGATCGAAATGCGCGAAAACCCCTATTCCGGTGCAGGCCATGAAGGGAAACACCACGGCAACCCGCAGCAGATCATCGACCTGCTGCCGGAGTGCGGCGTCTTCATCGCGCACAGTATGGGCAAACGTAAGGTGGTTGACAACCAGGGAATTCAAACCGTGATCACGTCCGAGGAAACGCCGCTGGCAGCGCTTCAGGCGTATCTGGCGAACGCTGATTAATTTTCTTTTACCGCAGCTTTTGAGGAGGAACACCATGTATCGCAAGTCATCTGTGAGTTTGTTTGTGGCGATCCTGCTGGCGATGGCGTTGACCCTGGCGGCGGTGCCGCACAGCCTTAGCGCCCAGGAAGGCGAAACCGTGACCCTGCGCGTTGGCGGCAAATGCGCCGCGAATCCGCACATGATGCCGTTCTGGGTATTTATGGAACAGACAGGCGGCGAATTTGACAATGTAAAAATCGAATACGTCCCTGTGACCGGTCCGCCACAGATGATGGCGCTTTCGGTCAACGAGCAGATCGACGTGTCGTTCTCGTTCATTTTCCAGGGCGTGAAATTCTTCGTGGAAGGCGGCGCGGTGAACTGGCGCGCGCATACCATGAGTCTGTGGCGGGCATTCGGTCTGATCACAGAACCCGGCGTCGAAAGCTGGGATGATCTGGTGGGCGAAAAGGTCCTCCTGCCCCAACCCGGCAGCGGCGGCGATATCCTGACACGACTGTCGATGACCAACGCCGGGTACGAACCCGACGAGGATTTCGTGATCGAATACATGCCCCCGGCGCAGATGTCCATGCTGCTGGTAGCGGGCGAAGCAAAAGCCGCGACAGTTTCCGAACCGCAAATCACCATCTTGATCAGCAAAGCCAAGAAAGATGACGTTGAATTGATTCGCTCGCCGATTGACCTGTTGGCTAACGTGTACGAATCGGACTTATGGGAAAACAGCTTGTTGCCACTGGGTGCAGTCATGGTTCGCCAGCCGATTTTGGATGATCCGGGTTCTGCCGAAGCCTTTGAAATGTTCGTGGACCTCTACCATGATGCTGCCGCATTTGCGAGCGAGAACCCTGAAGAAGCCGCGCAGATGATCGTCAAGCAGGTGGGCGACCACTGCGACAGCAATATGCAGGCGGGACCGGTACAAAAAGCACTGGAAACCGGCTTCCTGGTTTACGATCCGATGCCGGTCAGTGCCATCATGCCCGACTTTGCCGACTATGTGAATACGCTTTATGGTGAAGACGTTGATGAGACCTTCTACGTCCCGGCAGCCGAATAATCGCTGGCTGCAAGCCGGGGCCGGTATGCTGTCAGTCGTTTTATTGATAGCCGTGTGGGAAGGAGCCTCGCGCTCCTTTCCCTCGGTGATCTTGCCCAGCCCTGGTGAGACGCTGCGCGCGCTCGACTGGCTGCTGCATCGTGACAGTTTCTATGACCATACGCGTGAAACATTGACCCGCTCTATCACCGGGTTCAGCCTGTCGATGCTGTTGGGAACCGTGCTTGGTTTGCTTACCGGGCGTTTTCGCGTGGTGTACTGGCTGCTCAATCCGCTGATCGCCATTTCGACCACGGTCCCGCCGATCTTCTGGGTCACGATTCTGATCATTGGCATGGGGCTGGGTTCCGGACCACCAATCTGGGTGATCATCATTACGGCCACGCCGTTGGTCACGGTCAACATCGCGCAGGGAATGCACAGCATCTCGCCGCAGTTGGTCGAGATGGCTGACATTTTCCGCGTGAGTATGTGGACGCGCCTGCGTCGGCTCTATCTGCCTGCGATCAGTGGGCACATTTTCGCGGCGGCGTTGATCGCGGTGCGCTTTTCGTGGCGCACGGTCGTGATGGCCGAGTTCATTGGCAGCACGAGCGGGTTGGGCAACCGGCTGTCGTGGTCACGACAAAACCTGGAAACCGATCTGACCTTCGCCTACATGGTGATCATGGTCTTCTTCGGGCTGATGCTGGAATACGGCATTTTGCGTCCCGCTCAGCAGCGTTGGGGGTGGTCGCCTAATGAAAATTCGCGCCCAGTGGCCCGCTCGGTCCCAGCCCTGGTCAAACCGGAAATAGCCCAAAGAGAACAATCCGCATGGCTGCGTTGATCGAACTGACCAACGTCACCAAGCAGTTTGGTGATCTGACGGTGATCCGCGATTTTAGCGGGTCGCTTGCACAGGCAGAAATCATCTCGCTGGTGGGGCCGTCGGGGTGCGGCAAATCGACGTTGCTGCGCCTCGTAGCCGGGGTCGAAACGCCAGACGCCGGTCAGGTTCACCGCCGCGTCCTGCCGGAGAAGATCGGATTTGTGTTTCAGGATGCATGCCTGCTGCCCTGGCAAAGCGCGCTGCATAACGTCACCTTTGTGTTGCAGGATCGCATCGCGGACAAACACGAGCGGGAAGCGCGCGCTATGGCCGCCCTCGCACGCGTCGAACTGGCAGATTTTGCTGATTACCGGCCCGCGCAGCTCAGCGGCGGGATGCAGAAACGGGTCGCCATTGCTCGTGCGCTGGTGATCGATCCCGATCTCATGCTGCTAGATGAACCGTTCTCCGATCTTGATCTGCCGCTGCGTCTGATACTGATCGAGGACATTCGGCGGATGCTGACACAGGGCGGAAAAACCGCGATTTATGTCACACACGACATTCGCGAAGCGTTGATTCTCAGCGACCGGATTTTCGTCCTGTCGGCGCGGCCCACCACTGTGCGCAAGGTGATCACGCTGAACGGGTTGCACGCCAGCAAACATCAGGACGGCGTGCTCACACCCGACCTGATCGCCATTGAGCAAAAGGTAATCACTATGTTGGGCCAGGAAACCCGCCGCCAGAGGGAACAGCAGGTATGATGCATGATTGTCAGGAATAACAAGCTATGACTCTGGATAAACGCTTGCTGCCGCTGGCCCGCAGCGCGCGCCACTGGATCGCGCTGGCAGTGTTGCTGGGCTGGCTGATCGTGGGCCTCAATGTCTTGCAGATCGCGCTGATCGGCAGGGGCATCGACCGCGCGTATGAAGATGGCGCACGGCTGGCGCTGCTGGGCGGGCTGCTGCTTGCGTTCGCGGGCTCTGTTGCAAAAAATCTGAGAGCGTGTATCCTCAACCAGTGCTGACAAGATTCTCTCCCAGACGAAACGGTGAACATGGACAACCCATTCAAGTGGCGGCATTACGAAGGTGCGATCATCCTC
>DAOTUD010000191.1:0-33978 GCA_034437275.1 Anaerolineae bacterium
GTCACAGCGCGCGCTTTTCCCCTCGCCCCTTATATGGGAGAGGGGACACCGCCCGCCAGGGCGGAGGGGTGAGGGCCAGCGGGTGAGGGCAAAACTGGACAGCAACTTCTGCCGACCTGTACTAGTCCAGCGACCCGGCCAGGACCGTCACGTCGTCGAACACGACACTCGTGCTGCTGCCTTCATCACCACCGACCAGCAGCCCGACCTTCCCAGGCCGGCGGTAGGTGTCGTCGGTGACGTCGCCCAGGAATTCGCCGTTAGCATACAGCGCGAGGTAATCGCCCACACATTCAGCGCGCAGACTGTTCACCGCATCGCCCTGTTTGATCGCGTCCGACTGCTCCCACTCCAGCAGGAAGGTCAGGAACGGAGCCTCGGCGAACACGTCACGCTCCAACGTGGCGATGCCGTAATGCCCGTCCCCGCTGATCAACAGCGTGTACCCACTGAGTTCCCCCTGCGGATCGCTCGCCGCGCGACAGACAATCCCGTACAGGGTGCCATCGCCGCCGCTAAGCTGCTGCGCCTCGACCTCGATGATCACGTTCTCCGGGGTGTCGCGCGTGCTGGCTCCCCAGGCGAACGAGTTCTGCTCCACCGCTTGATGGTCGATCCGGTAACGGCCATCCACAATCGCCAGGGTCGACTGCGGAGACCCCGCGCCAGCCGGGTAGGTCGCTTCTTCCCACATGCCCGGCTCGTCGAACGTCGCACGGAAGACTTCATCCCCGGGGCTGACCGACTGGTCCGGATCATCGTCGCCGCAGGCCGCCAGGCTGATCACCAGACCGACCGCAACCAGCAGCAATAGTCGCCATTTCATATAGCTCGCACTCCTTAGCATGTTTCACACTAACTATAGGAGATTATAGTGTAGGGGAACCACCGCTGACTATCGCCCTCACCACACATACTGCAGCAGGCGGTGCAGCCCGGCACCGAGGCCCATCACCAGCGGGATCGTCAGCAGCCAGGATTGCACGATGTTATCCACCACGCCCCAGCGCACCATCCGCAGCCGGTCGGCGCTGCCCGCCCCGACGATGGCCGAACTCACGACGTGCGTGGTGCTGACCGGGCCACCCATCAGCGCTGCGCCCAGGATTACGGCGCTGGAAGCGGTCTGCGCGCCGAAGCCATGCACCGGACGCACACGGTAGAATTTGGCTCCCAGCGTGTGGATCAAGCGCCAGCCGCCGAACAAAGTCCCCAGCGCCATCGCCCCGGCGCTGCTAAAGATCACCCAGGGCGGCACCGCGAAGCTTTCCAGCGCGCCGGTCGCCACCAGCCCCAGCGTGATGATGCCCATCGTCTTTTGTGCATCGTTGGAACCGTGCGACAGCGCCAGGGTGGCCGAGGTGATCCACTGGCCGCGCCGGAACCAGCGGTTGATGCGCGGCGAGGCTCCCCGCGCCAGAAAGTAGATCAGCTTGACGAGCGCGTAGCCGGCCAGCAGCCCGATGATGGGCGAGAAGAACAGCGCCACCACCACTTTGATAAACCCGTCGGGCCGGATCGCGTCCAGCCCGTACCCGGCCCACACCGCCCCCGCAATGCCGCCGATCAGGGCGTGGGACGTGCTGGACGGAATGCCGAGCAGCAGCGTCAGTACGTTCCACACGATCGCGGCCAGCAGCGCGGCGTACACCACCGGGATCGTCACCGCTTCTTCGGCGACGACCTCGTGCCCGATGGTGGTCGCCACGGCCACGCCGAACACCAGCGGGCCGATCCCGTTGGCGATGGCGGCCAGCAGCAGCGCCCGGCGCGGGCCAAGCGCGCGCGTGGAGATCACGGTCGCCACTACATTCGACGAATCGTGCAGCCCATTGAAAAAATCGAAGGCAAGTGCAATGGCAACCAGCAGCCAGGCTTCCAGCGTCATGGTCACTTCTCCTTGAAATTAAAAATTATTTTACACTATCGCGCACAAATGGTAAAATTTAGTTAAATAACTATGCAAAGTGAGGGTAGGGGCATGATCGACAAAGTGATTGATGGCATCAAAGACCTGCCGCCACGTGTTCAGCAGTTGTTCAAACGCCAGCCGGACCGCTTCATCACGCGGCTGCAGCAGCAGTGTGTGCTGTGCACCGAGGCGACCGAGGCGCTGATGGACTACATGAAAAAGCCCAGCAAGAAAAACGCCCGGCGGCTGCGCGAGCTGGAAAAAGAAGCCGACGAAGTGCGCCGGATACTGGTCGACGAGTTGAACCGCACCTTCGTAACGCCGATTGACCGCGAAGACATCCACGCGCTGTCACGCGCCATCGACGACATGCTCGACGACGCCTGGTTCACCGTCAACGAGATGGACATCCTGGACGTCGAACCCAACAGCTTTTTGCGCGACATGACCACGCTGCTTAGCAGCGGCGCGGAGGAGATCAAGCTGGCGATGGACCGGCTGGAACTGCACCCCAACGTGGCCAGCGACCACGCCATCCGCGCCAAAACGATCAAAAACGACCTGGAGACGCTCTACGCCGAGGCCGTGGCCGATCTGTTCGAGAAGCCCAAAGACCTCGACTACGTGGTGAACATGCTCAAGCTGCGCGAAATCTACCGCCACCTGTTCCACGCCGCGGGGCGCGTTGGTGACGCCGCGAACACCATCGACGATATCGTGGTCAAGTTCTTCTGAAGGGCGGTTCCCCCTGGCTAAGAGCTTTTGCGTCTGGTGACACGACGGGTTAAGATGGCCCCCCGTGAACAGGCACACTCGGAGCATTGCATGGGACCAGACGCACAACCAACCACGCGAACGCGGCGCATATGGCCCATTCTGGCGGTCGCGCTAGTCTTACGGCTGGGCATCTTCGCGCTAATTGCCATCTCGACCAGTCAACTGGAGGACCCCATCCAGTCGCGCGCCTTCAACGGCGGCGACTCGGACGAGTATATCCTGCTGGCGCGCAACATTGTCGAGCATGGCGTGTTTTCGCAGGACACATCCGCGCCCTTTGCGCCGGATATCCGCCGCACGCCGGGCTATCCGGTCGCCCTCGCCGGGCTGTATGCGGCGGCGGGCCAGCAGCACGACCCGCTGCTGATCATTGGCCTGCACGTCGTGTTGGCGGTGATCAATGTCTGGCTCGCCATCCGCATTGGCACCCGGCTGTTCTCCCCGCAGACCGGGTGGCTGGCCGGCTGGCTGTATGCCTTTGCCCCCGCCACGCTGATTTTCACCGGGCTGGTCATGACGGAAACCCTGTTCGCGACGCTGCTGCTGTCCGGCACGCTGTTGTGCATCCACGTTGTCAAGCGCGAGCACCCGGCGAACGCGTGGGGCTATGCTGCCCTCGCGGGCCTCGTATTCGCCGCGCTGGTGTATACGCGCCCGATCGCGCTCTACTACATGGTTATTCCGGCGCTGGCGCTGCTGGCCAATACGGGGTGGTCGCGGCGTGGGGCGGGGCGGGCCTTGACCATCCTGATCGTATGCGCTGCCGCGCTCGCGCCCTGGTTCTACCGCAATTACACGCACTTCGACCAGGTGGTCTTCACCAGCATCGGCAACCAAAATCTGCTGTTTTACAACGTCAGCAGCATCGAAGCACACCGCCAAAACATCAGTTGGGACGCCGCGAAAGACCAATTGTGGCGCGAGTACGGGCGGCGGTTGGACGCGAAATACACGGACCCCTCTCCTGCCGACGAAAGCAGCCTGGCCGCCGAACTGGCGCGCGAGCACATCGCACGCCACCCGTTCGAGGCGGTGCTGTACCAGACGGTGGATGCGTTCAACGTGTTCCGGCCCGGCTACAGCATGACCAACCTGATCCTGCACGACGACGGGCAGGACGTGGGCCAGGAAGTGCAAGCCGGCAACCTCGGCATCCTGCTGGACAAACGCCCCTACGAGATCGCCATCTACGCCGGGCTGACGGTCTACTACCTGCTGCTGTATGGGATGGTTGGGGTGGGCAGCGTGGTCCTGCTGTGGCGGCGCAACTGGACGCATCTGCTCCTCATCGGGCTGACGCTCGCGTATTTTCTGTATCTGCCGGGCCGCGCGGGCAACGCGCGCTTCCGCGCCCCGCTGGAAGGCCAGCTCGCCATCGTCGGAGCGGTTGGCATCGTCCAGGTCATGCGCTACACGTGGCTGGGGAATGCCCTTCAACGCGTCAATCGACGTGTGCTCCGCCCGGCAGCAGAGCAGTGACAGACACACTGCCCGCCCCGCAAGCAAAACCGGCAGCCTCGCCGCTGCGCTGCTGCCGGATGGTGCCCCCGGACGGATTCGAACCGCCGACGCCAGGTTTAGGAAACCTGCGCTCTATCCCCTGAGCTACGGGGGCCGCTGCCCCCAGTAGTGTACCCGCGCCGGGGTGGGTTTTCAAGCCCGGATGCGCGCCAGCCGCCCATCTCGACCGCGCCGAACCTGACGCCAGCCTGATGGGAATGTAACCGTAAACTGGCGGTGACTTGATGGAAACATGACGAAAATTTGACAAAGTGGGGGGTAAGCTGGTTACAATATACCTAATGTCGCAGCCGAAAGGCTGCACGCGACGCGCATTATCCCGTAGCCCCGCCGGCTTATACTGTGGCGGGGCTTTTTGATTCAGCGGATCACCTCGTAGATGCGCGCACCGTCGAAATCCTTTACCAGCCGCAGGTAAGGAGCCGCGCTCACCGCCGTGTCGAGATAGGACGCGGCATCGTCCAGCGGACGCCGCCAGCGCAGCATGTCCTCGAAACTGTCCGGGTTGGCGAACACCTGCGGCACCAGCACATAGCGAATCCCGGCGTCCTGCAAGCGCCGCGCGTTGGTCGGGTCGGCGGGGTCCTGCCAGAACGCGCGCAGCGCCGCTTGCTCGGCCTTGACCTGCTCGGTGTTGCGGAAGAAGGGCTGCATCCGGAAGTAGACCGTGTCGCGCTCGGCAATGACCGGGGCCCAGTCGGCCTCGTGCAGGCCCGGATGGTTCAACACGCGCACGTCTTGCGGCGTGTTGTCGTGCAGCCAGCGCATCGCCTCGACATCGTCCTCAGACGAGAACGCGCCAAAGAAATCGACGTAATCCTTGCTGGCATCCAGCAGCGGATCGAAGAACATGATGCCCCCCGCCAGCCCGGCCAGCGCCAACACCAGCAGCGGATAGGCCAGCCGCCCCATCCAGCGATCCACGCGCGCCGCGCCCAGCCGGTCCGCCAGCCAGACCAGCCCGGTCCCGCCCAGCACCGTGTAAGGGATGATCGGGCCGTGCCACGCCAGGCTGAAGGGATAATCATACTTCAGCAGCGGCTCCATCACGCCGGGGATGGTCTGCTCCAGCAGGCCCAACGTCGAGAACTCGACAATGCCCACCAGCCACACCACCATCAGCAGGTGCGCCGGTTTGCGCCGCCGCACGCCCACCATCGCGCCGATCATCACCAGCGTCGCGATCACGCCGCCGTGCATCAGCACCAGCGTGCGCCAGTGTTCCGTCTCAACCTCGAACGGCGACTCGATATCCGACCCCAGCAGATCGCGGATGCTCACCAGCCAGGGCGTAGTGATCAACAGCGCGGCCAGCGGGATGAAGACCGCGATCACCACCCAGACCCGGGCATCCGGGCGCGGCCTGGCCAACCCCACCACCAGCAGCCAGGGCACGTAGCCGATCATCAGCGCGATGGTGGTATCCGGCTGGCTGAGGGGCACCCCGGCCAGACAGATCGCCGCGAACAGCGCATCCGACCACTGCCACGCCTCCAGGAAACGCAGCACGAACGTCAGGAAAGCCAGCGAAAAGGCCAGCGCCAGCAGCGCAGTGTAATGCGCATCCATGAAGGCGGTCACCAGCCCGGTCCCGCCCAGCGCGGCCAGCATGAACGCGCGCCCGGTGCGCGGCCCTTCCAGCTCGCAGCCGAGATCGTAGG
The DNA here is from genome assembly GCA_034437275.1 of Anaerolineae bacterium. Lineage (GTDB taxonomy): Bacteria > Chloroflexota > Anaerolineae > Aggregatilineales > Aggregatilineaceae > TC-15. The sequence goes on from DAOTUD010000191.1 coordinate 5,872, forward strand.
CCATCCACACGAACAGCACTGCCGTCGCCGCGCTGAAGACAAGCTGCAGCGCGTGGATGCCGAGATCGAAGCGGGCGCTCAAGTGTGCGATAAAGCCGGTGTAGCCGGGCGAGTAGAGGTATTCGATCTGGGGATGCCAGGGGGCCAGCGTGGTATAGTCGTCCCCGTCGCGCAGTGTGACCGCCAGGTAGCCAAAGCCCTGCGCGTCAGTATCCAGCGGCACCGGCAGCAGGTACACCACGCCGCCGAACAACGCGATCACGACCAGCAGGAACGCCACATCGCGCGCGCCGGGCCAGCGAAACACGGACTGTCCCGCCGTCTGCTGGTAGTACACCGCCATCATCAACGCGCCGACCGCCGCCACCACGAACGCCCCAATCCAGGCCGCGTCGCCCAGCCCCGCGCGCCACTCGTCCAGCAGCGGGGCAGTGAACCACACCGCGTCCAGCACCAGCGCCAGGAACAACACCGCCCCCAGCCCGATCCGGATGCCGCGTGTGGGCAGCGCCGAGCCGATCAGGGTGCCAACACCTAACAGGAAAAACACCAGGGTAAGATACGCCAATACGCTCATTCTGTTTTTTATGTCTCTGTGTCTAATGGTCGGATCACGCGGGCCGGGTTGCCCGCCGCGATCACGCCGGGCGGAATGTCTTGGGTCACGATGCTGCCCGCGCCGATCACGCTCTGCGCGCCAATCGTGACGCCCTTCAACACCAGCGATTGCATCCCGATGAACGCGCCATCTTCGATCACCACCGGGGCGGTTGCGCCGTCCAGCGGACGGGCCAGCCGGTCGGCCAGCCGCAGCGGGTGAAAGTCGGTGTCGGTGATGGTGCAGTTGCCACCGACCCACACGTCATTGCCAATCGTGATCGACTCCTCGGCGCAGATCGTGCCGCCGGTCATGCCGAAGCCCACGCCGATCACCAGCCGCGCATCAGGCCGCCGCGTGCTCAGGATCACGGGGTGGAACGGCCCCAGCGCGTTGCTGTGCGGGATCGAGCGCAGTTCCAGCCGGTCGCCGATGATCACGGTGCTGCGGCGGTGCTTTTGCAGGATCGGCACGCCGTAGAACTTCCAGCCGCGCCCCCAGCACACCCCGGCCAGCGCGAAAATCACGCGCGCCACCGGCCAACTCAGCCAGCAGCGCAGCTCCAGCCGCACCTTCCAGGGGGTGTCCAACGCCATCCCCAACGCGTGCCCAGAGAGCAGCGCATCCGGCGGGGCGGTGTCGTGGGGTCGCTCGCTCATACGTAATCCTGGATCGTCGCGACCAACCGGCGGGCACGATGCCGGAAGGTATGCTCCTTCAGCAGGCGTTCGCGCGCCGCCCGGCCAATCTTACGCCGCGCGGCGTCATGTTGCAAGAGCCACTGGTAGCGCGCCAGGGCCTCCTCGGCGCTGTCCACGACGATCAGTTCTTTGTCCGGCTCGAACCAGGTTTCGATCCCTTCGTAGGGGCTGCACACCATGCACGCGCCCAGCGCCGCCAACTCGAACGGACGCGAACTGGACGAGGCGAAAACCGAGGCGTGCGCCTTGCGCGTGATGACCAGGTTCAGCTTGCTGCGGCAGGCGTACTCGCGCAGCTTGCTAAACGACAGGTAGGGCAGTGTCTCGACGCGCCCCAGGTCGCCGAGATGGGTGCCGCGCACCGCAAAACGCCGGTCCGCCAGCGCCAGCGACGGTTCGCGCAGCAGGGCGTCGATCCACGCCGCGCGGTACTCGCGGCCGTGCCCGTAGAAAAACGCGTCGATGTCCTGCGGCACGTCCAGCGGCGCGAACAGGTCCGGGTCGGCCCCGTAATACAGGGTGTGGACCGCGCGCGCGCCGAGGTCGCGCAGCCCTTCGGCCCCGCCCTGGCTGTTGGAGAAAAACGCGGTGTACTCGGCGGGGTCCGCGCCCTGATAGATCCGAAAGCCGGACGCAAAGCCCCGGAAGTTCGGCAGACTGGCGGGGACATCGCCATCGTAGAAGAAGACCGGCTTGTCGTGCCGGGCGATGATGTGCCGCGCCAGCCCGCGGATGTGGTTCAGCGGCACGGTGATCACCAGCACCGCGTCGATATCGGGGTGCTGGGCCAGCACGCGGTCGACGTGCCGCCGCCAGCGCGGCGCGATCACGGTCTGCGCCACACGCCGGATCAACCGGTCGGAGAAGCTCTCGCGCTCAAGCTGGCGTCCGGCGGCCTGCGACTGGCGTTTGCCGGCGACCCGCTGCCACGAGTCGCGCAGGAACTTAAATGCGTTGCCTTCGCGCCGGGCCGGGTTGGCGGCGGCGCGCCACCAGGGCGACTCAATGGCCGGGCCTTGATACGGCGCAGCGATCACCTCGACGCCGACCTCGTACAGCCCTTTGAACAACTGCCACCAGGCCGGGGTCGCGCTGAAGGGTTGGGTCAGGTCCAGCGAGGAGACAATGACAAACAGCTTCATGAGTTCGCCTCCTCGCCGCGTTTCCTGGCCAGCGCGCTCTGGTAGATGGCCTGCATGGCCTGCACCTGGCGCGCGAGCGTGAAATTCTCGCGGACGTGGCGCTGCCCGGCCTCGCCCATGCGCCCCCGCAGCGCGTCGTCGGCCAGCAGCCGCGCCAGCCGGTCGGCCAGCGCGTCGACGTTGTACGGGTTGACGACGAAGCCGGTTTCGTCGTCTTGCACGACTTCGGGCGGCCCACCAAAACACGTCGTGATGGGAGGAGTGCCGGCAGCCATGCCCTCAATATTGCCGACCATAAACGCCTCCAGGCAAACCGACGGCGTCGCGACCACGTCGGCCAGCCGGTAGGCCGTCGCCAGTTCGGACCCCTCCAGCCACCCGCCATACACGATTTGCTCCGCCAGGTCTGGATAGCGCTGCCGCAGTTGGTCAACGTACTGCTTCGACCAGCCCAAGATCAGCAGCGCGACATCCGGCACCCGCTGCTTGACCACCGGCAGCGCCGCGAGCAGTTGGTCGGTCCCTTTGGCGCGGTTCAAGCGCCCGCCGAACAGGATCACGCGCCGCCCCTCCAGCTTGAAGCGCTGGCGCATCACCCGAACGCCGGCCTCCGGCACAGCGAATACCTGGGGATCGACGCCGTTGTGCACCACCTTGAACGGCGGCAGGCAGTTGGCTTCCAGGGCCGTTTTCAGCGCATGGCTGACGGCGACCCGTTCGTCCACGAAATGGTACATGGTGTGGCGAATCGAGAGGTTGCGCGCCGGGTTCCAGCGCAGCCGCATCTGGCGCAGGTTGTAGCCAAACGGCAGCCGGTAATCGAAATTGTCACACTGCGCAGGATCGGCGGGGTCGATGAAGTGCGTGAGCTTGCCATAGGCGAACGGCATCACGTCGTGCGCGGTAAATACGGTGGCGGCCCCGGCATACTGGCCGATCACCAGGCTGTGATAGCTCAGGTGGAAGTGCACATTGTGGGCGTGCACGATGTCGGGCTGCAAGTCGCGCAGCAGCGTGTTCAGCGGCCACACGGTCAGCGGGTTGAACAGCCCCAGCCACGCCCGGAAGCGTTCCGGATAGCGCGAGCGCAGCCGGTGCACGGGGATGCCGTTACGGTCGTCCACCTGCGAGGGGCCGCGCGTGGTCGTCACGAACGTGACGCGCTCGCCCGCCGCGATCAGCCCCTGGCCCAACTGCCAGGCGACCTTGCCCGCGCCGCCGGGGGCGTCCGGCGGTAAATGATCAGATAGGATAACGATATGCATGGTTTGTTTTGAATATCACCCAAAATATGAAGTCTAAGCATAACACACGGACGGTCTTAGGGTAAAAAATCGGCGTACCGGGCGCGTACCTGCCCGGCGATGACGGCCCAATCCTGGCGGGCGGCGTGCTTGCGCCCCGCCGCGCCCAAGCGCGCGCGCAGCTCGGCATCCGCCAGCAGCCGCGTGATCGCCGCCGCCAGGGCAGGGACGTCATCCTGCGGCACCAGCAGCCCGGTCGCACCGTCGATCACCGCTTCGGCCACGCCGCTGCCGTGCGTGCCGACCACCGGCAGCCCGCACGCCCCGGCCTCCAGGAACACCAGCCCGAAGCCTTCGAACTGCTGGCCGATGTTCAACGAAGGCAGCGCGAACACATCCGCGTGCTGGTACCAGCCGCGCAGCGCCTCGCCAGGGATCATGCCCAACAGGTGCACGCAGTCGCCCAGGCCCGCGTCTTCGATCTGGCGCTTGGTCCGTTCCAGGAAAGCTGCATCATCCTGAATCCCGGTCACGACAAGCTGCGCATCCGGCACCTGCTCGCGCACTCGCGCCAGCGCCGCGACCAGCAGATGCGTGCCCTTGCGCGCCTTGACGCCGCCGGTCGCCAGGATCGTCGGGCCGTGCTTGTCCGGGGCCGGGGCCGGTTCCTGGAACTGGGCCGCGTGTACGCCGTTGTGGATCACGTGCGGGTCGCAGCCCGGCAGCGCCTGCCGGACCTGCTGCGCGGTGTAGTGGCTGACGGCGATCAGGTGCGCGCGGCGGTAGGCCCAGCGGTAGACACGCCCCACGATTCGCCGCCCGACCGTCTGCGGCACGTACGTGCCGTGCGCCGTGACGAACACCGGGCGCGCTCCCGCCGCCCGTGCCGCCAGCGGGGTGTAGGGTTCGGCGATGACGTGCACCAGGTCGCAGTCGCGCAGCGCCCCCCACACGCGCGGCAGCGCCAGCAGCGACCGCACCAAGAATCCCCGTGCGCGCGGGACCAATGACGGCAGCACTGGGCGCACGCCAACCAGCGGGGCGCGGTCGTCGGCACGCGGCGGGGGCGCCCCGACCTGCGTCAGCGCGACGACCTCCACGCCCTGCGCGCTGAGGGCGTGGGCCAGGTCGACGCCGTAGCGCGCCCAGCCATAGCGCGGACGCACTTCGGGAGTCACAAAGGCAACACGCATCACACTCGCTCCTCCGCGCCAACAAAGGATCGAATGCGTGCCGCACGGGCATCCCAGGTGTAATGCTGGGCCTCAGCTTGAGCCTGTGCGCCCAACCAGCGAACCATTGCCGGATCAGTGGCCAATTCCCGGATCGCACCGGCCAACGCCGCCACATCGCCGGGCGGTACCAACCGCGCCGTCTCGCCGTCCTGCACGACTTCCGCCGTACTGGGCAGATCGGAGGCCAGCACCGCGCAGCCCGCCGCCATATACTCAAAGAGTTTGATCGCCGAGGCGTAATAGGCAAAATGAGTCGTCCAGGGCAACGACATCGCGCCCACGTCCATCGCCGCCAGGTAGCACGGCACCTCGTCCGGCGTCACTTGCCCGACAGCGTGCAACCGGTCCGGGGAAAGCCCGTGCGCGGCCCACTGCTGGCGCAGCGTGTCGACCCCGGCCTGCGGCCCACCAACCAGCAACAGTTCAATGGCCGGGCCGTCCTGGGCAGCCTGTGCGATCGCGTCGATCAGTGTATCCAGTCCCTTAGACATCCCCATGGTGTGCAGCCGCCCAATATAGCCAACCACGAACGCATCCGCCGCGATCCCCAGCGCAGCCCGCGCCTCATCACGGGCGGGCAAATCCGCGAAGCGTGCCGCGCGAATGCCGTCGTGCGCCACCAGCACGCGCGTCGCGCCGAGATCGCGCATGTGCTGCGCGAGATGCCCGGTGATCGCCACGACCACCGCCCGCCGCGCCACAAAGCGCTGGATGCGCTCGCCGAGCCGCGATCCGCGCACCTGGTGCACCTCGTAGACGATCTGCGCGCGCCGCCACAGCAGCGGACGCAGCAGCGCCAGCATGAACCCGGCGAACGCATCGCGCGTGTAGAGCACATCCGCGCGGCGCGGCAGCAGCCACACCCACAGCACCAACAGGTAAGTGATCGTCTGCAGCATGAAGGGCAGCCGCTGCCAGCGCGCCGGGAAGCGGTCGATCAGGTCCAGGCAGGGCAGCCGTCGCAGCGCAAAATTGCGCGCCACGCCGTAGTAGTCCCACAGGTTGCGCACAGCATGCATGGCGGGCGTATTGCGGCGGCGCGCAGTGACCAGCGTCACGTCGTAGCCGCTATCGGCCAGCGCCTCGCACATCTGCACGATCTGCAAACCGTGCGCTTTCTCGGTCGGCAGGCGGTTGTTGGCGATGTAGATCAATCGGTTCATCGGTTCACTCCCTGGCGCATCAGCGCCGCGATATCACGCATCAAACGGTCCAACGTGTGCTGCTGGACCGGGCCGGCGCGCAGGTCGGCGCCCATCGCCGCGCGCTGGGCCGGCGACAGGGCCAGCAGCCCCGCAATCTGCCGGGCCACACCCGCCGCATCCTCCGGCCCCGCGACCATCAGCGCCGCGCGGTGCTCGCCCAACACATCGCTAAAAGCCGGGTTCGGGGTGATCACCGGGGTGGCGGTCAGCAGCGCCTCCAGTACGGACTTATCGAACGAGCCGGGCGGCGACAGGTTGGTAACGACCGTTGCGCGCCGGTAAGTCGTCACCAGTTCGGACGGATGCAGCGGCCCCAGGAAGCTGAACTGCACCTCGCTCAGGCCCAACGCAGCGCGCCGCTGCAGCAGGTGTTGGTAATGGGCATCGTCGCCGGGGACCGCCATCGTCCCGGCGATGGCAAAGCGCACCGGCGGAGCACCGTGCTCGTCGCGCAGCCGCGCCGCCGCGTCGAGCAGGGTGGCGTGGTGTTTGATCGGCGTGATGCGCCCCACCGCCAGCACCAGCGGCGGATCGTCCGGGGGCGGGTCGCCGGGCGCGAACAGGTGCGGGGCGATGCCGTGCCCCATGACGTGCACTTTGGGGCTGACGATGGGGAAGCTGTCCGCGGTGGCGGTCGTGATCCAGCGCGCGGCACGCAGCGCCAGCCGCAGCTCCAGGCTGTCCTGGCGATGCGTGAACCACAACATCTGCGGGGTGTGCGTCAGGGCGGCAAGGGGAGTCGCCAGCCACGTGTAGCGCGGCGTCATGTGGCTGAAGATCACGTCCGCATCCCGCACCATTGCGGCCAGCGCGCAGTAATAAGCCCACAGTTCGCGTGGGCGGCTGTAGCCACGCTCCTTGCCCATCGAGCGCACGCGGACGTTGTCCGGCAGGCGGGCCTCGCCCAGCTCCAGCGTCAGCACGTCGACCTGCTCGACCTGCGCAGCCAGTGCGCGAATCCAGTCCACCGTAAAGGCGCGCAGCCATTCGCGTTCGTCAACCAATTGCACAATCATCAGCACGCGCATTGTCTCGTCTCCTCAGCCGCGCAACCGCTGGACCAGCGCCTGGTACCCGCGCGCATACGCCCCGATCACAGCCTCCGCCTCGAAGCCCTGCACGGCGGCCTGCCCGTTGTGGCCGAGCTGCTGGCGGATGATCTCGCGGTCGAGCAGCAGGCGGATTTTGGCGGCCAGCTCGTCCGCGTCCCAATGGAAGACCAGCAGCGACTTGCCGTCCTCCATGAGGTCGGCCATCACGCCCACCGGCGTGGAAATGACGGGCGTGCCGCACGCCATCGCCTCGACCGTCACGCGCGGGCCGCCCTCGGCGGTTGAGGCGCAGACCAGCATCCGCGCCTGGTTGTACAGCCGCGCGAGGTCGTCCGGCCCGGCGACACGCGGGATAAACGCGACGTGCGCCGCCAGCCCCAGCGCCGCGATCTGCTGCTCCACCTGCGGGCGCAGCGGGCCATCGCCCCGGATGCCCAGCCGGACGTCGGGGTGCGTCTGCCGGACCTGGGCCAGCGCCGCCAGGATCGTCGGCAGCCCCTTGTTAGAGGCCAGCCGCCCCACGAACAGCACATCGTAGCGCGGCGCTGCGTCCGGCAGCGGCTTGAATACGTCGAAGTCAATATACAGCGAACTGAGCACCAGGATTTTGTCGTCGGGGACGCCCTGCGCCCGCAGCAGCGCCGGCATCTCGCCCTGGTTCACCACGCGGATCGCCGCCGCCCGCCGCCACACCCAGCGAATATAGCGCATCGCCAGCGCGCGGTACACCCGTTCGCGCCAGGTGACGGCACGCGGATAGCCTTCGACGTGGTGCAGCTCGCTCACGTAGGGCACGCCGCCCTGCCGCGCCAGCCACCACGCCCCGATCCCGTTGTAGAACAGGCCGAAATCGTGGCTGACGATCAGTGCATAGTCGCGGGCGGCCAGCAGGTCATGTCCGCGCCGCGCGATGAACACCGGCTGCAACAGCCGGGGCCAGGGCGACGGGTGCAGGTGTACATTGTCGTGGATGGTGCGCGGGGTGGCATCCGGCGCACGCGGGCAGAGAATGTCGACCCGATCCCAATGCGTCGAGAAATGGCGCAGCATGTGGTAGAAGGTGCCCTGCTGCCCCTGCGCCGGCGATGCATCGCCGCTGAGCATCAGCAGGTTCACGATGCGTCCCTTTCGGCAGCGACCTCTTCCAGCGCCGATATCGTCGTCTCAACCAGGGTCGGCCAGTCGAAGCGGTCCAACCCCTCGCCGGTGCGGGCCGCCAGCCGCGCGCGGATATCGCCGCTGAGGGCCTGGTCGAGCGTCGCGGCCAGCGCGTCCACGTCAATGTACGGCACCAGCAGGCCGTTTTCGCCGTGCCGCACCACTTCGGGATTGCCGCCCTTGTCGCTGGCAATGACGGGCGTCCCGGCCAGCAGCGACTCCAGCACGACATGCGGCAGCCCCTCGTAGCCGGAATACAGCACGAAATAATCCGCCGCGCGGTAATACAGTGCCAGCCGTTCGTGATGCACGCGGCCCAGGAACGTCACCCGGTCGGCTACGCCCTCGGACGCGGCCAGGGCGCGCAGCCGGGCCTCGTCGGGGCCATCCCCGGCCACCAGCAGGCGTACGTCCGGCAGGCGGGTGACGGCGCGGAGCAGGTGATCGATGCCCTTCCAGGGAACCAGCCGCGCCACCGTCAGCAGCAGCGGGCCATCCCCCAGCCGCAGCCGGTCGCGCACCTCTGCCGGGCCGAGCGCGGTCGCGGTCGCGTGGGGGGCCAGCGCGTTGTAGATCACCTGCACGTTCTCCGGCGGCGCGCCCCACCCGATGACCATCGCGCGCAAATACTGGCTGGGCACGATCACGCGGTCGACGCGGCGCACCTCGCGCGCGCGCTGGGCCTGCACCAACTGCACCCGCGGATCGTAGCGGCGGTGTTGGAAGGCGTCGATATCCTCGGTGGGGGAAATCCAGCCCTTGTTGACGGCGCGCTCCCAGGCCAGGTCGCCCACCACCTTGAGCACGCGCGGGCGGTGGCTGTCCCCGACCAGGGGCAGGCCCAGGCTGTTGATGAACACCAGGTCGGCACGGCGGACCTCCGGCCATGCGGCGCGCGCATAGTGCAGCATCCGGCGGGGCAGCCTGCGCCGGGGGATGCGCCGCAGCGGGTACGGGTACTCCGCGACGGGGTCATCGCCAAAAGCCAGCACGCGCACCTCATGCCCGCGCGCCAGCAGTTCCGGCAGCAGCCGGTACAGGTACGTCGCCGGGCCGCCGGACTCGGGATGGAAAATGCCAGCCGCAACAAAAATTTTCATATTCACCGCGCCTATACACAACAAAGCCGCCTGGATGTCACATCAGGCGGCCAGTATACCAGGCCGGGGCCATCCCTCACAACCGCACGACGTGCGCGCTGCCCTCGTACCCGGCGGTGGCGTTGCGCGTATCGATCACCAGCGCAGTATTGTTCAGGATAAAGTCCCAATCGTACACGCTATGATCGGCCACGATCACGACGCAGTCCTGCGCGCCCAGCCAGCCTTCGGTGAGGTCGGCGCTGTGCGCGACCCGGTCGCCGGGCAGCCGCACGCGCGCGACATACGGGTCGGAGAACGACACCGCCGCGCCTTTTTCCTCCAGCAGGTGGTGGATATCCAGCGCCGGCGATTCGCGCACATCGTCGATATCACGCTTGTAGGCCATGCCCAGGACGCCGACCTTCGCCCCCTTGAGCGCCTTCCCCGCGTCGTTGAGCGCCGCGACGACGAGGTCCACTACATGGTACGGCATCGCGGTGTTGATCTCGCTGGCGAGTTCGATGAAGCGCGCGGTGTAGTTCAGGGCGCGGAGCTTCCAGCTCAGGTAGTGCGGGTCGATCGGGATGCAGTGCCCGCCCAGGCCCGGCCCGGGATAGAAGGGCATGAACCCGAACGGCTTGGTCGAGGCGGCCTCGATCACTTCCCACACATCGACGCCCAGCCGGTCGCACATCAGCGCCATCTCGTTGACGAGGCCGATGTTCACCGCGCGGAAGGTGTTTTCCAGCAGCTTGACCATCTCCGCCGCCGCCGTCGACGACACCGGGACGACCTGCGCGACGGCAGGCTCGTAGAGCGCGGAGACGACCTCGGCACAGGCCGGGGTCACGCCACCCACCACTTTGGGCGTGTTGTGTACGCCGTAGGTCTTGTTGCCGGGATCGACGCGCTCCGGCGAAAACGCGACGAAAACATCCTCGCCGACCTGCGAGCAGTTCTTCAGCAGGCGCGGCAGGATGACTTCTTCGGTCGTGCCGGGATAGGTGGTGCTTTCCAGCACGACTAGCATCCCCGGGTGGCAGATTTCGCCGACCGCGTCGGCAGCGGCGACCACGTAGCTCATGTCCGGGTCTTTGGTTTTGCGGAGGGGGGTCGGCACGCAAATGCTCACCACGTCGGCATCCAGAAGGTCATCATAGGTGGTCGTGGCGCGCAGGTGCCCACTCTCGACCAGGGGAGCCAGCACGTCCATCGGCACGTCCGGGATGTAGCTCTCCCCGGCGTTGATCTGTTCGACTTTCTCCGGCAGCACGTCCAGCCCGGTCACACGGTAGCCGGCTTTGGCGAACTCGACCGCCAGCGGCAGCCCCACGTACCCCATCCCGATGATCGCCACCTTCGCGGTGCGATTATGCAGCCGGTCCAGCAGTTGTTGTTTGTAGTCAGACATTGCGTCGTCTCTTTCATACCTAAGTATAGATTACAGATCGATCATCTTGCGATCCGAATTATAGCCCGCCCTCGGATGGGAAACAATGCGCCCGGCTAACGGTTATCTGACGATGCGTGAAATTCATCACAATCTGCCCGCGAACCAAGCACTGATTGGGCACAACTGCGCCAGAGCCATTTGACGTTGTAGGGGAGAACCTGCTACGGTCATAGTAAGCACGACCACACGTCACACCAGCCAGGCTGCCGATCCGCTGCGCGGCGACCACCCACCACCGGAACATCCTGACCGCGCACACATCACCGCCCCCATCCGGCCTGGCTCACCGGCAGTCGAGCGTTGAAAAACACACTCGAAACGCCGCTATTCACAACAAAATAATTATGAAAGGAAAAAATCGTATGTTGTTCCGTTTTTCGCGCTTGCTGATGCTAATCCCGCTGCTGGCCATCGCGAGCACCACGCTGGCCGCCGGGGCCGTTGTCCACCCCCAGGCCGCCATACGCAGCGAGGCCGCCGCGCTGACGGTCGAGGAGTACGAACTGGTCCCCGATGCGGAAGACAGCCCGGACCATATCGAATTCAAGGACCATGTGCCGTCCTCCGTGCTGGACGTGCGCCGCGCGTGGCGCGAGCCGCCCCCCGCCGAACGCCTGGAGCGCATCAACGCCGTGATCGGCGCGTGGGACTACGAACTGCGCCTGAACACCACCGCCACCACGCGCCCCACCTACACGCTGCTGTACCAGGACAACCCGCTGGTCACGGACGTGACGAAAATCTGGCCGCTGGCAGTCAACGCCTCGGAAACGGCGTTCCAACTGCTGCTGGATTCGGAATCGCAGCCCACGCTGGTCGCCACGCAAAACACGGTCGGCAAGCTGGACAAGACCGGCTTCGCCTACTTCGCGCCGGTGTACGTCGGGGACGATCTGGTGAAGGTCGTCGCCGCGCAGGACGAGTACAAGTTTTACGTCGAGCGCGCCGGCGAGCGCGTGTACACCGTCACGCCACAACAGCAGTCGGTCCTGCCGCCGGTCAAAGGGCTGTGGTCCTGGGACGGGCATTGGGTGTTGGAAGCCGAGGGCGACATCATCATCGACGGCGACAGCCTGAACGACCAGCACGGCTACAGCGAGTCCTTCGGCTGGCAGGTGATCGCGGGCGAGCCGTTCTACTTCTTCCGCCAGGATGATCAGGTGCGCATGTCCTACGCGGGGGAGATGGTCAAGGGGTATCACTACGCGCGGGTCGTGCATTATCGCTGCTGCGAGGCGTCGATCTTCAATGCGCGGGGCAATCGCTCGATGGTGTGGTTCTACGGGCTGCGGGACGGCATGTGGTATTACGTCGAGGCGGGCATCTACGAGGAGTAAACGCCTACAAGCAACACAGCGGTACGCGGTGCGAGGGCGGCGTACCGCTGTTGTGTTTTTGCGACGTGTCTACCGGCGGCGGATCACTGCGCGGGGTTCATCACATGCCCCATGAACAGGATCGCGCCGCTCTGCCGGTCGTAGATCGCGTAGATGAACGGGCGATCCAGGCGCAGGGTTTGCACCTCGGTGGGGGCCGCTGTGGTGAAACCCATCGCGGTCGCGGCGGCGGCTTCGGTGCCCGCCTCGTCAACGCCGATATAGGCTTCGTGGATGACCGCCGAGACGAACAGATTCTCGCCGGCGGCGTCCGGGTCGAACATGCCGGTCAGGTCCGCGCGGGTGGGGTCGAATACGTCGACCATCCCCAGCGCCGACAGCGCGGGCGTCAGGTCCAGCTTGGTCTTGAACTCGAAACGCGGCATGGTCAGCTCAAGCTGCTGGTGGCTCAGCCCATTGCGCACCGTGTCGAACTGCTCGGTGCCGAACTCCGCCCGGAAGATATCGAACTGTCCCTCGTCCGGCATGATGATCAGCATCGCCATGTCCTCGCCGTAGTAGGGCAGCTCCACCGCCTGGAAATTCTCGCCCTGCATCATCGCGAACGATGCGCGCTGCGTCATCATCGGCACGGTGACGGTCGAGCCATCCAGCAGCATGAAGGTATCGTCCTGGGTCAGGTCTTCCTCGAAGGGATGCTGCCACGAGGCGTTGAAGTAGATCGCGTTGACCAGCATCATCCGGGTGTTGGGGTTGACCATCCCCGGCGAAAGCATATCCTCGATTTTGCCCTCGGTCTTGTCGGCGATCCAGGTGTTGATCGTCTGGCGGACCTGGTCGGGGCTGCGCGCGAAGTCCTCGAAGTACAACGCGCCGTCGTAGTAGTCTTCCACCAACGCGATGTACGAGTCGCGGAAGGGGAAGTCCTGCTGCGCCCACAGCGAGTTGGCCACGTTAAGCTGGAGCCGCTGCCCGTCGCCGTTCATGTCGGGCGCGGTGCGTTCGCGCAGTTCGGCGTTGAGCACCGCGAAGGCCGGGTGCAGCTTGTCCTGCGGCAGTTCGTAGTGCAGCGCGGCAGCGATCTGCCGGGCCGTGACATCCCGCGCGCCGCCCATCAGCATCCCGAAGGCCTGCGAAATGCTGAAGGGCGAGACGATCACGTTGTTGTTGGTGGCGGCGGACCGGTGCCGGTAGAAGTCCAGGGCGAACGCGTTGTTGCCCGCCACCAGCTTGGACAGATCATCATCCGGCTGGTCAGCCGAGGTGGCCGGCAGCCCGGCCACCAGAATCGATACGAGCACGAGTAAACTCAATAAGCGTTTCATCTTGTCTCCTCCTCACATTCGTAAATTTATTATGTCGTTGTCCAGGGAGGGTAGCTCTGCAGAATAGTGTGATTGGCCCTCAGGGCGAGGGACTTGAGACGCATTTCTCCCTTCTCCCTCATGGAGAAGGGCTGCAGGTGCCGCACCACGCTATTCTGTAGTCCTGCCCCGGGGAGTACTGCGGTGCTTAAATACTAACACGCCTATATACCACCATAGGACGAACCGCCGCCGGCGGCATGATTCGGGTAGTGGATATCGGCTTAGCCGACCTGAAGCATTTTCGCATGGGCCAGATGGTCCCCCTGGTGTTTTTGGGCCGGGCAGATTATGATCGACAGCATGATAACCACGACACACCTTGCCAAACGCTTCAAAGACGTGCAGGCCGTGCGCAACGTAAGCTTCACCGCCCAGCCGGGCGAGGTTTTCGGCCTGCTTGGCCCGAACGGGGCCGGCAAAACCACCACGCTGCGGATGCTGGCGACCGTGATCTCACCGACGGGTGGCACCGGCACCGTCAGCGGCTACGACATCCGCACGCAGAAGGACGCGGTGCGCTCGCAGTTGGGCATCCTGGTCGAGAGTGCCGGGCTGTATACCCACCTGACGCCGCGCGAACACCTGCGCTACATCGGCCACCTGCACGGGCTGAACGGCGGCGGGCTGGAGGGGCGCATCGACCACCTGCTCGCCCTGCTGGACATGCGCGACTTCGCCGACCGGCGCGCGCAGGGTTTCTCGCGCGGGATGGTGCGTAAAGTCGTGCTGGGGATGGCGCTGGTCCACGACCCACCGAACATCATTCTCGACGAGCCGACGCAGGGCCTCGACGTGGTCAGCACGCGCGCGGTGCGCGCGGTTATCCGCCGCTTCCGCGCGGAGGGGCGCTGCGTGGTGCTCAGCACGCACCACATGGACGAGGTCGAGCGATTGTGCGACTGCGTGGCGATTGTCCACCAGGGCACGATCATGGAGCAGGGCACACCCGCCGAACTGGTCGCCCGGTACGCTGCCGACAGCCTGGAAAGCGCATTCGTGAGCATCATCGGGGCGGAGGCGCTGCTGGCCGAGGCCGAGCGCGAAGCCCAGGAGGAGCGCAGCGGATGAACTGGCTGGCCGCATATCGCATCGTCTTCTGGAAGGAACTGCGCGAACTGCTGCGCGACCGGCGCGCGTTGTTCTGGCTGTTCGCCCCGCCGATCATCCTGCCGGGGCTGGCGCTGTGTGCCGGGCTGTTCATCGGCACGCAGGCAGTGCGCATCATGGACGCGGGCTTCCCGGTCTGGGTGCAGAACGGCGGCCAGGCCCCGGGGCTGCTCCAGGCGTTCGAGGCCGACGACACGATCTACCTCGTCGACCCGCCGCCGGAGGGCGAGACCTTCGGCGAGGCGCTGGTCGTCGTGGCGCTGCCGGACGACTTCCGCGCCCACCTCGACCGCGGCGAGACGGTCAGCATCGACGTGATCACCGCCGACAGTTCCGTGATCACGTTCCTGGCCAAAGGCGCGGTGCGGTCCGTGATCGACCGCTACAACGACACGCTGGTCGCGCAGCGGCTGGAGTCCCAGGGGCTGACGCGCGACTGGCTCACCCCGATCACGGTCGGCGAGCGCCAGCAGGCGGCGTCCAATGCCGTCGTCGGCAGCGACGACGAGAACGGCGGCAGCAACATCCTGGCGACGATCTTCCTGCCGCTGGCGGTCACGTCCTGGCTGATCGGCGGCGGCATGGGCCTGATCCTCGATACGACCGTCGGCGAAAAGGAGCGCCAGACCATCGAAAACCTGCTGGTCACGCCCGCCAGCCGGATCGGGATCGTGCTCGGCAAGCTGTCGGTGGTGTTCATCGCGTCGCTGGCGGTGATGAGCCTGTGGCTGAGCGAAGGCATCCTGCTCAATGCGCTGAGCGAGGCCGGGCCAGACCTGGCCGCCGCCGACTCCCTGTCCCCAACCGACGCGCTGGATATCGTGCTGAACAGCGGCGGCAGTGTGTTCGGGCTGGTCGGGGCGCTGGCGATCCTGATCGTGCCGTTTATCGTGCTGCTCAACGCGCTGGTGATGGCGTGGTGCGCACGCGCGGCCAATTACCGCGAGGCCAACCTGTTCATGGTGCTGATGCAGTTGGGGCTGCCGGCCAGCATCCTGCTGACGATCTTCAGCCTGCCGGCCAGCGTCGGGGCGGGGTGGTATGCGGTGCCGTTCTTCGGCACGATTGTCGCCATCCGCGACCTGTTCAGCAACACGCTGGCGCTGTCCGGGCTGCTGATCAACGTCGGCAGCGGGATCGGGTACGCTTCGCTGGGCGTGGCGCTGGCGGCGTGGGTCTTCAACAAGGAATGGTCACTCACCCGGGGGCTGCAATAGCGCCGAACACCGACGCTCACAGGTGCCGCGCGAACCACTCCACCACGCGGCGATTGTAGGCGGCGGGCTGCTGGCCGAACGCCTCGCGATGGCCCGCATCCGGCACGCGCCACACCGCGACCGGCCCGTTAACGCGCTCCGTCAGCGGTGCTAACTCCCGCCACGCCACGAACGGGTCTTGCTCGCCGTGCACGAACAGCGCCGGGGCGGTCACGTCCGCGGCCAGCTCGATCGGGTTGGCGCGGTACAACTGGTAGCGCGCCCGCAGCGAGCCGATCAGCAAAATGGCCCAGGTTGCCGCGCGCGCCAGCACGCCCGGCAGCCCCTTGAGCCGTCCCCAGCCGATCAAAATGCCGGACAGGCGCGGATATGCCCCGTCCAGGGCCAGCGCCGCGACCCGGTCGTCCTGCGCGGCGACCAGCAGCGCCACCGCCGCCCCCATGCTGAAGCCGAACACCCCGGCGCGCTCGACACCGTGCGCAGCCTGCACGTAATCCAGCGCGGCCATCAGGTCGAGCTGCTCCAGCACGCCCCATGTCACCAGCTCGCCCTCGGAGCCGCCGTGCGCGCGCAGGTCGAACATCAGCACGTTGAACCCGGCCTCGTGCAGCGGTTTGGCCTGGGGGAGATCACTGTCCATGCTGCCGTTCTGCCCTGGGCACATGATCACCGTACCCTGGGCGGCCCCTTGCGCCGGAATCCACCACCCGGCCAGCGTCAGGTCGTCCTGCGTGGTGAAGGTCACATGCTCGCAGGACATGCCATGCAGCGCCGGTTGGTCCGGCTCGTTGGGTATGCGGCGGCGCATCATGGGCACCGTGATCGCAAAGCCGAGGCCGATGACGGTCAGCAAGACGACACTCGCCAGCCACACAAACGCGAAGAAAACCATGTTCAGGACTCCTCAATCTCGACGGTGAGCACGCGGTCGCCGGGCGGTGGGGCGGGGAAGTTGACCGGGTCGTTGGCGTTGCGCGGGGTCAGGCGGTGCACGACGTCCATCCCCTCCACCACCAGCCCGAAGATGGTATAGCGCCCGTTCCACTCGTCCGGCGGCTCCAGCGGCGCGAGCGTGATGAAGAACTGGCTCCCGGCGCTGTCCGGCACGCCCGCCGGATGGGCCATCGCTACCAGCCCTTCGCGGTCGAAGCGCAGGCCGTTGTCGTGCTCGTCGGGGATGGTGTAGCCGGGGCCGCCGCGCCCGGTATCGCTGGGGTCGCCGGTCTGGGCCAGGTAGCCGGGCACCACGTAGTGAAACGTGCTGTCGTCGTACCACCCGGCTCGCGCCAGGAAGACAAAATTGTTCACGGCCTGGGGCGCATCGCGGGGGAACAACTCGATCACGATATCGCCCTTTTCCGTGACCAGCGTGGCACGGTAGGCCCGGGTGATGTCGATCTGCATCTCCGGCGGCTGCGCGAAGTGCTGCTGCGCCAACTGCGCCAGCCGCACCGCCTCGTCCAGCCCAAACAGGTCATCGCGCCCGTTGTAGGGCTGGCCGTTGAGCAGCAAAAACGGGCTGCCCGCGATGCCCAGCGTGGCGGCGTCCTGCCGGGCGGCGTCCACCATCCAGCCGCGCGCGTCGAGGTCGGCCTCGAAGCGCGGCACGTCCAGCCCGACGGTCGCCGCGTAGTCGCGCAGCACAGCGCGGAACGCCTCCAGCGACAGGCTGCGCCAGTCGGCCTGGTGCGTGAACAACTGGTCGTGCATCTCCCAGAACGCGCCCTGCGCCGCCGCCGCTTCGGACGCCTGGAGCGCCAGTGCCGCGTTGTCGTGCGCCGCAACATCCGGCAGATGCCGCCAGATCACGCGCACGTCGTCCGGGTAGCGGGCCTGCAACTCGGCCAGGTCGCGCGCATAGCGGGCGCACAGCGTCGACTGAAAGTCTCCGTAGATCATGAACGTGGCGACCGCGTCCGGCGTGCCGAACACATGCGCGGGCAGTGGCTCGCGCGGGGTGGGCGTGGGCGTCGCCTGGATGGCCCCGGCCCCCGCGCCGCCCGCCAGCACGCTCAGCGCAATGATCGCCAGCGCCAGGAATAGCGCGAAACTCTGCATATCAGTTCCTCCCAGTGTTAGTTTCGCACAAACGAGTCCGGCTGTCTAACACCCCCCCCGGCACATGGGGCTTCCAAACGTTTTAACCTCATGATGTATCGAAGGGTCCTGCGGCGCATGTTGTGCCTGCTTCCGCGTCTCATCCTACTGGGGAGCGGCGGACGCGGCACAGGGCGGAACCGTCCCCGCCGAACTCACAGAGGATATCACGCCATTTCTGCGCTGTATCGCTTTGATCGGCAGCGTGGGGGAAGCGGTGCGCTGCCCGAGAGGCCATTTGAGAAGTTCTGTTTGTGCGCGTTTTGGCCCTCATCCCCAACCCTTCTCTCTCAGGGAGAGGGACCCGGCTCCACCGGAAGGGTGAGGGCTTTTCAAACAGCGTCTGATCTACGACAACCGGCCCACGCCTTGCCGGGAATCTGGCATAACGTGGGCCAGTAATGAGTGTCTATTTACCACCGATGACCTGGAACTGTGCCGCCGCGCGCGCAGCATGGGGGACTGCCGCCGCTGCTGCTGGATCACCCGTCCAGGAAAGCGAGCTAATAGTCCGGGGCCAGCAGGATGTCCACCCCATCCAGCGGCCAGTAGCGCACCCGCGCGATCCCGTTGATCGCCGCGACGGGGACGGGGCCGAAGGAATGGCTGTCGTAACTGTGGTTGCGGTTGTCGCCCAGCACAAAATATTCGTCCGGGCCGAGCACCCACGTACCGTCACACGCGCTCACCGTGCAGAACTCCGCGACGTACGGCTCCGCGAGCAGGTCCCCGTTGACATACACCCGCCCGGCACGCAGCGTGATGATCTCGTTGGGCAGCCCGACCACACGCTTGATCAGCAGATCGCTGTTGCTGGGCGAGTCGAGCACGACCACATCGCCGCGCGATGGCCCGTCGAGCAGCATCGACACGCGGTCGACGATGACGCGCTCGCTGGTGTGCAGGCTCGGCTCCATGCTGGCCCCGTCGACCACGTACCGCGGGATAACCGCATCCATCGCCATCCGCGCCACGAGGATGATCACCACCCACTGGATAACCTCCCGGAACCAGTTACGCTGCCGGCGTTTGCGGGGCGGCTCAGGTTCCGGGGATACGGGGTAGGCCCAGCCGTCACCATAATAATTGGAGTTCATCGCCTCACTGCTTCCACTTTCAGAACGACCACAATCTAGTTCATTGTACAATCAATCCGCCGGCGCCGGCTATTTTCTTAGAAAATCCTAATATTCGCAGGGCCACAGCAGCGCAAGTTGAGCGCGGCCCCCGGCTCAGCTATACTTAGGCGCGTTTAGCGACATTATATATGTGAGGGAGTTCAGACTATCATGCACGTTTTGATCACGGGCGGCGCGGGCTATGTCGGCTCGGCCACCGCCGCATACTTTCTGGCCGCCGGGCATCAGGTCACCGTCTTCGACAGCCTGGTGAAAGGCCACCGCGCCGCGATCCCGGCAGACGCAGCCTTCATCCAGGGCGACCTGGGCGATCCGGCGGGGCTGGAGGTGCTGTTCCAGGCCCAGCCGTTCGACGCGGTCGCGCACTTCGCCGCCTTCATCGAGGCCGGGGAGTCGATGCAGCTCCCAGGCAAGTATTTCGACAACAACGTGACCAACACCCACCACCTGATCACCGCTATGCTCAAGCACGGCGTCACCAAGCTCATTTTCTCGTCGTCGGCGGGGGTGTACGCCAGCAAGGACGCCCCGCTGACCGAAGACGATCCCTTCGGACCGGCCAGCGTCTATGGCGAGACCAAGCTGATGATCGAGCGCATGTTGAAATGGTACAGCGCCACCACGCCGCTGCAATACGCCGCGCTGCGCTACTTCAACGCCTGCGGCGCGATGCTGGCCGAAGACGGCACGCCGGTGCGCGGCGAAGACCATCACCCGGAAACACACCTGATCCCGCTCACGCTCCAGGTGCCGCTGGGCCAGCGCGACACGATTTACATCTTCGGCACGGACTACAACACGCCGGACGGCACCTGCATCCGCGACTACGTCCACATCGAAGACCTGGCCTCGGCGCATGTGCTGGCGCTGGAGGCGCTGGACGATGGCCGCCAGCAGATGATCTATAATCTGGGTAACGGACGCGGCTACAGCGTGAAGGAAGTGATCGACGTAGCGCGCGACGTGACCGGTGTCGACTTCCCCGCCACCGAAGCCGACCGCCGCCCTGGCGACGCGGACATGCTGATCGCCTCGGCGGAGAAGATCAACGACGAGCTTGGCTGGGAGCCGCGCTTCCCAGATTTGAAGGACATCATCGCCACCGCGTGGGCCTGGCACAACGCACACCCGGACGGCTACGCGGATTAGACGAGAGCAGGACAGGCAGCGATGCACATTGCACTCAACGGCTGGTTTTGGGACCAACCCCACACTGGCAGCGGCCAATATCTACGGAACCTGGCAGCGGCGCTGGATGCGCTGGACGCCGACCTGCGGCTGACGCTGGTCGTGCCGCAGCACATCACCACGCTGCACCACCTGCCGGACAACATCGACGTGCTGCCGGTGCGCACCCGCTTTCGCGGCCACCTGCGCAAGGTGTGGTTCGAGCAGCGGAACTTTCCGCGCGCCCTCGAGCATCTGCAGGCCGATATCGCGCATGTGCCGTACTGGGGGCCGCCGCTGCGCTCGCCTGTGCCGCTGGTCTGCTCCGTGCTGGACGTGATCCCGCTGGCGGTCCCGGCCTACAACGACGGCTTCACCACGCGGCTGTACACCAGCCTGGTCCGGTCCGCCGCCAAAGGAGCCACGCACCTGCTGACCATTTCCGAAGCCAGCAAAACCGACATCGTGCAGTACATCGGCGTGCCCGCCGACCGGGTGAGCGTGACGCCGCTGGCGGCTGCGCCGGCCTTCAGCCCGGAGCCAGCCCCGGACCACGACGAAGCCGTGCGCGCGCGCTACGGGCTGGACGATGTGTACGACTTCGTGCTGTACCTGGGGTCCTATGCGGTCCACAAAAACGTGGAGCTGCTGCTGGCGGCGTATACCTACGTGGCGCAGGGCATGGGGCCGGAGGTGCCGCTGGCGCTGGCCGGACACACGCCCCCGGCATGGGGCACGGCGCGCTTCCCGGACCTGCCCGCCTACGCCGACGCGCTCGACCTGAGCGACGACTACGTGCGCTGGATCGGCCCGGTGGACGAAGCCGACAAGCCCGCGTTGTACCGCGCGGCGAGTGTGTTCGCCTTCCCCAGCCGTTACGAAGGCTTTGGGCTGGGGCCGCTGGAAGCGATGGCCAGCGGCACGCCGGTGGTGGCGTGCCGGGCGTCGTCTGTGCCGGAGGTGGCCGGGGATGCGGCCTTTCTGGTCGCGCCTGACGCCTCCAGAGAGATGGGCGGTGCGCTGATCTCGCTGCTCACCCAGCCGGAACACGCGGCCCGCCTGCGTGCGCGCGGATTGGCGCGGGCGGCAGACTTTAGCTGGGCACGCACCGCCGCGGGCACCCTGGCCGCCTACGAGCAGGTCCTGCGCTGATCATCAAAACGCAGTATACTGGGTGGGCTTGCCCACACACCATAATATATAATGACTCGTTAATTCAGGAGCATCTCACCTATGCGCGATTTTGTATCTAATCGGGTGCAATCTGTGCCCCCATCCGGCATCCGCCGCTTTTTTGATATCAGCGCCGAGATGGACGATGTGATCTCGTTGGGCATCGGCGAGCCGGACTTCGTCACGCCGCCGGCTGTACTGCGCGCCGGGATCAAATCGCTGGAACAGGGCCACACGCATTACACCAGCAACAGCGGCACGCCCAAACTGCGCCGGACGATCTCAACCTATCTCCAGCGGCTGTACGGCATCGAATATGACCCGGACAGCGAAATCCTGGTCACGGTGGGCGTCAGCGAGGCGCTGTACCTGGCGCTGACGGCGACGATCAACCCCGGCGAGGAAGTGATCGTCCCCCAGCCGAGCTTCGTCTCCTACGCGCCGGAAGTCGCCTTCGCCAATGGTGTGCCGGTCGTGATCGCCACCTCGGTCGCCAACGACTTCCAGGTCACTGCCGCCGAGATCGAGGCCGCGATCACGCCCCAGACCAAAGCGATCCTGATCGGCTATCCCAACAACCCGACCGGGGCCGTGTTGGACCGCGACCGGCTGCGCGCGATTGCCGCCGTCGCCGAAAAGCACGACCTGCTGGTCATCTCCGACGAAATCTACGACCGGCTGGTGTACGGCAGCGAGCACACGCACTTCGCCACGCTGCCCACTACACGCCCGCGGACCATCGTGCTCAGCGGCTTCAGCAAAAGCCACGCGATGACCGGCTGGCGGCTGGGCTATGCCGTCGGGTCGCCCGCCCTGATCGCCGCCATGCGCAAGGTCCACCAGTACACGATCATGTCCGCGCCCACGACGGCACAGCACGCCATCGCGGCCACGCTGCTGGACATCGACGACGACGTCGAACAGATGCGCGCAGAATACGACCGCCGCCGCCGGTTGATCGTGCAGGGCTTCAACGCGCTGGGGCTGGCCTGCTTCGAGCCGCGTGGCGCGTTCTACGCCTTCCCCAGCATCCAGGCGACCGGCATGGACGAGCAGACCTTCGCCGAAAAGCTGCTGGCCGAGGAAAAGGTCGCGGTGATCCCCGGCACGGCCTTCGGGGCCAGCGGGGCCGGGTTCGTGCGGGCCAGCTACGCCACCGAGTACGAGCAGATCGAGCAAGCCCTGGAACGTCTCCAGCACTTCATGCAGCGCTACGGCTAGGCGAAGTTGCCAGGAGTGCGCTTTTGTTCCACAATGCGAGATGTGGAAGGTAGCGATGAGCAGGAGGCAGAATCGTGGACGCGGACAAACGCCAAGATTTATATGACGAACTCGGCAAAATGATGAACAAGCGGGCGCGCGCCGCCGCAACGCTGAACGACAACCTGAAAGAGTTTTCGACGCGGCTGTTCGCCGCCATCGAGAAAGTGATTCACGAGGCCCACGTCCAGGGCGTACGCGGGCTGGGCAAACCGCGCCGGCTGGCGCATCCGGCGGGCGGGGGGCGCGAAGGGCTGCAAATTTTCATCGAAGACTGGAGCATCATCTTCATTCCAATGCAGGGCTTCGCCCGGCCCAACATCGACGACGAGGCGCGCATCCCGCCGGTGCAGTTCAAGGAACTGTGCGCGCGGATCGGCGTGTTCCTCACCGATGATCCCAAAGGCCGCGCCTTTTATGACTTCGTCATCTTCCAGGATCACTCCTGGTTTGCGTGGGGCTATGGCTGGCCGAAGCAGCAGGCCGAAATTGTCAACACCGATTTTGAAGCCCTGGCGCTGGAACTCGTCCACAGCTTCGTGGAGGATATCTTCGTGACCTGGTACACGCGCGCCGAGACGGTCCTGGCCGACGCGATGGCCCCGCAAAAGCAGGCCTACGAGTTTGGCCTGCCGGGCGAGGAGCAACAAGGCGGTTAAGGCCGTGCTGATGAAGGCTGTAACCCTGGGTCTGACGGCCTGGGGTTTTTTTGTCGGATTCGCACAAAATAGCATTAAGATCCACAAATTGGGCTTAAAAAATGAAAGCTTAAAATTTTCGCGGCGCACAGAAATTTTAAGGTTGGAAAACGTGCCATTAACCCACATATCCCAAAAACCCCCATATTTGGGGGTCAACCCCCCATCAAACGCCAGATATGGGGGTTACCGCCGCCATGACAGAAAGTCGATCTAACCACCTTCAAACGTTTAAACCAACACCCCGGTAGACGTTTTTTGCAAAGCTTAAAAATTTCAAAACTTTAAGCTTTTTGGGCCGAATCCGATTGAGTCTTTGGGCCGAGTTTGTTAAAATGGTTTTACTCTACAAGCAAGGGGTAATGTTCTTCAGCAACCTCGCCCAAGTCGGGGTTCGCGACCACAATTTCGGGCATTCATTGCCACTTATACATCATCATAGCGGCACGGTTTTGGCAGGTCTAGACCTGGTGGGGATGTTGTGTCCCCGTTCGGAAAGGGGTAAACGAGGCGCATGTTGTCGGCACGCGAAGCCTGGGAAGCCACGTTAGGGCAGCTTCAGGTCCAACTCGCGCGCAGCAGCTTCGACACCTGGCTGCGCGGCGCGGAGTTAGTCGCCTATGAAGACGGCGAATTCGTGATTCGCGTGCGCAATGGCTACGCCAAAGACTGGATCGAAAAACACCTGGACCCGGTCATCACCCAAACCCTGAGCAAGATCTTCAAACGAACGGTGCGCCTCAGTTATGTGGTGTCGCTCCCAACCCGCAAGCCGGCCCCCACCGGGCAGGCCGCTGCCGGGCCGCTGTGGGCGGCTGCCCAGCCACAGGCGCAGACACAACCACAGACGGCGGACGTGACGATCAGCAAAGCCAACGCCGCTCCCCAAGCGCCCACCGCCCGTCCCCCGGAACAGGTCGCCAAACCTGAGGCTCCAAAGACCAGCCCCTCGGCGGACAAGTCCCCAGCCAATGGCAAAACGAACGGCGCTGCCGGCTCCGATGCCGGGGACGCCAGCCCCGCCCAGGCCACATCATCACCCCCCGCGCTGTCGATCAGCGACGACGAAGACCTGGATTATTCGGAGTGGGACCCGCGCTTCAACAACATCCAGTTTGGGACCACCACCGAGGACGACACCCCGCTCGACGCGCACTACACGTTTGAGGCGTTCGTCACCGGGCCGTGCAACGCCTTCGCCGCCGCTGCGGCCCAGGCCGTGACCGAGGCCCCCGGCGAGACGTACAATCCGCTGTGTCTATATAGTGGGGTGGGGCTGGGCAAAACGCACCTGCTGCAGGCGGTCGGCCATGCCTGCCGGAAAGCCGGTAAACGGGTGCGGTACGTCACGGCGGAAGCGTTCACCAACGAACTGGTGGCCGCGATCCGCACGCGCAAAACCGAAGCCTTCCGCGAACGGTATCGCCATGTCGACGTGCTGCTGATCGATGACATTCACTTCATCGCCGGCAAAGCCAGCACCGAAGAGGAGCTGTATCACACCTTCAACGCGATCACCAGCCGCCAGGGACAGATCGTCGTCTCCAGCAGCAAGCATCCGCGCGCCCTGACGAAACTCGACGTCCGGCTGCGCACGCGCTTTGAGGGCGGGCTGCTGGCCGATATCCAGCCGCCGGGGTACGACACGCGGCTGGCGATCCTGCACGCCAAAGCACGCGCCCAGAAGCACGAACTGCCTGCCGACGTCGCCGAAGCGCTGGCCCGCCACCAGACATCGACCGTGCGCGAGTTGGAAGGGCTGCTGACGCAAGTGCTCGCCCGCGCGACGCTCACGCGGCAGCCGCTGACGCGCGATCTGGTTGGCAAAGTGCTCGGCCAACACACACACCAGCCCTCCGCTGCTGCTGCGCCGCCCAAAAAATCCCGGCTGAGCGACATCCTGGAGACGACCGCGACCTATCACCAGTTGTCGCTCGACGACCTGGTCAGCCGCAAGCGCACAAAGGACGTGGTCCGCGCCCGGCACATCGCGATCTACCTGGCGCGCGAAGAAACCAACGCCACGCTGCCGGAGATCGGCAAGCTGTTGGGGGGCCGCAAGCACAGCACCATCCTGCACGGCTACAAGAAGATCGCCGGGGCGTTCGCCGACGACGACGCGCTGCGCCGCGAAGTCGGCAACATCCGCCGCCAGTTGCAGCTTTTCCCCAACAACTGAGCCATCAGATCGCCACGCGCACCGCGTGCCCACCACTCGCCGGACTGGCGAGTTTTTTGTTTTTCCCACAGCCGCGTCACCCTTCGCAATGTTAAAATTTTGCACCGGCCAGCCCCAATGTCGATAACTCGGGCAGTTATCGACATGCCGCCCGAATGGGTCACATGCCGTACCGGATTATCCCACCCGGCATATATGGGGGTCCGCCGCCTGCTCACCCCATATATGGCTATAAACCGCTTTCATACCGTTTTCTACCCTCATCCGCGCCCCTCCAGCTTCGACGGGTGCGCAGCCGCGCGTGTTGATAACTTTTTCTCACCTGTCGATAACGTGTCGATAACTTTTTCCCACATATCCCACCACCCATATATGGGGGTCAGTTGGTGATTCATCCCCAGGGGTGGGGGTGGCGAATTTTTGCAAGATTCGTCGTAAAAATCCTCCATTGTAGATAGTGTCGATAAGTTCGAGAGTTATGAACATCACTGTCGATAACTCAAAATGGCGTGGTGGGATTTGTGTGGGAAATATATGGGGGTTTGCTGCCCGTCACCCCCCACATATAGGGGGCAGCCCGCGCCGCCGCCGATTTTAAGGCCAGTTATCGACATATCGACAGGCCCTACTACTACGACTAACTATACTATTTGAATCTTTAAGGGGAATCTTTAAATAGACTAGGGGACGACAAACCCCCGACCATGAAGCCCCTGTCTGCGCCAATACCCACACCGGAATATGGGGGGAATCTGTCTTTTGTGCAGGATTGCCCATCCGGACGGTATCGTGTAGGATGTAACGCACAATGCAGACGGGTGACTGCCACGCACACGGGGAGAAATGGAAGCATGAGCATCCCAGCAGCGCATTACGAACGTGAGATTCGCCGGCTAAACCGGCTCGTAGAAGTCAGCCTGATCATTAACTCCACGTTGGAGCTGCGGCCCTTGCTGAACACCATCATGGACTACGCGGCAGAAATCACGCACTCGGAATCGGCCTCGGTGCTGTTGTACGACCACAACACCAGCGAACTGCATTTTGTCGCGTCGATCACCGATGACCCGGTCGAGAACGATCTGCTACAGATTCCGGTGCCGCTGGATGGCAGTGTGGCCGGTGTCGTGCTGCGCGAGAACGACGCGATTGTGATTGACGACGTCTCGGCAGACCCGCGCC
This sequence comes from Anaerolineae bacterium, assembly GCA_034437275.1. Classification (GTDB taxonomy): domain Bacteria; phylum Chloroflexota; class Anaerolineae; order Aggregatilineales; family Aggregatilineaceae; genus TC-15. The sequence continues at coordinate 32,665 of DAOTUD010000191.1, forward strand.
ACTTTCGCCAGGCCGACTCGCAAAGCGGCTTCGAGACGCGCTCGTTGATCGGTGTCCCGATGCGCTCTGGCGACAAAGCCATCGGCGTGCTGGAGGCGGTCAACAAGATTGAAGACGAGTGGAGCGAAGCGGATGTGAAAAACATGTTGATCCTGGCCTCGCAGTCTGCCGTCGCTATCGAGAAGGCCCAGCTTCACGAACGCTTGCAGCGTGCCTACAACGAACTCGACCAACTCGACAAGCTGAAAAATGACTTCATCGCCATCGCCTCCCACGAACTGCGCACCCCGTTGAGCGTCATCCTGGGCTACGCGACCTTCCTCAAAGAAGACGCCACCGACAGCATTGGTGCTCATGCCGATGCCGTGCTGAACAGCGCGCTGCGCATGCGCACCCTGATCGAAGATATGACCAACCTCCGCTATCTGAAACTGGGCGAGGCCGAACTCTCCCGCGAGCATATTCCGCTGGCCGGCATCTTCCAGGATGTCCAGAACGACGTCGAAAACATGATCAAGGCCAAGAACCACGTGCTGCATGTCACCAAGCCCGACATCGGGCAGGTGGTGGTCGTCGACCGCATCAAGATCGGCATGGCGCTGACCAACCTGCTGAATAACGCCATCCGTTTTACGCCCAGCGGCGGCGAGATCACGCTCGCCTTCCGGCGCAAGCCGAACGAAATCTGGATCACGGTGCAGGATACCGGGATCGGCATCCCGCAGGATCAACTGGAGCGCATCTTCGAGGAATTCTACCAGGTGGAAGACCACATGACGCGCAAACACGGCGGCATGGGGTTGGGGCTGTCGATTGCGAAGGCGCTGGTCGAGGCGCACGGTGGGCGGCTGTGGGCGGAAAGCGAAGGTCCCCAGCGCGGCAGCACGTTTTACCTCAGCCTGCCGCTGCAACCCTAGACGGCACGCCAGGCGATTTGTGTTGCGGTCGAGCTAGCATCAGGCTTCCCAGTCTTCGATCCGCAACCCCGGCACACGCCCGAATTCGCGGACGTTGTGCGTAATCACAATCAGGCCATTTACCAGTGCAATCTCCGCGATCTGCAAGTCGTAGGGGCCGATGGGCGTGCCGGCGGTTTCTAGTGTTGCGCGGATACGCCCGAAGACCTGCGCCGCCGCATCGTCGAAGGGCAGCGTAGTATACGGGCGCAAAAACTTCTGTTGTTTGGGCGTTATGCTAGTTTTACCCCTCCCCCTGGCCCCCTCCCCGCGCGCGGAGAGGGGGAAACAAACCGGGACCCAAAGTCCCTCTCCGTTCACGGGGAGGGATTTAGGGAGGGGTAAACCATAAAAACCT
>DAOTUD010000192.1:0-69608 GCA_034437275.1 Anaerolineae bacterium
GTGGAATGGCTCAAGCGTGATCAGGGATGGACGCCGCTTGCCTGGAAGATACGGCCTTTGGACGAGGGGCGACAGTCAGGGGAGGCATGGGCAGAGGAGATGGCAACGAAACATGCAGAACGGTATCCATGTGAATTCCAGCGTAACTTGAGAATCGGACAAGAGTCCAGCGTAACTTGAGAAAAATTCCAGCGAAGTTGTGGTGAGAAGACACACACTTAAAGATATCTCCTCACCACAGAATGCTTGACAAAACCCTACAGTGGAGCGGTTCTATTTGAGGACAACGGCTCAAAATCCGAAAACATCCTGTATCCGAAAGATCATCAAATCCAGGTCATTCATTTAACCAATTGATAGGCTTGGGCGATACGGAAAACACGCGGATACTCAAGTAGAGCGGGGCGGGAAAGGCCCACCCGTTGTGCAATGGCACGCAGGCTAACCCGCAACTGCTGGGCCTCCAACTGCCGGATGGCATCTTCAACCTGCTTCACCAGATCGTCTTCTTTCTGACGCGCGTATTCATCTGCAAGAGATTCCCATAGCGCCCTCAGTTCAGGTTCTACTTGTAAAGCAGTGCGGGGCGTTCCCGACTCTGCGGCCAGCAAGTCCTGCGTCAGAGGAATTCCACGTTGCATGAGCGAAACGTAAGTGGCCTTCATGCGCTCGGCTCGCTCTTGCACTTTTTGCGCTTTCGCTTGCTGGATGGCTTCGCTCACCATTGCTACCAACGGTGGGCGAGTGTTAAAACGATTGCGTGGAATTCCTACATATTGCGCAATAGCCTTATAAGTGACGGTTTCCCCCCGTTCGGCAAAGGTTGCAATAGCCCGCCGCACCGCATCGACCAAATTGGTCTCATATTGCTGTTGCTGGCGGTCATAGTCTTCAATGGCTGATATGACTAAAGCGGCCACTCGAGGGTAATCGTTTAAATGTGAACGAGAGTGGTTTACCAGTAAACATATCGCATTCCAACTGATTGGCTGGTCGCGTGATTTAAGTTGTTGAATGGCTTGTTGGACTTCCGCATAAAGCGTCGGTTCATATTCTTGTCTGCGGGTCTGGCGTACACGTTCAGCGGGAGGTAGCAGGGCAAAGATTTGCGGATAGTAACGTAGAGTGCCCGCTGTAAACCCGACCAGTCGCCCGACCCCTTGCTGTGTGACGGGCAGGTCTTGTTTTTTCAGGGTTTCAATGGCATTACGCACGTTGGCCGCGAGTGATTCTTGATAAAGACATTCCTTGGTCTTGTAACCCAGTTGCTCTGCATCCATGAATTGCGCACTTAACGTTACCTGGAGCAGGTCGGCGTAGCGCAAATAGTCCTGAAATGATTCGCCCTCTCCGGATCGATCTATGTGTTCCATGGAGCAAACAATCCCTGCACGACGGTTGAGTTGGCTGGCAGCTTGTTTGCTTCCCCAGCGTTTTTCCAACCGCGCAAAACCAAGCCGCTGGCGAGCACCAGCCGCCACCTCATAGTCATGCTTCTCCCAGGGTTGGGGGGTCAACAGGTAAACCAGATCGTTCCAATGTTGTAGACAAGTTTGTTGGTCAGCCGTGGATAAGGGGCGAGTTGAACAGTCTCGTAGATCGTTTTTGCACGAGGGACAGTGTGTGACACTCAAAAAGGTCGAGTTGAGAGGGATAGTTGCACCACAGTGGCCACAATGCTCGAGTAAATGCACACCATGAGTAGGACAACCTACGAGGCGAGGAAAGCTCCAGGCCAGTGCGTGAAATCCCTGGTTAGCCAGACAATGTGGACAGTACCGGCTGTGGGATACAATGCTGCCGGACATAAAGGTTCGCAGGGTTCTGGTATTCCGGCTGAATTTGTGGGCCACATGGTAAAACGTTAGAGCTAACAGGTGTGCGTCCGTGCAACCGGCAATTGCTGCTAGTCGACCAAAGGAAGGCAAAGGCATGTTGTCGAACAGGAAACGGGGTTCAGGGATAGCAGTGAGATGCGCGAAGTTATGGATATGCTGGATACGGTTGGCGGTAGCCAGGCGTCTGATGTAACTGTTGAGTGACTCCAACGGTTCGGGTTGGGGATGGGCAGGCAAGACATCCAGGTAAGATGCGAACATCATTCTGCTCCTTTGCGACGTTGCAGAACATCAAGAAAATCAGTGACCTGATAAGTTTGAATATCTTTCCAGGTCGCTTCAAGCAACAACGGCGTGAGTTTGGGCAGGCGCTGCTGGATAGCGCGGATACTGGCATCCATCACCAGAATCATAATGTCTCGCAAAATACCACCCGTCCACTGCTCAATCAGTTGCGCTGGTCCAGGCGTGTGATTGCGCTTGTCCTTCCCGACTGAATACACCGCTAATGAAGATGGTTCAGGAAAGGGCAGCAGCAGTTCGAGATAAGCCAGCAACTGACGTAGACGTTCACCGGTGTACTGGCGAAGTTCGAAGTAGTCGTTCCAGCGTCCGGCGACCTCAGCATCTCCTTGGACCCAGGTGGTTGGGTGACACGAGGCGCATAAGATGGGCAAACTGGGCGCAAGATTGGACACTTCAAGCAAGCGCCGCTTGATAGTAGGTCGTTTGATATGCTCGACCTCATCCACAATGAGCAGTTCAGTGCCGCAGGTGTGAAAATAGAGTGCCAGTCTCATGAGCAAATCCTCTTCGTTATCGCTGCGGAAGTAGCTCAATCCGCATTCCAGGATGATGCGCTGGAAAAGTGGCTTGGGGGTTTTATTGCTGACCGGCGCATCAATCTTGATAACTGGCACATGATTTCGGTCGGGTAACATGGTGGGAAGATAGTTGGCCGTGTACCAATCCAGATATGTGGTTTTGCCCATGCCAGATGGCCCGCCCAGCAGGAAATTGCGCCGTTGGCCCAATGTGCGAAAAGCGCGTACTTGGGCGATTTTGTCGTTGAGTTGGCGCAACTCCGGTGTCATGATAAAGAGAAAGTTTTGCAGCCAGAGCAGTCGTTCCTCCTGGGAAAGCTGAGTGAACTGACGAACCAGATCGTGACGCAATGTATCGTAGCCGGTCCGGTTGATAACATCGGGTGCAATCTCCAATGGCGCGTGTACCAACTTCATGCGCAAGCGTTGTTGGAGACGTGTGAGTTGTAGACCACGCTGGATATCCAATTGGCTATTGGGGTCCAATAACCGTAACTGGCGATCTAAAGCCGTGCGTTCTTGTTCCCAGGTGTGTTGCCAGTCGCGGAGTTGTGTCAGCCGTTCAGCAACGTTGAGCGCGTGATCTAACTGAACAGTTGTTAGATGATCTGAAACGGTCATGTCGGATCCTCCTGTTTACCCATGAAGCGCGCCAACAGTGCGGTGTAATCCTGGTAGGTCTGGGTAATATCAGTTTCATCGATAGCGTTCTCGGTAGCTTGAGCATCAGGGGGAGTTGTAGGGTTGGTGGTACGTCGCTGTGCCTTTTTCTTTTCTTGCAAACGTTGTTGGCTGAGGCTGTCGATGTCATGCACAAAATGCAGCCAGTCAGCATCCGGTTGCTCCGTGTCTTGCGCCAAACGCCTCGCCAGTTGACGTTCCCATAGACTGAGAGAGCGAAGTGAGCCATCCGGTTGGCGGAGTTCTTTGGCGGCTACATCACCCATCCAAGCGCCATCTTGAAACAGGGCTACCTGGCTGATGTCTGCTGGGTCATAGCGGAAGTGATACCGGAGTCGTTTGCCGCTCATATCGACCCGAGGCATACGTGCGAGGTCGGGCGACCAGTAGGTCATGCCGAAGATACTGACCCCTTTGGTGGTGATAACGCGCGTGCTTGGCGACAAACGCCAGAAAAGCCGGTCCATGTCCGGCGTTTGCGGCGGCACACAGGCAAAACTCCACTGCATCCCGTGCTGCCACTTTTCGTGCGGTGTCAGTCCATCCAATTCACAGTGAGGTGAATGTTGGTACACCAGGATGAGTTGGTGCAAGATGTGGTAAATATCCTGGTACAACAAGCGGGCTTGTTTTGCGACCTGACCAAGATGGCGCGCTTCACCAGAATGAATGGCTCCTGGCAAGTGTTCCTGGATGCGGTTAGATAGGTTACCAAAGAACCGTTCGATGAGTGCGCCATAACGGCCTTTGTAAGGCGGACGAAATACGAGGTCAATGCTGTTGTATTCTCCACCCTGGCTGATAACACGCGCCAGGTTTTCCAGGCTGTGGGAATGGTGTGCCCAGGCATTATCCAACGACAACTGCTGGGGAATGCCATAGCAAATCCATTCGCCTTCCAGCCCCAGCGCCTGATGAGATGCCTTGGGCCAGATCGCGTGGCGGAGGGCATGTTGGATGGACTCAATGCAAGGGGTTTCATACAGCAGCGCCATGCCCAGTACGCAGCGCGAATAGGCATCCAGCAACACGGTCAACCAAAGCCGGATGGGTTGGCTGCGTGTTGCTTCATCGAGCGTGAAAACATCCAGTAGCCAGTGATCTGCAAACACGTATTGCAACGGCAGCGTGGCTCGCGTAACGAAGGTATCGAACACCATTTGCTCACGTTCCCAGGTATCTCTACCGTAGCGAGCGGTGATAACCTGCTGGCCCTGGTCTGGCTGCTGCTCAAACCAGCGCAGGTATTGGTAAACCCAACTTCGCGAAGGCAAATCAATCGCAGTCAGCATCTGCCGTTTCTCTGGATTGTCCAGCAAGACCTCAATGGGGATATCTGGGTTGAGCAATTCAGCGACGATGTCTTGCGGCATATCGGATTCACACTGGTTAGGGTCAAGCCAGAGGCCCGTGGTACGTTTGAGCGTGGCTGTCGCGATTTTGTACAACGTGCTGGGTCGAATGGGTGGTTGTCGTGCATAGAACCGCAAGATGAGTGTGTCGATGAAGTGCAGTTGAGCAGGGTTCATAGCGGATTGGTTGAATGTCGTGCGGCGAAAAGAGGCGGCAATGCTGCCCCGGTCGCCACTGTGCTGGCGGTAACATGCCAGGTAGCGGTAATAGGTGGACAATGACACCGAGGTGTCCAGTTGGGCCAGGGTTTGCCGGATGACTTCAGTCCGTTTCGCCGGTTCGCCCTGCAACGCAGCTCGGTGCAAGACACCAGCCACCTGGCGTTCAACGGTCTGCACGACCTGGATGAGCGCATCAGCGCGTGCCAGCAGTTCTTCGGGCAAATCGGCGGCTGGCGTGGTGGTATGAGGCGGATGTTGCCGGGCGATCTTGGTTTGTAGTGCATCCAGCGATGGAGCAAAGAGCGGGGCAGTTTGATGCTCCGGCAATGCCAGCAAGAGGGTTTCCAACCGGAATTCATGGTGTTCTAGAGAATGGATGTTTTCGACGTGAATGACCAGATGATCTGAACTGGTTGACAGGATACGGTAGGTGTGATCTTGCCAAAACACATACCAACCGTTACAAAGCGTATTCTCGATGGGTGGGCCGGTCATTGGTCCCCCTCATGTTGTGCTAGCCAGACCAATGCTTCAGGCTGCGGCATTGCATCGTTGAATAATAACCGGTGCCAGTCCATCGTCAGGATGTCGTGCCACAACAGGTGATATACACAGGCCGCAATGCGGGGAATAGGTAGACCGCTGCGTTGAGCCAAATCGGTAACCAGAACACGTAGCTGCTTGTGATCTCCGGTGGAGAGTTCATCACAGATGACTTGTCGAACCTGGGACTGGTCATAGATAGTTGGACGGTAAGGCCAGAGGACCAGAAGATTGGCCAGTTCACTTCCTTGAGGCAGGGTGGCTTCGGTGTGAATGCGGTAGTGCCACCCGCGTGTTTGACATACGGCCTCTGCGGCTGCGTGCCGCTGTTGAAGTGCAGGTTTTTCCAGCCGGTCGGTTAACGTGACTTCATGAAGGCTGATCTGCCCATCGGTGTGCCAGACCTTGAAGTCAGGGGTGTAGGTTCGTTGTTTGCTTGCATGGTCGAGAAACGTGATCTGTTCGGGTTGGCTGGTGTAGTCTTGCACATCGGGGGAACGATCCAGGCGCAGCAGCAAGCTGCGTTCGGCAAATGACTCGAATTGCACGGTGCGGTTGGCTTTGTTGGTGATGACCCCGCACAGATTCTGTCCGGTGCTACGCGCACGACGAACATTCCCTGGCGGGGGTTTGCGTTTGAGTCCCATCAGCGTTTTCTCCTTTGATTGAACAAAGCTGCCTACGCACGTGGGCAGCCCGGTAAACAGTGGAGATATTTTCTCAAGTTACGCTGGAATTTGGGAGTTTTTCTCAAGTTACGCTGGATTTTTCTCACAGAGATTGTGGCCGGGGATGATCATGTTTCCCGTAAAGCAGGGGATTCTTTTCTCAAGTTACGCTGGAATTCACACCATTCCATACCGGGCACGCGGGCTGCCGCCCTGGCACGAAGTCGACGCCTATTGGGGCGTGCGTGGTCCGGATGACCTGAGCATCGACAGCGAGCCGGTCCACGCGGTGTACTACGACGCCAGCCGTGAATGGTACCGCGCCGAAAATCAGGACGTGATTGTGTACTGGTACGGGATGCCAACCGAACTGGGCCGGTATGTCCTGGAGGCGATGGCCGGCAACCGCGACCGTTACGAAGCCGGGTTCGGGATGCGGCTGCCCTATCGCCCGATGGCGGTGATCTTCCCGCCCGGCAGCGATTGGAACGAATACAAAGGCGACGATTCGATTGACGACACCGATTTCGGGTTCACTGGCACGATCATCTCCGAAGCGGGCAGCACGATCCAACGGGTGCGCCCCCTGGAACCCGCCGCCATCCGCGCCGAATGTATCTGGAATCCACAACAACCCTCTGTCGAGTTCCAGATGAACCAGGCCGCCTCGACCACGACGCACGAAGTCGCGCACCTGTACCAGCAGGAACGCGGCGTCTCTGGGCCGACCTGGTGGATCGAGGGGCAGGCGCTCTTTTTCGAAGTCTTTGAGGAGTACCCGGTCGACGAACGGCTGCGCAAACTGGCCGAACTGCGCGGCGATCTGCCCACGTTGCAAGGCGATGGCCCCAGCGGGGGCGCGCTGTCCACGCAGGACGACGGCTGCACGCACCTGCTGTACGATATGGGCGCCTCGTTCATGATCTGGCTGGTCGACACGCACGGCGGGCTGGATACCTACCGGTCCATCGTCGACGATATGGCGCTAGGCATCCGGCTGGCGACGGCACTGGAAAACACCACCGGGCGCACCTTCCTGGAACTGGAAAACGAGTGGCGCGCCTACCTGGGGGTTGGGCCGGTCCCGGCAGAAATCCTCGATCCGGCGCTGGCGCTGGATGACCCGGTCGCGCCGTTCTACGCCACCGGCGAGCAGGTCACGATGCCCCCGGCCCCGTTCCAGCAGCCGCTGTACAGCCGCCCGGCAGCCAATTCGATCGCCGACGCAGCCTGTTTCGCCAACAGCCCAGTGACGATCCTCAAGACGGGATATGACGGCGCGACCAACTGGTACCAGGTCGATTGCATGGGCATGACGGGCTGGATGAGCCAGGATCAGATCGAAGGAAATTAGCGCTAGGCGTTTGTGCACTTCGCTGCTACAATAGGGGCACTATGATTTACTTCGACGGAACTTCGGTTTTTTCATTGGCTCCGATGGCTTCTATCGCGGGGCGTTCCTTGCACAGGTGCGCCTGCTGATCGTGTAATACAATAGGTAATAACACTGATTTTCGGCTCTGGGCGCACCGCCCAGGGCCGTTTTTGATTCATATGAGGACAATCAACCATGCACATCATCCAGATCGACCGCATCACCATCAATCACGCCGGGCGCGACATCTTCCGCGACCTGAGCTGGACCATCGATGAGCAGGACCGGGTCGGGCTGGTCGGGCCGAATGGCTCCGGCAAGTCCAGCCTGCTGAAAGCCATCACCGGGGAACTCCAGCCGGATGCCGGCTCCATCACCCGCCCGCGCGGCGTGAGCGTCAGCTACCTGCCGCAGGATATCGACCTGCCGCCTGGACATACGCTGCTTGAGGAAGCGCTGATCCCGCCGCCCGCTCTGGTCCAGGCAGAGGAAGCCTTAACGCGCATCGAGGCGCGGCTGGCCGACCCGGACGTGTACAACGATCCGAAACGCCTGGCCCGCGCGTTGGAGCAGCAAGAGCACGCCCTGGAACGCTACGAAGCGCTCGGCGGCCCCAGCCACGCCAACATCGTGCGCGAGATGCTGCTGCGGCTTGGCTTCACCCGTGACGATTTCGACCTGCCGGCCCATACGCTCAGCGGGGGGCAGAAGAAACTGGTCCGGCTGGTGCGGCTGGCTATCGCCGCGCCGGATGTGCTGCTGCTGGATGAGCCGGACAACCATCTCGACCTGGACGGAAAACGACGGCTGGAGAAATTCCTGCGCGACTATCGCGGGGCGGTGGTGGTGGTATCACATGATCGCTACTTGCTCGACGACATCGCAACGGAAATCGCGGAACTGGACGGCGGCAGACTGACGGTGTATCACGGCAACTATTCGGCGTACACCACCGAGCGCGAACTGCGCCGGCTGCGCCAGCAGCAGCAGTACGTCGCCCAGCAAAAAGAGATCGCGCGCATTGAAGCCGCGATCAAACGCTTCGAGCATTGGGCGCAGCTTGTCGTCAACGAGCGACACATCAAGCAGGCCCGCAGCCGCCGCAAGATGCTAGAGCGCATGGAAGCCAACGGCGAACTGGTGGAAAAAGTGACCGAACGGCGCACACTCAACCTGCAGATCAACGGCTGGCGCGGCAGCACGAAGGCGCTCGAGATCACCAACCTGGGGATGGCGTTCGACGACGACCTGCTGTTCCTGGCGCTGAATCTGCTGCTGCGCCATGGGGAGCGGGTAGGGCTGGTCGGGCCAAACGGGGCGGGAAAATCCGTACTGTTCCAGCTCATCCTGGGAGAACTGATGCCCCTGGAAGGTGAGGTCAGCATCGGCCCCAGCACGCAGATCGGCTACTATGCGCAGGAGCATCAGACGCTCGCGCCCTGGCTGGACCGCACGCCGCTGGAGTTCGTGCGCGACCTGGCCCCGAAACGCGAAAATGACGCCGTCGCGTTTTTGCTCAAGTTCCTGTTCAGCTACGAGCAGACGCGCCAGCCAATCCGCACCATGAGCGGCGGCGAACGCAGCCGGCTGCAGATCGCGGCGCTGATGCTGCAACAGCCCAATCTGCTGCTGCTCGATGAGCCGACGAACAACCTGGATATCCCGTCGATGGAAGTGCTGGAACAGACATTGAATGAATTTGAGGGCGCGATGCTGGTGATCTCGCACGACCGGTACTTCCTGGACCAGGTCGTCGACACCATCATCGCATTGGACGACGGCACCCTGACGCGCTTCGCGGGGGGATATACCGATTACCTGACCGCCCGCGAACAGTCCGAGCCATCACAGTTTTCGTCCAACCAGGCGCGCGCATAGTCCAGTGCTTCCTGCGTCGACTCCAGCAGCACATCGTGTGCCCGGAAGACGTTTTCATGCCCGATGGTGTCCAGCATGTGGGTGCGGGCCAGAGTCCTATAGACCTGCTCCTCGACGCCACATAGGATCAGCTTGCCGCCGCGCGCCCGCAGTTGATCCGCGCACGAAGCCAACACTCCCGCGCCGGTCCCGGCCAGCATTTCATCGCCCCGCAGCCGGAGGATCAACACCGGGTGCTGGGCGGTGGCCAGCGTCGGCAACTGCTCTTCGAGATCGCGTATAGCCGCAAAGTAAAGCGGGCCCTGCACCGACAGGATCACCGGCTCGTCGTCGGGCAAACGCCCCGGAACGGGCGCTTCACGAAAGTGCCCGTCCCCGGCTGGCTCGAACTGCACCACGCGCAGGTGGCTCGACTGGTGGACATACAGCAACAGCGACAGCACCACGCCGACATACACGCTGTACTGGAGCGGCAGGATCATGGTCGAGACGAATGTCGCCACCATCGCCCAGCGCCCGGTCCAACTTGCCCGCCACACGAAGCGGATATTCGCCGGTTTGATCAGTGTGGCCGCCGCCACGACTAGGTGCCCGGCCAGCGACGCCAGCGCGATCCGTTCGGCCAGCCCGCTGAACGCAAACATGATCAGCGCGACAAACGCCCCGGCAAAGACATTTGCCCAACGTGTGTGCGCGCCACTCTTGATGTTGATCGCAGTGCGGGAAAGCGATCCCCCGGCGGGCATACTCTGGAAGAACGCCCCGGCCAGATTGGCTGCCCCCTGCCCCACGAACTCGCGCGAGGCGTCAGGCGTCCGGCCCCCCGGCTCATCAATGCTCTGGGACAACGCAGCGGTCTGCACCAACCCCAGCACGGCTAACGCCAGGGCCGCCGCCGCCAGTTCCGGTACCAATGCAGGATCGGGCAGGGTCAACCCCGGCAAGCTGTTGGGGATCGGCGCTAGATCGCGCACCAGTTCGACCCCCTGCGTATCCCCGCCCAGCAGCGCGATGGCGAGGCCGGTGATGGTGATGGCGATCAACGTGGCGAAATACACCAGCCGGGTCTGGTGCAGCAGCACAATCATCACAATCGTCACCAACCCCACAGCAAACGAAGGCCAATGTAGCTGGTCGAGATGGTGGAGCAGGTCCGTGATCTGGCCCACTGCGTTCGATTGGCGTGTCGTGTGGATGCCGGTCAGATGACCCAACTGCCCCATCAAAACCAGCAGTGCCGCGCCGGTGACAAACCCAGTCATGACCGCGCGCGATACATAGCGCGTCAGCCCGCCGAAACGCAGCAGCCCCATCACCGCCTGGATCACGCCCACCAGCAGCGTCAGCGTCACGAGCCGGCTGGTCACATCGCCGGAGTCGCCAAAAGCCGCCAGCGTGCTGCCCAACACCACCGCCAGCGCGTTGGTGGGGCCGGTGGTCATGTACGTGGAACTGCCGGCCAGACCGGCGATGATGGTGGAGATGATCGCGGTATACAAACCATACGCGGGGCTGATTCCGGCGACGATGGCAAAAGCCATCGCCTGGGGTGCGCCTGCCGTCGCGCCGGTGACACCGGCAGCCAGGTCAGGCCCTAAATTGTGTCGAAAATAGGATCGCAGCGTCGAAAAGTGCATAGTTTTTTCTTCAATGACCCCTTACCTGCCCGGCCATTATTATAACCGCAAACATACCCACGTTGCACGTTGGGAAAGATTGTGTACACTTCAAATCAACCCCTTTGTTTCTCAGAAAGCAAAAAACATGAACAAGACGATCCTGGACAACCTACTGTCTGACCACGCATTTGAATGCCAGATCAAACCAACGACGATCCAGCCAGATGAAATAGTCCATGTTGCCGGGGCACAGGAACCGGTCCGCGACCAACCCGACGCCCGCACCCGGTCCCTGCTTGAGGCAGGCTGGCTGCAGGTGGACATGGTCCAGGTGAAACTCCCCGAAACCGAACGATCTGCACGCGTGACGCGCCTGCAGCAAACTGCGCGGTCCTGGCTAAGACAAGCCGCTCCTGACGCCAACCAGGCCGACCGCCAACAGGTCCGGTGGCTGGTGGAAAAAACGCGGCTGCACGAAAGCCAACTCCAGATCACACAACGGCTCTGGCTGGCGCTGGTGCTCTACAGCCTCGATTATAGAGGCCTTACCTTTGATCAGGAAGGCCAGATTCAGTGGGATAGTGGCATCGCAGGCCGGATCGGGATTGCCCCAGACACCGTCTTGCAACTGGCCTGGGCACAGCCGGATCATCAAGCCTTCACCGCCAGTTTCCGCCAGCCCGACGGCACGATCACGCGGGGCAAAGGCCGCCGTCGTTGGCATGTGTACCGGCTGCGCATCGCCGAGGAAGCCGCGTTTCTGTTCGAGCTAGCTGGCGAGCCAGTCCAAGAGTCGGTCGCGCTGATCGTGGCAAGCGAAATACACGCCACCCAGCCCCAGCTTCCCCGTGATTTCTATGGCGGGGATGCCTTCCAACAGGCCTGCATCGACGCCCAGGATCAGGCGTTCGACCATATTCTCGTGCTGTCGCCGCAACACGGCGTGATCTCGCTGGATGATGTGGTGCCTTCCGAGCAGCCCTGGGACAGTGTGCTCGATAAGCGGTTGTGGGATTGGCGGATGGAAGCCGAGCGAAAACTGGGCGGCTATCTGTTCGGCAAGCCCAAAACGATCACCGTTGACCTCGATTGGTGGGCCTGGCTCAACCCGGAATCGACCTACACCGTCACCGTGTTTGGCGGGGGCTTTGCGGTCCAGATTCTGCTCGAGGAGCTGGTACAAACCAGCATTCTAGCAATGAAGCAAACACCCAAGATCGTGCTCAAGGAACAGCGTGCCGGATATGACGCGGGCGACCTGGATGATCCGTTTAATTTGTTCAATTTCGATCTGGATGAAGATGACGAGTTCGCTGGCGATCCAGAGCTGGAGATGGCGCTGCAGGATATTGACATGCTCCTGGAATGGAGCACCGAACTGGTCGACCTGATCAGCGTGTACGTGGCGCCGATCAACGAAACCTGGCGGCTGGCCCCCGACGAAGCGCTGGTGCTGGTGCGCATTCTGACCGAAGCCGACATGGACATCGAGGAACTGTTGAGCCTGCTGGTGGATATCACACTGCTGCTCGAGCAGCCTCTGCCGGTGAGCATGATCATCAACAGCGCTATGATCGTCTCTGCCCTGCTGCAAATCACGCACAGCCTGGTTCACGAAGACACCAGCCGCATCCAGGAGATGCTCAAGGACTACCCGGAAGAAATACTGCGGCAGTACATCGAGCGTGCGCTGCAAGACCCCGACAAAGAGGAACGCCTGTGCGCCTGCCTGACGCTGGCCGAACAACTCCAGATTTTGTCGCTGGCGCTGCCTCCGGACCTGGCTAATCAGCTTCTCGTCTGGATGCAAACATACATTTCCGTCCAGATGCGGCATCGCATCATGGGCGACAATCAATGACAGTCGGACCGTCAGAGTGTGTGGGTCTACAGTGCTCTTCTGCCCAAAAGCCGCTATGCTGGAACTAGCCGGCTAACTTAGAAAGGTCAACTATTATGCTTACATTGGTCGAAAAGATTTTGTTTTTCGTATTTGCGCTCGGATCGCTGGCGCTGGCGGCCCGCGCCTTCTGGCACGCGGCGCGCGTCATCCAACGCGGCGAGGGCACCCTGCACACCAAAGACCTGCCCAAACGCATCTGGCGCGCCCTGGAAGTGACCGTCACCCAACGGACCGTGTTCCGGGCCAGGCCTGGCACCAGCCTGATGCACGGCTTTATCGTGTGGGGCTTTTTGTTCTATTTCCTGGTCAACGTTGGCGATCTGTTAGAGGGCTACTTCGACATCGAGTTCCTCGGCACCGGCCTCATCGGGGACCTGTACCGGCTGGTGGGCGATGTGTTCAGCCTGTTGATCATCATCGGCATGGTCTACTTCCTGGTGCGCCGCTTCCTGACGCGCGCCCCGGCGCTGACCTTCCACGATAACGTCAAGCTGCATCCCAAAGTGCAGCAAGGGCTGCGCATCGACTCGCTGATCGTCGGCGCGTTCATTCTGGTGCACGTCGGCGGGCGGTTCATGGGCGAAACGTTCTGGATCGCGCTGCAGGGCGGCGACAACTGGCAACCGTTCGCCAACCTCGTCGCCGGGCTGTGGGATGGGCTGACCCACAATGCGCAGGAAGTCGGCGAGCACGCGATGTGGTGGCTGGCCCTGGGCACGATCCTGGCTTTTATCCCCTATTTCCCCTATACCAAACACATGCACCTGTTTATGGGGCCGCTCAACTATTTCTCGCGGCCAGAACGCACCGCGCTCGGCGCGTTGGACCCGCTGGACTTCGAAGACGAGGAGCGCGAACAGTTCGGCGCAGCCAAACTCGAGCACCTGCACAAAACACACATCTTCGACGCCTTCGCGTGCATCATGTGCAACCGCTGCCAGGATGTCTGCCCCGCGTATGTGACCGGGAAAGAGCTGTCGCCCAGCGCGCTGGAGATCAACAAGCGCTACGCGATCAAGGGGCAGATGGCTGCCCTGGCGCGCGGCGAGGAGTCCCCTGACCCACTGATCGAGTTTGGGATCACCCCGTCGGCGGTGTGGGCCTGCACCGCGTGCGGCGCGTGCATTGAAATCTGCCCGGTCGGCAACGAGCCGATGTTTGATATCCTGGACATCCGCCGCGACCAGGTGCTGCTCCAGGCCGAGTTCCCTAACGAATTGCAGGGGGCTTTCCGGGGCATGGAAAACAACGGCAATCCCTGGCAGATGGGCCAGAGCCGGATGGCATGGGCGGAAGGGCTGGAGGTGCCCACCATCGAAGACACGGACGATTACGAGGTGCTGTACTGGGTCGGCTGTGCGGCCAGCCTGGAACCGCGCGCCCAACAAACCGCGCGCGCCCTGGTCCAACTCCTGCACGAGGCCGGGGTCAAGTTCGCGGTGCTGGGCGAGATGGAAAGCTGCACCGGCGACAGCGCCCGCCGGGCCGGCAACGAGTACCTGTTCTACGAGATAGCGCTGGCCAACATCGAGACGCTCAATAAGGCCAACGCGCCGCGCATCCTGGTGACCTGCCCGCACTGCTTCCACACCATCGGCAAGGAATACCAGCCGTTCGGCGGCCACTACGACGTAGTCCATCACACCGAGTTTTTGCAAGAACTGATCCGCAGCGGGCGCTTGAAGGTCCAGGCCAACGATCACGGCAAAGTGACGTTCCACGACCCGTGCTACCTGGGCCGCCACAACGACGTATACGACGCCCCGCGCTACGCGCTGCAAGGGGCGATTGGCGGCGCAGTCGTCGAAATGGACCGCACCCGCAACGACTCATTCTGCTGCGGCGCAGGCGGTGCCCAGTTCTGGAAAGAGGAAGAACACGGCAGCGACCGCGTGAACATCGTGCGCTATAACGAGGCCGCCAGCATCAAGGCCGACACCCTGGCGGTAAGCTGCCCGTTCTGCATACGCATGTTCGAGGACGCCAGCCAGGACGAAGCAACCCAGGACGGTCCCCAGGTCAAGGATGTGGCCGAGATCATCGCCGACAGCATGGGGCTGGACTACTGACGCTTTTCACACGCACGGCCACACGGGGCAGCGATGTGTCGCTGCCCTTTTTTCGTTGCCACGCCGCATTAAACCCTGGTTAGAAAGCAACCGTCACCATCTCGTCTATGTTATGTTCTAGATATGCGTGAAAATTATCATCAAAAGAGGCAACGAGATGTGGAGCACATTGAAACAACATCTGAACCGTAAAACCCTGGAGGCACGTTTCGACCAGGTCGACCGGGCGATCACCACCTGGATGGCGCGTTACGGGTTGCTCGTGCTGCGCGTCGGGCTGGGGGTTGTCTTCTTCTGGTTCGGGGCGCTGAAGCTGGTCCCGGACCTCAGCCCGGCGGAACCCCTGGTACGCGACACGACCTACTTCGTAGACCCGGACTGGTTCATCCCGGTGCTGGCGCTGTGGGAAATGGCGATTGGGCTGGGCCTGATATTCGGCATCTTCATGCGCATCACGCTGCTGCTGCTGTTCCTGCAAATGCCGGGCACGGCGCTGCCGCTGGTGGTGCTGCCTGATGCGGTCTGGACGCATTTCCCGTACGGGCTGACGCTGGAAGGCCAGTACATCATCAAGAACCTGGTGCTGATCGGTGCAGGGATCGTGCTGGGCGGCACGGTGCGCGGCGGGCGGCTCATCGCAGAGCCAGCCGACGACACACCATAAGCGGCATCTTTGCCCAGAGTCCGCTATCATCATAGCGTTTCAACTCTGGGAAAGGATGCCCACTGATGACCGATTTACTGTACCAGACCGACAGCTACCTGAAGCAGTTCGATGCGACGATTATCGGCCTCGATGAAGATAATCACGGCGTCGTCCTCAACCAAACCGCATTTTATCCGGGCGGCGGTGGCCAACCTGCGGACTCCGGCACGCTGGACACCGGCGACGCAATCTGCCACGTGAAACGCGCGCGCAAAATCGGCGGCAAAGTCGTTCACCTGCTGCATAACGACGCGCCCCTGCCCGCTGTAGGGACCACGATCCACGCTGAAATCGACTGGGCGCACCGGTATCAACTGATGCGGACCCACACCGCCCTGCACATCTTGTGCGGCGTAGTCTGGCGCGACTACGGAGCCTCGGTCACCGGCGGCGATATGTCCCCGCTCAAGGGCCGCCTGGACTTCGAGTTCGAGACCATGCGCAAAGCGCTTGTCGACACCATCGAACACGCCGTCAACCAGGAAGTGGCCAACGCCCGCCCCGTTTCGGTGGACATCCTCCCACGTGAGGAAGCCTTCCAAATCCCCGATCTGATCCGAACCAAGATCAACTTGCTACCGGAAGGTATCCAGCAGGTTCGTGTGGTGGAGATTGAAGGGCTGGACCTGCAAGCTGACGGCGGCACCCATGTGCGCAATACATCGGAAGTCGGGAAAATCCGTATAACGGACTACAAGAGCAAGGGTAAGATCAACAAACGTATTTACATCGAGTTAGAACCGTAAGGACGACCTATCTTGCCAACAAAAGCATCCCGCCAGCGCGCCCTGCAGCGCCAGATCAAACGCCTGGACCACACGCTCGCCCGGCTGTACCGGATCAGCAACCGCTATACATGGGCGCGGCTGCTCAGTTTTGGCGGCGGCGCGCTGGGGAGTGTGATCCTGTTCTTCGCGTGGGGCTGGCCTGCCGGCGTTCCGGCGCTGATCGCGTGGCTGGGGGGGTTCGTGCTCATTGCCCGGCAGCACAACCGCATCCAGGCCAGCATCAGCGCGCATACCGGCTGGCGCAGCATCAAACGCGCCCATTGCGCCCGCATGGCGATCGATTGGGATCGTCTGCCCCCTGCCCCATCGCTCGCGCCGCGTCCGGACCACCCGTTTGAGTCCGACCTGGACCTGATTGGGGAACGCTCGCTGCTGCGCGTGGTGGACACTTGCGTGTCGCGCTCCAGCAGCGAATGGCTGCGCGCGTGGCTGACCGCCACCGAACCGGACATTCCACAGGTGAAAGCACGGCAAGCCCTGGTGCGGGAACTCACACCACTGTCGCTGTTCCGCGACAAACTGCATTTGCACGGAACGCTCGGCAGAAAACGGCGCTGGGATGGGGACCAGGTGTATGCCTGGCTGGCGCTGCACGCACCGGACCCGCTGCTGGGGACGGCCAAATACCTGCTGACAGGGGTTGCGCTGGCAAATGTGATCCTGTTCGTGTTGTATGCGCTGGAGCTGCTGCCGCCGCTGTGGCTGATCACCTTCGCGCTGTATGCCACCGTGTACCTGTGGCATGTTCAGCGTATGGGGGACCCGTTCGAGCTGGGGCTGGCGCTGCGCGATCCGCTGGACGATCTGCAGTCCGTTTTCACATTTCTCGAAGACACTCGCTACAGGGCACATCCCCGGCTGGAAACGCTGTGCGCGCCGTTCCTGGAAGGCGAACAACGCCCCTCCACCCACATCAAGCGCATCGCGCGCGTACTGGCGGCGGGCAGTCTGCGCCGCAACCCACCGCTGTGGATCGTCGCCAGCCTGCTCGTGCCCTGGGACCTGTACGTCATGGACAACCTGAATCGCAGCCGCGAGGCGGTCGCCGATTTGCTACCGCAGTGGCTCGATACCTGGTTCGAGATCGAGGCGCTCAGCGCGCTGGCCAACCTGGCGTACCTGAACCCGGCCTATACCTTCCCCGCTATTGATGATCAGGAAACGGACACCATTTTCGAGACGCGCGCCATCGGCCATCCCCTGATCCCGGAC
This sequence comes from Anaerolineae bacterium, assembly GCA_034437275.1. Classification (GTDB taxonomy): domain Bacteria; phylum Chloroflexota; class Anaerolineae; order Aggregatilineales; family Aggregatilineaceae; genus TC-15. The sequence goes on from DAOTUD010000192.1 coordinate 17,679, forward strand.
CATGCGTGCGTGTGCAACGATTTCGCGCTGCGCGAAAACGGCGACGTGGTACTGATCACCGGGTCGAACATGTCCGGCAAAAGTACATTTCTGCGCACGCTGGGCGTGAACCTGTGTCTGGCGTATGCAGGCGGCCCGGTCAATGCGGCGGCACTGCGCACTACCCCGTTTCGGCTGTTCACCTCAATCCGCGTCACCGACTCCGTGACCAACGGCATCTCGTACTTCTACGCCGAGGTCCGGCGGCTCAAAGCCTTGCTGGCCGCGCTAGAACAGGAGCATCCATTCCCGCTGTTTTTCCTGATCGACGAGATTTTCCGGGGAACCAACAACCGCGAACGGCTGATCGGCAGCCGGGCGTACATCCGGGCGCTGGTGGGGCAGCACGGAGCCGGCGTGATCTCGACGCACGATCTCGAACTGGTCCAGCTTGCGGACGAGATATCCCACCTCGAGAACATGCACTTCGAAGAAACCATCGAAGACAGCCGCATGGCGTTCGATTACAAGCTGCGTCCAGGCCCCTGCCCCACGACCAACGCGCTCAAGATCATGCGGATGGCCGGGCTGCCGGTGGAGTAGCTAGACCTGCACGACTGTGCCCGCCGGGCAAGGCTGTACCCTGTCACCAAACGCCGCCGCCAGCGCATCGTAGGCGTGCTGTCCGGTGCAGTGATTGGGGTACAGGCGCGGCGAGCCGTACGTGTCGCGCAGTTCCGCGACAGCCTGCGCCAGCATGTCGTCCGTCGCAGCGTTGAGGTGTGTGCCGCCGATCACCATCTTGATCGGACGGGCAAAATGCCGCTTGACGTGGCGCAAGATGTTCAGCAGCCCGGCATGTCCGCAGCCCAGCACCACGATCACCCCGTCCGTGTCTTCCACCACCAGCGACAGATCATCCCGATAGGGATCGGGCTGCCACTCGCCATTGACCTTGATCTGGTGTGTCGCACCACGCCCCTCAAAATAGGGACGCTCGGTGATTTCGCCGGTCGTCCACACACCGGGCACCATCTCGACGGGGTCCGCGCTCAAGTGCAGGTCAACCTGCTGCGCCAGTTCCGCGCGGCTTAGTGGCATCCCGTAGGACGCGCGGTCTTCGTGCACGTAACGCGGGCGGAACACATCCGGGCTGGCAAAAAACGGCAGCGAGGCCGGCGTCAATTTCAACAGGTCCGGCACCCCGCCGCTGTGATCCAGGTGCGCGTGGCTGAGGGCCAGCGCGTCGATCTGCGCCAGGTTAATCTCCAACTGGCGGGCGTTGTGCAGCAGCACATCCCCCGACTCGCCGGTGTCGAACAATACCTGATGCCCCGGCACCTGGATAGAAAACGACAGACCGTGTTCGGCGCGAAAGTCCAGTCCTAAAGGCGTATCTTCTACCAGGCAGGTAATGGTGATCATGGCCCCTCCAAAAATGCAGCGGGGGCAGCCAGTTGACTGCCCCCTTACGGAAAAAATCAGTGTAATTTGTCGGTATGGTCGACGATATCTCCCTTGATGTAGGCCTTGACGGCATCCTCCGCCAGGGGAATATCGGTGACGACCGGTTTGATATTGGCATTTTCCATCGCGATGTAGGCCCCGCGCCCCATACCACGCACCAGCACAGCCTCGCAGTCGGTGATCGATTCGACCATGCGGTTGTGCTTGCGGTCGGCATGATGGCCGAACCCATGCCCGCGCGGATCGGTGTCGCGTCCGCGCCCGTGCCGGTGCTCGTGCCCACGCCCGCGCCCGTGCCCGTGCGCATGGTCGTGTCCGTGTCCGTGCTCATGGTCATGATCGTGTTCATGATCGTGTTCATGATCATGGTCATGCTCATGGTGGTGGTGCCCCTCCTCGGCGGCAAACTGCCGGTGACCGGCTTTGTCGCGCTGCTCGCTTCCGGTGATCTCACCGTCCTCGACAGTAAACACCACGTAGTACTGTGCCCGGCCAAAGTGCCGGCTGATCGTTTTGCCATCGTCGCTTACAACTGCAATCTTCATCGTTACTCCTTTTCATCGCGCAATGCGCGCCATACACGCTCCGGCGTACAGGGCAGATCGCGCAACCAGATGCCGGTTGCATCGTGCAGCGCGCTCGCCATCGCCGGGGCAACACCGTCAATAGCAATTTCGGCGACCGATTTCGCGCCAAATGGCCCGCTCGGTTCGTCGGTCTGGACGAAAATCACGTCAGTAGGTGGCATGTCGTCGGCGCGCGGTATCGGATACGCACCGAAACGCGGGTTTAGCATGTGCCCCTCGTCGTCAAACAGCATATCTTCGCACACCGCAAAGCCGTACGCCTGGGACATACCGCCCTCTACCTGCCCCGCCGCCGTGATCGGGTTGATCACGCGCCCGCAGTCGACCACCATCAACAGGCGCTCAGGGGTGATCTGCCCGGTGTGCGTATCGACCACAATTTCGGCGAACTGGGCCGCTGTGGGGGGCGGGCTTTCGTAGCTCATGTGCGAGGCCGACGCGATGATCTGGTGCTGGTTGTCCTGGTGCAGGCTGCTGAGCGCCACCTCACGCAGCGTGACGGAGCGTCCATCCGGCGCGGTGACGCTGCGCGCAGCCAGTTCCAGCCCGGACGAGCTGTCCAGGTCCAACATCCGCGCGGCGTGCTCGAGAAGCTGGTCCTTGATCTTGAGCGCCGCCTTCCGCACCGCCCCACCGCTGATATACGTGGTGCTGCTGGCGTAGGCCCCCTTGTCGAACGGGGTGAAGTCGGTATCGGACGAGTACACGATCAGGTCGTCGACCGGGATGCCAAGCACCTCAGCGGCGATCTGGGCCAGGATCGTGTCGGACCCGGTGCCAAGATCAGTCGCGCCGATCAGCAGGTTGAACGATCCATCGTCGTTCATCTTGAGCGTGGCCGCCGCCATATCCAGCCCGGCGATGCCGCTGCCGTGCATCACAACTGCCATCCCGATCCCACGCCGGTAGCGCCCGTCCTGAGTCCGGTTAGCCTCGCGCTTAGCGTAAAAGCCGGTGGCCTCCAGTCCGATGCTCACACACTGCTCCAGGCCGCTGGACTGGAGAATCTGCGCGTAACCATCGCGCCCTTCGCCCAGCGCCTTCGAGAGAGTCATCTCCTCGCCGACCTTGAGCCAGTTCTTCCGCTTGAACTCGACGACATCCAGCCCCAGCTGCTCGGCGATCTCCTCCATCAGCACTTCGATGCCGTACTCGCACTGCATCGCCCCGTAGCCACGATAAGCTCCCGCCGGCGGCGTGTTGGTGTACACCACGTCGGAGATGAAGCGCAGGTTGGGCGCGTTGTAGAGCGTCAAGCCCTTGAAGCCGCCCACCATCTGCACGGTGAGCGCGTGCGCGCCGTACGCGCCGGTATCGCCGATCAGGTACAGGTCGGCGGCGATCACCTGGTCGCCCTGGACGCCCAGCTTGTAACGCACGATGTTACGGTGCCGGCTGCGCGAACTGGTGAATTCCTGGGTGCGGGTGTACTCCATGCGCACCGGACGCCCGGTGGCGATGGTCAGATGCGCGCACAGGTCTTCGAGCAGCATCTCCTGCTTGTTACCGAAGCCGCCGCCAATGCGCGGCTTGATCACGCGGATGCGTTTTTCCGGCAGATCGATCAGCGGGGCCACCATGCGCCGGATATGAAACGGCACCTGGGTGCTGGTGCGGATCACCAGCCGGTCGTCCTCGTCCCAATAGGTGATGCATACGTGCGGCTCCAGGTGGGCCTGCTGCTGCTTGGGCGTACGGTATTCGCCCTCGAAAACACGATCCGCCTCGGCAAACGCGGCCTCGATATCGCCAGCTTCGGCCTCGATGCGATGCACGATGTTATGTTCCGCGTCGTGAATGCCCTCGGTATCCGGCTCGTCGTGAATCACGGGCGCACCGTCCTGCATGGCCGCTTCCATGTCCACCACAGCCGGCAGCACCTCGTACTCAACGTCGATCAGTTGCAGCGCCCGCCGCGCGATCGCCGGGGTTTCTGCCGCGACAATCGCCACGCGATCCCCCTCGTGCCGCACCTTGTCATCCAGGCACACCTGATCATACGGCGGCGGCTGGGGATAGCTCTGCCCGCCGGACGCATACTTGATACGCGGCAGGTCTTCGTGCGTCAGCACCGCGCGGACGCCGGGCAGATCGCGGGCGCGGCTGGCGTCGATGCGCGTGATGCGTGCGTGTGCGTGAGGACTGGTCAGCAGCGCCCCATAGAGCATGTTCTCCGGCTGCACATCATCGACATAGACCGGGTTGCCTTTGGCCAGCTTGACCGCGTCAACCTTGACCGCCGATTGGCCGACCACGTCTGTGTTTTGCATCGCCAGCGGGGTATAGACCAGCGGCGGGAGCGGATTCTGCGCGTACACGCCCTGGCGATAGTACGGCTCCGGCAGCGGGACCGGCTGACCGTCCGGCGGCAGAGTTTCGGCCCGGTGCGTCACCGGCGGCGCGTCCTCACCGCGCAACATGGCCGCCGCGCGCTGCACCGCCTCCACAATGCGCACATAGCCCGTGCAGCGGCACAGGACGCCACTCAGAGCGGCGCGGATTTCGGCCTCGGAGGGGTCGGGATTTTCGTCGAGCAGGGCTTTGGTCGCCAGTATCATGGCCGGGATGCAAAAGCCACACTGAATCGCGCCGGTATCCACATACGCCTGTTGGATCGGATGTAACGCCTGGTTCGGACCGCTCAGCCCCTCGACGGTGGTGATATGGTGCCCGGCAGCCGCCGACGCCATCACCATGCAGCCCCGAATCGGCTGCCCATCCAGCAGCACAACACACACACCGCAGTCGCCAGTATCGCAGCCGCGTTTGACGCTGGCGTATCTGGCCCGGCGCAGTAGATCGAGTAAAGTCTCTTGTTTTTCAACCTCAAAAGTCTTTTCAATAGCATTGATCGTCAGGGTAATCGCTGGCATCAGTTGCTTGCTCCACACATCTCCAGCGCCTGCCGCGTCAACACCGCGGCCATGGCGCGCCGGTACGCTACGCTCCCGTTGAAATCGCCCGGGGGGTTCACCTCGTGTTCGACGGCTTCAGCGACATGCGCGATCCGCGCGTCGTCCAGCGGGCCGCCGATCAACTGGCGGGCAGCATCCGCCAGCCGGGCGTACTCCGGCCAGACGCCGGTCAGCGCGATCCGGGCATCGCGCACGATGTCCCCTTCGATCTGGAGCACCGCTGCCACCGTGACAATCGGCGCGCTGGCGGGCAGCGCCGACACATCCGCCCGGCCCCAGACCTGCCCCGCCCCGGCAACCGGCACCTGGACGGCGGACAACCGGCCTGGATTGGCCGCATTCCGGTTCAAGAACGCGGCTAAGGGCTGCGGGGCATCGCCGTCCCCATCGAAGGCCACCTGTGCATCCAGGGCCAACAGCCCCGCGACCCAGCAGGCGGCCAGTTTCGGCGACATCAATACGCGCTCGACGCTGAAATCGACTCGATGCTGCCACGACAGCGCGCGTTTCAACGTCTGGCGCAGCAGTTCCGGCGCAGCGTCCGCGCGGCACAGCGCATCCAGCGATGCCGCCGCCGGGACGTGCAGCATGGAGTCACGCTCCACAATGTGGGTTTCTGGCATATACCTTATTCTCCTCATTCATCATCCGATGCGGGCAGGATGGTGATCACCTTGCCTGCCCCGACACGCATAAAGTTGTCTTCATACTCGTCCTCAAACATGGCGATAGCCTGCGCGCCGGTGCAATGCGATGGCGCGACATTCGCCACTTCCAACTCGCGGAACTGCCCCAGGATGGCGGTGATTTGCGCTTCACTGCGGCTGCCCAGGTGGAAGCCGCCCAGCACCAGATAGACCGGCCCATCGAACAACGCTTGCACGTCGGCCACCATCTGCGCAATGCCTGGATGCGCACATCCCGTGATCACCACCAGTCCGCGCGGGGATTCGATCACCAGGGCTTGCTCGTCGGAGCTGCCGTCGATCATGCCGGTGGTGTAGATGCCGCTAGTGATCTCCTGGCCAGGTTCGCTCTCGATCACGTCGGTATAGTCGTCGATAGCGCGTTTGATCGAGGACGGAAAGGACTCCAGCACGTACACTGGCGGCTGGATATCCTGCTCCAGCAGCGCTGCCAGCCCGCCCACATGATCGCCATGCTGGTGAGACAGCACAATCGCCTCAATGGCTTCGATATCGACGTCCATCTCCGCCATATTGGACAACAAGATATCGCCATCGCCCCCGGTATCGAACAAAACCGTATGGTCACGATATTCCACCAGCGCTGAAAAGCCCCAACTGGTCTGCAAATCCAAATTGTAGGGGTTGTTGTCGTAAAGGATGGTAATGGTTAGTTCCTGCTCGTCTTCATCGCCGACCTGCTGTGCCTGCACGCGACCACTCGCCCACACCGGCAGCCCCACCGCCAACACCAGCACTCCCAAACTCACTCGCTTTATCCACTGCATCTTACGCCTCGTCCACAATATCCAACAGCAGGCGCGATGCCCGTTCGACCAGCACAGAACAGGACCCGTGCGCGCGGCGCACATCGCAGCACCGGCAAGCCCCAAACTGTTCGGCAAATCGATCACGATACCGGGCGGCGAGCTGTTGGCACTTGCTATCACTCTGTTGTACGGAGGTACGACCAAACAACGCCCCGATCAGCAGCACGCCGCCACTCAGCGCGCCGCATAGCTCATCACTGGTATTTCCTATCCCACCGCTGAAGCCGGTACTGGCCCGGCGCAGCCAATCATTGACATCGCCCCACAGGTATTCCCCCACCGCCACTACAATCGACTCCGAGCAGTGATACCCCTGCCGCATAAAATCCCCGGCCTGCCGGGCCGTCTGTTCGCGTTTATTGCTACTCATTACCGTGAATCTCCCGGACCGCTGGGGAAGGAACAGGGATGTAACCCAAAATGCATAATTGGCACCTCCAACCTGCCGCTATCGTAACACTTTAGTACACAACGAACAACTATTATGATACAATTCCGGCGTCTGAAGGCACTACCCTGGGAGGGATTGTGAGCAAGCTATCGGAACCCAATGTAGGCCAATGTATCAGAAAGCTGCGCGAAACGCGCAAGCTGTCGCTGCGGGCGCTGGCCAAACACTGCGGGCTATCCGCCAACGCGATCAGCCGCATTGAGCGGGGCGAAAACTCCCCGACCGTATCCACCTTGCACATGCTGGCGACTGCGTTAGAAGTGCCCATCACCGACTTTTTCGAGATGCCCCAGGCGCGGACGACGGTCGTGGTCCGCCGTGACCAACGGCTGCAATCGGAGGGGGACGGGGTGATCATGCAAAGCCTGGGCACCGGGCTGCGTCGCCAACAACTGGAGCCGTTCCTGGTCCACATTGCGCCGGGGACCAGCAGCAAGAACACGCCGATCACGCATTCGGGCCAGGAATTCGTGTACTGCCTGAAGGGCATCGTTCACTACAAAATCGCGGACCAGCAGTATACCCTGGAAGCGGGCGACAGCCTGCTCTTCGAAGCCACGCAGCCCCATACGTTCCACACTCCGGATACTACGCCGGCGCAGATCGTGCTGGTGTTCTATGCCAGTCACCAGGCCCGGGCACACCATCTGCGGGCGGATTAGCGCGTCAGGGTCAGGCTGATCGGGCAGTGATCGGACCCCATGACATCCGCATGGATCGCGGCGTTGTGCACGCGCTCGCGCAGGTCGGACGTGATGAAGAAGTAGTCGATCCGCCAGCCGAGATTACGCTCGCGTGAATTGCGCCAGTAGGGCCACCAGGTGTACGCGCCGGTCAGGTCGGGATGCAGTTCGCGGAAAATGTCGATGTAACCCTCGGCGAGCACTTGATCGATCCAGGCGCGCTCCTCGGGCAAAAACCCGGTGTTCTTTTCGTTCTGCTGGGGCCGCGCCAGATCGATCGTGCGGTGCGCGGTATTGACATCACCACAGAAAATCACCGCCCTACCCTCGTCACGCAGCCGGTTACAAGTGGCCAGAAAAGCGTCATAGTAGGCCAGTTTGAACGGCACCCGGCTGTTGTCACGGCCCCCGTTGGGGAAGTACGCGGTCACCAACACGAAATCATCATACCCGGCGATGATCGTCCGGCCCTCGCTGTCGTATTCGTCGATCTCCAACCCGATCTGCACCCAGTCGGGTTCGTGCCTGGAAAAGAGCGCCACGCCGCTGTAGCCCTTCCGTTCGGCAGCCGCCCAATAGGTATGATAGCCGGGCGGTTGGCGCAGTTCGGGTTCGAGTTGGTCGGGCGATGCCTTTGTCTCCTGCACACACAGCACGTCCGGCTCCGTCTGTTCGAGCCACTCCAGAAACCCTTTGCGCTGCACCGCGCGAATCCCATTGACGTTCCAGTTGTAAAGCTGTAGCATTTCGGTCATTCTGGCCCCTTTCCGGCCAAGCCAAACCTCGAGGTACGCATTATAGCACGCACCGGATTCACCACCGGATCGCAAAACGGCAGACTTCGCAACTTCGCCCAGCGTTGTTCGTAATTTCAACATGGAGGGAACAGTGGTTTTTTGGATTACCGATGATAAAATTGATCCGCCGTATCCAAACAAAGACAAATCGGCTGGCCAATCCAATCCAGTGCATGGACTTACCTCGTTGATTAAGGGGGAAATATGATCAAAACGCGAATACGCAAAATTTTACGCGATGTGTGGGCGCGCAAAGGGCGCACGCTGCTCGTCTCAGCGGCGATCTTCATCGGCGTGGCCGGCACCATCGCGCTGTTCTCGATGAGCGACATCATCGTCAGCCAGCTCGAAGAGGACATCAAAGAAGAAGAGCTGGCGATGGCGCAAATGGCGATCACCGGCAATCCCGATATCCAGCTCAACAATGCGCTCTATCTCCAAATCCTCCAGAATCATCCCGAACTGCCGGGGATAACGTCCGTGATGGGCGGCATGGAGGACAACCCGGTCTCCTTCAAGGTGCAGCCCGGTGACGAAGATTTCGAAGACGCGACCTTGCAGGCCTACGCCATCTGGAACGGCGATCCGGACAACCCGCAACTGATCCCGGTCTTTGGCAAGGAAGACGACCAGGAGTACACGGCCCCGATCGAACCGCTGCGCTTACTCGAGGGCAGTTACCCCACCGACGACCCCGCCCAGAAGGAAATCGCGGTCGAAAAGCGCATGGCGGACAAATTCGACCTGAGCGTCGGCCAGACGATCTACTTCCGCCCGGTGAGCGCCTCGGCAGGCCCAATGGGGAGCGCAGGCAGCGCCAGCGATGACAGCCCGGATGGCAGCGACGATGCCACCGCTGGTGACGGACTGGACGCGTGGACCATCTCCGGGATCGTGTTCGATGCCTACGCCCTCACGCCGGACAGCGGGGTCTATACCACGCTCGACAAAGCCAACTACCTGGCAGGCCGCACTGGATTTGACAACATCTGGGTCCGTTTCAATACCTTTAGCATCGCAGAAGACGAATACGACACGCTCCAGCGCATCGTCTCTACGCTGGGGAATGAGGAAAACCGGGTGAAGGGCATCGACCAAGACGCCGATTCACAACCCTACACCATCGTCTTCTCCGAACTTCAGGACCCGAAAAACAGCCCGCTGATCATGCAGGCCCAACAGATCAGCAACCTGATGGGCGCGCTGGCGCTCATGGCGTTGATCGTGTCCGGCTTCCTGGTCGTCAACGTAATCACATCGCTGGTGGTCGAACAACGGCGGCAGATCGGCGTCATGAAATCGATCGGCGCAACCCGGCTGGATAACTTCCTGATATACTCTGGGATCGCGTTCGCCTATGGTGTAATCGGGGTGATCCCCGGGGTGTTGGTCGGCATTCCCGGCGGCGACGCGGCGGCTGACGCCCTCGCGCCCGAACTCAACACACTGCTGGGCGAAGGTTTTAACTATTCCCCCTTCTCGATCCTGCTGGGGGTGGTGATCGGGCTGCTGGTGCCGGTCATCGCCTCGATTATCCCGGTCTTTAACGGCACGCGGGTCCAGATTCTCGACGCGATGACCGACCTGGGGATTGACGCGAACTACGGCTCGGGGCCAATCGCCAAGCTGATCGAGCGACTGCCGATCCCGATCACAATCCGGCAGGGGTTAAGCAACGTCAGCCTGAAGAAAAGCCGGCTGGCCTTTACTGTGCTGACGCTGGCGATTGCCGCCGGGGCGTTTATGGGCATCTTCGCCATTTTCGAGTCCTTCACGGGCGGCATCTCGTCTTACATCGACACCTTCAACATCGACATTGCCATCGGCCCGCTTGAGGCCCGCGATCCGGACGAGTTCGAAGCCATCATGCGGGAGAACTTCCAAACCGCCGACACGAACTACATCGACACCGTCGAACCCCTGCTGCAATTGCAGGTCAAGTTTGAAGGCTACGATCCGGGCATTTCCCCCTTCGGCCCGCCCGGCATCTTCGCGTTTGGGTACGATGTGGAGAGTTCCACCCCGGGGTTCAACTTCGAGATCGACGAGGGAGCAGGACTCAATGCTGAGAATAAAGATACCGGGATTATCTTTTCCAGCGCCCTGGCCAACCACATGGAGGTTGAAGTCGATGACAGCGTCGGGCTTAAGCTGGCGAATGGTGTAATCAAAAAGCTCACCGTCGTGGGCATCTCTGAGTTTCCGATTGATCAGGCCTGGATCCACTGGGAAACGCTGGCCGACGCCGCCGGGTACAGCTACGATACCATCATCCGTCCCTCGGCAGCGACCGACCAGATTTACACCGCACTGGAACCGGGCAACGGCGGCAGCGCCCCGCGCATCCCCTACCTGGAATATGCCAGCTACCTCACGGTGGACGGATACGAGAGCGCCAGCGACCAGCCAGGCACGCTCGTGCTGGGGCTGACCTCGCGCGCCGAAGACGCCTTCGCCATGACCGGGGGTGACTTCTTCGCCATCAACAGCGATGTAGAACAGGGCCCCCAGGCCAACGGGGTCATCATCAGCCGGGCCATAGCCGACAAAGGCGACTACGAGGTCGGGCAGACCCTCGAACTCACATCGCTGTCTCCGCTGGGCCAGCAGATAGGCCCATTCTTGGGCGCAGAAACCGAATACGAAATCGTCGGCATCTTCGCGCCGCCGGACCGGCTGGTTAATCCGATGCTGCCCGCCGATTTCATCGGTATGTATGCGCCCGACCTGGAACTGCTGGATGGTTTTCTGCCCATCCCCGTCCAGGCTGCCGACTTCATCAAGTACGCGACCTATGCCTCAGCGGACGGCTACTCCGGTATGCTGCCGGGTAACATGGTGCCGGTCATGGGCCTGACGCCGCGCATGAGCACGCTGCTCCCCTTCGGTCCCGACGATGGCAGCTTCTTTGCCGTTAGCGAAACAGCGGCGGCGGGTGAACCGCAGGCCAACGGCGTGGTGATCAGCCGGGGCATACAGGAACAGGGTGGCTATACCGTTGGCGATACCATCACGCTCACCCCGCTAGGCGAAACAGACCCCCAGGAATACGAGATTGTTGGCGTGTTTGACACCCCCGACATGCTCGCGCAAGGAACGGGTGTTGAATTCGACTTTGTTGGGATGTTCTGGCGCGACCTGACGCTGCTTGACGGGGCGAAGGTCAGTTCCAAGCCGCGCCCGCAGTTCTACTCGATCATCACCCCGCTGGAAGACCCCAGCGCGGATGAGTTAGACGACATCATCAACGATATCAACGACACGCTGGCCGCGAAAAGCATCCCGACCTTCTCGCTGAACTTCGTCGACCTGACCAACCAGATTCTGCAAGCCTTCACGATCATCCAGACCATCCTCAGCGCAGTCGCGTTCCTGATCGCGATCGTCGGCGCGTTGGGGCTGCTCACCACGCTCTCGATGAGCGTCTACGAACGCCAGAAGGAGATCGGCGTGATGCGCTCGATTGGGGCCGGCTCGACCACTATCGCCCTGCAATTCCTGACCGAGGGGCTGGTGGTGGGGGTGATCGCGTGGCTGGTCGGCATCCCCTTGATGCTCCTGACGCAGTTCGTGCTGCTGGAAGTCGTGAACGCGCGCGATCTGTTCCCGATGGAGTTCTCGCTCACGGCAACGCTGATCGGTCTGGCAGGGATGCTGGTCATCACGACGCTGGCCAGCCTGTGGCCGTCGATTGCTGCCTCGCGCAAGACCGTATCGGACATTCTGCGCTACCAGTAATTGCGCGTGGTCTGTGTTTCTGTCCACCAAGCACCCGCCCAAGCCGGTGGGTGCTTTTTTTGTCGCGTTAACGACCAAAGTATAATGGGGCATAAGCGAACAGGAGCGATACATGACCAAACTATCTCCGGAAAAACTGGAACAGCTTTACGACGCACAACTGGCCGAAACCGAATTGTTTGCCGAACCCAACGATCTGCAACTGCTGCAACTGCTGGCCGCTATCGACCGCGACCGGCTGGCGGAGATGATGACGGAAGCCAACTACGAGGCCGGCGAGTTCATTTTTCATGAGAACGAAGAGGGCAACGCCCTGTATTTGATCTGGGCCGGACGGGTCGCGGTCATCAAAGGCGACATCGAGAAACCGACTGTTCTGGGCTATCGCGGACCAGGGGAAACCATTGGCGAGATGACGCTGCTCGATGACCAGCCGCGCTCGGCGTCGGTCGTGGCGCTGGAAGACGTGCGCCTGCTGCGCGTCAGCCGCGCGGCCTTTCATGGCTGGCTGGACAGCACCCCGGCCATCGGCAAAACGATCATGGCGCTGCTGAGTAACCGGCTTCGGGCGGCTGACACAGTGCGCACCGCCGACGACCAGATGGAGCGCCAGCTTGTGCGGCAGGTGTCCAGATTACAAACCGAAAAAGAGCACCTGCTCGAACTCCAGCGCGTGCGGCAGGAAACCAGCGACCTGGTCGTGCACGATCTACGTAATCCGCTGGGTGTGATCGCCGGGGCATTGAATATGCTGGAAGTGGTGCTACCCACCGAGGTATTGACGGATAACCGGGATATCCTCGACCTGGCGCTCTCCGCCTGTAACCGGATGCAGCGCCTGGTCGAGTCGCTGCTGGATGTCGCCCGGCTGGACACCGGCGAAATGGGGCTAACACTCGCCGAAACAGACCTGTGCCCCCTGCTCCGGGATGCGCCTGACCGGGCGGCGCTCTCCGCCAAAAATCGGCAGGTAACGCTTGAGGCCCGGTTCCCGAACAAACTGCCGGCCATCGTGATCGATGCGGAGAAAATGGAGCGCGTGCTGGCCAACCTGATCGATAACGCGATCAAGTACACGCCGGCAGGCGGCACCATCACCCTGAACGCCCAAGCCGAGGATGACGGGCTGGTGATCAGCGTGACGGACAGCGGGCCGGGCATCCCCGCCGAAGACCGGGAACGCATCTTCAAGCGCTTCGCCCAGGGGCAGCCCAGCGAAGGCGGCCAGCGCCAGCGGCGCGGCTTCGGGCTGGGGCTAACCTTCTGCAAGCTAACCATCGAAGCGCACGGTGGCGCGATCTGGGCCGAAGAGGGGCCGAACGGCACCGGCAGCCGCTTCGTGTTTACGCTGCCTTTCTAGCGCACTGTGCGCGGCCCCTTAGCGCGATTGGACGGTGACCATCTCCGGCGCGAGGGGCACCGCGTCATTCCACACCGTGACCACCCGTGACTGGCCGGATTCCAGATCGAAGTAATTATCGTTGAAATGCGTCGCCTCGTGCGGCACGACCAGATGCACAAAATAGGCATACTGCACCGCCGTGATCGTGACCTCCAGGCGATGCTCATCCCACGCGGTGATCGTGACGTCGGGCGGAACCGGATCGCGCTGCAAATCCTTGATCGGCGCGAAAAACAGCCGGTTTTCCGGGAACGTGCCCTCCGCCGAACGAACATATAGATACCGGTCCGGGCCAGCGTCGATTTGTGCCGCAGCCCAACGCAGCACCGGCTGGCTGGTGTTCGGCTCAGCCCGGAGGGGTTGCGTCTCTTCCCACAGCGTGCGGCCATCAAACGTCGCCAACCGCACGCTGACGTTTTCCTGCACAGCGCCCAGCGTATCGTTCACCAGCCACAACGCGATGCTGCCATCGTCCTGCGACTGGAAGGAGGCCAGCACCGGGGCGTAAAAGCGCCGGGCGTAAAAATACGCCGCCTTGCCAAAGCCGTAGTAGTCCATCACGCTCCAGCTCAAGACCGGCCAGCAGTCGTTAAACTGCCAGAACAGCGTCCCAGAGCAGTGCGGCTTGCGGCGGCGGAAGTGCTCGATCCCGAATTTCAACCCCTCGGCCTGAGCGATCATGCTGAAGGCGATGTAGTCCTCCAGATTTTCCGGCAGCCCGGTCACCGACACCATCAGGTTATCGCCCTTGTTCTTGGGATTGTCTTTGTTGTGGTGGTCCATCGCCGGGCTGTGGTGATAAAGCTGGTCGGCGGGAATATCGCGGCGCAGCGTCTCGTACACTGGAACCGCGTGCATCCCGAACTCGCTAATGAAGCGCCCCACGTCTTCGGCATAGCGGCGATACGACACCCCCTCGGGGCTGATATCGCCGTGTGGTTTCTCCCCAAAGCGGCGCGGGGAGTCCCCATGCCACACGTCCCAGTTGTGCCGGTCCCCATCCGCCATGCTGTTATGATCGTTGCCGCCGTAGGGGCTGCCCGGCCAGTACGGAATCTGCCCGTCGAGTTCAGCAACGACGCGCGGCAGAATCGCGTCGTAATACAGCGCGCCCGGCACCCTGGCCCCCGGAGTATCCCAGGCCTGTTTATCGTGCAGCCATTGGTTTTCGTTGTTGCCACACCACAGCGCCAGACAGGGATGGCTCCGCAAGCGCGCCACCTGGTACCGGGCTTCGGCCTCGACCTCAGCGACAAAGTCCGGGTTATCTTCCGGGTAAAGCGCACAGGCGAACATAAAATCCTGCCAAACCAGCAGCCCTAACGCATCGCACACCTCATAAAACGTGTCATGCTCGTAGATCCCCCCGCCCCATACGCGCAGCATGTTCATGTTGGCATCACGCGCCGCCGCCAGCAGAGCCGCGTAGCGTTCGCCAGGGATCGCGCCGACAAATGAATCGGCGGGAATCCAGTTCGCCCCTTTGGCGAAGATCGGCACGCCATTCAGCACGAAGCGGAAGAAGCGTGTGCCGGGTTCGTCCGGATCGGGGGCCTGGTCCAGTGCGATGGTGCGGATGCCGACCTGCTGGTTGTGCCGATCCAGCACCAGGCTGCTTTGCTCCAGCACCACCTCGAGATCGTAGCGGTACGGCTCACCGAGATCATGGATCCACCACAAACGCGGATGATCCACGGTCAGATACGCCACCGTCGACAGCCGATCCCCGTCGCCATCAAGCGTCTGCCAGGTGGAGATCAACGGTTGGTGTGTCTCCGGATCGCGCAAACGCACATTAACGAGCAAGGGCGCATCCGACGCGAAGCGGTCCACCTCGACACGCACCGCCACCAGGGCCTGCTCTGGTGCCAGTTCCAGCGTATAGAAATGCACGCCGCGCAGCGCGGCACGACGTTCGCGGTGGATGTCGACGGCGCGCCAGATGCCCACATTCGGCAGGCGCGGCCCCCAGTCCCACCCGAAGCTAAACTGCGCTTTGCGCATAAAGACTCGTTCGGGGTTCCGACCCCAGGTCGATTCAAAATCAGCAAAACCGGTGATATGGTCCAGCGGGCGATCAAAGCACACTGCCAGCGTGTTCGGCGCGCCAATCCGCAGCCGTTCGCTGACGTCAAAGGAGGCCGCGCGAAACATGTTGTGATGCTCGCCCAGCCGTTCGCCGTTCAGCCAGACGGTAGCGAAGGTATCCAGCCCCTCGAACACGAGCCGCAGCCGTTCATTAGGCTCGCGCGCCGCTGCCGGGCCATCGAACTGCAGCCGGTACCACCATTCCCGGTCCTCGATCCAGGCGCATTTGTCTTCGTTCCGGTCATAGTACGGGTGCTCAATCCGCCCGGCCCCGATCAGGGCGCGGTGCACATCGCCCGGCACGGGCACATCGATCCAGCCCGAGTCGTCATAGCCGGGCTGGTGCGCACCGGCAGGCAGCCCGGCCCCAGGGGCAAAATCGCCCAATTTCCAGGTCGTGTTTAGCGTTTGCTCGATCACAAGCAGCCCCACTTTCTCTACCGAAAACCAATCGACCTGTTAAGCATAGCGACGAGCTGGCGGTTTGTCATCTGGCCGCGGTTGACAAACCGCCAGCAAAGTACTAGACTCACCCCTAGACTGACCGGTCAGTCTAGACCAATTGGCCGAACAGGAGGTTTTATGACAGCCAAAAAGGAAAGTCGTGCGCTCATTCTCCAGGCCGCCTACGAGGCCTTCGCCGAAAACGGCTACGACAAAACCACGATGGACGACATCGTAACCCGCAGTGGCCTGAGCAAAGGCACACTGTATTGGCACTTCAAGAACAAACACGAGTTGTTTATTTCTACGGTCAACCTGCTCATGCAGCAGATGATGAAGTCGCTGGCTCCGCTGGCGGAAATGGACCTGCCGGCCTCAGAGCGCATCATCCGCGCCTTTGACCAGGCCGGCGAATTCATCCAGGCCGAACCCCGCTGGATGGGGATGCTGGTCGATATGTTCCTGCAATCCCAAAAAAGCGACGAGATGCAGCAGATCATGCAGGATTCGTACCAGGCCTTCACCACCATGCTGATTCCAATCATCCAGGAGGGAATCGACAACGGGGAATTCAGGGACACCGACCCCGAACTGGTATCCATCGTGCTGATGGCGGCCTCGGATGGGCTGACGTTCTACATGCTGCTCGAGCCGGAGTGGGACCTGCAATCCGCCATGCACATGCTGGTGGAACTGGTGCTGCGTGGGCTGCAAAAGGAGTAAATCATCCCATGATCAAAGCTGAAAACCTGGGCCGCGAGTTCAAACAGCGGCTGCGACGCAAACGCATCACCGCCGTGCAAAACCTGAATCTGGACATCCAACCCGGGGAATTATTTGGGCTGGTCGGCCCCGACGGCGCGGGCAAGACCACGACGCTGCGCATGTTAGCCGGCATCCTCAAGCCCAGCAGCGGTACGGCCACCGTCGACGGGCATGATGTGGTGGACGAAGCCGAAGCCATCAAACAAGAACTGGGCTACATGCCCCAGCAGTTTGGCCTGTACCAGGATATGACCGTCGATGAGAACCTGGATTTCATCTGCGATGTATTCGACGTCGTCGGCGCAGAACGCCAGCAGCGAATCAAGGAACTGCTGGACTTCACCGGCCTGCACGATTTCCGCGACCGGCGCGGGCGCAACCTGTCCGGCGGGATGCAGAAAAAGCTGGGCTTGGCGGCGGCGTTGGTCCACCGCCCCAGGCTGCTGCTGCTCGACGAGCCGACGACCGGCGTCGACCCGGTCGCCCGGCGCGAGTTCTGGGACATCCTGACCACGCTCCACGCCGAAGGCTCGACCGTGATCGTCAGCACCCCCTACATGGACGAAGCCGAACGCTGCAACCGGGTCGGCCTGCTGTACGACGGGCGGATGATGCACTGCGACACACCGGGCGCGCTCAAGCGGATGCTGCCGGGCACCGTCCTGGCCTTGCGCGCCGACGATCTGGTGCGCTCAGAAGACGTGCTGCGCAGCATGGCCGGGGTGTTGGACGTGCAGCCCTTCGGCGATGTGCTGAACAGCATCATTACCGACGATACCGCCCCAGAAACGGTCAAAGCGCAACTAGAGGAAGCAGGCATCAATATCACGTCACTGCGCCCTGCCCCGCCCCGCATGGAAGAGACATTTATCTACTTCGTGCGGCAGTACGAAAAGGAAGGGGACCCCGCATGAAACGACGACACATTTATGCCATCACGCGCAAAGAATGGCTGCACATCACCCGCGACCCGATGACGATCTTCTTGCTGGCGATTGGCCCGGTGCTGATGTTGATCCTCGTCGCCTACGCCATGGCCACCGATGTCGAAAACATCCCGCTGATCGTGGTCGACAAGGACGACAGCATCCTGTCCCAGCAGATGGTCGATGAACTGGACGCGACGCAGGTGCTCAAATTCAAGGGGTATGTAGACAGCATCGCCAGGGCCGAAGATAAACTCGAACGGCGCGAAGCCAAGGTGATTCTGATTATTGAGGATGGCTTCACGGACCAGATCAGTTCGCCGCAGGGCCTCGCGATGCTGAGCATGCAAGGACCGAAATACCGTTTCATTGTGGACGGCACTGACCCGATCTCCGCCGAAACCGCCACCGAAGCCGCGCTCGACGCCAGTGACCAGTTCTTGACGCAGCATGTGATGGCTGTCATCGACCAAATCGCCGGGGCACAGGACAGCAACACGACCACGGTCGCCGGCCTCAGCGCCGACCAACTGCGCCAGTTCCGGCAGTTGTTGGAAAACCCGATCCCGACCGAGGTGCATAACCGCTATAACCCGGACCTGAAAGCGATCTGGGACCTGGTTCCGGCGTTGATCGCCGTCGCACTGGTGCTGCCAGGAATGAGCATCTCGACGGTGATCGCGCGCGAACGCAGCGAGGGCACGCTCGAAGCGCTGGTCGCCACACCGATCAGCAAGCACGCGATCCTGCTCGGCAAAGCGATCCCGTATGTGATCACCTCCATGATCAATGTCGGGCTGATGTACATCGTGGCGCGGGTGGTGTTCGATGTGCCCTTCCGGGGCAATCTCCCGCTGTACCTGGCGTTGTCGTGTCTGTACGCCTTCGCAACGCTGGTGATCGGGCTGTTGTTCAGCATCCTGATCAAGAGCATGGAGGCGGCGCTGTGGGCATCGATGCTGTTTTTCCTATTCCCTGGGATGCTGTTGTCGGGCATGTTCTTCCCGGTGGAGGTGTTCCCCTTCCTCGTCAAGCTGGAAACGCTCGAACTGCCCGTCGTCAGCGGGGTATTGATCAATCGCGGCATGTTCCTGCAAGGGGTCGGTGTCCGGGACCTGTGGTGGAACATTCTGCTGCTGGGGTTCATCGCCATTGAAGGCTTTGAGATCGCCCGGTGGTTATTCAAGAAAAGGATCGCGTAATGATATACCGCATTCTCAACATTGCCTGGAAAGACCTGCTGCACCTGTGGCATAACCGCCTGCTGCTCATCCTGGTGATCTTCGGGGCGGCCTGCGAACTGCTGCTGGTCGGCTGGGCGACGGGAGCCGAGATCGACGATCTGGGAATGGTGGTACGCGACCAGGATGATACCCAAACCAGCAAAGAGCTGCGCGAGGCGTTGGCCGACACCGACACCCTGACCCTGGACCAGGGCGAATTGGACGCCTTCGAGGAACACAGCGACCGCGACGCCGCCCTGGATGAGGTATTCACCGGGGGGAACTATGTTTTTGATCCCGATCCGGTGGTGCTCGTCGAGATTCCAAAAGGGTTTGAAACCCAACTCAAGAACGGCGAACAGCCCAAAGTGGTCCTCACCTTCAACGGCGCGAACAGCCTCCCAGCGCGAACGGCGCGACGTGTCGCCGAGGATACGATCTACCAGTTTGGCGCGGTAGTGGTGGCCCAAGAAAGCGGGCTGGTCGCCAGCGACTCCGGCCAATCGGTCGCAGCCCAGGTGCGCGAGGAGCTGCAAGCCTTCACGCCCGACATCAAAGTGCAATACAACGAGGAGCTAGACCGCGCACACTACACCACCCCCAGCGAAGCCGCGTTCGTGCTGTACATCATGACGATCATGGTGGCGACGCTACTGCTGGCCCGGGAACGCGAATACGGCACCTTCGAGCAATTATTGGTCATGCCCATGCGCCCGATCGAGATCATCATCGGCAAAGCGATTCCGTCGCTGCTGGTGGGCTATGCCAACTTCCTGCTGCTGCTGGGCATCATGAATACTGTATTCGGCGTGCCGATTCGCGGATCGCTGCCGCTGCTGCTGGTGCTGGCCATCGGCTACCTGTTCGTGGAGTTGGGGCGCGGCTTTATGGTCGCCATGATCTCGCGCACCCAAAACCAGGCGCTGCTGATCACGATGCTGATCGCTTTCGTCGACATCACTTTCTCCGGGTACGCCGTGCCGGTCGAGTCGATGCCAGAGATCATGCAATGGCTCGCCAACTTCTTCCCGATCCGGCACTGGATGATCATCCTGCGCGGCATCTTGCAGAAAGACGTCGGGCTGGGTGTGCTCTGGCCACAACTGCTGTGGCTGGCCGCGCTGGGCATCATCATCAACGCCGTGACCCTGGTTTTCTTCCGCCGCACATTAGGCGAACAAAGGTAGGCCAACCATGCGCAACAACAACCACACCGAGGAAAACGTGATCGAAGTCAAAGCATTGACCAAGATGTTCGGATCGTTCACGGCTGTCGACAACGTCTCGTTCAGCGTCCCGCGCGGGCAGATTTTCGGGTTCCTGGGGCCGAACGGATCGGGGAAAACCACGACGATCCGGATGCTGCTCGGCCTGCTGCCGCCCACCAATGGCACGGCCATCGTGCTCGGGCATGACGTCCACCAGCAGGCACTGAGCATCCGTGCCCGGCTGGGCTATATGTCGCAGAAATTCACGCTCTACAATGACCTGACGGTTGAGGAAAACCTGCGCTTTTATGGCCGGGCCTACGGGCTGCACAATAAACGGCTGCGCCAGCAGATCGAGTATGTGCTCGACATGGCCGATCTGAAAGGCCGCGAACGCGAAACCCCGCCCAATCTATCGGGTGGGTGGCGGCAGCGGCTGGCGCTGGGAGCCGCGATTCTGCACCAGCCGGATATCGTGTTCCTGGACGAACCGACCGCCGGCGTCGACCCGCTCTCGCGGCGTGCATTTTGGGAACTGCTGTACGAGATATCGGCCAATGGCACCACGATCTTCGTCACGACGCACTACATGGACGAAGCGGAACACTGCGAAAATCTCGGGTTCCTGCACCAGGGCCGGTTGATCGCGCAAGGCGCACCGGGGGAAATCAAAAGCGAGCACCTGCCCGGCGAAGTGATCGAAGTCACGCCCGCCCACCCCGCCGAGGCCACGCGCGTCCTGAACCAGGCGCACGACGCGGGCAAGCTAGGCGCGAGCGTGAGCGTCAGCCTGTACGGGGCGCAGCTCCACATCCTGACGCAGGACGCCAGCACGACTCGCGAAAACGTTGTACGCGCGCTGGAGGAGGCCAGGCAAGACTACACCGAGATCGACATCATCCCGCCCTCACTGGAGGATGCCTTCATCCAGCTTGTCGAGGCACATCATTAGCCTTTCTCCACCCCACGCACAAGATCGGGCAGCCCGCTGCCCGGTTTTGTGTTTCTATGCTAGCATTGGGTAGCATTGGGCAAATAATCGGAACGATCGCACCCAACACAACATAACCTGCATGAACTTCGACACGCTCCCCATTTTCAACGCGCTGCCCGCCGACCACTGCGCCAGCTTACGCGCCCGTGCACAGTCGCAGGTGCTCGCTGCCGGTGACGTGCTGTGTTACCAGGGCGACACGCCGCGCGACCTATGCCTGCTGACGGCGGGCGAATGCGCGCTGGAACGGCACGGCAACCCCGGCGGGACCCTCGCCGCCCCGGCCTGGCTGGACCCGGTCGCGGTGCTGGGCGGCCTGCCACACGGCCACACCATCCGCGCCACCAGCGACGGGGAATGCCTGTGCTGGCCCCTTGACATACTCTGGGCATCGGACGAGTTTGCACGGGCCGCCCGGCGTTTCCTGGCGACGACATTGCAGCGCACCCAGGACCGGCTGGCCGCGCTCGAAGCGCCGATCCACTATACCGCGCCCGGCGCACAGGTTCAGCCGGGGCCGTTCATGTTCGAGCACACGACCCTGCTCCTGGCATTTTGTGACGCCGACTTCGACGCGGTGCGCGCCCAACTGCCAGCGGGCCTGTCGCTGCTGCGCCGGCCTGGTCGCCAACGCGATTCGCTGATCCTGGCGCTGGCCGACTTCCCCAACGCTTATCCCGAACACGCACCCGAAGCCCGGTTCAGCTACACCGAAACGACCTGCTTCGTCCCGGTGCGCTATGGTCGTCGCGTGGGGCTGTTTGTGCCGTACATCTACCCCTCGGCCTGGGAGCCGATCCTGTTGGGCCGCGAGATTTACGGCTTCCCCAAACGCCTCGGCCAGACGACGATCAGCCCCCGCCATGCTGCGCTGGCCGTGGACGGGCAGGCGCACTTTTCGCTGGGCTGGAAGGGAATGCAAGCCGCCGACGAGCCGCGTCTGGTGCGCGCCCTGATGGACTGGCTGGGCCTCGAGGGGCGCAGCGCGGCGCTGGCGTTTCGGGCCGGGGAAGTGCTGCGCCAGGTCATGCAGCTCCCGCCATACCGCAGCATCGCTGTTTACAACCACAAGCGCATTCCGGCCCCTGCATCCACGCACGACACGCCCACCTACGCGGTCGATCAGTTAACGCACGCCATCTTCGGGGTGCTGCGCTGGTACCAGATCGCAGCGCTGGAGACGCCGCGCCTGCGCGTCGCTGGCGGCCCGCTGGCCGAGGCGAACCTGCACCTGCGCGAAGCCTATCGCACCCAGCTTGACATGCGACTCAGCACCGGGCGCGTCGTGGAAGACTACACGTATCGAACAGGTCCCAAGTAAAGGAAAAACTCATGACTTCCCCCAACGAAGATGTATTCCCGGTCGTGGTAATTGGCGCCGGCCTGGCCGGGCTGAGCGCCGCCGTCCACCTGGCAGCGCGCGATGTGCCGCCGTTGGTCCTGGAGGCCGACAGCGAATGGCCGGGCGGCTGCCTTTCCGCGGGGGCCGATGACAGCTTCGAGCACAATGGCCGCACCTGGACGTTTCGCTCCGAACACGGTGCCCACGCGCTGTGGGGCGGTTATGACAACATGCGCGCCATGCTTGACCGCTTCCTGGACATCAAACTGCGCCTCTCGCCGGGCGAGGAGTGGATCAATCGCTGGGGCAACACCATCACCTACGTTGAAGCCGGAACCGCCGTGCGGTATACATTCCTCCCCGCCCCGTTTCACTACCTGCAACTGCTGCTGCGTCCTCGCTTCTGGAGCACGATCACGCTGCTGGACGTGCTGTCACTGCCGGGCTTGCTGACCAGCCTGCTGCTAACGACCGGCTTCGATCCGCTAGACGAACAGATCGAACTGGAAGGGCTGACCATCGACGACTATTTCCGCTTCTGGACGCCGAATCTGCGCGCCACGTTTCGCGGCCTGGGGCACAGTTTGCTGGCCGCGCCCTCTGAGTACATCAGCCTGTCTGCGTTCATCGCGGCGATGCGCTTCTACACCATCCTGCGGCGCGACACCTGGCAGCTTGAATATTTACCGGCGAACGCCCACGACTGCCTGCTCCAGCCGATGATCGATAAAATCGACGCGTTCGGCGGCATGACGATGCTCGGCACGCGGGCGCTCGAACTGCGCCGCGAAGGCGAACATTGGCTGGTACGGGTTGAGGATGCCAAACGCGGCGGCATGCGCTCACTGCTGGCGGAGCATGTGATCATTGCGACGGAGCCGGACTCCGCGCAGCGCGTGCTGGCCGCCGGTCCTGATACGGCAGAAAAAGCGGCAGCGATCACCTTCCCGGAGTCGATCCACTGCGCAACGGCGCGCCTGTGGTTCGACACCCAGCCGCGTGATGGTGCGCCGGGGGGGATGTTCACTGGGGATTTCGAGATCGACAACTTTTTCTGGTTGCATCGCCTCCACGACGAATTTTCCGAATGGGGCGAGGCTGGCGGCAGCGCGATCGAGGTGCATTACTACGCGCCGGAAGAGGTCTTCGAGCAGTCCAACGAAGTGCTGCTGATCCTGGCAGCCAACGAGGTCCAGCGCGCCTTTCCACGGCTGCGCGGCCACTTTGTGCATGGCTCGCTGCGCCGCAACGGAAAAACGCAAACCAGCTTCCGCATCCCGACCGCGAACAGCCTGTTCGTCGAAACGCCCTGGCCGGGGATTCTGGCCTGCGGCGACTGGGTAGGCTGCGATTCGCCCGCGCTGTGGATGGAACGCAGCACGATCACCGGCATTGAGGCCGCCAACCACGTGCTGCGCGCCAACCACGCCGCCCCCTACGCGATCCTCCCGCCGCGCCAGCCCGAAGAGGTCGCGCGTCTGATGGGCGGTGTAGTGCATGTCGGGCGGCGCGTGTTGGGACCGATCATCCGGGGAGTGGCCCGCTTAACCCGGCGGCGCTGACACCTACCTAACCCGTCATTTCAACCACTCATTCCCCTGGCCGGAACATGTGCGCAGCCCGGCCAGGTCGAAATTTGGCACAATACCTCATAGTAGTTTATACTCAAACTACTATCGACTGTCACTCGTGGGGAGACGTTATGGACTTGCTGGCTCATCTTTCGGCGCTCGGCTTCACCGAATACGAAAGCAAAGTATATGTGGCGCTGCTCCAGGATTATCCTGCGACCGGCTACCAGTTGAGCAAGCAAGCCGGCATCCCGCGCTCGATGGTCTATGAAGCGCTGGGCCGCCTGGATACACGCGGCGCAGTGCTCAAGACCAAAGAGGCCAAAGCGACGCTCTACCGGCCTATGCCGCCGGACGCATTGCTGGATCGCCTGGAGAGCGAGCACGAAACGCGCATTCGGGTGCTGCGGCACGGCCTCGACACGCTGTATCACGCCCACGACGAGGGCTACCTGTGGACGTTCGATGGCGAGAGTCCGGTGCTGAACTATGCCGAAAACATGCTGGTTGATGCCGAGCATGAAGCGATGCTGGTGCTCACCGACGCCAACCTGGCGACATTGCACGACGCGATTCACGACGCTGCCACGCGCGGCGTCAAAATCGGCACCTTGCTCACCGGGCAGGGCCGGCTGGAGGTCGGCGAAGTTGCCCGCCATCCTCCGGAGGAAACCAAGCTGCACAAGCTGGAAGACAGCCTGGTGGTGGTCGTCGACGAGCAGGAAGTCCTGATCGCCAGCGCGCAGCCAACTTATACCGCGACCGTCACGACGAACAACAACATGGTTCAAATCGGGCGGCAGTTTGTCTGGATGGAACTGTTTGCACACCGCATCTTCAGCAAAATTGGCCCCGATCTACTCGAACGCCTCGATCCAGACGATCGGGCGGTCTTCGAAGCTGTCGCCAAAAGCAACGCCGATCACGGATAGGGAGAGATATTATGTCGGAGCTAACCACCCCCCTGAAACCATCCCGTCTGTTTCGCTCGTTGACCCTGCCGCAATGGTTGACACGCCACTATCTCGAACCAGCCTTCGTATTCGTCACACTGCTGGCGATTGTGCTGAGCTTGATCATCGGCTGGACGGACTTGCCCGACCGTTACATCCCGGCCCTGGGCGTGATCGCGTATATTGCTGGGGGCTTCTATGGGCTACAAGCAAGCATCCAAAGCCTGCGCGCACGCGAGCTCAATATCGACTTTCTGATGATCCTGGCGGCAGCGGGAGCTGCTGTCGTTGGCGAATGGCGGGACGGGGCGATCCTGTTGTTCTTGTTCTCGCTGAGTAACGTCTTGCAGGACTACGCCATTGATCGCAGCCGCCGGGCGATCCGGTCGCTGTTTTCGCTGTATCCCGAAGAAGCGCGCGTCAAGTATGACGACCGCACCGAAACTGTGCCGGTCAGCGAGCTGGCAATCGGCCAGACGGTGCTCATCCAGCCGGGCGAACGAATCCCGGTTGATGGCCAGATCATCAGCGGGCAGACGAGCGTAGACCAATCCACGATTACCGGCGAGTCGATGCCGGTCGAAAAACGCACGGGGGATAAGGTATTCGCGGGCACGCTCAACCAGCAGGGGGCGCTGGATGTGCGGGTGACGCAGCTCGCCTCACAGTCGACGCTCTCGCGCATCATCCAGATGGTCGAGGAAGCCCAGCATCGCAAAGCCCCCAGTCAGCGTTTCCTGGATGATTTCGAGCAGTATTACGCGCTGATCGTGATCGGAGCATCGCTGCTGGTGATGGTGCTGCCCTGGCTGCTGCTCGGCTGGAGCTTCGAGCACAGCTTCTACCGGGCGATGGTACTGCTGGTGGTCGCGTCGCCGTGCGCATTGATGATCTCAGTCCCGGCGGCGTTTCTGTCGGCCATTGCCGCCGCCGCCCGCAGAGGGGTGATCTTCAAAGGCGGGATTCACCTGGAACAACTGGCGACGATCAAGGTCGTGGCCTTCGACAAAACGGGCACACTGACCGAAGGGCGGCCCGTCGTAACGGACGTCATCGCCACCAATAGCATCAGCGAAACCGAACTGCTGCGCATTGCGGGCACCGTCGAGGCGCGCTCCGAGCACCCGCTGTCGCAGGCTGTGCGCAAAGCCGCTGAAGCGCGCAGCATCCCGCTGGGCGAAGCGCAGGACTTTTCGGCGGACACCGGCCAGGGCGTAAGCGGGACGGTCGATGGGCAGGTGGTACGGGTGGGCCGGCTGCGCTACATCACCGAATGCGCCGGACAGCCGCCACAAGACGTGATGGAGGTACACAACCGGCTGCAAGACGACGGAAAAACCGTGCTGCTGATGTGCTATGGGGGCGAGTGGATCGGCGTTATCGCCGTCGCCGACAAAATCCGCGAGCAATCGGCGACAATTGTCGACGAACTGCACGCCGCCGGGGTCGAGCAGGTGGTGATGCTCACCGGCGATAACGCGCGGGTGGGCCGGGCCATTGCAGAACAGGCCCACATCGACCAGGTGCACGCCGACTTGATGCCGGACGAAAAAGCCCACCTGATGCAGCGGCTCGAACGCGAGGTCGGACCGGTGGCTATGGTCGGCGACGGCGTCAACGACGCCCCGGCATTGGCCGCGTCGACGGTCGGGATCGCGATGGGCGCGGCGGGGACTGATGTCGCGCTGGAAACCGCCGCCATCGTGCTGATGGGCGATCAACTAGAAAACATCCCGTACGCGATGCGCCTCAGCCGGCGAGCGCGACGTGTGGTGTGGCAGAATATTGTCTTCGCCCTGGCGGTGATCGTCGTGCTGGTGATCAGCGCCTTCGCGGTAGAACTGCCGCTGCCGCTGGGCGTCGTCGGGCACGAAGGCAGCACCGTGATTGTGGTGCTCAATGGGCTGCGGTTGCTTGCTGGCAGAGCCGGGCCATAATCTGACCAGGTCCCCGGATCGACAATGCGCGCCTCAACGAGAGCGCGCGTTGTGTTTTGCGCACTTTCCGCCTACAATGGCGGAAATGCGATCAGGAGTGAATTCGATGAGTGTCTTCTTTTCTTCAGAACCTGCGCCAGACAATCCCCAACGCGCGGAATTGTGGGAACTGCTGGAGCACGAACACTTTGAAGACGCGATGGATCTGGCCGAGCCGATCTGTGAGAATCCACAGGCTCCCATCGCCTTCTTCCGCGGGCTGTCATTGGCCTATGGCGAAAGTGGGTACTATGCCGACGCGGAACGCGTCGCTCGTACCGCGACCAGTTTCGGCGAAGCAAACTGGCACGCACGTCATGCGCTGGGCGTTTCGCTCATGCACCAGGGGCGGTTTTTCGCGGCGGTAGACAGTCTGGGGTTCCACCGCACACCGGCAGAAATCTACGTGATCCGCGCCCAGGTCGAGATTATGGGCGATTTTCAGGACGGACTGCGCATCACCCTGCAAGACGCGCTCCAGCAAGATGTCCCGGCGGCCATTGAGCTTTATCTGGCGTATCTGTACGGCATCGTAGCCAAAACCATGCCAGGCTGGGAAGACGCTGACACGGCTTTTGACACTGTGTACCGGCTGGCAGATTATCTGGACGTGTGGGAGCGTGATGTCGCGCGCCATGCCGAGACCGCTTATGGGCGACACCTCGCCCGTCACGTGAGCGATATGCGCCAAATTGCAAACGGCTGACAATTTCCCTTTTTCTGATGATTTGTACTAGAATAGGCTCGTGCTTCATCTGGAGAAACCATCCAGACCATTTTGGAGAAATGTAGTATATGTCCACCTGGATAGTCGTTGAAGACGAACCCAATTTGTACGATACTCTGCTCGCCCTGTTTGAAATCTGGAGCGTTGACGGTGTAGCGTTCACAAATGGAGATGATGCTATCAAATGGATCGATGACGTTGATTCTGGAAGCATTGAAACCAACATTCCAGAATTGGCTTTGCTGGATATACGACTGCCCGGGGCAAATGGCGACGAGATCGGGCACCGGCTGCGCAAAAGCCCGGTACTTAAAGATATCGCCATTGTGCTGATCACAGCCTACCACCTCAAGCCGCAAGAAGAAAGGGAGATTTTTACTCATTCCCAGGCGGATGCTTTGCTGCAGAAGCCGCTCCCCAAACCCGCTGAATTTCGCACAATGTTAGAACAAGCAATTGCGCAACGCCAACCCTGAGGCCGCCAAAACAACCTCAAATTGGCACGAAGGCGCTTTTTCGAGACCCAAGACATACCCTGCCATAAATCGTCGCAAAATAACGCATTTTGGAAGCCTGAGCCATCCTGAGGGGTCAACATGCGACAACCCAAGCTCTCCGGTATTGTGAAACGTCGTTTTGTCCACTGCGTCAACAATCGGCACCAGCCGGTTGCCGCTGTGGTGACCACGATAGGCATTTCCCCCGGCGAGTTGTGCCAGATTATCTCAGATCATCACGTGAATCACCTCCCGGTCGGAACCTATTACCGCATCGCGCGCTGGCTGCAAATGCCGCTGGCAAATGTAGTTGCGTTGGCAGGGGCACGCCCTAGACTCGAAGACCTGGTCAGGCTGGGGATGCGGGTGCGGGGCCAACAACCCACCAGCACACAGGATCAGGCCAATGCAGCGAATGAAGCAGGGCTTAGTGTCGCCGTTTTTCGACGCGCGCTGCACGGGTACAGCACCTTCAGCCCGTCACTGCGCACGTGTGACAAGCTCGCCACGTGGCTCACCTGGACGGGCTTCGACACCGACGACATTGCTTACGCCGCCGGCATGGTGGTGCGCTATCGCGCTGATGGACGACGCGTGACCATCACACAGGAAACGGCGCGCCAGATCAAACCCTACCCGTGTGCGTGCGGCAGGGCAGGGTGCATGGTGCCCGCGCATATCCCCAGCGGCCCGCACCGCAAATGGCGCAGTGATGCCTGCCGTATGTGGGCCAAACGCAAAACCGAACGCGAAGCCAGAGTAACCAGAAAATCCCAAACCAAACACACGTCTACAGCCCCACCCCACACGGCGTCCCGTGTTCGTTTTATCACGATAAACGAACGCCCTGTCCCCGTGCATTTTTGAGCTTTTTCGCCCGCCATATGCGGTGGGGGAGGGGGCTTTGTGCCGGCACAATCGGGGGGGCCGGATCCCCCCACCCTATCCGGCATCACCACCACTACATTATATGCACAACGATCATAGGGGTTTGATCACCGTTTTTACATCACGATTTTGATCGCAATTCCGTCACCATCTTGATCGTCGATTTGATCCCAATTTCAACCGCTGATTTGATCGCCAATTGGAACAGCCTGAAATGCCGCGACAATAGCACAATCGTCTATCCGTTTGCTGCGTTGCTCTGGGTCAACATATCGATCACCAGCCAGTACCGCTGCAGAAACCGCACCGTTGACGGCGGATCAACAGCGGCCAGTTATGTTGCCCCGGAGCAACATAGGCAGCGCAAAAGCGCCGGAATTCTGCTGATCATCCCGGCGCTCTTGTGCAGCACATGCTCGCTGTTAACCGACTATTCGTCTTTGTCGATTCGCTCCTGCGCAATATCTAATAGCTTGCGGAGGATATCTACCTGCTTGCGAATGTTTTCTGGATTCTCGCTCTGCAACCACTGCTCAACCACCAGTGCCGGGTCGGCGTTTGGCACATCACGCACCAGGCGCGACCACCGGCTAAACACGCTCTTCGAAACAGCTTCACGCTGCGCCTGCTTAGAAGCCGATGCGGACTTCTTTTGGTCCGGCTTCAGGTACTCACCGCGCTCCACAAGACGCTTAACCTGTTCGGCTGACAAATCCTTGTCCACAATATCGCGCACCAATTGCAGTTGCGCCGCCGGGTCTTCAACTTTCAACAAATGGCGTAGCCGCTTCTCCTCCACGCGGTGACGATCGGCCAGCTCCCACACCGGATCGGGCAGCGCCAACAGCGCCGCAGTGCGGCTGAACTGCGAACGACTGATGCCACCCAGCGCCGCCCGCAGATTCTCACCTTCACCCCGGGGCGTCCGATAGTCCAATGCCTGACGATACCAGTCGTTCGGAATCGACTTGGAATAGTCGGGATGCATGTCGTACAGATCGAGCAGCAGCGTCGCCAACTGGCGCGCCATCGCCATGGCCGACAAGCGCTCGCGGCTGGTATTTTCCGCCGCCTGCCGCCAGGGACTGGCCTCCTCGACCACAATGCATTGGATTTGGTCGAACCCCTCCGAAAGCCAGGTGTTCAGCCACTGGTAGGCCCAGTAGCGACGCTCACCCGTTTCAATGCGATAGTAGCTGCCCCCGTCGACCTCGGTCACTGTGATCGGGCTGACCTGTCCGCCGTGCCGGATCGTGGCCGCTGTCGAGACAATCGCGCGCAGCAGTTCCTCCTCCGGCCCCGGCACGCCGGGCGCGTCAATCGTCGAATCCTCGGCGCGGTCTTCCGGATCGCGGGTTAGCAGTGCTTTCCAATCCGGGCGCGGTCGCCCCTGGTTGACCGCTTCCTCCGCGACCAACGCTTCCCAACGCTCAAGCGCCTGGCGCGCGTTAATGTGCCCGGCCAGGAACTCGTCGCGGATCATCTCGGGCAGCACGCGCCGGGGTTGGGCCGGGTCGGGACGAATACGATCCAGGACGATATCGACTACCTTCAAACCGCTGCCGGTGATCTCCGTCATCGACTCGGAAAACTCACCCAGATCGCCCATTTCCTCAAGAAGCGCGCGTGTACCGCGCGAACGTCGTTTTGCCATCGGTTAACTTGCCCCCGCTGCTCTAAAAATACGCTGCAGCAGCTCTCGCACCACGCCCATATAGGCACGCGCCGCATTGGAGCGATCGTCGTAAATGAAGATCGACTCGTAGGCGTCATGTGCATAGGACACAGCCACGTTAGACGGAATTGGGGTGTCAAACATGCGCGGACCATAGAACGAATGCTCCGTATAGAGCGTTAGATTCTCGCGTTCGAGGGTCACGCGCTGATCATACTTCACCGCCAGAATGCCGGTCAGCCGCAGCGAAATTTCCCATGTGTGTTGAATGTCGGTTATCTTCTCAATGATCGCTTGCAGCCCGATCGTCTCCAAAAAGCGCATCTCCACCGGAATGATGATGTCGGTTGCGGCCACCATCGCCAGTGTGGTCAGGCGCGAGAAAGACGGCATCGTGTCGATGACCACCCAATCGTATTGATCAGCCACACTGCGCAGTGCGTGCCGCAGCCGCACCGCAAAACCGTGATCTTCTGCCAGCCGCGCATTGACTCCATCCAACGACGGCGACCCTGGCAGCACATGAAGATCCGCATCCCAGTTTGAAGGCACGATCAGACGCTGCAAAAGTGACCCCGCCTTCGACGGTCGCGCCAGCAATACCTCGCCCAGGCTTTCCGAGCGATCCCATTCGCGCTGACCGGTGGTGAGCAAGGTGGCGTGGGCTTGGGAGTCGGTGTCGATCAACAGGACGCGGTGGGGCATGTTGTTGTGGCGCAGCATGATCACCAGGCCGTGCGCCAAACTGACCGCCGTTGTGGTTTTGCCGACCCCACCTTTGTTATTGGTCAAACAAATACTTCGCATAATGTGCTGCTCCAGGCCTCAAAAAGCAAAAAGTGTGTTGATGCGCTACTTGGCACGGACTATTAAATTCACACTATACCAAGTCCTCGCAAACCTGCCAGTCCAAATTCGTGCCCACAGCATTTGTGAATTTTATCACGATATATTTCCGGGCAAAGCAGTCTGCTCGTCAAAGCGGCAGACAGCGTATGCGCACACCTATGAAAAAACCCGGCCAAACGCCAGGTATTCGGTCGGCATGTGTTGGAAATTCGCGCAACAAAGGTAACGCTCAATCCCACACGTTTACGATGTTAAATCATTAAATTAGGAAATGCTAGTCACTCACCGACTCAATACCAGACAAATACCAGGCTGCCGCCAGCTCCAACAGGCGATGCATGTGGATCGCCTTCCGCATTTGCAGCCCAAACCGCAAACTCAACTCCAGTAGCGCATCATAGACCGTTTCGTCCAAATGCAGCGTGGTTCGCTTCTGCTCACCCTGCAATTCTAGATCGCGCAGTGGAACATACATCGGGCGATCGACCATTTCACGCAGCCCCAACACGCCGGGCACCGTGACCGCGCCCGCAGGCAAACGCAGCGTGTCGCCCAACAAAGCGTGCAAATCGGTAACCAACACACGCGCGGCCTCGTTGTACAGATCGGAGATGCTCACCAGGTGATCGGCCTGGCTGGTACGCCGCCTGGAAAGGGCCTTCATGCGGTTATAGATGGACACATAAAAGTGCCCCGTGGTCGCCGTTCGATGCTTGGGGGGCCGCCCCGGACGACCACGCGGTGGAGTTTGCCGCTGCTTTATGGTTTCCACCAGGCGGCGAAAACTCCCGTCTTGTTCAGTCAACAACATGCTCCTATTCGATCTCATCACGAATGCGCGCTGCATCCAGCGCCGCCGCAGAGATTTGATCAAGCCCAAACTCAACGCTGTACCACAACGCAGCCCCGGCCAGTTTAATCGCCTTGCGCGGATAGCCTTTCGACAGTTCGTAGATCAGGCCCAGCGCCTCCGGCAAAAAGAGCGACAATTTACACCCCGCCCGATTAAGTCGGAAGTTAATTAGCTCCGCCGTCTCGGCGGGCGTGAACGGCTCTAACGTCGAGCGGGCCGCGACCCGATCGTTCAGGTCGGGCGCGTTATGCAGCGACAGGCGCAGTTCTTCCTTGCCGATCAGCACGATCTGCAGCGGCACCATACCTCCCGCATTGAAATTAAACAGTTCGCGGATGATATCAAGCTGGCGCGGGACCAACACCTGCGCTTCGTCGATCAGCACGATGCAGTTCCGGCCCGCCGACAAAATGTCCAGCACCATCGTGCGCAAATCTTCCATCAGCCCGTCATTGGTGCGCTTGCCAGACTTGCCGCCCAACTCCTGAATAATGCGCCGCTGTAGCTCGCGGGTGCCAGGGTGGGGGGGATCAGGAATATAGGCCACCACCGACGGTTCACGCACATCGCCCGCCGTGTACGAATTGTAGAGGTAACGAGCCAACATCGTCTTGCCCGTGCCGTAATCGCCAATGACCACGCTCAGCCCCTGGCGCTGGTCAATCGCAAACGTTGTTTTGGCCAGGGCGCGCGCCGTTACCCCTGCGACATACATGTAGTCGGGGTTAGGGGACAGCGAAAACGGGAACGTATACATCCCAAACATGCGCTGCAGGTCTTCCAAGCGGCGCTGGGTGACGGATGGATCGGGCGCAAAGGGTGGTTTTACTTCTTTGGGTTTCAGTTTGGCCATGCGTACCTCCTGACTACCAAGACTATAGCACAGTTTCCCGAACAGCAGAAGACAATGCCAGACCTTGACTCTTAGAATACCATACTTAACGTTGAAGCCGGTAATTTAATGCAGAATAGCGAATTTTTGTACTCGTGAATTGACTCAAATGAAAAAAGATGATACTATCGCAGGTTAAGAGCATATGGATATCTGATTTGGATTCAGTAAGGTATCCAGCCCGAGACAGCAGTGGCCTGCTGTTAGGACTTTAACAATTACAGATGGCTTGGCTTTGAGAGTACCAGCTCAACGAAGAAAGGGCTGGCGCTTGAGCAGCACCAGCCCCTTGAAAGAGAAAAGGGGCGATCCAGGCACAGGACACCCCTAACCCATTTCCTCAGCATATGGTTTCTCTAGGCCTTTGCTAAGGAAAATCAACACTTACATTGTAGCCTGGATCGCCTAATCTGTCAATCTCAAAGCTGATGAAGCCATCGGGAGTTAGGCGAGATGACGACAAACGACCAGGCAAACTTCACACTAGCCACCGAATACTCAACCCCCTATAACGCCCTGATCCGCGACGATGTGGTGATGGGCGTGCCGCGTTATTTCCTCGAACGCTGGCTGCCGGTGCTGGGGCCGGCGCCGGCCACGGTGGTCAACACCCTGCGCCAGCTCGATTATCGCTGCGAAGACGATGTCGTCACCATCAGCGGCGATGCGCTGGCCCGCGAGGCCAGCATGTCACGCCGGCATCTGTACACCTGCCTCGACACCCCCTGGATCAACGCTTTCATCCGCCAGGATTCGGGCCAACACCAACGCACACCCGAAGGGAAAATCATCCAGCAGGCCAACCACTATCACGTTCGGATGGATGACCCACTGACCCCCGCCGACGCCGAGCACCTGAGCACTATCCTGCCCAACTTCGCCGACTCCCCTCGCGCCGCCGTTGAACGCGCCCTGGAACGCCCCGCCCGCGATCTATGGGCCGCCGATCCGGGGCACCCGACAGAATACTTCACGACCCCGCGTGCGCTCACCGCCCGGGACGCCCTGCAGCGCGCCTTTCCCGCCTGGACCGCTGGCGACGCCGACCAGCAACAGGCATTTGCCCAGGCGGCAGAAAACCTGCACCGGCACATCACGCTTATACGCCAGGACGGACGGACCAGCAAGATCATCGTGCCGCAATATTTCCGGCGACGCTGGTGGGACCACCTGGGCCACGACCGGGCCTGGGTCTATCTCTGGCTGCGGGGTTACGTCTACGACAACCCGGAAAAAAACATCCGGCGGGATACGTGTTGGGTGCCTTCACTGCAAACGCTGCTGAACATTATCGGACGCTCGCGCGAATGGTGGCGGCGCAACATCGAAAAGGCGACGCCCAAAGCGGACTACACCTTAGACGACTTCTTCGCGCAAACGGACAGTCAGAAAGGCCGCGACCCCAAGCATCCCCAACGAGTCGCCCGCCAGTTCAAGGTCGCGCTGGATATCCCCATTGCGCCCGAAGACCAGGCCCAGTACACAGCATTACTCCAGAAGTGGCCCAGTCCCGGCATCCCCCCCCAGGGTTCTGCCACAGATGAACACACCGGCAGCACAAGGGTCTGCCACAAACAAACACACCGGCAGCACAAGGGTCTGCCACAAACAAACACATCGGATACCAAGAGGGCTGCCACAGATGAACACACCGGACAGCCAGGGGTCCGCCATAAACAAACACAGGGGTCTGCCACACCTGTGCACAGTAATACAGAGTCCTTAAAACAAGCATCCAATATAAAAACACAAGCATCCAGCAGCAACAGCAATAAGCAACCAGCCGATCAACCATCCACTACTAATCTTGCGGCTGCTGCCAATACCAACAATGATCAAAAAGAAAACGGACAATTTCTATCGCTAACCAATCAACTAAAACACATGCTGCAACACAACCCAGATACACCGCTGTTTCAAGCGGCAACTGTTGAATGCTGGCTGGCCCAAACCTGGTCCGAACCCGTTCGTCCCCACACGCCGGCCTGGACACTGGCAACCAACGGGAATGTGGCAGCACGAGATCTGCTGGCGATGATTCTGGCCGTATGGGTCGATAAGTCGATCCAGCACCCCCCACGCTACCTGAGCTGGCTGCTCCAGCGCTGGCTGGACCAGCCGGACAGTCCGCCTGTCGAACACTGGACACAATTTCAGACACTGGCCGCCCTCCCGATCGGTCAGTGGTTTGAGCAAGGCCGCCAGGTGTGGCTGGAGCTTGCGCCGCAAGGGCACCGCGCGCTGCCGTTTGGGCTGGATGATTTACATCGAGAGGATGAAGATGAACAGCCTGACGAAGCTGACGAGGGGCTGCTTGCCGGGGAACCGCTGCTGTCACTGCCAGTGAGGAGCACGTCCGAACCTTCCGCGCCACAAACGGCGGAAGATATTTGGCTCGCCACGACCAACAAACTGAGTGTCAAGCTGACGCGCTCGGCCTACCATAACTGGATTCGCGGAACCGAAGCGGTCGCATATGCCGACGGTGTGCTGACCGTCAACGCGAAACACCCGATTGTGCGCGACTGGTTGACCGAGCGCCTGAATCCCTCGATAGAGCAAACGGCCTCTGCGGTTGCACAGAGGCCGGTACGAATTCGCTATACTGCTGATCCTGACTCTAGTTCGACAGCACGTTGACGTAAAGCTGGTCCAGAGTCTGCAATGTGACCAGATTCCACATTGTGAAGCCCCATTGATTCTGCTCGCCGTTGAAATCCGTCCAATTGTCGCCGCGTTCGGTCAGGTGTACGAAGTCTTCCCCGACTCCGCCGTGCGTGACAGATTGTGCCGCCCGCCAGAAATTTACGAGAGGGACTCCGTATTCGCGCGAAAGATTGACCAGCGTCGTGTTAAACTCGATGCGTTTTTGCGCGCGTGGTCCATAGTCGCCGGGCCAGGTCGGGAAGGTGAACAACACCGGGATCACGCCGCGTCCGGTGGAAATCTCAATGATGCGACGCATCGCTTGTTCATATTGTGGGGTGCTCAGGAAGTAGACATCGTGGGTACCCAACATGACCAGCACCACACTGGGGCGCGTGCGTTCGAGTTCGCACTCCAGGGGTGAGAGGCCCGCCGCGCAGCCCGGCGATGCCCAGGCCGGGTCGACGACCGTCGCCGATGTAAAGCCTGCGCCGGTGGCTTTGCTGGCGTCAGTAAACGAGTGGGGCGTGAAGAAGTTGATCGTGCGTTGCAGTTGGCCGTACGCCCCCAGATTATACTGCCCGGTGCCGAACGGGACCATGAAAGCGTGCGACATAGTATTGCATTCGCCCGCCTTGGAGAACACATTGCGGTTGTTGCCGAGTGCCTGCCCCCGCTGGAAAATGGCGTAGACATTGGAGCTGATGCCAGGCACAATGGGAGTGGCTTCCAACGTCGGGGCTACCCCCGACGCGGGTGGGTCACCTGCGGGCGGCGGTGGGACATCCGCGCTTGGAACTGCCGGGGCAGGGGGCTGGTAATTGATGATCTCGTCGCTCAGTGGCAGACGGGCCGCGGTAAAACCAGGCGTAAAGGTCAGGTAGAGGCTGGCCACCCAGCCACGAAGCGCGCCGTCTTCGGTATGGCCGAGCAGCCAGGACATGTCCTCGTTGCGGCCTTCGAATATCATGCCCGTCCCGGCATCCAGCACGGTGATGACCTGGTGGTCCATGCCTGGGCCTGCCCGCAAGTTGAGCGAGTAGGACGTCGTGCCATCGGGGCCATCCTGCGCCCGCGCCGGACTCTGGAGGGAGGGGAGGGCAATGGTCAGTACCAGGATCGCGCCCAGTAATAACGGGCTGGTTTTCCGCAGCATATTGAGTGTCTCCTTAGCAAATCTCTTAACTTATTATATTATTTCTGTGCATAGTAATTGATCAGCGCATCGCCGATTATAGGTAAGCAGGGGGTTATGTCAACTCCGCCGGGCCGGGATGGCCCGAAATTCCACAGATGGAACCCCCGAATGTAGGGATCATACTCCAGTTGCTGCGTGTACTGCATCACGTCGCGGCGCGTGTCCTCGCAGCTAAACGGCGTATGGCCATCCCCTGAGCCGACTTCCGTCAAGTATACCGGAATTTGAATCGCATCAGGCAGGCTGTTGAGGATGCGCTCATAGAACAGGCGATGGCGCAGTCCCAGGTAAATCCCGGATTCGGAGACCAGCGTGGTTGTGTCCACCCCGTACGCGTGCAGCGCGATGCCATGATACCGTCCGGGTTGGCAGGGATTCTCCAGCGCATACTCGTAGACCGAGACGAGTTGGGCAAATTCATCAATTTCGGGGTTGCCCGGCCCAAACGAGAATAAGAGCAAACAGCGCCCGCGTTGGTTAGCGATACGCATCGCCTCGATGGAAAACTCGACCATCCAGTCCATCGGGGCCTGACACTCGTTGATGATTTCATAGTAATCCGCCGGGACGTCTTGCCAGAACTGCTCCTGGCCGGCCATCCATGTCTGGGCGGCGGCTGCCGGATCGCTGGCAATGTCGGGGCAGTCGCGCATGCCCTGCGGGGTGAGCAGCGACCGGTAGACGATCACCGTGTTGGGCGAAATTGCGGCGACCTCGCGCAGGATATCCTCGGTGCCCGAAGTGCCTTTCAGGGTGCCCAGCGGCCAGCCGACCGCGTTCAGACGCTCGGCCAATTCGAGCACCGGTTCTTTTCTGGCTCCCACCACCAGATGCAGCCCCATCAGCGTGCGTGGGCCTGTATCAACGGGGACAAAGACCGTTTCTGGCGGCGGGATGTAGTATTGAATCGTCAGACTGTCGATCCAGTATTCTTCGGGCACATCCGACGCATATTGAACCCCGGTGGTCACCCGGAAGCGCAGCGCAATGACCTGCCCGCGATAGTCGGTCAGGTCGATGATGCGTTCTTCCCAGTCGTCGCTATCGGCCCCGATTTGCTGGTCGATCATAAACCACGTTTCGCCCCCATCCAGGCTGATCTCCAGCGCGATCAGGTCCGTTGTGGGCAGGTAGCCTTTCTGCCGGTAGAGCAGTTGAACGCTCAGCGTCCCGCTCAGATCGATCAGGCCGGTGTATTCCAGCATACTGACCGTTTTGCGCTGCGATCCCTCCAGGTACCAGCCAGCCCCGCTGAACGCGTTATCCGCTGCAAAACGCCAGGCTCCCTGGGGGTTCCAGTTCCGGCGGACATCAAACGATTCGCCGAAGGGTAAGCTCACTACCTGCCGGACGACGCTGTCTGGCGTTGGGAGTGGGGGAAAGGTGGGGATCGGGGTGCTGTCTTGGGCCAGCGATGGGGCATGGGGCAGCCCTGGGGCCAGTCCGACGAGAACTACGATCACGATGAAAACGGCGACGATAATCTTATGTTGCATAGCTCTCCAGCCAATGACGGGTCATGCGCGGTGAGCGCAATTGAATAACGAGCAGATGGTCATATTCTGGTTGTTGAAACAAGCAGGGATATTCCCGGCGGTGACGGCCATGTGTCTTGAGCGCCCAGCGCAGAATCGAATCGCGGCTGAAGAGGGCTGTGCGCCAGGATTCGCGGTTGCCATTCCACAGCACTTCCTGGGTGAGCATCCGGCGTAAGGTCCGTCGGGTCAGGCGCAGCAAGGCTACCGCGCGCGAATAATCCAGCCAGACGACGGTATCGGCCCGCCTCCAGACGATATCACGCACTTTGCTATAGTTACCATCGGTAACCCAGCGATCCCCGGCCAGCGTTTTAGCCACACGTGTCCGAAAGCAGTCTAACGGGGCAGGCTGCCAGTTTGGTCCCCAGTGGAGTGCATCAAGTTCGATATGCGGATAGGTTAACAGCGCAGCCAACCGGCACGCCAGGGTGGTTTTCCCCATGCCAGTGGTGCCGATAATGACGATTCGCTGTCCTATGTTTGTATCCGGCATGTTGCATCTCGCTGAATAATGCGGCCATGGTAACATACAATTCCGGTCTTGGCATTGATAGACTACAATGGACGTAAAGAAACCCGCCTGTATGCGAAGGAAGGTAGAACCATGACTAAACCCAAAGTGGTACATTACGCCGACGTTCCCGCGCAGGAGTTCGGCTCCGAAGCGCCTGGCACCCGGATTCGCTGGCTGATCGACGCTGATCATGATGGTGCGCCGGTGTACGCGCTGCGCATGATCGAAGTTGACCCCGGCGGCCATACGCCCCGGCACAGCCACCCCCACGAGCACGAGAATTTTGTGGTGGAGGGGCAGGGCCGGGTGCTGCTGGGCGATACGTGGCATGCTCTCAAGCCGGGGGATGTGGTGCTGGTCCCCGGCGGCACCGAGCATACCTATCAGAACACCGGCGAAACGCCCTTCAAGTTCCTGTGCGGGATTCCCGTCACGAAACTGATGCCGCACGACTGACATTCGGTACAGGTTCCGGCGCTAAATCTCACTGAAGACTCCAGCGTTATATGCTATAATTGCGAACAACTCGCATTGCGAACGATTCGCAATTATAGTGTTTTTGTGAGGAAACGATACGATGCTCCAAACGCTGCTAACACGCTTCAAAACTGCGATTGATGAAGACCTTGCGGCGGACAATGTGCCAGGCCTGGAAGATTGCACGCCCGGAGTTGATTGTGAGGATTGCCCGAACCAGCCGGTCAAGGGTGCCACGCTGCCGTTGTGCCTGGTGCCGCCCGGAGCGCGGGCGCGGATTGTGCATGTCGACGAAGGCCGGCGCTTTCGTAAGCGGCTCGCCGATCTGGGGTTGGCGGTTGGCATGGATGTGCGCGTGCTGAAGACGTCGCAGGGCAGCGGTCCGCTCATTTTGGCGGTGTGCAACGATGCGCGGCTGGCGATAGGGTGGGGCATGGCGAATAAAATCCGGGTGCAGATTATACCGTCATGACAGCTACAGTAGCGCTGGCCGGCAATCCGAACGCCGGTAAGAGCACGATCTTCAATGCGCTGACTGGCGGTCGCCAGCATGTTGGCAACTGGCCCGGCAAAACCGTCGCGCGCAAAGAAGGCATCTTCACGGTGAACGGTACAGACTTTGAGGTGATCGATCTGCCTGGCACGTACAGTCTGACGGCCTACTCCGAAGAAGAAGTCGTCACGCGTGATTTCCTGA
This sequence comes from Anaerolineae bacterium, assembly GCA_034437275.1. Lineage (GTDB taxonomy): Bacteria > Chloroflexota > Anaerolineae > Aggregatilineales > Aggregatilineaceae > TC-15. Next base: position 58,155 of record DAOTUD010000192.1, read on the forward strand.
TTCATGAGCGTCCTGATGTGGTAGTCGCCGTCGTCGATGCAGCGAACCTGGAGCGCAATTTGTACCTGGTGGTTCAGTTGCTGGAGCTTGGCAGACCGCTGGTCGTGGCCTTGAACATGACCGACGTGGCCGAAGCGCGCGGGCTGACGATTGATGTCGAGCGGTTGTCCGCCGGGTTGCAGGTGCCGGTCGTGAAGACCATCGCTACGCAAGGCATCGGGCTTGATGCGCTGCAAACCCTGATCCTCGAACACACAAAGCAGAAGTTGGTTCAATGACGTTGTCTTCGACTACAAATACTTCCCTCATTACTTACGATTCGGAAATTGAACACGCGATTACCCGCCTCCGGCAGATGATTGTGGCCAATGATGCGCTGCACGCCGTGTATCCGGCGCGGTGGCTGGCGATCATGCTGCTGGAGGGCGACAGCGATCTGGAGCGACAGGTCGCCGAAGTGCCCGGCGGGTTGCACGTGCTGACCGAGGCCGAACAACAGGCCGACCGTATCGCCCAGACGCTGGGCGAGGATGTGGATACCCTCATCGCCGACCGGCGGTACCGGTTTATTGCGCAGGTGGTCAAGGATGCTGTAGCGCGCCCAGAAGCCCATGATTATACGAGGTCCGATCAGATCGACCGGGTGATCACCCATCCCTGGCTCGGCGTGCCGATTTTCCTGGCCTTGATGTGGTTCGTGTTTCAAATGACGGCGAATGTGTCCGGCATTTACGTCGATTGGATCGACGCGGTGATCAGCGGTCCGGTCACGCGCTGGGCGGTTGCGCTGCTGGAGGTGCTGCGTTTGGAGGGGGGGGGGGTCGAGTCGCTGGTCGTGGACGGGGTGATCGCCGGGACTGGCGGGGTGTTGGTGTTCGTGCCGGTGCTGGCTTTTCTGTATTTTTTCCTCGCCGTGCTGGAAGATTCCGGTTATATGGCGCGGGCGGCCTTTGTGATGGACCGCTTTATGCGGGTGATCGGTCTGCACGGCAAAAGCTTCATTCCGCTGATCGTGGGGTTTGGCTGCTCGGTGCCGGGGATTTATGCTACACGCACATTGGAAGACCGGCGCGACCGCATCTTGACCGGGCTGCTGGTGCCGTTTATGAGCTGCGCGGCGCGGCTGCCGGTCTATGTGTTGTTTGGCACGGCTTTCTTTGGAGCAAACAGTGGTAATCTGGTGTTTGCCATGTATCTGCTTGGGATTGTGATGGCCGTCCTGACCGGGCTGCTGCTGCGGCGCACGTTGTTTCCGGGCCGGGATGATCTGCCGTTTGTGATGGAACTGCCGCCCTATCGCCCGCCTTCCTTGAAGGCCATCGTACGCCGCGTCTGGGAACGAACGGCGGGGTTTGTGAGCGGCGTAGGGACCGTCATTGTCGCGGCCTCGCTGGTGGTGTGGGTGCTGTTGAGTATCCCCTCCGAGGATGGCCAGCCGCCCGAACTGGACGACAGCTTGTTTGGCGGGGTGAGCAAGACCGCTGCCCCGGTCTTTGCGCCGGCTGGCTTCGGTGCCTGGGAGGCCACCGGGGCGTTGATGTCCGGGATGATCGCCAAGGAAGTCGTGATCAGCACCATGAGCCAGATATATGATATGCCGGAGGATGCGGACGCTGCTGAGCCGGACGCTTCGCCGACGGTGTTCGAGGATATCCGCGCGATTCTGGAGGGCTTTGGGCGTGCAACGGTGGACACGATAAAGGCGACGCTGAGCATCGTGCCGGGGATTGATCTGGTCGCTGATGGGTCGGTAGATGAGCATTCCGCGCTGCAGGATGTGCTGCGCCAGCGCTTCACGACGTTGGAAGCAGTGGCCTTTTCCGTGTTCGTGCTGTTGTATATGCCGTGTGTCGCGACGCTGGGCGCGATGCGGCAGGAGTTTGGCGCGCGGTGGATGTGGTTCAGCGTATTCTATACGCTGGTGATCGCCTGGTTGGCGGCAGTGGTGACCTACCAGGGCGGCCAACTGCTGGGGTTGGGATAGCATGACTACGGCTTTGCGACGGGTGTTGGAGGCCATTAAGGCGGCGGATGGGGCGGTGCGTTTCGATCAGCTCAGCCGCAAGCTTGATATCGAGGCTGGGATGTTAGATGGCATGTTGCAGCACTGGGTGCGCAAGGGGCGCATTCGCGAGGTGATCGATACCAACGCCGCCAACTGCACACACTGCGGCGTGAAAGGCCACTGCCCGTTTGTGATGAAAATGCCGCGCCGGTACGAGTTGGTGCCGGACGACGAGGAGCGCGGTGGAAGGCACGGCTAACACAAGGTTCGCGTAGTCATTTCCCCAGCCACAACCTCCTGCCGGTTTCCTTTCTGGCGTGCCTGCCCAACCGCTGTTACATTTTGCATGACGCTCACCCAGCAAGGAGGCTGTGCCATGCCCGATCAACACGGATATCTGCTGCCTCAGGAACGCCAGCTTTTGCTGCGCCAGTATGCGCCGGTGCTGGTGCTGTTCCCGGAGCACAAAAAACAGGCCCCGTATCCTGACGATGGCGACGCGATCTACACCCTGCGCAGCTCGTATCACCCCCGCGCGGTTGAGTTTTTCCTGGAACATGCCCGAGTGCGTTATCCCCGCCGCGTCTGGCTGCGCAATCTTATGTTACGCTTCAGGCCGCACTCGTATCGCGAGGAAAAGGAACAGGCGCAGCAATCCATCACGCGCGACGAATTGCAGGCTGCGGTGCAGACCTGGGCGGATGATCCGCACTACGCCGGGCTGGGCGATGCCGAACTGCGCGCGGCGGTGATGAAACGGCTGGTGCAGCACAATCTGGCCCAGCGGATTGATGGCTTTGATTTGCCGGTGTCGCGCGGGCATAATGTCCGCCAGTGGAAGAAGTATTTCGAGTTCTTGAAGAAGTCCTCGCCTGAAGGTCGGCGTGTGGTAGTGTATGGGCGAGTGGTGCAGGGGTTGGCACCGTTGGGCCACGCGCAAATATCGCCGCAGTCGAAAGTCGCTCAGGTGTCGCGCTATGGCCCCTACGATGTGAGCCAGACCCGGGTCGCGCTGCAATACTGGTGCCAATATTATTATGATGACTGGGCCAACCGGCATGAGGGCGACTGGGAAGGCCTGTCGATTTTGCTAGAAGTAGATGCGCGTCTGATCGAGCAGGATCGCCCGCTTGAGGCCGACGAACTGCTGTCCGGGGTCATGCCCCAAGATGCCGGCTACGCGGCGCATGAGGACGGCTATCGCCGGCATTGGGATGATGTGCAAAAAACGCGCGAGGGGAGGCCGATTGTGTACGTCGCGCGCGGATCGTCGGCGTCCTACTTCGCCTGGAAACTCGACGGCTACCCAACCTCGGCGCGGGTGGGGTTCGTCGAGCGCCTGCTGGCGCTGCCGGGCATGCTGCTGCGGGGTCGCCGGTTCCTGGGGCGGCGTTGGGATGGGGAATTCCGGGCACGGTTCACCGGGCGCGACCCGAAAAATACCGATTGGGTCGCCGCTGATCCAGAATCGTATGACCGGCTGGACGAGGCCGGGATCACCCCGCGCGAACGCGCGATTCCGCCCAGTTGTCGCGGGGTGCGGCGTGTGCCGTGCTTCGATCCCGAGGCCGGGCTGGATGCGAACTCGTATCACCTGGAGACGGAGCACCTGTTTTGGCTTGAGATGGTGCAGGAGTTTGGCGTGCAGTGGGGTGAGGATTCCTGGCTGCCGGGCATGAAAGGTCCCAGCGGGCGCAGCCAATCCCGCCGCGCAAAAGAGCACCGGCTGATCCATAACCTGGCGCAAGTCGAGCAGGCCGCTGAAAAAGCGCTGGAGCAGCTTCGGGAGACGTATTTCACCCCCGCCCACGCCATCCCCGAACTGGCGAGCATCCTGCACCCGCTGCGGCCCGAAACGCTCCAGGCGCACGGGCATTTCCCCGAGTATACCCGGTCGTATGTGTATGCGATGTGGGCGGGCATTCTGCGCGACCATCCGGAAGCGTGGCCCGGCGGCCCCGGCTGGCGCGCGCGATGGCGCTTCGGTCGCCAGTACACGCCTGGCCCGCTGCTGGTTCGCGAGGACCCGATGTATCATCTCAAGGCGCTGCTGGCCCAGGTGCGGCGCACGCGCTACGAGATTCAGAGTGACGGATCGAAGTGGGATAATCCGTTCGCCTGGGTGCACTATACCTGCCGTGCCGATACCTTTTACTACGGCATTGCCCGGCGGCTGATCCCCAAGCGCCTGGACGTCAATTATCTGGACTGCGTGGACGAGGATCTCTCGGCCCTGTAACGTGCATAAAACCAATCACAGGCGGACCGGTGATGGCCCGCCTGTGGGGTTTGGCAGGGTAGGGGGGTACTGTTAGCTGCCGATCAGGTCGGCGAGTTTGGCGGCGGACTGCTCTTTGACCTGAGCGTGCAGGCTGTTACCGTGGCTGTCCATTGTGACGACGGCGGGGAAGTCCTGTACGCGGATGATCCAGAAGGCTTCCGGCACGCCGAACTCTTCTTTTTTGTACACCGTGATCACTTCTTTCACGCTCTGCGCGATCAGCGAGGCGGCCCCCCCAATTGCATGCAGGTACACCGCGCCGATATCCTGGCAGGCTTGCAGCGTTTTAGGCCCCATGCCGCCCTTGCCGATCACCGCGCGCAGTGTGAAATGCTCGATCACGTCCGCCTGATACGGCTCTTCGCGGATGCTGGTGGTCGGGCCGGCGGCCACAAATGACCAGGTGCCGTTGTGCTGCTGCACCACCGGGCCGCAGTGGTAAATCACGCCTTCTTTCAGGATGTCTTGCAGTTTGGCGTATAAATCTCGTTCTGCTTCCGGCGGGTTGCCCCCGGTCTTGACAAAGTTGTCGATGATGTATTTGTGCGCGGCGTCGCGCCCGGTGGAAATGATGCCATTGAGGCTGACCGGCTCGCCGACGGTTAGCTCGCGGATGGCTTCTTCGCTGATCGGAACGGTCAGTTTACGCATAGGTCACCTCGTCTCCGATTACGCGCATGTGCGCCCGACGGTTGGCCCAGCACATGTAGGCTACCGACACAAAGTAAGACGCTGGCAGGCGGTGCATAGTCCCGACCTTGACGCCCAGCAGCGTGGTTTTGCCGCCAAAGCCCATCGGGCCGATCGCAAGCTGATTCCCTTCCTCGAGGATTTGATCTTCGAGCGCAGCCAGTTCCGGTTCGGGGTTGGCATCTTCGATGGGACGCAGCAACTGCTGCTTGCTCTTGACGTAAGAGGCTCCCCGGTCGCCGCCGACGGCGATACCCAACACACCCGGCGCACAGCCGAGGCCCTGCGCCTTGTCGACGGCATCCAGCACCACACGTCGCACCCCGTCCAGGTCGCGGCCTGCGCCGAGATCGGCATTGGGCAGCTTGTACTGTGTGCTGACGTTCTCGCAGCCGCCGCCCTTGAGCAGCAGATCGACCTTGAGACCGTCTTCGTCCCACTCGTGGAAGTGGATCGTGGGGAAGTCGATCCCGGTGTTGTTGCCGCTGTTTTTGCCGGTCAGGCTGTCGACGGCGTTGGGCCGCAGGTAGGCTTTTTCGGTGGCGATGGCACACGCTTGTCGGATTTGCTCCGCCAGCTTGCGCGTCGAAACGCCCAGCGGGTAGTACACGTTGAAGATCGGAGTGCCGGTGTCCTGGCAAATCGGTGTGGTGTTGGTGCGGGCCATCTCGACGTTCTCCAGGATGGTATCGAGGGCTTGCTGCGCTGCCGAGCCTGTCTCTTCCTTTTCCCGGGCGTCTTGCAGCACCCGCTGCATGTCTGCCGGGAGCTGCGTTGATGCCCGGCGGATGAGATCGACGAAAGCATCGGTGAGGTCTTGCATTGCGTTTTCCTTCCTGCCTAAAATTTCTTGCGATAGAAATATTAATTTGGCTATGGTTCCATCATAGCCGCAGAACGTGTGCTGCGCTAGCCGAGCGCCACATCGAGCGTCATCATCACCGCAAAGCCTACCATCGCGCCCAGCGTCGCCAGGTCCTCGTGGCCGTTACACTGCGATTCGGGGATCACCTCTTCGACCGACACGAAGATCATCGCGCCCGCCGCAAACGCCAGCGCGTAAGGCAGCAGCGGGCGAATGGTGAGCACCGCCGCGGCGCCGATCACGGCAGCGACCGGTTCGACGACGGCGGAAAGCTGCCCGTACCAGAAGCTGCGCGGGCGCGACATGCCTTCGCCACGCAGCGGCATCGCCACCGCCATGCCTTCGGGGAAATTCTGGATACCGACTCCGATCGCCAACGCTGTCGCGCCGGTCACAGTGGCGGCCTCGATGCCCTCGCTCGCCGCGCCGAACGCCACGCCAATTGCCAGCCCTTCCGGGATGTTATGCATCGTGATCGCCAGCACGAGCAGGATGGAGCGATCCCACGTAGTTGATGGCCCTTCGGCCTGATCGACCGGGCGGTTCAGGTGCAGATGTGGCAGCACGACATCGATCCCGCGCAAAAATACGCCGCCCAACAGGAAGCCGACCACTGCCGGGATCCACGACGCGACATTTTGCTCCGCGGCCAGCTCTATTGCCGGGGCCAGCAGCGACCAGAAACTGGCGGCGATCATCACGCCCGCCGCAAAGCCCAGCATGGTGTCTAACACGCTGCGCTTCATTTCGCGGGTGAAAAACACGGCTGAGGCTCCCAGGGCTGTGAGGCCCCAGGTGAACAGGGTTCCGAACAGCGCTTGCAGCACAGGATGAAAGTCTTTAATCAGGTCTTCCACGCTGAGTCTCTCCTTTGATGAACGGATGATTTGTCGTTAATCATAAACATTCTTCCCGCCAGCACAAAAAACGAAGCTCCCGGTTGCCGGGAGTTTCGCGGGATATCATGCCGGCGGCGGCCTCAGTCGCGTGCCGTCAGGCCGCCTTCGGTCATGGCGCGCGCATCGAGCGCGGCGCGTGCCTCTTCTGCGCTCAGGTAGCCCAACTCGACCACGACATCCAGAATCGGGCGGTTGGTTTCCATCGCTTTTTTGGCGACTTCCGCGCCCTTGAGATAGCCGATGATCGGGTTCAACGCGGTGACCAGGATCGCGTTTTTGGAGAGCCAGCCTTCGGCTTTTTCGCGGTTGGCAGTTACCCCGGCGACACACTTTTCGGTGAAGGCGTTGACCGCGCCGATAGTGACGTGCATCATCTCGAACAGGTTATGCGCGATGATCGGCATCATGACGTTTAGTTCAAGCTGCCCGGCTTGCCCGGCCAGCATGACCGTCATGTCGTTGCCCATCACATGGAACATCGCCATGTTGAGCATCTCGGCCAGGACCGGGTTCACCTTGCCCGGCATGATGCTCGAGCCGGGCTGCACGACCGGCAGGTGCAGCTCGTCCAGGCCGGTCGAGGGGCCGCTGCTCAACAGCCGGAAGTCGTTGGCGATGCGCGTCAGGTCTTGCGCCAGCGTGCGGATGGCCCCAGAGAAGAAGACCGCGTCCTGCATGGACTGCATCGACTCGAACAGGTTGTCGCTCTCATACAGTGTGAAACCGGTCAGATCGGCGAGCGTGGCAACCATGCGCGCGTGATAGTCTGCGTGGGCGTTCAGTCCGGTGCCGGTTGCCGTGCCGCCGATTCCCAACCGGCGCAGCCCCTCGGCAGCCTGCGTGATCTTGGTGATGTTGCGCGCAATCGTTGTGGCGTAACCGCTAAATTCCTGGCCCAGCCGGACCGGGACTGCGTCCTGAAGGTGGGTGCGCCCGCTTTTCACCACAGCGTCGAACTCGGCGGCTTTTTGTTCTAGCATGTATTGGAGTTCGGCCAGCGTCTCCGTGAGTTCGTCCAAGCGCCACAAACTGCCCAGCCGGATCGCGGTTGGGATGGTGTCGTTGGTGGACTGTGCCATGTTGACGTGATCGTTGGGGTGGACGGGTTTCTCTGGCGCGGTGATCGCGTAGCCGAGCAGTTGGTTGGCCCGGTTGGCGATGACTTCGTTGGTGTTCATGTTGTGGCTGGTGCCGGCTCCGGCCTGGAAGGGGTCGACCACAAACTGATCGTTCCACTGGCCTTGCAGCACCTCATCGGCGGCCTGTACGATCGCCTGGGCGATTTCGTCGCCGGCCATGGTGCGATCCCCGACCTGCTTGTCCTGGAACAGCCCTAGCCCATGATTGACTTGCGCGGCAGCCCGTTTGATCATGGCCTGCGCCCAGATAAATGCTGGATAGGGCTGCATGCCGCTGATCGGGAAATTTTGCACGGCGCGCTGGGTTTGTGCGCCCCACAGCGCATTTGCCGGTACCTGGATGCCTCCGAGGGAGTCTGTTTCGGTGCGGTGGTCAGTCATGTGTTGTCCTTTCGCGCAATATGTAGGATTGTTTTATTGTATATTGATAAAATTTGATGGGGATGGCCAGTTTTTTGTTTTGTTGTAATGACTACGCGAAAGATTTGCCCAGCCTGAACTACACAAAATCAAGCGGCGTCCCCTCAGGCGCAATCAGCACATGCTGCGCCACTTTAGTCCCTATCACCTGCTCCTCATCCCGTATCAGCAAGGTGATCGGCCCCTCGAACGGGTCGTGCGCCAGCACGGTGATCGGCGTCCCAATAATCAGGCCCTTCTCATCCAGGTAGCGCAGCATATCCGCGGATTGATCGCGCAGCCGGGCCACTACGCCGGCTTTGTCCAGCGGCCAATCGGAGAGGGGGGTTAACTTCCGCTGGTAGATAGTGCCTTCATGGTCGGGGATCGGATCGCCATGCGGATCGTAACGAGGGTCGCCCAGGTATTCGGCGATGCGCTGCACCAGACGCGGGGATACGACATGCTCCAGCCGTTCGGCTTCCTCGTGTACCTTGTCCCACGTATAGCCCAGCGTCTTGACCAGAAATAACTCGAGCAGGCGATGATTGCGCACAATCTCCAGCGCCACCCGTTCGCCAACGTCCGTCAGCCGGACCCCGCGATAGGGTTCGTGGGCCACCAGGTTTGCTTTGGCGAGCTTCTTGGCCATCTCGGTTGTCGAAGGGGCAGTGATGTCTAGTGCCTGGGCCAACATTGACGTTTGCACACGATCATGCTCTTGCTGTAGTAAATACACCGCTTTGAGGAAGTCCTCTACTGCTTCGCTGTAAGTCTCTCGATGTTCCACCGTTCGCCATCCTCCCACGCTGCTCACTGCTATTTTACCCGATCCCACCCCGGCAAAAAAGACGGCACCGGAAGGCCCCGTCTTTTGATCTGCATCGCGGGGCGGCCCAGGTCGCGCTGAACTGGGTCATCAGCAAAGGGGCGATGCGATCCCCATCCCCGGCGCGAAGAACGCTCACCAGGCTGAACAGAATGCCGGTGCCACCGGCTGGAAACTCAGTCCCGACGAGATGGCAGCACTGGATGAGGCGAGCGCAAACGTCAGTTAGGACCGGAATCAAAAAGGGGGCGGCAAGCCCCCTGACTTTATGCTTCATGGGGTAACCGGACCGATGTCCGGCTACCTGGTCTGCTCGACAAGCTGCTCGGCCTGGGTGACCAGCGTTTCAATCTCGATCACCCCTTCTTGCCAGAACTGCGGATCGGTCAGGTCAACGCCCATCGGCTCCAGGATTTTCTCAGGCCAGTCAGAACCACCGGCGCGCAGCACGTCCAGATAGCGCGGAGCGAAAGTGTCGCCTTCCTGACGATAGCGCGCAAACAGCGCCAGCACCAGTAGTTCGCCAAAAGCGTAGGCATACACATAGCCCGGTACGTGCAAGAAGTGCGGCACATAGCTCCACCACCGCGCGTAATTGTCGGTCATGGTCACGCTGTCGGAGAACATGGCGCGCTGCGTCTCCATCCAGATGTCGTTGATACGGTCGCTGGCCAGTTCGCCCTCGTCGCGCCGGGCGGTGTGCAGCCCGTGCTCAAAGCGATTCATCGACACCTGCCGGAAGACCGTCGCAAACGAATCCTCGATCTTGTGCGCCAGCATCGCCAGCCGCACCTGCGGATCGTCTTCCTGCTCCATCAGGTCGGTGAAGACCAGCATCTCGCCAAACGTCGAGGCCATCTCGGCGGTCGTCAACGGGGTATGCGCCTGCAACATCCCCTGCTCGCGCGCGAGATACTGGTGAATGCCATGCCCCAACTCGTGCGCCAGCGTCATGACATCGCGCGCGGTGCCCACAAAGTTGAGGAATACATAGGGGTGGGCGGAAGGAACCGTCCCGGCGCTGTAGGCACCGCCGCGCTTACCGGGGCGCGGGGCCGCGTCGATCCACGACTCGCTAAAGAACTGCCCGGCGATCTCCGCCGATTGAGGATGGAATTGCCCGTAAGCTTTCAGCACGATCTCGCGTGCGGTGTCCCACTGGTATTCTCCGGCAGCCGACGGCAGCGGCGCATAACGATCATAGTCGTACAGTTCGTCCAGGCCGAGCAGCTTACGCTTCAGGTGATAGTAGCGCGCCACGATATCGTACCGCGAGGTCACCGCCTCGATCAGCGCCTCAACCACGTCGTCGCTGACTTCGTTGGCCAGGTTGCGCGCCGAAATCCAGCTCGGGTAGTCGCGTAGCCGGTCATCAGAGGCTTTATCAGCGGCCAGCGTATTGAAAATATACGTGGTGATCGGCAGGTTTTTGTCCAGCACGACAGTGAAGGCTTCGGCAGCGCTTTTCCGCACGTCACGATCCGGCACGTAGAGCTTCGCCAGGATATCGGACTGGGTCAGTTCCTCGCCCTCGAATGGATAGCGGGTATTGCCCATCAATTCCGTGAAAAAGCGACGCCAGGCTTCCCGCCCAGTGACCGCCTTTTCCGCCAGGATTTTTTCTTCCGGTTCGGTCAGGCGGTGCGGCTGGTACCGGCGCGCGGTCTCCATCCAATGCTGGTAGTGTTCCAGTGTGGGATGCGCCATCATGCGCTGGGCAAAATCGTCAGGTGCGTTGATCCATTCCAGGTCGAAGAACACCAGCTTCTGCTGTAGCTGCGACTCCCATTCGGTGACCTTTTGCAGCAGGCTCCCATACTGCGGATTGCCGGTGTCGGTCGACCAGATCAGGTTGGCGAAGGCCCCCAGCTTATGGGCCATCTCGACAATCGTCTCATACGCCTGAATAGCCTCGTACAGTTCCTCAGGGGCGAGCGTGGTCAGTTTGCCGCGATACTCCGCCGCCAACTGGTCGGCCTGCTGGTTGGCCGCCTGCATATCCTGTTCAATGTTCGGGTCATCGATCCCTGCATACAGATCACTCAGGTCCCAGACGACCTTTTCTGCTCCGGTTTGTTTGGTAGTGGCCATCAAAAAGCTCCATAATCGTTCAACAAGTTTTCGCCGCATAAGGATAACAAACGTCGCATGACTGCACAATTGCGCAGCGTTATAATATGTTATACGCACTCAAAACAGCACAAAGGAGAATACATTTCTGTAGTTTCGCCAAAAACACGGAAAAGCGAAAGAACGAACCCGATGTTCTTTAACAATAGACACGCCGAAGCAGCCCAGACCGCGCAGGTGGACTGAACAAGCGTGAGATAGCGGGAACTGACAAGCG
>DAOTUD010000193.1:0-23725 GCA_034437275.1 Anaerolineae bacterium
TTCAGCGCTTTCGTCGCCATCAGGTCCATGAACACCGTTACGGCTCAGTTCATCCTGATGTTGTGCCTGAGGAACTCATGCTGGGAGGTGTGGCGGCATGAGGTCAAAACGCAAAGTAGCCACACCCGATTGTATATATTGGCGATGTCCTGTTTTTTGACCCATTTTGACGTCAAGGCGATCACATGTCGTGATCTGATTCATTCAATCGGAGAGCTTTGAATGCGCTAACTTGGTGCATGATCGCGTGCTCGGCAGGGAGGCGCTCGATATTTGAAGCCCCGTATAGGCCAACAACTCCCGGCATTTGCGCGAAGGCTTTGCCGACATTTTCCGGTTGATCGAATGGGCCTCCGTGACAGACGACCAGTACATCATCGCGTACCCGGCGTGCAGCGTCGGCCATGGACAAGGTCTTATTGATCGCCTGATCCAGGGAAAGCGCAAACTGTGCTCCAACCGTTCCAGTGACGGTTAAACCTACGTGTGGCACGATCATGTCTGCGCCAGCGCGAGTCATCGCGGCAGCTTCGTCTGGGGCGAAAACGTAGGGAGATGTAAACAGATCCATTTGGTGTGCGAGGGCGATCATTTCAATTTCTTTGTCATATCCGAAACCGGTTTGTTCCATCGCCACACGCAGAGCACCTTCAAAAATTCCTGCCGTTGGGAAATTCTGCACACCAGAAAACCCAAGGGTTTGTAGTTGTGTGAGGAAAGGGGGCATTTGTGTGAAGGGATCTGCGCTGTTCACCCCGGCGATCACGGGGATATTGCTGACGGGTAGAATCTCCCGCGCAAGTTCGAGAACTGTTTCATTAGCATTGCCAAAAGCAAACAGGCCTGCCAGGGAACTATAACCTGCCGTTCGAAATCGCCTGGAGTTATAGATAATGATCAGATCTGCGCCACCAGCCTGTTCAGCGCGGGCAGATAATCCCGACCCCGCGCCAGCACCAATGATCGGGTGGCCCGTTTCAATCTGGCGATGCAGCCGGCGTAAAACTTCACGGCGTGGAATGGCGCTCATATTCTCCTACCTTTTTATAATTGTACGCATGGGATAAGTGTAGCAAAAAGCAGGGAAAATCAGGCAGCGGATGGTTATGGGGAAACCAGGCTGCTATCGGTCCCCGTCCACGTTGGCGCGGCGAAAAGCTCAGCGCACGGCAGGCAATTGCGGTTTCATCGCTGCATGCACTGATCGCCAAACATATTCTAAAGAACAACCCGCGGCGCGAGTATTCGCTGAGGGAAGTGTTCAACGTCCTGCGGTACCAGGCCGCAACGGATAAAGGTATCCACCTGAACGTCGTTAAACTGCCGGAGGCCAGGGCAAGGCTTTGTGCTCTTGCTACGGCGCCGGACGACTGAACGGTCCTTCTCAAATCCCCTGGCAACTGGCCCTACCTACAGAGGTGAACAACTCATGCCACCCGAGTCCGCGGTAGTTCGTCCGTTTGCAATGTGGAATGTGGAGCTAGAGCAGCACGGAGTTGAATGAGCAGTACGATTTCCAGGCAGTGGATTGAGGTTCATCGGGTTTTGCGCTATCGTTGAGTCACGAGATGCGCAGTGTGCCTCAACTGCCCTCGATGTAACATTTTTCCGCGCTGTGAATTATTCCTCATATCCATGGGCATTATCTGTGGAGAAAGGTTTTTTGACAATGGAAAGACCGAACATTGTTTACATTCATTCCCATGATACCGGAAGATATGTTCGGCCATATGGATATGCTGTTGATACGCCCAACATCCAGCAGTTGGCCGAGGATGGCATCTTGTTCCGCAGGGCATTCTGTGCCAATCCGACTTGCTCACCTTCCCGGGCAAGTTTGCTAACCGGCCAGTGGGCCAGTAGTTGTGGGATGCTCGGTCTTGTCAATCGTGGCTTCACCATGCCGGATATGAGCAAGCACCTTGTTAATACCCTTAAATCGTATGGCTACACGACGGCTCTGTCTGGTGTCCAACACGTTGCGCATGATGGCACTGCCGCAATCGGTTATGACGAGCACTTGGCGGAGCCGGATAATGCTCACACGGCAGCCGTAGATTATCTAAAACATCCCCCAGAACAACCCTTCTTTCTGTCTGTTGGATTTTTCGAGACGCATCGCGAATTTCCGGAGGAGGTGGCGTATGATCCGAATTATTGTCGCCCTCCTGCGCCCCTGCCTGATACATTTGAGACACGTCTGGACATGGCACGCTACAAGACGAGTGCACGGATTCTCGATACGAAGATTGGACAGGTGTTAGACGCGCTGGAAGCAAGTGGATATGCAAACGAGACTCTGGTGATTTGCACAACCGATCATGGCATACCGTTCCCTGGGATGAAATGTACCTTGACCGATCATGGTATAGGGGTGATGTTAATTATCCGTGGTCCTGGAGGCTTTACCGGTGGGAGAGTCGTGGATGCATTGGTGTCGCATATTGATATTTTCCCGACTATTTGTGATCTAGTTGGTATTCAGCATCCAGATTGGCTCCAGGGTAAATCACTTCTGCCATTAATACACGGGGAGGTGGACCAGATTAACGACGAAATCTTTGCACAGGTTGACTTTCACGCTGCCTACGAACCACAACGTTGTGTCCGCACGGAACGTTTCAAATACATTCGCCGGTATGATGGTCGGGAAAAACCAGTCCTCCCCAATTGCAATGATGGTTTGTCAAAAGACCTCCTGTTACAACACGGGTGGCGAGACCATAAGATAGCAAGCGAACAGCTTTATGACTTAATTTTCGACCCGGACGAAACCCGAAATCTTGTGGATGAACCCACAGCGGAATCTGTTCTGCGGGATATGCAAGAACGACTCGACAGTTGGATGAAGGCAACCGATGATCCGCTGCTTAAGGGTAGGGGGGAGATCCAGCCACCACCGGGTTCAGAACTCAATGACCCAGATGATCTATCCCCAGATGATCCGACCACCGTCTACGAGTAGTTTTCTTGGCGGTGCAAGAGGTTTCGCCGGAAATTTCAACCTTGCAAATAAAACGATTATCAGTGAATCACGATTTGGGATGTCTCTTGCGCCGATTCAGCCCTCATCCCCAGCCCTTCTCCCTGAAGGAGAGGGACCCGGCTCCGCCGGAAGGGTGAGGGCTTTTCAAACGGCATCTTAATACGATCAAACCGCAGCCACCACATGAGCAATTCGGGGGGTCTTGGGATAGGCCACTCAGACGGGGAAGCCAACTATATCCACCACCTGGACTATGTAAATTCCCACCACTTAGCCTAACCCTAAACCCGCCGAGACCATCATGATATGCGAGCAATCTTGCCCTAAAGTTAAAAGAGAAAGTGAAAGGAGAACCAATGAGCGAACGTATTTATTATAGTCAGGAGATTGAAGAGATGATGAAACGCCACCGCGTGATCACAGCGTTAGCATTTATGGCGATGGGCATGGGCATTGGGGCCATGATGGCAATCTTGTTTGCCCGTGATGATGGCGAAAAAATCCGCAGGATGATTGCGGAAGCGCTGGAAGACAGTTACCAACGCGGGCGTGAGTTCACTGATGATGCCATCGACACCATCCGTAAATAATAAGCCAGAGGGATATATTCCCCCTGAGCGACAACGTATCACGGTAGAATACCATGCTACGGATCAATGATATAATTGGAATCCAGGTAGCGATCCAACACGATAACGAGCTCGAATCGCTCGAAACCGTCAAAGACGCGATTCTTGATCGGCAGCTAACCCGGCTGCTAGGATTGCTGGTCAACCGTGGTGGGTGGTCGGGCAGTGCCCAGGTATTATTATGGAACGATGTCGTCAGCATCGATTCCACCATGGTGCTTGCTCAATCCAAGGATAGCATCATTCCTGCCTATCTCGTGCCCGACATCCGGCAGATTCTGGAAACAGGCCGGACCTACCAGGGAAAGAGCCTGAAAACAAGCTCCGGACGCTATCTTGGCACCCTGCTCGATTTTGTTTTCGACCCGCAGACAGGGTATATCACGGGCTGCCAGATTGGGATGCGATTTGTTCCCCAATCCCCTCAAATAGCACAGGCACTTTACCAGGCCCAGCCAGATAAAGACGGGCTTATCGTTCCGTCAATGCTGACCGAAAAGCTGGTGGACTAACACTCGTGGGGCCTTTGCCCCTCACATACACCAGCGAAGGCACCAGCCGCGCTGTGTCTTAGCGCTGCGCGCTAGACGTCCAACAGTTGCAGCGTTTTTTGTGTTACGCTGTGTACATTCGGCACTCGATAACCGTCAAATGCAGAGAAGGAAAAAACACATGACCGAAAACCAAATTACCTATGGCTTGCTTGTGCTTGGTGTTGTATTAGTCCTGGCGTCGCTGCTGGTCGATGCTGTTGGCCTCGGTACGGAAGGCTTCGGCATTGCCCAGATCGTTGGCGTGGTGGTGGGCATCATACTGGCGGGAGTGGGAGTATACCGCGGCTTCATCCGCGAAAAGCCCACCCCATAGCCAGCCTCCACACAAAAGGCCCCTGTCTGTTAAACAGGGGCCGCTCTGGTGAAGTGGGCCGGCTGTCCGTTCACAGATAAATATCAATCAAAGTGCTTGGCGATCCAGGGATTGAGTTGGTCATAGTCGGGCCGCCAGTACCCGGCTTTCATCCCAATCAAGTCTTCGCGCTGCAGCACCCGCTGCTCCCGGTTCGGCCACCCGAACAACACCCCCGGCGCAAGCCGCAGCATGTCCCACGTGCTCATGTCCGTGTCCGTGTACTCCTGGAACACCTGCCAGGCATCAGGCCACCGGGCGATGTAACGCGGATTCGAGAGCTTTCGAACCACCGCATTTATCACCTGCTGCTGGCGTGCCGCGCGCTGGTAATCGTCGTCCTGGTGACGGGTGCGCGCATACTGTAAGGCACGCTCGCCATTCATATGCTGGACACCCGGCTCGAACCGCACCGTCATCGTGCCATTATCCGCCGTCGGATACGCGTAGTCGATGATGAGCTTCGGCACATCGATATCCACGCCGCCCACCGCATCCACCAGCGCCACAAATCCCTGAAAATCGAGCCGAACGTAGTGTTCGATGGTAATCCCAAAACTTTCTTTAATGCTAGCCTTGACCAGTGCCGGACCTGCGCCTTCGGCCTCCTGTTCGCCCAACACATTGATCGTGTTGATGCGCTGCTCCCCATAGGCCGGCACATAGATGAACACATCGCGCGGAATAGAGAGCAGGGTCACATCTCGTTTCGCAGGGTCGACATTGACCAGGATCACACTGTCAGTCCGGGTGAGGTAACGCTCCCCTGGACGCGCGTCCACGCCCAGGATCAACAAGTCGACCGGGCCAGGCGGGAACAGCAGATAACCGATCACCAACAGGACGCCAAACAACACAGGCGTCAGACAGCCCCGCCAAACCTGCTTACGCCGGATCGGACGTGGCAGCCTGACCCGCGCCCATCTATTTCGCTGTTGAGGCGTATGCTTCACGGACATGCTCTGCAGACGGCAATCTGTACCGCCAAAGTATTAGAAAATACGCTGGAAAATAAGAAGAGGCGACAGCGTTGTGAGTTACTATGCAGTCAAGACGTGGTGGACTAACGGCAATGGTAGCTCAAACATCGTCCCGTTTTTAACCGCGCTGCTGTCGCCATGCACAAGGTGTGACCGGCCTATGCCTCCTTCGCCGCGCGATAGGCCTGGATGTACTGCATGCCCCATTCGTCACGCCCCAGCATCAGGTTGACGGCGCGCACGGCCAGCCCGTTCGTCAACGGGTTGCAGATTGGCGCATTGACACCCGCCGCGATCAGCAGCGTCAGGTTGACGACATTCAGCAGTTCGCGGTCCGGCATGCCATGCGACACATTACTCGCCCCGGCGGTCAGGTTACAGTCCAACCGTTCGCGCAGCAAGCGCGCCGTTTCGAGCGTCACCACCCCGGCCCGGTGATCCGACCCCACCGTCATCACCAGCGGGTCGAAAAGAATGTCTTCTGGCGCAACGCCAACGTCGCGCGCAGCAGTCAGGATATTTTCCGCAACATTAGCGCGTGCCTCGGGTGTGGTAGGGATGCCCGTATCGTCCATGCACAGCGCGATCACTACCGCTCCATACTCCACAATCAGGGGCAGCACGGCCTCAAGTTTATCCGCCTCGCCGTTCACCGAATTGATCAACGCCTTGCCCTTACAGACCGCCAACCCAGCAGCCAACGCGTCCGGATTGGCCGAATCGATGCACACCGGCAGATCGACCGCTTCCTGCACAATCTGGATCGCCTCAGGCAGCAGCGCTACCTCGTCCACGCCTGCTGCGCCGACGTTCACATCCAACACCTGCGCGCCGGCGTCGGCCTGAGCCTGGGCGTCCCGCGCGATACGGCTCAGGTCCCCGGCCTGGAGCTCGGCGCTAAATGCCTTGCGTCCGGTCGGGTTGATTCGCTCGCCGATCATGACCGTTGGCCGGTCAGGGGTAATCGTGACTTCGGTGGATGGTCCGCGTAATACTGTTTGCATAACTTGCTCTCCTCAGAAACGCGCAAAAAAACAGGGCTTAGCTACCAGCCCGGCTGAAACGTTCTGCAATATCGGAAGAAAGTGCTGTGCCCAGACGAACTTTGACGCGCCTGCTGACCGGTTGGAGGGCGAACTCACGCATCGTCCCCGTCGACCTTCTCCGCACGAATCAAGCCATCATCTCCGATATGCTGGATCGTATGGCCGGGTGGCACCACCAGGAATTCATCGTCCGTCCATTCACCGTTGACCAGCATTGTCAGCAAACGCCGATTCCCCTCCCGGCGCTCGAACTGCCAGCCGCGCTGCTGTGCCTCAGCGCGCACTTGCTGCTCGACATCCTGGCTGTTGGTGTGCCCCATATCGATGAACACGGCCCGGCGGTAATGACGCTGCCACTCGCCCATCACCGTCATCAGGTAATCGGCGTTATCCTGCCCATAACGGGCCACATAGGACTCGTACACCTCGTCCAGCGCGCCCAGATTTTCCGCCCCCAATCCGATGTTCGCACCGTCCGTACTGCGCTCCATGTACTCCAGGCTGTACCAGTACGTGCCCGGTTCGGTATCGAATTCATGCTGATAACGTTGGCGCGATCCCAGGTAGAGCGTAATGCAATCGTGCGCACGGGGAATGACCAGGGGAGTATGCCGGGCCGTGATCCCGACCGTCGAAGTGCCGCACAGGCCGTACACCAGCAGCACGGCGTCGTATTCGTCCGGCGGGAGCGCGTCGATCTGCGCTTGTAGTGTATCCCGCAGTGTTGCGGGGGTATTATGTAGGCCCTGGTGGAACAATTGCACCGTGATGGTGTGTGGCGTGGTGGCAGCGAGAGTATAGACCGTGCGCGCCAGGGCTTCGCACGTCAGCGCGACGAAATGGCTCATACGCCAACCAGTTCCTGCGTTTTACGGGTTGCCGACGAGGCATCTGCTGCATAGCCATCGACACCGATCTCCTCGGCGAACGCCGCCGTAACCGGCGCGCCCCCGACGATTACCACGACCTGATCGCGCAGCCCAGCGTCCTCAATCGCCTCGATGCTCAACTTCATATTCGGCATCGTCGTCGTCAGCAGAGCTGACATCGCCACCACATTCGCGCCATCCTGAACCGCCGCCACAAACTGTTCCGGCGACACATCCACGCCGAGATCGACGAGCTCAAATCCGGCCCCTTCCAACATCATCCCGACCAGCGATTTACCAATATCGTGCAGATCGCCTGTCACCGTGCCGATGGCGACGGTACCTAACGACTCAACCCCTTGCTCGACCAGATGCGGCTTCAGCAAGTCCAATGTACCTTTCATTGCCCGCGCGGCGAGCAGCATTTCCGGCACGAAAAGTTCTCCCTCCTCGAAACGCTGGCCGACTTCGCGCATGGCATCGATCAATCCCTCATGCAGCAGGGTATCAGCGGTGACGCTGTCGTCGAGTGCCCGCGCGACCTTAGCTTTGGCGTCCGGAACCTGTCCAGTAATAACAGCCTGACGAATTCCTTCAATTAAAGACATAGTGCACCTCCCTAATGATAACTGCTGCAGCGCTTTAATGCTACTGTCGCACGGCGGCGCGTTGATTTAACACCTCAGCGATAGCGGCTTCGGCCTCCGCAGAGGGCGCCGGCGGATAGTGTCTGTCCAGGATGTCACGCGCCCGCGCGGTGGCACGCGCGACGATATCCTGACGTCCCTTTTCATCCCACTGCTGGTACCGGTTCCGGTCCACAAGATCCGGGGTCCACTGCGCGTTGCGCCAGTGCTCCAGGGTGTGATCATCAGCCAGGAACCCGGCTCCAGGCTTGACCCGCGCAATGGCATCCAGCGCCAGCGTAGTTGGGTTGATCTCAATCCCCCCCACGAAAACCCGTGCCATGCTGATAATCTCGTCGGCAATGACCAGGGCTTCCATCGCAGCCCCCGCCCCATACTCGATATAGCCCACATCGTGCACCAGTGTGGTCCGAGAAAGCAACGCCGTCATGATCGAGAAGGTGTATTCCGCCCCTGCCTGGGCATCCACCACCTTACTATCCGTTGCGCCGCCATAACCCCACACCGGCAAATTGTAGTGACGCGCCAGATCGTTACAGGCCGCCATCCCCATGCTCCACTCCGGCGAGCCGTAGCTGACAATGGTCGTCTTCAGGTCCAGGCTGGCGGTGTTGAACCCGTAGAGGAACGGCGTGCCAGGACGGACCAGTTGCGTCAGAATCAGCCCTACCAGACATTCAGCGTTGGCCAACGCCACCGCCCCGGCCAGCGTGATCGGACCACCCGCGCCGGGGTTCGCCGAGGGGACAAATGCGGTGGGGATGCCCTTTTCGGCACAAAACAGAATTTTCTGGAGCACATCACCGGGCATCAACAGCGGGGAAATCGGCTCAGGATACAGCAGGAAAAACGGTTTTTCACGCAGCGCCTGCTCGCTCCCCGCGATGGCCACGCCAATCCGGTGGATATCCTCCAGGTCGCGGCGATTATTGACCGTAAACACGTTAGGCTTGACCGAACCGCGCACCATACCAATAAATTCGTGCAGATACAGGTCGTTGGGGGGCACATCAACCGGATTGCTCATCGACATCACAAAGTCGATGTTATCGAGCGCATCCGCCAGCCGCGCAAAGTCCACGACGTCCTGTGCGACGGCGCGGCGACGCTCCCCTGTCTCGACGTCACGCACAAAGGTGACATCTGAGCCTGAGCCAAAGAACACCTTGCCCAGTTCCAGCGGCATCGTCAACTCGCCCAGGCGCGTGTACATCGGAATCCGTGATGGAGCGTCGCGGATCGCATCGTTGACAAGCTTTTCCGGGATCTTGATGCGTCCATCGGATTCCCACGCGCCTGCATCCAACAACAGCGCCTTCCCTTGCGGATCGTCTAGCTCGACCCCGGTTTTTTCTAGTATCTGAAGGGTTGCAATATGAATGGCCTGAATTTGCTCATCGGAGAGGATACGCACAAACGGCTGCAAGGTCGGAACAGACAACTGTTGAGTCACAAGGCTTTACCTCCAATAAAAATGGGACGCGGACAAGCGCGATCAAATATGGAACAAACATGAGTCTTGGCACAGACAAAGACAGAGCCACCCGAGCGATCGATTCGGCACTCATCAGTATCGATTGCCTTCATGCTCAGAGCGATCTGGCTCATCGCTTTCTACGATGCACGCATCGGGTAACTGCACCGGATATCCCAGCGAGATCAGGCTGCCGGACAACTCCGGCGGCAGTAAGATCTCGAAACGCTCCCGGATGGCCTGGTCAACATCGACGGGCAGCCGCTCGGGGTGGTGATTTGCCAGGATCGCACAAACACGTTGGCGCGCCCGTTCCCGCATATCGAGCGCGCCTTTGGCCTCCCAATTGGGGCGGCAGGTGCGATCCGTGGTGTGAGGATAGAAGCATTCGCTGCGCATCAAATCGAGGGTTTGCCAGCTTTCCAGGTAAAACTGGCTCTCGCTGCACACCTCATCGATCACGTCCACCGACAGCGTGTGTTCATTCACCTCAATGCCGCGCACCAGCCGCATCACGCTGCCGTTGATGTCATCGTCGATCACGTATTGTTCGCTGGCCACACACATTAAGGATTCCAGCAGCCCGGCGGTGTGATGGATGAAGTTCCCCCCGGACAGCGCGGCGACAGCGCTGGTCATGGCCTTTTCATACCCGGCCTGCACATCCGGCACTTTGCTGTCCGCAATGCCGGCAGAGTTGTAGAGCGGAATGTCATAAAAATGTGCCAACTGTGCAGCAGCGGCGTTCATCAGGGCAAACTCCGGCGTGCCAACAGCGATCCCGCCCTGGCGATGGTCGGCAATCGTGGGCACATACCCGATCAGCAGGCGCGCCCCTGGTCGCACCAGATTCGCCAGCACCACCCCGCTCAGCACCTCGGCGTTGATCTGCACGAGCGTGCCGGCCAGCGCCATCGGCGAGGTCATGCCGGCCATCGGAGCAGACGAGATCGCGACCGGCAGATCATGCCGAACCAGCTCCAGCATCAGTGAAGTGGGCAGCGGATCGTAGCGCAGCGGGCTGTTGATGCAACAGGTCACGAATGAGATGAACGGACGGGCCGCCAAGGCCGCCGGACTACCGGCCACCATCGCAGCCAACGCCATCACATCATGCGCAGACATGATCGAATTCAGATTAGTTTGAATATGCTTGGTCGTATTGCTGAGCGCGGCATACACCTGGTTGACATCGTGCGCCCCATCCGGAACGTCGCGGGCTATGACGGGAATCTGGTAAAAGTGGATGTTGTCCAGGCAATCGACCAGACGCGCGAACTCTGCGACATCGGCGAGGCGGCTCTCGCGGACAGTGCCGTCCAGGTCCAGCACCGTGATCGCCGCGCCGCCCGTACCCATATACACGCGGTCGCCGCCCATATCCATGTCGCGCGCTTCGTCACGCCCCGCCAGGACAAAGCGGTGACGGGCCTGTGCCAGCGCATCCTCGACCATGCCGCGCGGCAGAAACACACGGCTGCGGTCTGGATCAATGTTGGCTCCTGCGTTTTGGAAAATAGCGAGCGCCTCAGAAACGGGGACTTCGACTCCTGTGCGCTCCAGCACAGTCAACGAGGCGTCATGAATTTGCGTGATGTCGGCATCCGAAAGGGGGGCATAAGCGTGGGTCGCCATTCCACCCGGCGAAACGTTAGGCCATTTGCGCAACGGCTTGTGTGTCGATGAGAACGGCATTGTTTACCACCTCCCAGAGTAACAGGAGCTACTCATCGTCACTGCCTGGCAATAGGGAGCTTCAGTCGCATTCAATCAACCAAGCTCGCAACATCCACTGCTAAGCAGTATCTTGCTCTGGTCTGTTCTCCCGTAGATCAGAGTTAAACTCATTTTACTAAACTGTGTTTAGGGGATTAAATAGTCACGGAACCAATCTTTGGAGCCTTTGTTTGTGCACGGTGCACAAATCCGACATCAGCCTTCCATCAGGAAGAAAGATGCTTTGCATTTTGCAGGCGGTACATCTTGAGGGCAACGTGCACATTCATCCGGCACATGGGGTCGGACAGGTTGAGATCGAGCAATCGCTGAATACGTTCGAGGCGATAGCTTAATGTATTGCGGTGCACATGCAGCATGGCGGCCACGGTCGATATGCTGCCTTCGTCAAGATACGTCTCTAACGTCAACAACAGATCGTGATTGTAGCGCGCATCGAAATCCGCCAGCGTATGAATCGCGTCCAGGTACGCATTATCGTGCAGCACTTTCGGACTCAAATGGTGTAGCCAATGCAACACCCCTAACGTGTCGAAGCTCTGTACGCCCTCGCCCTGCCCCAGGGCAGTCGCGATTTCCAGCGCTTCGATGGCCTGATTGTAACTGCGCCGCAGCCCGGTTAAATTGTTGACGGCGCATCCCGTTCCAATCAACAGCGTTTTTCCGGCAGTGCGCGCCTCGTCTACTAACTGCTGGGCAATGCTCTCGCCCTGTGGCAAGCGGTGGCTCTGCAGGATCAGCGTCACATGCGAACCGTGCAACACAGCCAGAGCATGCAGGGGTTGGACCCACTGCTCAACACGCGGTAACAACGAGAGTTCGGCCTCGGAGGCTGCACCAGTTTCTTTTACGACCAACACCTGATACGACAGGTCAAGCTTGAAATCAAGCTGCTGTGCACGCTCGACCAGCTCGGCATCTCGCGCATCAGACGCATTGAACAGCCGGTCCAGGAAATCACCGCGCAGTGTCATCTCAGCCTGGTGTACTGCGCGCTCTTTGAACATGATCAGCGCGGCCACCGTAGCCGCGTGTTCGAGGGTCAATTCATCCAGGTCGGTCAAT
Source organism: Anaerolineae bacterium (assembly GCA_034437275.1). GTDB lineage: Bacteria > Chloroflexota > Anaerolineae > Aggregatilineales > Aggregatilineaceae > TC-15. Next base: position 12,340 of record DAOTUD010000193.1, read on the forward strand.
TCGCGCTCGCCCGCGATGATCCACATGTACCCCATCACCTGGTGCGCCACAATAATCGTGGCCACAATCCGGTCCATTGTCATCTCCAGTTCGGGCATCGCCGGGACGTATACCGGGCGCGACATGCCGTGCAACTGCTGGTAGATTCCGCGCTCAACCAGTTGATCGACAAGATCGGGCGGCGCACGCCCCTCGGTCAGGCTCCGCAGCCGCGCGCCATCTGCCGAACCGACCTGCGCGGTTGCGAGCACTTCGAAGGCGGTGTTTTCAATCACTACTGACCGCCCCAAAATATTCGATAACACGTTCGCCAGGTCCTCCAGCGTGCCCCCCTCCAGCACCAGGGTGGTGAGCGTGCGATGAATTTGATCAACTCGTTCGCGCGTGGAGTACTGCTCGCTGACAATGCGGGAAAACACAACCTCGATCACGTCAACAAAGGAGATGTCTGGCGGCAGTTCGATGATCGGAAAATCCAACCGGTTGCTCGCCTCACAGATGGGCTGAGGCGCGCTGTTGAGATAATGCTCAATTGAAAGGACCATGCCGGCCAGGTTTTTAGCCGCAAGCCTGGGGATCAGCGCCTTTTGCGCCGCGACGTTATCAAGCAAGCCAAACCCCGTCGTCAGCAGCAATTCCCCGCCTTTGGCCCAATCAAATTTGGCGCCAGGGAAACTCACCACATGAACCCTGCGAATGACGTTATCTTGCCCATTAACGCCCGCGACCAGGGTTGCCCGTTCCAGGATGGGTAATTCCAGAGCATCGCGTATCGTGAACATGATGACCTTCCGGGACAACACCCGTTAACCACTCACATCCCCCTTTACTCTACATGGTATACGGGGCGTGGCGTTGGGGCAAGTAGCAGGTGGACTCAACGCGAGCCGCCCGAGGCATCCCGCGTGCAGCAACCTCCTGGTCAGTCAGCCGCAGTGGAACCGGAAGCGTCATCTGGCAAGATGGCCCCCACGCCCCTGCTCCGGCGTGACCGTGACCCGCTGTGTTTCCCCCCGGAAGTAGAAGGAAAAGGTCACAGACTCCCACCAGGGAGGTAAATGCGCATCGGTCGCCCAACCTCCATCTTGGGTGATGTGCAGCCCGGCAAAGCCAAAAACAATCGCCTGCCGTAAAGCACCGTTGGCAGCGGCATGAATCCCGTCGCGGACATTGCCCTTGTTGTTTTCGAGGTCCAGGCCGGCAGAACGCATGAAAAAAGCATAGGCTTCGTCGGTCAGCCCCAGTCGTGCCGCCTCCCAGGCGTGAATAGACGCGCTCAGCGACGAATCATGGGCAGTGCGCGGCATGTAAACCCGCCAGTTACGCAGTCGTTCTTCTCGCGAACCAATCCGGTCGCCCAGCAGCGCCATCATCATCACAACATCCGCCTGCTTGAGCACCTGGGTGTGCTGGGTTCGTGCATGTCCCAGGATGACGTCCATGTTCTTAACGCGCGGCTCGTACGCCGACACATCGATGGCATCCATCTCAAAGAAACCGTCAAACTGCTCGTAGACGTTCAACTCAGCATGACGCGGCACATACATTTTGGCGGCGATATCGCGCCAATGCGCTACACGCGCCGCGCTCAGGTCGAGCTGCTGAGTTAAGGCTGCGGCCTTCTCCGGGGCTACCCCACGCAGCCACTCCAACACCTTAAGCGCATGTTCCAGGTGCCAGATGACCAGCACATTGGTATAGACTGAATTATCTACGTTCTCATGAAATTCGTCTGGCCCGATTTGCTGGCTGATTTCGTAGCGCCCCTGGCTTTCATTCCACTCGGCACGGCTGCCCCAAAAGACGGCGGTGTCAAGCATCAGTTCTGCGCCATAGTCCCGCATGAACGCCTCATCCCCCGTCCACTCCCAGTACTGCCAGACCGCGAACGCGATATCCGACGAAATATGCTGCTCGTGATCGCCGGTCCAAATGCGAATCCGTTTGCCGTGGCGGTCGGGAGGAGTCCAGCGCGGCGTCGTTTCTTCGCCGGTATCCGTGCTTTCCCAGGGGAACATCGCGCCCTCAAAACCAGCTTCCCTTGCTTTGGCACGCGCACCGGGTAAATTGTGATAGCGATACATCAGCAGATTACGCGCCACGTGCGGCTGCGACAGGGTAAACAGCGGCAGCATAAACAGCTCGGTATCCCAGAAAACATGCCCCTTGTAGCCGGAGCCGCTGAGCGTTTTAGCTCCGATGCTCACCCGGTCATCGCGGCGCGGTGCAGCAATCACCACATGATACGCAGCGAAGCGTATGGCATGTTGCGCATATTCATCGCCCGCGATCACGATGTCCACATCATCCCAGATCGCTGCCCAGACGCGCTCATGTGCGGCCTTTAGTGCATCATATCCCTGGGTCATCGCAGCGGCGAGCTTGCCATCCACAAACCCCGTGAGATCGGTCGTATCGCGGCTGGTGCCAATTGCCACCACCCGCGTGAAGGTCACACTCTCCCCAGTATTGAGCGCCGTGCCGAACATATGCCCCGGGCTATCCCCATCGTTAACCGGGCGCACGTCGACACCGTCAGCCGTGACGTGTTGCGCCAGCCGGACCTGGTAACCGCTCTGTGTCGTGCGCGCCTGCCACCATGCCCTATCCGCCGCTGCACCTGCCGCCACGTCGGCCCAGTGCGAAACTGCCTTCACCCCTTCCTCAGGCGTATAAACCAGGTTCCAGGCACGTGTATCATCCAAAAACGCGCGCCATGAAAGCTGTTTCACCGCGTCCAGCGCCGTTATCGTCACCCGCTGCGCCAGCACATGCTGATCGGCCATGCTGGCGAAGCGCTCAAACGCAAACCGCAGCACATGATCTGCGGGACTTTGCCACAACACATCGCGGCTAAGGACGCCATTTTTCATATTGAGCATGTGCCGGAAGCCCAAGACCGTCCCTTCGTCCATCCGAAAACGATGCCCATCCACCACAATCGACACGGCAAACCAGGCCGGGATGTTGGCGAGGTCTGGCACGATATCATCCGCGTGTAAATTATAGATGCCATGCACCAGCGTGGAGGGCAGTTCGTCCGGGTACCCTTCGGCAAAAGTTGCCCGCGTGCCCAAATACCCGTTGCCAATGGTCAGGATCGTTTCGGTATGGTGTTGTCGCTCTTCCAAAAAAGTGTTTTCAACAAGATGCCAGGTCCGAGCTTCTGGTGTAAATAGTATCATCATCGATGCTCCACAGTGCGTGAACAAGCCCACATCCATTAATCAGGACAGGTGCTCTCTCGTAATCATTCGCTGCGGTTTCAGCACAATTTGCTGACCGCGCACGTCGGTAGCCTGTTTGTTGATATGGGACAACAGCGAGGAGAAAACATCAGGAACGCGCTAATGAGACTTTTTAACCACAGGACAGCTTCAAGCATAGCCATCACGGCCCTGGTCAGACGTTCAAGTGACGTTGACGCGCAAGATGGCTGTCTTCAGCCGCCTGAAACACTAATAGAATGATAGCGCTGGTTTCCGTTGGGTTGCAGAAGTAATGCGGCTGCGCAGCCGCGAACAACAGACTGTCACCTGCTTCTAACCGATACAGGCGCTCCCCGATGTGGTACTCGATCTCCCCCTCCAGACAATAGACAAACTCCTCGCCCGGGTGGGTGATGGGGTTACCCGTACTTCCTGTCCCGGCCTCAATGGTTACCAGAAAAGGCTCGAGCTGCTGCCCAGGCAGGCCAGCTCCCAAACCCTCCATCACAAAGCCTTTCCCATCGGATCGGTGACGCTGATCGCGCTTCAAATATACGACAGGCTGTTCGGTATCGTCCTCCAGAAAGGCCGTAACCGGCACGCCCAATGCAGTGGCCAGCGTATGGAGCGAGGAGAGCGTGGGCGAACTCTCGCCCCGTTCGATCTGGCTGATGGCATTAATCGACAGCCCGCATTGCCTCGACAGGGCACGTAAGGACAGGCCCCGCTGATTTCGCAGCGCACGGATGCGCATCCCAACACGGGATTCTAGTTGCTCGAACATCACTTGTTTACCTCCTACCCATGACTGGTTGCCCTCATTGTACCATATATTGGTACAAAAATAACTATTCCGGATCGCGTTTTTTCCCTACCAAGACCTTATCTTGTATCATTTTAATGCAATTTCGTACTATAAAATGGTATACTTGGAATGACGCAAAGTTCACGGGCTGGCATGCAGGTCAGCGAAGAAGATCGTACAGATGGTTAGCGTGACCTGCTCCGTTAGGCAGGCGAGCACGCTATGCCAGCCCATCCACAAATAGCATAGCAAGCTGAAGGGCAATCTAATGGCCATTCAAAAAATCCTGCTCTATCCCGAAGGTGCAGCAGCATTGCGCCAGAAAAGTGAACCGGTACACAAAGTAAACAAACGAGTGCACGCACTCGTCCAGAACCTTAAAGACACCCTGATGGACCGCCCCGACGGGGCTGGACTGGCCGCCCCACAGATCAATGTGCACCAGCGTGTGGTCGTCGTGCGGCTGGGACTGCACGACGAAGATGATGACACCACCGTTACCCCAACAGCCCTGATCAACCCGGAGATCGTGGAGGCGCGCGACTCACGCCGCGACTTTGACGGCTGCCTCAGTTTTCCCGGCCTCTACGGCACCACACGCCGCCCGCATTATCTAAAGATCAAAGCAGTAGACGAAACCGGGCAACCGGTTGAATATGTCTTCGAAGACTTCGACGCGATCCTGGTGCACCACGAAATCGATCACCTGGATGGCGTATTATTCATCGACCGCATCGAGCAGCCAGACGACCTGTACACCATCCGCAAAGGAGCCGACGGCAAACCGCAGCGGGTGCCGCTGCCCGGCCTGCCGCCGACAGACAAGGTAAATCGACAATGAAATACGTCTACGGTCCCGTCCCCTCGCGCCGCCTGGGGCAGTCGTTGGGCATCGACACGATCCCACTCAAGACGTGTAACTGGAACTGCGTATACTGCCAATTGGGCCACACGCAGCCCCTTATCCACCAACGCCAGGCGTACATCCCCTCCGCCGACATCATGGCGGAAGTGAAGCGAGCACTGGCAGCGCACCAACCAGGGGAGATCGATTGGGTCACATTTGTAGGCTCTGGCGAGCCAGTGCTGCATGACCACATCGGACAGCTGATCGAACAGGTCAAAACCTTGACGGAAATCCCGGTTGCCGTGATCACCAACGGCGCTCTGCTCTACGATCCCCAGGTCCGGCACGAACTCGCCCCGGCTGATGCCGTGATGCCCACACTCGATGCAGGCACACCGGAGCTGTACAAACGCATCAACCGACCCCACCCGGCCTCCACGTTCCAGCGCTTGGTCACCGGGCTGGTGGATTTCCGCCACGAATACGCCGGGCAACTGTGGGTAGAAGTGATGCTCGTGCGCGGCCTGAACGACACCGAGCAGGCGCTGCAAGACATCGCCACGATTCTGCACCGTGTGCAGCCGGACGAAATCCACATCAGCCTACCCACCCGCCCCCCGGCGGAAACGTGGGTGCAGCCTGCCGACGATGAGGGCGTCATGCGCGCGCTGGCGATCCTGGGGGAAGTGGCGCGCGTGCTGCATCCCGCCGCTGGCAGCTTCGACGTCAGCGGGGCCGACAATCTGGCCGATGCCGTCGTCGGCATCATCACCCGGCATCCCATGCGCCAGGAAGAACTGGAGCGAACGCTGGCAGAGGCTGCGCCGGATCAGGTTGACGACATCTTAGCCACGCTTGAGCGCAGTGGACGCGCCCAGGTGGTGGAACGCTACAGTGTACGCTTCTGGAGTGCAGCTCCTTCGCACTATCCGAGCAAAGCACAGAGCGCGACCACTGATCCACGCCGCCCGCGCAATCAGAAATCACAAGATTGATCAATCGAAACAAAATTACTTAGTCAGACTCAGAAGGGAAAAAAGATGGCACACAAAACGCATACCCTGGTAGGGAAGAAGATTGGGATATTTGGCAAAGGCGGATCGGGGAAAAGCACCGTGATCGCGCTGCTGGCAAATGCGCTGGCGGAGCATGGCTATGAAGTCTGCGTCCTGGATGCCGACTCGACGAATGTCGGGCTGCACCGGGCGTTGGGCATCGAGCAGCCCCCCGCATCGCTCATGAACTATTTCGGCGGAGCGGTCTTTAGCGGCGGAAAGGTCACCTGCCCCGTCGATGATCCCACCCCTCTGCCCGACGCCACACTGCGCTGGGATTCACTGCCCGCAGCGTACTACGCCGAAACCCCCAACGGCATCCGCTACCTGATCGCAGGCAAGATCGGAGATCAGGGGCCGGGCGCGGGCTGCGATGGCCCGGTAGCGAAAATCGCCCGCGACATCACTATCGAAGACACAGCCGGTCATGCTGTGACCCTGGTGGACTTCAAGGCCGGCTTTGAGGACTCAGCACGCGGCGTGATCACCGGGCTGGATTGGGCCGTCGTAGTAGTTGACCCCACCAGCGCCGCCGTCCAGATGGCGATCGACATGCAGCACATGGTCGAGCAAATTCAGGCCGGCGAACTGCCCGCCACCAAACACCTGGAGACGGCGGCGCTGGTCGAACAGGCGAATGCCATGTTTCGCAATGCGTCAATCCAGGGCGTCTTGTTCATCCTGAACCGGGTCACCAACCAACAGATGGAAGACTATCTGCGCGACAAGTTGGAAGAACACGGCCTCCAACCGTTAGGTGTTGTCCACGCTGACCCGGCAATTGCAATGGCCTGGCTCACCGGTTCGGCGGTAGACAGCAAGCAGGCACAGCGCGAAATCCAGACGGTTGAGAATAAGCTGGAGCGTGCAGTTGTAGCCTGAACGTTGATGTGGCGTCCATGGAGGGCAATAGACGATGAGCCGTATCACAATCCAATTAACCTTACCCCCATGCAGCGCGGCGGATTCGCCCTCCACCACCGGGCAGGTAGTGCATATCCTGCGCAAACACGGATTAGACGTTGAAGCCGGGTCGAGGAGCAGTCTGGTCAGCGGGGATGATGATGTTGTTTTCGCTGCGTTGCAGTCCGCCTTCCAGCAGATCGCGTCACAGGGGCCGGTAGTGATGATGGCCACCTTCACCAATGCCGGCCCCAGAGCGCCAGCAGCAGACGCGATCACATATCACGCTATCGGCCACGTTGAAAATGCCTTCGACGAACCGACCGCGCAGGACCAGATCAAGGCGTCTGAGTCGCGGATTGTCCTCGATCCGGCCCTGGAGGAAGGGCTGCACGGGTTAGAAGCCGGGCAGCGCCTCATGGTTATTTTTTACTTCCATCGCGCACAGGAGGAATACGCCCTGCGCCAACATCCACGCGGGGATCGTACCCGCCAACCGCGCGGCGTCTTCGCCCTACACAGCCCGCACCGGCCCAACCCGATTGGCGTGACCACCGTCGACGTACTGCAGGTGGACGGGAACGTCTTGACCGTTCGTGGGCTGGACGCCATCAACGGCACGCCGGTGCTTGACTTGAAACGCCAGTAGTTAGAACAATCCCAACCCTTTACGGCGCTGTCTTATACTTTCTGTGCTGAGCAACCCGCCACTCTCGGTCAACTCCTGGGCAATCGTGCTGAAGGTAGCCGTCAGAGGCCATTTGAGAAGTTCTGTTTGTGCGCGTTTTGGCCCTCATCCCCAGCCCTTCTCCCTCAGGGAGAGGGACCCGGCTCCGCCGGAAGGGTGAGGGCCAGAAACGCTATTCTGCAGAGCTACCTGCGAGTACAAGCGCCCAGAAATACACAGCCCCTCACACTTACCGAGGGGCTGTTCGTAAACGGCTGCCGGAGACCGACTTACTGCGGGTAGAGGGCGTCGTGGACTACTTCGAGCAGAGGATCGTCCTTGTCGTCGTAGCTGACCTGCCAGATCATTACCCCGCCCAATTGACGCTGGTGCACGTACATCACCTTACTGCGGAGGGTCTGCACATCGTCATAGCTGATGGCGATCCGCTCCTCGGCGCTGTACAGCCAGGAGGCACTCACCTCGTTATCAAAAAAGCGGGTGTAATTCACATTGGTCAACAGGGGTATCATGTCACGATAGTACAGAATACCACCGGACCGGGTGCCGGCGGGCACCCCGTCGGCCTTTTGGTACAGCCCAAAGTAGTCGTTAGACCTGACATTTAGCCAGGTTTGGGCATAGAAGGGAAGCCCCACTACCAGCTTGTCCGCCGGTACACCGGCATCCAGAAATACGCTAACTACGGCATCGACGTTGTAAAGCTGCTGCATCTCCTTACCGCGCGGATCGCGGGTGTTGGCGTAGAGCGGCGCGTGATGGCTGGCCAGCTCACTCCATTCCCCATGAAACCCGAACGTCATCAGGTTGATCCAGTCCAGATAGATGTGCACGCGCTCCAGTTCGATGTTCTGGTACAACTGCGGGATCGGGGGGGCCAACATCGAAAGATGGTAAGCCCGGCCATCCCGATCGCCGGCGGCGTCAAGCTGCGCGCGCAGTTCGGCCAGCAGCAAGGTGAAATTTTCGCGATCAGTGGGTTGCCCGTCGGTCTGGCCGCCGCTGACCGGGTACCGCCAGTCGATGTCGATGCCATCGAACAGGTACTCGCGCATGAAGGCCACGCAGGACTGCACAAAACGCGTGCGCGAGGCGGGGGTGCTGGCCACGTCCGAAAAGTTTTCAGAGTGATCCCACCCGCCGATCGTCATCAGGATTTTGAGGTTGGGGTGTTCGCCGCGCAGCAACTGTAACTGCCGGATGTTGCCGCGCAAGCGGAGATTGGCCGCGTCGTCCGGGTAGCTGTAGCGCGTATCGGTCCAGGGGTCGATGGACACACACTGCCCGTTGTCTGAAATGCCGATATGGGCATAGTTCAGGTGTGTTAGCTCGGCGGCGGGGATGTCGGTTACGAAGTAATCCTCGTAAATGCTATACGAGGGATAGTACCCCACCAGCCGGTACAGGCTGTCGTCGGGCTGCGCCATCGTCGCACGCGGAGCCCCAAACGGTGCCGTGCTGAGCAAGACCCCCACCAGTAAAACGAGAGGTGTCATCCGGGAAAAAGCCAAACGTATACGCATCGTGCACTCCACTTAGTTGCTGACTTCGCTGCCGGCGATCTGCGGCACGCAGTTGGTTTTCTTCACCTGGCGAATCTCAACCGGCCACCCATTGTTGTCATAGGTTGCCAACAATTCAGAGTCATCGATAACCCGGCGGGTCAGATCCAGCTTAAACGTGGTCGTATCCGAGTAAATCCGCGGCGTGGTGATGAGATAGTCAATGTTGCAGACATTGTCTTCCAGGATCGAGAACTTGACCGCCGGGTCGGTATCGACGCGCCAGTAGTCGTGCGTGTTGGGATGCGTCTGGCGCAGCTCCACAAAGGCGAAATTATCGGTCACGATCACGGCGTTTTCCGGCAAATTCTCGCTGGCCCAGGTCACCGCTTCGATCTGCCCATTCACCTGATCCGCCGTGTAGATCTCCAGGCGATTGGCGTTGAACGACCAGAACGGGTAGACCAACAGCACCAGCAAGCCCGCCATCAGCGCATACCGGACGAGGCCGCCTTCGTTGCTCTGGTTGATCCACGCGGCGGCGGTGCCGATGAGCGCCCCCACCGCGATGGCCAGCAGCGGCAAGAATAAGATCGCGTCGATCTTATACACCGGGCCGCCAAACAGCAGGTCCAGCCCGGCAGCCAGTGCCATCACCACCAGGGCGCGCAGCCAGCGGTTATCCAGCGCCAGGATCAGCACAAACGCGAAGCTGATCAGGCCCCCGTAGATCAGGACCGGGTCCGCCGTGGACTTCGAGAGGTCCACCCACTCCTCAACGGCCACGTCCAGGCCGCTGGCCGCGTTGAGGAACCGGCCCGTATCCGGCCCGCGATCCCCCAGGCGTTCCAGCAGGCTGACATGCGGGAAGTCGCCACCCAAAGCCCAGTCCTGCGGGAAAAGCTCCTCTTTCATCTGGGCAAAGAGCGGGTAAGCGACAATGATCAGCAGTGTGATCGCGGTCCACAACGCGACCGCGAAGCGGCGGTGAACAGCACGATCAAAAACAGCGCCGGCAAGAAGTAGATGGCCGCGCCTTTGGTCAGGATCGCCAACCCCATGAAAAAGGCGCTGGCGAAATAGTGCTGCAAGGTGCGCCGCTCGCCCACGATCAGGTAGAACGCCAGCAGCAGCCACACGATCATGATGTTTTCCAGGAAAACGAGGCGCTGCAAGGCGGTCACCAGCGGCGAGAAGGCAAACACCAGCGCGGCCACCGCCCCCGCCAGGTTGCTGGTCGCCATTTTACGCGCCGTGAGGAACACGAGCGCCACCGTCAGCGGGTGCATCACCAACATCAGGACGCGGCCTGAGTTGACCGGGAACCCAAAGGTGGCGGGTTCCCCGAGCGTTTTGTTCCACAGCCCCATTATCAGCGAACCGGCAGGCGGGTCTTCATACGAGTAGGTGTAGGGCGATAGTTCCCCCGTCGTGGCGATAGTCCAGCTGTTGGCGACATGGGTCCCCTCGTCATGGTCATAGTAGGGGAACTGAAGCATATTCTGGGCCTGTACCACGCTTGCGATAATCAGGATTGCGACCAGGATAAACAGCGTTGTACGATTCGTGGTTTGCATAGTTACACCCCCACCTGGCGCATGGCCTGACCTTGACGATGCAAATTCGAGTGCGAGGTCTTTTCCCAGGCCTGCTGCTGGCGCAGAAATCGGTAGACGGCACGCAGCGCAGCTACGGACAACAAGAGCTGGTACGGATAGTAGAAGATCATCATCTTGAACGTAAAACCGAACGGCAGTTTTTGACCATAGACGCTGGCAAACTCACGGATGCCGACCAGGCTGGTGATCATCTGGAGGATCAAGAACCCAATCGGGATGAAGGACACCAGCGCCACCGGGACCGGCACTTGCTGCGTCGCAGCGACGAGGATGCCAACCGGCAGGTAGAAGAGCATGGCCGCCTGGAGCAGCGAATTCAGCAGGATGTAAAGCGCCACGATCTTTTGCTTGAGCGAGGGCAGACGCAGCCACCCGAACTTGAAGAAAATCTGGTAGAAGCCTTGCACCCAGCGGGTACGCTGCTTGATGAAGCTATCGACGGTATCGGGCGTTTCTTCCTGGGTGGCGTATTCAGCCTCATACACGATCTGAATTTTGGCTCCCTGTTCGGTCAGGCTGAAGCCGATGTCGGCGTCTTCGGTCAGGCAGGTCTCATCCCAGCCGCCGATGCGCTCCATCCAGTACCGCTTGAAGAAGACGGTGTTACCGCCCAGCGGGGTGATGTTGAAGGCGCGGGTAAAGGCGTGCAGGCCCGACTTGAACCAGAAGAAGTATTCCAGCACATTGAACGCCGAGAACCAGGTCGATTTGAAGTTCATCAACTGCACGCCCGACTGCACCACGTCGGCCTCGTCACG
>DAOTUD010000194.1:0-20520 GCA_034437275.1 Anaerolineae bacterium
TCGGACTGGGCAGCGACCGGGGCGCACAACAGCCCCAGCACTACCAGCGTGATCGCGGCCTGGCGCAGCATCGCTTATGCTTTTTGCGGACCTGACGCCGGTTTGTGCATCGCCTCCTGGATCGAGACCAGCGGCCACATCGGGCGCACATCCAGCGCCAGATCGTCGCGGTAGCCCTGCGTATAGCGGAAATAGCCCGCTGCGGCGATCATCGCGGCGTTGTCCACACACAGGCTCAGCGGCGGGTAGCGCACCGGCACCGGGCTGTGCTGGCGCATCTGCTGGCGAAGTGATTGGTTGGCGCTCACTCCCCCGGCGATCCAGATTTCGGTGGCGTGGTGGGCCTGGGCCGCGTCAACGGTTTTTTCGACCAACACATCCACCACCGCCGCCTGGAAACTGGCAGCCACGTCTGCGATGCGCACGTCGTCACGCAGTTGATCGGGGGTCAGCCCTTCGCTTTTGGGCGGGCGCTTGCCCCGATGCGGCGGCTGGACCGCGCGCAGTACCGCTGTCTTCAAGCCGGAAAAGCTGAAGTTATGGCCCTCGCCGCGCAGCGCACGTGGAAAATCATACGCGGTCGGATCGCCGTCCCACGCGGCTTTTTCGATGATCGGCCCGCCCGGGTAGCTCAGGTTCAGCAGGCGCGCGACCTTGTCGAAGGCTTCCCCGGCGGCGTCGTCGATGGTGCTGCCCAGCACAGTGTATTCACCGTGCCCGGTGATCAGCACGATCTCGCTGTGGCCGCCGGAGACGATCAGGCACACGACGGGAAAGTGGATCGGCGTTTGGCTGTCGACCAGCCACAGCGAATACACATGCCCCTCCAGGTGATTTACGCCGACCAGCGGCAGGTCGCGGCCCAGGGCCAGCCCTTTGGCGTAGTTCACCCCGACCAGCAGCGACCCGGCCAGCCCAGGACCGCGCGTCACCGCGAGGGCGTCGATGTCGTCGAGCGATACATGCGCCTCGTCCAGGGCTTGCTGTACGACGGTGTGGATCGCTTCGATGTGCGCGCGCGAAGCGACCTCCGGGAATACGCCGCCATACTGCGCGTGCAGGTCGATCTGCGAGGCTACGGCGTTGGACAGGATGGTGACCCCGTCCTCGACGACTGCCGCCCCGGTTTCGTCACATGAGGTTTCGATGCCGAGAATCAGCGTCATGATTGCTTATCGCTTAGCCCTTGAGGTCAATGATCAGGTCGTAGGGGCAGTCGGTCAGGATTTCGGGTGCCCCCTCATCGTTGATATATACCGTGTCCTCGATCCGGATGCCATACCCCTTGTCGGGGTAGTACAGGCCCGGCTCGATGGTGAACACATTGCCGCGCTGGACATGGTAGCGCTCGGAGTACGTCGGGAAGTAGGGCGCTTCGTGAACGTTCAGGCCCAGCCCGTGCGCCAGGCTGTGCACGTAGCCTTCGCCGGTGCCGGGTGTATTGAGCACGGACGGATGGCCCCGTTCCTCGAAATACTCGCACACCATCTGCTGAATCTGGTTGGTCGGCGTGCCGACCTCGCACATCTCGACCGCGCGCCGGTAGGCTTCCATCACGGCGTCATAGGCGGCCTGGACGTTGGGCGGGGCGTAATCGATGCACCAGGTGCGCGTCATATCGTGGAAGTAACCGCCCGGCTCGCGCGGGAACAGGTCGAAGACAATCGTCTGCCCCCGCTGCAGCGGCTGCTCGTCCTCGCCTTTGCTGTGCGGCACGGCGGCATCCCGTCCCTGCGCGAAGATCATGCCCTCCGAGTCTTCGAGATTGTGCTCGAACAGCCAGGCGCGCACATACTGCTTAACGTCGTAAATCGTCAGCGGAGAGCCGTCGGCTTTGACGACCGTGTCCTCAGCGGCCCGGTGCGTGGCGATCCACGCGCGGGTGGCGCGCATCACGGCGCTGGTCCGCGCGGCGACATCCCGCAGCCGGGCGATCTCGTCGGCATCTTTCGTTTCGTATGCTTTGTCAAAGACGGTCTGGCGAACGGTGGCCGGCACCAGTTCGATCAGATCGGCCAGGTGACGGGACATGTTGCGCAGGGTGCGATAGGCAGCGTTAATGTCGCCCACGCCGTATACCGTCACTTTGCCCCGGACGCCCAGGTCTTCAAATATGCGGCGATACCAGGCCATTGTCGCTGCATCCTGATCGTCTTGGTGCTGGCGCAGCAGTTCGCGCAGCCCAAAATCGTTGACATTGTAGACCTTCAGCCCGCTTTTGGCTGCTTCGTCTACTTCCATCCCGTTCGCAATGAGCACCGGCGGCTCGCCGCGTTTTTTGATGACTGCGCCGCTGAAGTGTGCGCCGTTGCTCAGATAGGCCCGGTAGGGGTCTTCGTTTTCGTGGGGCAGGATCAGCAGCACATTGATGTCTGCCTCTGCCATCAGGCGGTCCAGGTCGGTTTTCATGGATAAACCCTCTGTTTGTGTGTGTGTTTGAACACTACGTTTGTTCGCGCACACGTAGGAACGCTTCGATCACCACCAGCGACAGCGCCAGGAAAAACGCGATAGCCGGGTTCAATACACGCGGCATCTGCAGCCAGGCACAGGCTACCACAAACACCCCTACCCAGATGCTTTCGCGCAGGATGACACCGGTAGGGGGCAGCACTCCCTCCAGCCGCGAGAAGCGGATGTTCAGGAAGCGCACAAACGGCAGCGCCGTGCCGGTCGTGGCCAGGTAGAGGAAGACGAAAAACAGCCAGCGTGGGAACGCAGTCGGCAGGGTGGTTGTGACCAGCAGCCACAGCCCGACCCACCCGATCACCGCCATGATCGCGGCGGCGGTCAGCACTCCGGCGTGGTCTGGTGTGGGATCGGTGTGTTCGCTCATGCGGCCCATTATAGCCTGCGTCAAAAGAAATACCAGTGACCCGCCGAATTGTATACAATCTCCTCTGGCAATGGCACGGGGAGCGACTGCAAATGTTGAAAGCATTGTGGGGCATGGCGCGTCCACTGATCATGTTGAGCGTAGTGCAGGTATACCTGGCCGGGACGCTGATCGCGCGGGCACATGGCCACCCGGTGGATGGGCCGGTGTTGGTGTGGAGTGGTGTCGTATTGGTGATGGTCACTGTCTCGATTCATTACGCTAACGAATATGCGGACTACCAAACCGATGCCTTGACCCGGCGCACCCCGTTTTCTGGTGGCAGCGGGGTGTTGCCGCGCGGCGAGATATCGCGCCGGACGGCGCTGGTGGCGGCGTGGGTTGCGCTCATCGCCGGGGCAGGGCTGGCCCTGCTCGGCGTGGCTGGCGGGCTGTTGAGCTGGCGGAGCGTCGGGGTGCTGGCGGTTGGCGCGTTTGGCGGATGGATGTACTCGCTGCCGCCCCTAAAACTGGCCTGGCGCGGTTGGGGCGAGCTGGATAACGCGGTGTTGGGCGGGCTGGTGCTGTCGCTGTACGGCTACGTGGTGCAGAGCGGGCAATTTGATGGGCGTGTTTTGCTGGCGTGCGTACCATTAACCGGGCTAGTGTTCCTGAATTTGCTGGCGACGACGTGGCCCGATCGCCGGGCGGATGCCCAGGCCGGCAAACGCACCTTAGCCACCCGGTGGCCAGCGTCCCGTCTGTGGCGATTGTATGTGCTGGTCGGCGTGTTGAGTCTGGGGACTTTGGGCCTGCTGCACGGGCATATCCTGCCGGTTGAGGTGGTCACAGGCTCGCTGCTGGCGGTGCCGTTTGTGGTTTGGGGCATGCTGCGCTATACGCGCACCAACGCCCCACATCCCAGTGTGTATGCTATGATCGTGCTTTTGTCTGCCCAAATGGGGGCATGGTTCTTGGTCGGCAGCATGGTATAATCCACGCGGTGTATAGAAAGGAGCAACGGGACGGGTACGTAACCTATGGCAATTTTGAGCGCGCATAATATCGCCAAAGCTTTTGGCGCACATGACATCTTTGAGGGGATATCGGTCGACATTCCACGCGGTGCAAAGATCGCGCTGGTGGGGGCGAATGGCGTGGGCAAAACCACGCTGCTCGAAGTATTGATCAAAGCCGAGCCGCCTTCCGAGGGGAAAATCAACCACATGAAGGGGCTGACGATTGGCTATCTGCCACAACGTCCGCACCTGGTCGCCGAACGCACCCTGTGGGACGAAATGATGACCGCCTTTGCCGATCTGCGCCGCCGCGAACGGCGGTTGATCGAGCTGGCCGACGCCATGAGCGATCCGGACCGCGAGGGGCTGGATGAGTTGATGGAACGTTACGGCAAGCTGGAGCAGCAGTTCGAGCTGGACGGCGGCTACGACTACGAAACGCGCACGCGGCAGGTCCTGCAAGGGCTGGGGTTTTCGCAAGATGAGTACACCATGCCGCTGAGCCATCTCTCCGGCGGGCAGCAAACCCGCGCGTTGTTGGCCCGGCTGCTGCTCGAGTCGCCCGATCTGTTGGTGCTTGACGAGCCGACCAATCATCTGGATATCAACGCGATTGAATGGCTGGAGAGTTTCTTGAACACGTGGGATGGCGCGCTGCTGGCCGTCAGCCACGACCGCTATTTTATGGACCACGTGATCAACACGGTCTGGGAGATGGACTGGGGCCATGTTGAGGTGTACCGGGGCAACTATTCGCACTTTCTCCAGCAGCGTCACGAACGCTATGCGCGGTGGCTCAAGGAGTACGAAGCGCAGCAGGCGTTCATCGCCAAAGAAGAGGAATACATCCGGCGCAACATCGCCGGGCAAAATACCAACCAGGCCAAAGGACGCTTGCGCCGGTTGGAGCGCCTCAAGCGGGACGACCTGATCCACAAGCCGCGCGAACGGCGAAACATCCGGCTCAACCTGGAGGCCGACTTGCGCAGCGGCGACAAGGTGCTGATGACCTACGGTCTGAAGGCCGGCTATGAGCGCGAGCATCCGATGGTCACTGTGCCGGATATCACGCTCTACCGGGGCGAGGTGGCGGCCATCATCGGGCCGAATGGTGTGGGCAAAACCACGCTGCTGAAAACCTTGATGCACGAACTGCCGCCGCTGGTCGGGCGTGCGCGTCTGGGGGCGGCGGTCATTCCGGGCTATTTCGCCCAGGCGCACGAAGGGCTGAACCCGGACAACAGTGTGCTGGATGAACTGCTGCTGGTGCGCAACCTGCCGCTGACGGAAGCGCGGAGCTACCTGGCGCTGTTCTTGTTCACCGGAGAGGATGTATTTCGCCCGGTGAGCACGCTTAGCGGGGGGGAGCGTGGGCGTCTGGCGCTGGCCAAGCTGGCGCTGGATGGCGCGAACTTCCTGCTGATGGACGAGCCGACCAATCATTTGGACATTCCCAGCCAGGAAATCCTACAATCAGTGATGGCTGAGTATGATGGCACGATTCTGCTGGTCAGCCACGACCGGTATCTGATCGACGAGTTGGCGACCCAAATCTGGGAGATTCAGCCGGACAAGATGACGGTCTTTGAAGGGCCGTACCAGGAATTCCTGGCCGCGCGCGAAGCCGAACGGCAGGCGGCACGCGAAGCCAAACAGGCCGCGAGTGACCCGTCCCCCCAATGGCACGATTCAGGCCGCGGTCGGCCCGGGCACCAGATGTCGGACTATGCGCGCAGCCAGCGCATTGCCGAACTTGAACAACAGATACATGAATTGGAGATTCACCTGGTCGATCTGTCGGGCGAGTTAGGACAGGCCAGCGCGTCGGGCGCGGTTGACCGTGTGCGCGAGTTGGGCGAAACCTATACGGATACCGAAGCGCAGTTGAACGCTGCGCTCAGTGAGTGGGAAGCATTACTGGCATAAGTGTGTGCGTCGAGTGTGGTTGTCTACACAGGGAAGGAATGAGACATCGTGGGTGAAGATGCTCTGATAAGTCTGGCCAGCATTGTCGTGCTGGGTATCGGTTCGCAGTGGTTGGCCTGGCGTTTGCGGCTGCCGTCGATTTTGCTGCTGCTGCTGGCTGGTTTTATGGCGGGGCCGGTCACCGGCTTGGTTGACCCGGATCATCTGCTGGGCGAAACGTTGTTTCCGGTGGTGTCCATTTCGGTGGGGGTCATCCTGTTCGAGGGCGGGCTAACGCTGCGCCTGAGCGAGATCAGAGATGTGCGGCAGGTGATCTTCCGCCTGATCAGCATCGGGATGTTGGCAACCTGGGCGCTGGGTGCGCTGGGCGCCTATTTCATCATCGACCTGGACTTCGAGTTGGCGCTGTTGATGGGGGCCATTTTTGTGGTGTCGGGGCCGACGGTTGTCATTCCGCTGCTCAAGCATGTGCGCCCCAAAGGGCAGGTTGGCTCGATCCTGAAGTGGGAAGGCATCCTGATCGACCCGGTGGGGGCCACGCTGGCGGTCTTGGTCTTTGAAGTTATCTTGCTCGAACAGACCGAAAACCCCACCGCCGCCGCGATGGCCTTTGGTATCTTTAAGACGATTGGTGCCGGAGGCGTGTTTGGGCTGCTGGGCGCATTTGTCATCATCCAGTTTTTCAAACGGCATTGGGTGCCCGAATATCTGCAGAACCCGCTAACGGTGATGATGATCGTCGCGGCGTTTACCGCCTCCAACGAAGTGCAGGCCGAATCTGGGCTGCTGGCGACGACGTTGATGGGGGTGGTGCTGGCAAACCAGCGTGCCGTATCCGTCAAGCACATTTCCCAGTTCAAAGAAGACCTGGGCGTGCTGTTGTTATCGAGCTTGTTTGTCTTGCTGGCGGCACGGCTGGAGCTTGAATCGCTGTCCAATCTCAGCGCGCAGGCGCTGCTGTACCTTGCCCTGCTAATTTTCGTGGCGCGTCCACTGGCGGTCTACCTCTCGACGGCGGGGACCCAACTGAACTGGCGCGAACGGATGTTGTTGGCCTGGTTGGCCCCGCGCGGGATCGTGGCGGTGGCGGTAGCCTCGCTGTTCGCGCTGGAACTGGCCGAGTACGAGTATCCCGATGCGGAACGGCTGGTCCCGCTGACGTTTCTCATCGTGGTGGGCACCGTGGCCATCTATGGGCTGACGGTCGGACCGATAGCCCGCCGCTTGAAGCTGGTGCTGCCCGACCCACGCGGCATTTTGATCGTTGGGGCACACGATTGGGCCCAGTCGATCGCGCTTGCGCTGAAAAATACCGGCCAGGACGTGCTGTTGATGGATACGAATTGGCGCAATGTGAGCAGCGCGCGCATGCAAGACCTATCGACCGTCTACGCCAGTGTGCTGTCCGAACAGGCCGTCGACGAGGTTGAGTTGAGCCGGATGGGGAATCTGCTGGCGCTGACCTCCAACGATGAACTCAACTCGCTGGCCGCGCTGCGCTTTGCCGACATTTTCGGCCAGGCCCAGGTCTACCAACTGTCGCTGCACGAAGGCGATCGCGGGCGGCGGGGTATCTCGTTCGAGCAGCACGGGCGCTGCCTGTTCCGTTCCGGCGTCAGCTATACGTACCTCGTCGAGCGGTTTGATGCCGGCGCGGTCGTGAAGACGGTGAAGCTAACCAAAGAGTTCGACTTCGCGCAGTTCCAAGAGGTGTATGGGCCGACCGCTTTGCCGCTGTTCGTGATCGATGAGCAAGGTCGCCTGTCGATCCTGTCGACCGATCAGCCGTCCACGCCGCAGGCCGGCCAAACGCTGATCGCAATTGTCGACCCGCTAGAAGACAAAGCGGCGGTGAGTTCAAGTTGACCGGAAATCATGCGCAAGTTACAATGAGCCAAAGCATTTGAAGACACCAATTTGGAGGTAATGCCGTGGGTCGTTGGAAAGATAAATATGTGATCGGCCTCACGGGGAATATTGCGACCGGCAAAAGCCTGGTGCGGCGGATGCTAGAGCATCTAGGGGCGTATACCATCGATGCGGATGGCTTGTCTCATCAGGCAATGGCCCCAGGCGCGCCGGCTTATAAACCCGTGGTGACGCTGTTTGGACAGTGGATTCTGGATTCTGAACGGCGCATTGATCGTTCCAAGCTGGGCGCGGTCGTCTTTGCCCATCCAGAAGCGCTGGCCCGGTTGGAAGCGGTCACGCATCCGATCATCGGCAAGGCGATTGACACTCTGATTCAGCGTGCACGGCATAAGGTTGTCGTGGTCGAGGCGATCAAGCTGCTCGAAGGCTCGATGGCTGATCAGGTCGATGCCATTTGGGTCGTCGACGCGGACGAAGAGGTCCAGCTCGAACGGCTGAAAAAACGCGGGCTGCCCCGCCTGGAAGCGCTCAAACGTATCCGCATCCAGAATCCTCAGGCCGATAAGCTGGCGTGGGCAGACGTCGTCATCAAGAATAACGACACTGCCGAGCAAACCTGGCAGCAGGTGCAGGCTGCCTGGTCCCAGATCGAGGGTGCGCAGGCCGAAGAAGCGATTCACTCGGAAGTACAGCGCGTCAAGGTGCAGCCCGAGCCGAAATCTAAAGCAGAGGTGGCGCCGGCTGGTAAAGAGAAGATGACGATCACCTCGCTCGATATCATTCGGGGGATGCCCAAGAACGCCGATCAGATCGCGCAGTTGCTCCAGCAGCAAACCGGCCAGGAACTCAGCCGGACGGATGTGCTGATGGCTTTTGGGCAGAAATCCTACATGATGGCGATGGCCAACAGCCAGCCCGTCGGGTTGGTCGGTTTTCTGGTCGAGAATCTAGTCACCCGGGTGGACGAGTTCCTGGTCGTTGAACAGGCTCCGATCCAGTCGGTGTCCACAGCGTTGATCCAGGCCATCGAACGGGCCTCGCGCGAGCTGCAGAGTGAGGTCGGCTATGTCTTTGTGCGCGATGACGCGCCAGCCGGGATCGTCAAGGCTTTGGTGGCCGAAGGCTATGAAGATACCACCCTGGAGGACATCAAGGTGCCGGCCTGGCGCGAGGCGGTGCGCGAAGCACGCCCGGACAACGCCAGAATATTCGCTAAGAAGCTGCGTGCCGAGCGCGTGTTGAAACCACTTTAGGCTAGAGTAGTACGAGAAGAGGTTGGTGTGGAACATTTGAAAGAGCAACCAGGGCTTGGTCCTGTTATTCGTCTGGTCGAAACCTGGCCGCGTCTTTCGGCCTGGATCGTGTTATCGGTGGGCTGCATCGCGCTGCTGGTGTATGAGGCGCGCGATGTTGGCTTGAGCACCGGCAACTGGCTGGCGCTGATCGTGATGACGATTGCTGTCGCCGGGCTGTGCATTTTGATCGTCAGTTGGGAAGACGAGGAAGAGGCCGAGGCTCCGACGGTTGTCAAGTCGGAGAAGCCCCAGCCTGAGGAAACAAACTCGGCCACCTGAAGCAGCCGCGATGACTGCTCGCTGGATGCCCGCTTGCTATGCGGGCATTTTGTGTTGGGCGGGTCTTGGGCTATGCTTAGTTAGCTGAGGCGTGCCCGTTCGGGTACGAACGGTATGTGATGAAAGGAGTCCCAAGCATGGAATTCAGCGTTGTTAAAATTGAAAAGCCGGAGAACTTAAACTTTATTCTGGGCCAGAGCCATTTTATCAAGACGGTCGAGGACATTCACGAGGCGCTGGTGAACACGGTGCCGGGCATCAAGTTCGGGCTGGCTTTCTGCGAGGCGTCCGGCGAACGGCTGATCCGCTGGACCGGCACCGACGAGGAACTGACCGCCTACGCCATCAAAAACGCCCAGGCGCTGTCTGCCGGGCACTGCTTTATCCTGTTCCTGGGCGAAGGCTTTTTCCCGATCAACGTGCTGAAGATGCTCCAGAATGTGCCGGAGATCGTCGGCTTCTTCTGCGCGACCGCCAACCCGACCGAGGTCGTGATTGCCGAGACCGACCAGGGGCGCGGCATCATGGGCGTGATCGACGGGTTCACCAGCCAGGGCGTTGAAGACGACGACGGGATCGCCTGGCGAAAGGGCTTTTTGCGCCAGATCGGTTACAAATTTAGCTAAGGGCGACAGCGAAGGAGCTACGTGAATTATATGCCGTACGATACACAAGCGTTTGAGCGCTATATAGACCAGCAACGCGACCGCCTGTTGGAGGAGTTCGGCCAGTTCATCGGCCAGATCAGCGTAGCGGCGGATGGGCGCGGCATCCCCGCGATGGCCCGCCTCGTGGAGCAGCGTTTCCGCGAACTCGGGGCCGAGGTTACAGTGTATGACACGCCCGGCTCACCGGTGATCTATGCCGAGCTCGGCCCGGAAGACGCGGCGCGCACCTTGATGATCTACAACCATTACGATGTGCAGCCCGAGGACCCGGTCGACTTGTGGGACACTGAGCCGTTCGAGATGGTGATCGAGGACGGGGTGATCTATGGGCGCGGCACGTCCGACGACAAAGGCGAACTGCTGACCCGCATCCAGGCGGTTGAGGCGTGGCTGCGCACCCAGGGTGAACTGCCGGTGCGCATCAAGTGGGTGGTCGAAGGCGAGGAAGAGATCGGCAGCGTGCACCTGGAGGACTGGGTCGACGAACACGCCGATCACTTGCAGGCCGACGGCTTGCTGTGGGAGGGCGCAGGCTACGACGAGGCCGGGCGGCCCATGTTCGGGTTGGGCGGCAAGGGCCTGGCCTATTTCGAACTGCACTGCAAAGGCCCCAGCCATGATCTGCACTCGTCGGTTGCGCCGGTGGTGGTCAATCCGGCGTGGCGTTTGGTCTGGGCGCTGAGCACGCTCAAGGACCAGGACGACAATATCACGCTGGACGGGTATCTGGAGCATGTCCGCCCCCTGACCGACGAGGAATGGGAGCGCATCGACGCAGTGTTGATGGAGTTTGACGCGATGCGCGAACGGTGGGGGATCGAAGGGTGGCTCCAAGACCTGAGCGATCACGCGGCGCGCCGCCGCTACATCAGCGAACCGACCATCACGATCTGCGGCATTCACGCCGGCTATGGCGGCCAAGGCTCCAAGACAGTGCTGCCTGCCGAGGCGATGGCCAAACTGGATTTCCGGCTGGTCGATGGCCTCACGTCAGATTTGGCGCACGCCCTGCTGCGCAAACATCTTGACCGGCGCGGGTTTGATGACATCGAGATCGTCCGGCTGGGGGGTGAGGAGTTCGCCGCCTCGCCGCCGGGCAGCCTGGTGGAACGGACCGCCGCCGCGGCCAGCGAGGAAACCTGGGGCAAAACGCCCAATATGTTCCCCTGGTTCCCCGGCAGTGGCCCGCTTTACCCGCTGAGCGCGAAGCTGGGCATTCCGGTCATCTTCGCCGGGGCGACATGGCACCCGAACGCGCGTCCGCACTCGCCGAACGAGAACATCCTGCTCAAGGATTACTTCGAGTCGATGCGCTTTACCGCGTCGTTTTTGTCGCACTTTGCGGCGCTGGAAGCGTGAACTGGCCCTATCTGCTACACTGGTACCATCGTTTGGAGCACGGAGGATAAGCAATGGCAAAACAGTATAATGCACCGCCCGAGATGCAGATCGAACCCGACAAGAATTACACGGCGACCCTCAAGACCGCAAAAGGCGATATCGTGGTCGATCTGTTTGCAAAAGAAGCCCCAGTCACGGTCAACAATTTTGTGTTCCTGGCTCGTGACGGGTTTTATGACGATACCACCTTTCACCGCGTGATCAACGGGTTTATGGCCCAGGCGGGCGACCCGACCGGTACCGGGCGCGGCGGCCCCGGCTATAAGTTCGCCGACGAGCAGAGCGCGCTGGCGCTGGGGCATGACGGGCCAGGGATCCTGAGCATGGCCAACGCCGGCCCCAACACCAACGGCAGCCAGTTCTTCATCACGCACAAAGCCACGCCCCATCTCAACGGCAAACACGCGGTGTTCGGCAAGGTTCGCGACCAGGAAAGCATAGACACGCTGCTCAGCATCAGCGAGCGCGACCCGATGAGCGCCTCCGAACCGGGGGACAAACTGCTGACGGTGGAGATTGCCGAAGCCTGAACCGCAGTGCGTCGCTGACATTTGCATCATATAAGTGCGTTTTTAACCGGGCGCACTTTTTTGTGTACGGCGAATGTGTACTGGCCATTGCCGGATGGTGGGGAACTCGCTATGATCTGGCGCATGGATGAGAATGCAGTCGAAAAACGACAAGGACCCGATCAAAAAACCTGGTACGTGGTGGCCTACGCGGTGAGCATGACCGATGCGGAAATCCCAGCGGGGCTGCTGCGGAGCGCGGGGATTCCGGTCTTCCTGTTCCGGGAAGCTGCCGGCAGCAGCGCGATCCCGGTGTCGGTGGGGCTGTTGGGCGGGGTGCGCGTGGCGGTACCGGAAGCGTACTATGCCGAAGCGATGGCTCTGCTGGATTTCGAAGACGACGATTTCGACGAACTACCGGCTGACACGGACGAGGACTCGACGTGAACCAGGCGAACAGACGCCGACGCCGCGTGCTGGTCGCCTGGCCGGGACGTGTGGTGCGGCGTGTGAACTGGCTGCCGGTGGTGTTGGCCCCGATCTTGGGGATCGTGCTGCTGGTGGTGTGGGGGGCAGTTGTCCGCGCGGAGTATTACGCGCCGTTCATCTTACCCTCGCCGGAAAGCGTGTTCGACCGGTGGCAGGCGTTGGCGGCGGATGGCTCGCTGAAGCGGCACACACTCGTCACGCTGCGAGAAGTGCTCTACGGGTTGTTTTTCGGTGTCCTGGTCGCGTTTGGCACCGGGTACCTGATCGCCAAAAGCCGGATCGTTGCCTACACACTCACGCCCTATCTGGTCGCGCTGCAAGCGGTGCCCATTGTTGCCGTCGCCCCGTTGATGATTATCTGGTTTGGTCCCAGCACGGACACCAAGGTGATCATCTGCGCGCTGCTGGTGTTCTTCCCGATGCTGGTGAATACCGTGATCGGCATGCGCAGCATCCCCACCGAACTACGTGACTTGATGCGCTCCCTGGAAGCCAACCCGCTGCAGACCTTTTGGCACCTGGAGTTGCCGGCGGCGCTGCCGGTGGTGTTGGGCGGGCTGAAGGTGAGCGCGACGCTGTCGGTGATCGGGGCGGTTGTCGGCGAGTTCGTCAGCGCGAGCGAGGGGCTGGGCTACCTGATCAACTTTGGGCGCGGCACCTACGACACGCCGCTGGTCGTGGCGGCGGTATTGACGTTGACGGTGCTGGCGCTGGTGCTGTATGGGTTGGCGGCGGCGCTGGAACGTGTGTTGCTCGGCTGGCAGCGCGCGGGCCACCAGCATGTTTAAAGTGTACTTTGAGGAGAGGAAAAAAAAGATGCGCAATACGTTCTTACGGCGGTTGCTCCTGGCGGCGGTGATCGTCGCGCTGCTGGTGGCGGCTGCGCCTCGCCAGTCCGGGGCAGAGGATAACCTGACCGATGTCACGCTGTTTATGAGCTACATTCCCAGCGTCCAGTTTGCGCCCATCTATGTGGCGGCGGAGCGCGACTACTTCGCTGAGGAAGGCATTGATATTCGCTTTGAGAACAATTTTAACGAGGCGGACGGGGTTGAACGCATCGCCAGCAACAACCTACAGTTTGGCCTGATCAGCGGCGAGCAGGTGCTTCTGGCACGCGCCAACGAGCGCCCGATCGTGTACGTGTTCGAATGGTACCATCGCTTTCCGGTTGGGATTGTCGCGCCGGTCGACGCGGATATCACCGAACCTGCCGACCTGGACGGGAAGATCGTCGGCGTGCCCGGCCCCTACGGTGCGAGCTACATGGGCCTGCGCGCGCTGTTGCAGGCGGCTGACCTCAAGGAGAGCGACCTGAAGGAACTGCGCTCGATTGGTTTCACCGCGCCCGAAAGTGTGTGCGAAGGGATCGTCGAAGCGTCAGTCGTGTATATTGTGAACGAACCACTGACCATCGAGCAAGAATGCACTGACGTCACCGTGATCGAAGTCTCCGACTACGCAACCCTGGTCTCGAACGGGCTGGTTACCAACGACGAGACGATCCAGGAGCAGCCGGAACTGGTGGCAGGCATGGTGCGGGCCGTCCGGCGCGGACTGCAAGATACCTTCGACGACCCGGACGCTGCTTTTGAGATCAGCGTGGAAAACTATGTGACCGATCTGCCCGAAAGCCAATACGAAATCCAGCGGCAGGTGCTGGAAAATTCGCTCGCGCTGTGGGAATCGGACGACCTGGGGCGCACCGATCCCGATGCCTGGGTGGCGACGCAGGAGATTTTGCTCGATACCGGCCTGCTGCGCGATCCGCTGGACGATGTGAGCGTGTGCTACGACATGGATTTCCTGCCTGAATGAACGTGTGGGCACGGTGGGCGAAGATCATCCTGGGGGCGTTGGCCATGATCGCGCCGGTGCGCTGGTGGCGGGACCAACCGCCTGATCGCGTGCCGTCCGCCCCGGTGGTCCCGTCCCCTGCACGCCCCGCCATACTGGTTGCCGATAGGCTCAGCCATACCTATGCTGGCCCGGCGGGGGATGTGCCGGCCCTTCACGCTGTTTCCTTTACCCTGGCGTGCGAATCGTTCGTATGTTTGGTGGGGCCGAGTGGATGCGGCAAAAGCACCCTGTTGCGCATTCTGGCCGGGCTGCTTGCGCCGTCGTCCGGTCTGGCGCGGCTGGATGGCCAGCCGATCACACAGCCGCAGCGCCGCATCGGGATGATCTTCCAGAAAGCCAACCTGCTGCCCTGGCGCAATGTCTATCATAATCTTGTGCTGCCGTTGAAGCTGGCCGGTGTGCCGCCCGCCGAGCGCCGCCAGCGCGCCGAGGATATGCTGGCCCTGACCGGTTTGTCCACCTTTGCGGATTTGTATCCGGCGGAGTTGTCCGGCGGGATGGCGCAGCGCGTCGCGTTGGGGCGCGCGCTGATCCACGATCCCGAAGTGCTGTTGTTGGACGAGCCTTTCGGAGCGCTGGATGCCCTCACGCGCGAGCACATGAGCGAAGAACTGCTGCGTATCTGGGCCAGGCACCGTAAAACAGTGTTGATGGTCACGCACAGCATCCCAGAAGCGGTGCTGCTGGCCGACCGCGTGCTGGTCATGAGTCCGCGCCCAGGGCAGATGGTCCATGATCTGACGGTGCCGCTGCCGCGCCCGCGCAGCCTGGAATTGCTGCATGATCTGGCCTTTGTCGCGCTGACGGAAGAACTCCGGCATAATATTCAACGAGCGACCTGATCGCTTGACATATCTTAGTGCTCTGGTAGGCTGGTGGCAGGGTCAAATCTAGTTGGGTGAGTAGGGCTATGGACGAAAAAACCATTCTGGTGATCGATGATGATGACTTGATCTGCACGCTGGTGTCCAAGTATTTGGAGCGCGAGGGGTATCATGTGGTCACGGCCCTGAACGGGCCGGACGGAATCGAGAAATATCGCACCGAAAAGCCCGATCTGGTCGTGCTGGATGTTGCCATGCCAGAAATGAGTGGTTTTGCCGCGGCGTCACGAATCCGCCGTATTCAACACGATGAGGAGCGCCCCCACACTCCGATCATTATCCTGACGGCGTATGCGCGCAGCTTCTTCCAGTCGGCAGGCAGCGAGGCCGGAATCGACAGTTATTTGACCAAACCAATCACGCCCAAACAACTGCTGGAACACGTCCAGCCGTTTCTGGAAGACGAGCCATCGGACTAGCG
Organism: Anaerolineae bacterium; assembly: GCA_034437275.1. Taxonomy (GTDB): domain Bacteria; phylum Chloroflexota; class Anaerolineae; order Aggregatilineales; family Aggregatilineaceae; genus TC-15. Next base: position 15,439 of record DAOTUD010000194.1, read on the forward strand.
CGCGGTCACGCTTCATCACTGACCGGCAGCACGATGCCGAATATACTGCCCTGACCGGGCTGGCTCTGTACAAAGGTCCGTCCGTTGTGCTGTTCGGCGACCGACTTCACAATGGATAGCCCGAGGCCAGTCCCTTTTACCGTTTCATCGGTATTGGCCCGGTAGAAACGCTCAAACAGCCGGGCTTGCGTTTCGGGTGGGATGCCCGGCCCATTATCCTCGACTTCCAGGTATAACTCCGCCTCGCGCACATAGGCCCGCAGCGTAATGTCGCCCTGTTCGGGGGTGTATTTGTTGGCGTTGCACAACAGGTTGAACAGGGCATGGTACAGCCAGTGGATATCGCCGCTTATGGCGGGCAGGGGGTCTGCGATCTCCAGGTGCAGCGTCTGGTTACGTTGTTGCACGCAGGTTTGCAGATCGACGATGCAGCGCTCCAGCAGTTCGTGCACATCCACCTGGACCGCCTGCACGCCCACGCCGCTCTCAATGTGCTCCAGGCTGAGCAGATTGTCGATCAGGTTTTGCATCCGGTCGATACTTTGGATGCCAATCGAGATGATCTCTTCGTGGGTCTCAGAAACGTTGCCCAGATCGTGTTGCAGCATAGCCAGGGCGCTCAGCGTAGCGCCAAGCGGGTTGCGCAGATCGTGGGCCGCAGCATGGATGAAGTTGATGCGCGCCTGCTCGGCTTTGCGCAGGTGCGTGATATCGCGAATCACCAGGACCCATCCTTCGGCATGTTGGTTACTTTCAGGAGATTGGCGTGAATATACGGGCGACACAATCGCCGACAAAAATCGTCCGTTCTCCAGTGTTACCTCGAAGGCAGTGTTACCATGCTGTGCATTGTTGATCGCGCGGCGCAAGCCCTCGCGGAGTCTGGGGTGCAGCGGGGCGTGGCGCAGCGAGGTGCCGGCCACTTCATGCCGGCTGACGTCGAACAGTTCTTCCGCCGTCGAGTTGATCAGGTTGATATAACCGCGATTGTCGGTGGCGATGATCGCGTCACCCGAGGAGTGCAGCACGGCACCCAGCCGGCTGGACTGCTCTTTGGCGTGCTCGTACAGCCGCGCGTTGTCGAGCGCGATCCCGACCTGGTCGGCGATGGCCCGCAAAACGGTGATCTCTTCATCGGTGAAGTTATACGGGGCATAGTTCATCACGCTCAGAATGCCCACCACGCGGCCGCGCGCGTGCATCGGCACCAGCGCCATCGCCTGGACGCCTTCCTCAGCAAACTCTGGCACCGCCAGCCGGGGATCATCGGCCAGGTCGCCGGTCACGATCACTTTGTCGTTGCGTACCGCTGCCCCGGAGATGCCTTCGCCCAACGGGATACGCATCGGTTCGCTGACAAAGTCTAGTTTCCAGCCGCGCTGCGCACGCAGCACCAGTTCGCTGGCGGTGTCATCGACCAGGCTGATGCCCGCAGCCTCGACCCGGATAACCCCCAATACGGCGTCGAGCGCAGTTTCCAGCGTTTTTTCCAGGTCGAGCGACTGGCTGACGGATGCGGCTACCGTGTTGATCGCGGCGAGTTGATCCACCCGCCGCCGAATCTCTTGTGATAGCAGCTGGTTCTGATAGAGGAGGTTGTCGTTGGTCTGCTCGTCAGGACCTGGACGTTGATTAGCCAAAGCGTTTTTCCCCGTAGAGATTTACCCTCTTCTATTAGTATAGTGCGATGATACCCAATAGAAGGGTCGAAAAAACGAAACTTATGTGAAAAATGTAAAACTCAGTGCATCACGATTTTGGATGTCTCTTGCGCCGACCCCAGCCCTTCTCCCTCAGGGAGAAGGAAGTAAGTGTCCGGCTAATCTCTCTCTCTGAGGGAGAGGGACCCGACGCCAGTCGGAAGGGTGAGGGCCATTCAACGAATCCGTGACTCACTGAAACTAGATGATGCCGAGCGCCGTGGCCAGCGCCAGGACGACCAGCAGCGACACCAGCAGCAGCACCCAGGCCATCAACCGTCCACTGTCCTGCAGGGGCGTCAGTTCCGATTCTTCGGTTTCGACCTGGCCTAACAGGTCAATGCGGATATCCAGGTTGCGCGTGCCGCGTGTCAGCCGGGCATTGTAGGCGCTGCGGTCCAGGATGTGCCACCCGTCGGCCAGGTAAGGGGCCAGCGCATCTTCCAGAATCTTTTCGGCTTCCTCGGGTAGAATCGGCTCGATTTCTTGTTTTTCGGGCGGATTTCCCGGTTTTGGAGGGGTATCATCTTGTAACATTTGCACTCCTCTGCGAAAATTACACGTTGTTGACGATAGTAACAGGTTTTGTGTTGATGCGACTATCCGGAGTATAGCGCCATGACTTTAAATCGAAAACGCAGCCGGCGACGCGCCACGTTTGTAGGTGCAGTGGTCGGCTCGATCCTCATTTTCACATTCGTGCTGACCCTCATCGCGCCCGACCTGGCGTCGCGGCGTTCTGATGGTTCATCGGCGGCTGATTCTGATGTAATCGGGGCGGATTTCAACCCCGATCTGCCCATTGAAGTTGAGGCCCCCTACATTCATAGTTCCGGGTTTTTCCAGACGTTCCAGCCAGTTGGGTCGGCCTGGGAATTGTCCGAGTTTATGTCGGGTGAGCCGTTGGTCTATCCGAGCGTGTTCATCCGCGATGCGACCACCTCGGTGGTGGTGCACCATTACGTCCAGCCCGGTGTGGTGTACGACTCGGGGGATGCACTCAGCCAGAATTATCTCACGATTCAGTATTTTGCTTCCCAATGGCAGCAATACGATAAATGGTTGGAAACCGTGCGGGCAGTCGACGGTGATACGGTAACCGTCGATTTCGAGCTGGAGTCGGCGGGCGAGGAGTACCTGGGACGCGACATCTCGCGATTGCAGGATAGCTGGCTGTACGTCACGCGGCTGGTTGTCCCGGCTGATAATGCTGACCTGCTCACCGAATTGCAGAACAAAGCGCTGCCCGCGTTTATCGGCTACCAGGATTTGCAAGGTATGACCGAACGCTGGCCCGTCTACACCGATCAACAACTGGGCTTTGCGCTCAAACATGCGCCGGGCTGGTCCATCCAGACGGGCGACGCCGGGCGACCGGTGACGTTTGAGGTGCCGCTGGCAGCGGGGCAGCCGGAGGTCATGGTGCGCATGGAAGCGATGCCCGGCCAGCCGCTTGCAGCGGATGATGAGGCTGAGGCGTGGCTGGCCGATCACCTGGCGGACAAGGATGCCGCCGACATCACAGTCGTGGCCGGCGAAACGGTTACGCGCCAGTTTGGCAGCGGTTACGCGCTGGCGTACCAGTACCGCGAGCCGTCCGGCGATCAGCGCAGCGGGCTGGCGGTCCTGCTCAACGATGCGCGGGGGACGCTGTTTCTCGCCAACCTGGACCTGGATGCCCCGGGCGCAAACATGCTGGATGTCGAGGATCCGGTGTTGACGGGGGATATGCCGCTGCTCAATGTCGAGACGTGGCAGGCGGTGCGCGAGGGATTCATTGTGCTGCCACCGGCAGCATCGTAACGTCTGCCGCCACCGCTTTTGGCATACAATATGAATCGAAAACCGCCAGCCATCACGTATCGTTGGCGAGCGGTTTTTGGCGTGCCTGGAGGGATTCGAACCCCCGACTTCTTGTTCCGTAGACAAGCGCTCTGTTCCGCTGAGCTACAGGCACATCTTCATGCTGGCGCTAATCATAGCATGGGCTGCTTCATTTGACAAGAGTTTGCGGAGGTGTAGGTTCTGGATCATCGTCATCAGCCTTCGGTTGGAAGGGACGGATCGAAACATCCATCAGTAGCTTGAGGAACGGCTTGGGTTCAATAGCCACCACCGGCCCCGTATCACCACTATCCAGGTAGACTGAATTCAACAGCGCATGAAACACATCATTCAGTTCCTTCGGGTTGGCATGTTCCAGCAATGAACCAATGATTTCCAGCGTGGCCGCTGCTTCTTCTAAATCCGGTTCTTGCATCGGTTCCAGGGCGCTGATTTTGCCCTTCAAATCCTCGCGCATTGCCCGGTATTCATCCTCTTCCATATCACCCATCAGATAGAGTTTACGCGCACGTTCGAGTTGACCTTCCCATCGGCGGCGTTTCTCATCGTTGCTTTCGGTTTCGGCCTGATCGAGCTGGCTCAATTGCATGACCCGCTCGCGCCAGTCTTCTGGCAGCTTAATATTCGCGAGGTATTCCACGATCTGCCGTTCAGCATCTTCAGCGCGTACCATCTTCTGATCACAGATGTGAGTTGACCGGCGCGGATCGCGATAGTAGCGTTCGTTGGCATGGTTAGCTTGACCACGCATTGGTTTGCCACAGCGGGCGCAAAGGGCAAGGCGTGACAAGGGATAGGTGCGTTTCTTTGACTTGCCGCGTACCGTGCAGCCCCGGCGTCTTGCGCGGGCCTGCTGGCATTTCTCGAACAATTCCTCGGAGATGATAGCGGGATGGCGACCAGGATACCATTTGTCCTTGTAAGACACTTCACCCAGGTAGAACCGATTCTGCAACATCGGGCGCACCGTATCCGCCTCGAACAGGTTCTCGCCCCAGTTACCGGTGGTGCGAAAGCCAGCTTCGTTGAGCATGACTGCAACATCAGCATCCGAAACATTGCCGGTGGAATAGTAACCAATTGTGCTAGTTCATAGCGAGAATTCACAGATGCTCATCCGACGGTCAGAATCTGGAAATAGCTCGCGAGACAAATGCAATAAGACGTTAAACATGGCCGAAACGCAGGCTAAGCGAGAAGTGACATATTCAGCTACGCGGTGGCGAATGCGTTTAAGATCACAGACAACGGTGACCATCGATAGGGCAGTTTCAATAAACATGCGGTCATTCCAGGTGCCTTTTTTGCAGAGTTTCGTGTTTTCGGGTACGCCATCGGTACTGCGGAATCGTCGGACGGGCGGTGGCGCGAGAGGGGTTGCCAGGATACAAGCCGGTGAGGAAGTCATGGGCAAGTTGCAACTGCTCACGCACGACATGTTCAACGAGCGTCAGGACGCGCAAGGCCAGGGAGAGCAAGCGGATCAAGCCGGTGGCATGGTCATCACGCTGCACATAGAACGGACGGATGCCCAAAG
>DAOTUD010000195.1:0-22018 GCA_034437275.1 Anaerolineae bacterium
GGGGCAGCCCGATTTTACGCGATTTACCCCTCCCTAAATCCAATACGGTTTCGTTAAGGGTCGAATGGCCCTCACCCCTCTCCCATCGAATGGGCGAGGGGAAAGAACACGCGCTGTGCCTCCCCCTCGCCCCCTGTGTGGGAGAGGGGGCCGGGGGGTGAGGGGCGTTTTTTGCGCCGGCCAGACTCGACGCGACCGGTTATTCGTGGACCCCGGCGTTGCGAAGCGGCCCTATCCGTGCTATCATGCAGGCGGCTCACGTCGGGGCATGGGCGACGAAACACATCGAACAGAAACGAGCAAGACATGAACGCGCAGCGCATCCACCATCATCACGGCATGATCTAACAAACCGGGCGATCCCAGGCCGTGAAGTTGAGCGTGGCTGGTGGACGCCGCGCTTTTTTCGTGTCTAAGGAGCAGATCACCATGACCGATAAACAACGTGTCCTCATCCTATGCACCGGCAACTCGGCCCGTTCGCAGATGGCCGAAGGGCTGCTGCGCGACCGGGCGGGCGACCGCTTCGACGTCGCCAGCGCAGGCAGCGACCCGTCGGGGTTCGTGTGGCCGGGCGCGGTCCAGGCCATGCACGAGGTCGGGATCGACATCAGCGATCACGTATCGAAGCACATGCAGCAGTTCATCGCCGAGCCGTTCGACTACGTGCTGACGGTATGCGATCACGCGGCGGAAAACTGCCCGATCTTTCCCGGCCCCGGCCAGCGCGTGCACCGGAACTTCACCGACCCGGCAAAATTCCCCGAAGCCGAGCAGCTGCCGGTCTTCCGGCGCGTGCGCGACGAGATCGACGCGTGGCTGCGCGAGATTTTCGAGCTTTAACAAGTTCGAGTGTGGCCTTTGCATGGGCGGGGGGGGAGTCACGGCGCGCGCTTTTTCCCCCAGTCCATCATATGGGCACCTGCAAGGGTGAGGGCCAATCGGCACGTATCGACATTGTCGGAAACAGTATACGCCAGAATCAGTAAACAGATGGAGCAAGTGGCATGGCCAAGATTGACACCCGAGTACCGAAGGGCATGCGCGATTTTCTGCCGGAGGACGTGCTCAAACGCGAGTATGTCTTCGGCGTGATCCGCGACGTGTTCGAGACGTTCGGCTTCGAGCCGATCGATACGCCCACCCTGGAGCTGCGCGAGACGCTGCTGGGCAAGTCCGGCGAGGAAGCCGACAAGCTGATCTTCTACGCCCAACACCCCGGCGGCAAGGAAGAACTGGCGCTGCGCTACGACCTGACGGTGCCGCTCAGCCGCTACGTGGCGATGCACGAACACGACCTGCCGCTGCCATTCCGCCGCTATCACATCGCGCCGGTGTGGCGCGCCGACCGTCCGCAAAAGGGCCGCTACCGCGAGTTCTACCAGTGCGACGCCGATATCATCGGCGTGCCGGATATGTCGGCGGACGCCGAGATCGTCAGCGTGGTGAGCACCGCACTCGTGCAGTTGGGCTTCGAGGACTTCATGGTCAAGGTCAACAACCGCAAGATTTTGACCGGGATCGGCACCTGGGCCGGAGTCGCGGACGCCAACCTCGGCGACCTGTACCGCAGCATCGACAAGTTGGACAAGATCGGGCTGGACGGTGTGATCAAGGAACTGCGCGACAGCGGCGTCGCGGAGGACGTCGCCGGGCGCATGTTCGACCTGCTCCAACTGCGCGACGAGGCCAACGGCGGCGGGCTGGCGGCGCTGGATGCGCTGCGCGGCGAACTGTCCGACGTCGCCATTGCGCAGGAGGGCATCCGCGAACTGGAGGAGATGGCGGCCTATATGGCGGCGTTCGGCGTGCCGCAGGACAAGGTCGATATCGACTTCGCGATGGTGCGCGGGCTGGGCTACTACACCGGGCCGGTCTTCGAGACGGTCATCACCCAGCCAGACAACCTGGGCAGCGTGACCGGCGGCGGGCGCTACGACGAGCTGATCGGCCTGTTCCGCAAGCAAAGCCTGCCCACGACCGGCAGCTCGCTGGGCGTGGAACGCATCTTCGACCTGATGGACCTGCTCGGCCTGTACCCGCCGGACCTGATCGGGACCGTCGTGCAGGTGCTGGTCACGGCCTTCAACGCGGAGACGCAGGCCGACACGCTGCGGCTGGCCAGCGACCTCCGCGCAGCGGGCGTGCGCACCGAAGCCTACCTGCAACCCAGGCGCAACCTGGGCAAGCAGTTCAAGTACGCGGACCGGAAAAACGTCCCGGTGGTCGCCATCCTGGGGCCGGACGAGATCGCGCAGGGCCAGGTGAGCTTCAAGCGGATGCACGACGGCAAGGAGATCACCGTCCCGCGTGACGCGGCGGTGCAGGCCGCCCGCGATCTGCTGGCGGGCGACTAAATCCCCTAACAGGTCAGCGTAGGGGGATCGTTGCTTGGGGGGGATCGCAAGGTGCGTTAGAATCTGCCCACCTGTTGATCTGGGGCCAGCCTCGGATATAATGGGGGAAAACTTTATTCAGGAGAGAAAACATTATGCAAACATCCGCTGTTGCACACCAGCGCCAGATTCGCGTGTTCGTCATCGCCTGGCTGGGCATCACCCTGCTGATGGGGGCCTTGACCTTCGCCGGGATTTATTACGCGACCGGCCTGGTCGATAACGACAACAAGGGGAACGGCGACGGCAACGCCAACGTCATGACCGCCCCCCTCGCCGACGACGAGCCAGACGCGCTCGACCTGAGCGATGTTGACGCGACACCGCCGGCGACGGCGGAAAGCGTCAGCGCGGCGATGGCCCCGGACGCCAGCGATCCCGCCCCGGCAGATGATGCCCCCGCCGTTGACGACGCGAGCGATGCGGCGGACCAACCGCTGCCGCCGGCCCAGGACGCCGACACCAGCCGCGAGCCGGACACCGGCCAGGGCGGCATGGCCCAGGACGCCACCCCGGTCCCCAGCCCGACACCGCTGCCCATCCAGAACGAGGAGTTCCAGGTGGGCATCCAGGTCCAGGGCAGCATTGACGGCAACCCGGATGTGTACAGCATTTGGTTGAACGACGTCCGCGACAAGCTCAAGCTCAAGTGGATCAAGCAGCAGGTGCGCTGGGAAGACGTCGAGCCAGAGCCGGGCCAGTACGACTGGGGCATGCTCGACATCACCTTCGCCAAGACGGCAGAATATGGCGTCAACGTGATGATCAGCGTGCTGACCGCGCCGGATTGGGCGCGCGAACAGGGCAACCAGCGGCTGGACGAAGTCGGGCCGCCCGCCGATCCACAAACGTACGCCAATTTCCTGACTACGCTGCTCCAGCGCTACCCCGGGCAGGTACACGCCGTCGAGGTGTGGAACGAGATGAACATCGACCGCGAGTGGGCCTCGATCTACGGGCTGAGCGCGGAGCGTTACGTCGAGATGCTCTCCACCGCCTACACCGCGATCAAAGCCGTCGATCCCGGCATCATCGTGATCAGCGGCGCGCTGTCGCCCACCGGCCTCAACGACGGGGTGCGGGCCTATGACGACTTCGTGTACATGCAGATGTTGATCGACGCCGGGATGCTGGACGTGGCCGACTGCGTGGGCGCGCATCACAACGGCTACAACATTGGCCCCAACGTGCCCTGGGACAACGTCCCCAACGACCCGAGCGCCCAGTTCCGCGGGCCGTTCGACAACCCGCACCACAGCTGGTCGTTCTACAGCACGCTGCAAGGCTACAACCAGCGCATCCAGGCCGCCGGCAGCGACAAGAAGCTGTGCATCACCGAGTTCGGCTGGGCCAGTTCCGAAGGGCTGGGCGGCTACCCGCAGGGCTTCGAGTTCGCCAACGACGTCACCCTGGCCGAACAGGCCGCTTATTTCGACGAGGCGATCCAGTTGATGGATAACTGGGGCTTCGTGTGGCTGGCGTTCGTGTGGAACCTGAACTACGGGCCGCAGGCCGGGTGGGAGCCGACCAACGACAACGTGCCCTACTCGCTGGTACGTCCGGACTTCCAGCAGGCCCCGGCCTACGAGGTGATCGCCTCGTACAACTTCCGGCAGAAGTAGACGTTTGTCTGTTTTCCCCCTACCGCGAGCGGGGAGGGAGTTAAGGGGTGTCCGATATGTATTGGCCCGATGTACACGACGGTGCGCGGTTGCAGTCCCTCACCCCTCCGCCCGGCGGGCGGTGTCCCCTCTCCCATCGAATGGGCGAGGGGAAAGAACACGCGCCGTGACTCCCCCTCGCCCACTGTGTGGGAGAGGGGGCCAGGGGGTGAGGGGCAGTTACCGGCTGACCATCCGGGGGTACTCGCCAGCGTTCAGCCCTGGATCAACCTGGCTAATATCGGACAAGCCTATTTAGGGAGGGGTCAACCGGGGATGTCCACAGCCAGGATGCCCCGCAATCACTCCCAGGACCAACAACTGAACACTCACCGGGCGGGCTGCGTGCCCGCCCGACTTTGCAACAAAGGCAGATAGACATCGCATGCAATCGCTATTTTCATCCCGAACACGCAAGCTCGCGGTGGGCCTCGTGACCGGCCTGCTTGTGGTCGCCATCGCGGGGGGGCTGTGGTGGACGTCGCAGCCCGACAATGCCGCCGCCCAGCCGGACTCGCCCCTGCTCCAGCACGGCCTGCACGGGCTGCGCTGGCAGCTCGCCAGCCCGCTGAGCCTGATGCCCGGCGCGGTGACCGACCCGCCCTTCCCCGCGCTGACGTACAGCATCCACACCTTCCTGTGGTGGAACGAGGCCACGCGCACCATCGACCTGGACCAGACGCGCCTGATGCGCTTCTCGCACGTCAAGCAGCAGTTTTCGTGGGTGAACGTCCAGCCCCAGCGCGATGTGTGGCACTGGGATCACGCCGATGCCGTGCTCGACGAAGTGGAATATCGCGGGCTGGAACTGGTCGCGCGGCTGGATGGGCCACCGCAGTGGGCCGTCACGCCGCCCAGCGACGATCCCGCCGCCCCGCCCATCGACCTGGACGCCTGGGGCACCTACTGCGGCACGCTGGCCGCCCGCTACCGGGGCCGCATCGCCGGGTACCAGGTGTGGAACGAGCCGAACCTCAGCCGCGAGTGGCTGGAACGCCCGCCCAACGCCGAAGGCTACGTCGCCGTCCTGAAAGCGTGCAGCCAGGCCATTCGCCAGGCCGACCCGGACGCGATCGTGATCTCGGCGGGGCTGGCTCCCACCGGCACCACGCCGCCCGAGGCTGTGCCGGATGCCGACTATCTGCGCCAGATGTACCGCGCCGGGGCCGCGCCCTGGTTCGATGTGCTGGGGCTGAACGCGCCGGGCTACAAAGCGCCGCCGGAAATGTCCCCCGACAAGGCCGAGCAGGTCCACGGCAACCGCTGGATGTGCTTCCGCCACGTCGAGGACATGCGGCGCATCATGATCGAGGAAGGCGACGCCGCCCGCCAGATCGCGCTGCTGGAGGTTGGCTGGACGACCGACCCGCGCCCGGATACGCCCTACGAATGGCACGCCGTCAGCGAAGCGACGCAGGCCGACTATCTGGTGCGGGCCTATCATTACGCGGCCCGGCATTGGCGGCCCTGGGTGGGCCTGATGGTCACGATCTATATGGGCGACGGCGTGTGGACCGAAGACGACGAGGAATACTGGTGGGCGATCAACATCGGGGGCTACATCGGCGACTGGACCAGCCGCCCGGCGTACGTCGAATTGGCGAATATGCGCCAGTACATCGACGACGTGATCGTGCCGCGCAAGGCCGATCCCGGCTCGCAAGAGGCGACCATCGTCGATCCGCTGCCGCCGCGCGACACGGCAGACGATGCCGGGGAGTAGGTGGCCACAGGGGCAGGTTTTAATGACTGGTAGGCTTGAGTAGCAGTCAACGACCCCTGGTGTGCCCTGTGGAGTGGGGTGGGGGTTAAGGGGTGAGGCCAAACGAGAAGGCGGTTCGCCACCAGCAGCAGCTAACCGAACACACACAGAAGGAGCAGCACATGCAGCATCAGACCGGCGAATTTGCCGGGAAACGCAACCTCACGATCTTTACGCAGCAGTGGCAGCCCGACGCCCCGCGTGGTGGCGTGCTGCTGGTGCACGGCTACGGCGAGCACAGCGGACGCTATGCCCACGTGGCCGAACATCTCGCTGCGCACGGCTACGCCGCCTTTGCACTGGACCTGCGCGGGCATGGGCGCTCCGCGGGGCGGCGCGTGATGGTCCGCCGCTTTGGGGATTTCGTGGCCGACGTGGCAACCTACGCCGCCCAGCTACGCGCCGATCACCCCGACCTGCCGCTGTTCGTCTACGGGCACAGCATGGGGTCGCTGGTGACGCTGCTGTTTGCGGCGGAACACCAGCCCGACCTGGCCGGGCTGATCACGACCGGCACCGCGCTGGAAGTCGATGGGGTCGGCCCGCTGATGGAGCGCGTGCTGGGGGGACTGGCGCGCATCGTGCCCACCGCCCGCCTGATCCCGGCGCTGGCCGCCGACGCGATCAGCCGCGACCCCGAGGTCGTCGAAGCCTACCAGAACGATCCACTGGTCAGCTCGGGCAACATCCGGCTGCGGCTGGGGTTGGAGCTACTCGAGGCGCGGCGGCAGTGTATCGACGTGCTGCCCGCGCTGCACCTGCCCTACCTGGCGCTGCACGGCAGCGACGACCTGCTGACGCCGCCCGGCGCGGTCGAGGTGCTCCGCGCGCAGTACGGCGGGCCAGAGCTGACGGTCCGCGTCTACGACGGGCTGTACCATGAGGTGCACAACGAGCCGGAACACGCGCAGGTCCTGGACACCATCACGACCTGGCTGGACGAGCATTGACCCGTCCTGCCCCATTAACATTCGCCCACACATAAGCTCATTACCCTGAAGAAGCTGCGCAACGCGGGCTACCCGCCCAGCCGGCGTCCGGCGGGTGTTTATTCAAGGGGTGAGTATTCTAGAGATGTTGTACGAGACGACGGTGGAAAGGCACGCATAACAGGATTTAGTGAGGCCGGTATTGGTCGAGCATGTTCAACAGGTCGGGCACATTGACCGGCTTGACGATGAAGGCATCGCTGCCCACGTTTTCCGCCCAGCGCACATACTCTTGCAGGTCGTAGGCCGTGATCGCCACGATGGGCACATCCACCCCGCGCGCACGCAGCCCTTCGGTCAGTTCGAGGCCGGTCATGGCCCCGTCGCCGAAATCGATGTCGGTCAGGATCAGATCGGCATCCCCGGGCTGAACCGCGAACAGCGCTTCTTCAGCCGTGGTGTAGGTGGTGAGGGTGTCGTGTGCCATGCGAACCACGCGCTCCACTAATGCGACATTGGCGGGATCATCTTCGATATAGATGATGTGCATCTCCAGCTCTCCTTTGGATGTGCAGTTAGTAATGGATGCAACACATTTTTCCTTCATCAACCACCTTACGTTATAGCAGAACACAAACCCGAAGGCCATAGGTAAAAGGTACAGACCGAAGCTGGGAGCGCTCCCACAACATAATCCAGTATACTATAGGTTGTCAGAATTCAGGTTAAAACGTTGTTAGAACATATTTAAGCAGCGATCGCAAAGGACATTAGGGCTATGCCACATGCTTTAATCACCCAGGGCCGCGCCTGGCTGGACGCCGGGCTGCCGGTCGCCATGGCCACCATCGTTCGCATTCACGGCTCATCGAGCCAGCCCCTCGGCGCGCGCATGCTCATGACGACCGGCAACCGTTTCATGGGGGCGGTCAGCGGCGGCTGCGTGGAGACGGACGTGTATCACCACGCCCAGGATGTGCTGGCCAGCGGCGCGGCGCGGATGCTGCACTACGAACACGTCGCTAATCCCGAGATTGAGATCGGCCTGAACTGCGACGGACAGATCGATGTGCTCCTGGAGCCGCTGGGGTGCGACCTCGCCGCGCAGTTGAGCGATCCGGCGCATGGTGTGCAGGTCACGCTGTGCGACCCCGGCCAGCCGGCGGCCCCGCGCGTCACGCACGCCCACGTCACGCCCACCGGCGACGCTGACCCGGTGCTGCCCCCTGCCGTGCGGCGCGATGCCCGGGCCGCGCTGCACGCCGACGATCACCCGCGCAGCGTCACGTACCCGGATGGCCGGGTGGCGCTGCTGGAGCCGGTGCTGCCCCCGCCCACGCTGCTGATCTTCGGGGCCGAGCAGATCGCGGTGCCGTTGGTGCGGATGGCGCGGGTGATGGGCTTCCGCACCGTCGTGACCGACGCGCGCCCGGCCTTTGCCACGCGCGAAAAACATCCCGACGCGGACGAAGTGATCGCCGCGTGGCCGGACGACGTGGTCGCGCAGGTGCCGGTCGGCCCGCGTACCTACGTGGTATCGCTCAACCACGAAGCACGCTTCGAGGACGCCCTGCTGCGCGCGCTGGTGGCGGGATCCCCGCCGCGCTACATCGGCGCGATCGGGCAGCGGGTACGCCAGGACGAACGCCTGCAGCGCACCGCCGAAGCGGGACTCGACCTGTCCGCCCTGCCGCCGATTCACACGCCGGTCGGGCTGGACATTGGCGGCAAGTCCGCCGAGGAGATCACGCTCAGCATCCTGGCCGAGATGGTCGCGGTCAAGAACGGGCGCGGCGGCGGGATGCTGCTGGCCCGCGACACAGACGGGTGAGGGGGGTGATGTGCATTTTTCGTGCGGCAGGGTCGGCGGAATCAAAAGCATTATGGGCGGGATGGTAGCTTTACCCCTCCCCCTGGTCCCCTCCGCGCGCGGAGAGGGGGAAAGCGACACGCGATCAAAGTCCCTCTCCGTTTACGGGGAGGGATTTAGGGAGGGGTAAACCGTTGGTAGAAAAGCCAGAAGCTAGCCTAAACCCTGAAGTGGCTTTTCTTCAGCGAGAATGATTCAAGCCCTGTTCGCGTGGTTTTTGACCCTGGAATCTGCCCTGCATTTGCGGTATGATAACGTTTCGCACAACCGGAATTTAAGGAAGGCCGTTGATGAAAGTCATTCTTACAGAACGAGTCTACAAGCACGGCGTGGCCGGCGACGTGGTCGATGTGTCCGACGGGTTCGCGCGGAACTACTTGCTGCCGCAGGGCCTCGCCATCAAAGCCACCCCTGGCGCGCTGCGCCAGAACCAACACCTGATCGAGCAGGCCGAACAGCACCGCGAAGAACTCCAGCACCTGCTGGACGAGGTTTCGGCCCAGATTCACGGCGTCGAACTGCTCTTCGGCGTCAAGGCCGGGAAGAACAACAAACTTTACGGCTCGGTCACGACCCGCGACATCGCCCAGGCGCTTGAGGAAAAGACCGGAGTCGACATCGACCGGCGGCGCATCAGCGAGCGTCCGCTGCGCGAGCTGGGCGTGCACGAAGTCCCGGTCCGCATGAGCGCGGACGTCTCGCCCGTGCTGCGCGTGGTGGTCGTCCGCGAGGAAGAAGTCGACGATTACCTGGCCGGGAAGCCCGTCGAAAGCCTTGACCAGGAAGCCGAAGACGAGGGCGAAGGTGAAGGTGAAGAAGACGCCGCCGAAGAAGGCGAAGCCGCCGCCGAGGCGAGCGCTGAAGCTGCCGAGGAGACGGCAGACACCGCTGAAGCTGAAGAAGAAGCCGCAGCGGGCGAAGGCGAACCGGCGGACGACTAGCCGGCGCACACCTCACGCGCATGACAACCAAACACAACGGCCCTCACGCGGTGATCGCGTACGTGGCCCGGCACATGGCCTGTACGTCTTGTGGCGCATCCTATCGCCAGGAGACGGTGCAGGTCGTGCTGCATGAGGATGCGTGCTGGGTGCTGATGGCGACCTGCCCGGCCTGCGACGCCGCGCGGGCCATCACCGCCTTCGACCACCCCCCGTACGCCCAGTTGCAGGCGCAGCCCGTGCCCCCGATCACGGTCGGCCCCATCACGCGCGCCACCGTGCAGCACTGGGCGGCGTATCTGGACGGCTTCGCGGGCGATATCTACGATCTGTTCGCCGGGTGACTGCGCGCGAGTACTTTCCAACCACCGGATCGGGTGTTAAAATGCACCCGGTTTTTGTTTTTCCATTTCGAGTGAGGTTGTAGAGTCAGTCCAAACTATGAAAGACGCCAAAGCGCTGGGACAACGCTTGCGCGACGCGCGCCAAGCCCAAGACATGAACCTCGACGAGGCCGAACGCCTGACCCGCATCCGCGCCAAATTCCTGGACGCCATCGAACGCGGCGACTATACCGGCATGACGCCCGTGCAGGCGCGCGGCTTCCTGCGCAACTACGCGCGCGTGTTGGGGCTGGACCTGGAACTGCTGCTGACCGAACTCGACGCGCAGCGCAGCCGCCCCCGCCGCCGCTGGCTGCCCTGGCGACGCCGCCGCCCGGACGACGCTGCCCCGATCCTGTCGCCGCTGCGGCGCTCACAAACGCTGAACCGCGTCGTGCCCCAGCAGCAAGCCACGCCCCCGCCCCCACCCCGCCGCCGGCGCAGCATGGCCCGGCCCTTGCGCGGCGTGCTGATCCTGATGCTGGTCGTGGGGCTGCTGGGCGTTGGGGGATTGGGGTTGGTCGCGCTGGTCGATGAACTGGACGACTCCGGCGATCCGCAGGTGCAAACCGGCAGCGAGACGCCGGACCGCACCCCGGACACGCCGCCCGCCGATGTGACCACGCCGACCACCGGCGACACGCCGCCCATCCCGCCCGGGGATGGGGATGGCGACGCCCCGGCCATGGCCGACACGCTCCCGGCGGAAACGCCCACGCCCGAACCGCTGGACCTGACCGGCAGCGAGATCAAGGTCACCATTACCGTCACGCAGCGCACCTGGCTGCAAGTGACCACCGACGGCGACGTGCAGCAGGAAGGGCTGGCCGAGCCGGGCGACACCGCGATCTTCACCGGGGCCAGTGTGCGCATCCGCGCCAGCAATGCCGCCGGGCTGCGGTTGGTGGTCAACAACCAGCCGCGCGGCCCATTGGGCGGACGGGGTCAGCTCTACGACGAAACATTCACGGTGGAGGGCACCCCACCCCCCGCTGGAGCCGTCCCACCGGGTGCCGGCACCTCCGATAATGGCTCAGCGTCGCCCGCCCCGGCGACGCTGCAATTTACACCGACGCTCGACAGCGGCGTGCCGACCGCCCTGGTGGACGCCTCCAACCTATCGCCGACCGTCATGCTCACGGCCACGCCGACCAGCATCCCGGCCAGCGCGACACCCGCCCCCACGCTGACGGGCACCTTCGCGCGCCTGCCGACCTATACCCTCACGCCGAGCGTCACGCCCACGCCCCGCCCCACCGAGCCGCCCAGCCCAACGCCGACCGTGACGCCCTCACCGACGATCACGCTCTCACCCACGCCCACGCTGACCACCACGCCCAGCGGCACGCCCAGCCTGACGCCGTTCCTGCCGCCGCGCAACACCTCCACGCCCACGCCCACCAAGCGCTGGTAAACAGCGGCCTGCTAGCCACCACTGCGCTCGAACTTCTGGAAGGCCACTGTTACCGATGACTGCGCCTGGCTGGACTGCACCGGCCATGCCAGCGCCAGCAGCGCCGCCAAAACGATTAGCCGTCTTTTCATCAACCATTCCTCCCAACGCAAAAAGGGCACTGTTTGCACAAGTGCCCCCCCAACAATATCGTCCGAAACCTGCCGCGTGGCACGGGCTCGGTTGTGTTATTTATTAATAGGCCCTTATGCTAGTTTTACCCCTCCCCCTGGCCCCCTCCCCGCGCGCGGAGAGGGGGAAACAAACCGGGACCCAAAGTCCCTCTCCGTTCACGGGGAGGGATTTAGGGAGGGGTAAACCATCGACACACGCACCAGGATATCTAGCATAACCCCCTACTAGCCACTGCGCTCAATCCCCTACCGCGTGGGCCGACGCATGGCGGCGCGCGGCATGGGCGCGCTGGCGCACCCGCGCGATGTGCTCCTCGGTGACGGCGCGCTCGAAGCTGCGGAAGCCGCTGAGCCGGAAGCCGTGCCGGTCGGCCATGGCGCCGATCTCCTCGACCTGCTCCAGGCTGATGTGCTTGCCGACGCTGTAGTCTGCGTAGCGCCCCTCCAGCGCCAGCGCCATCGTCTCGGCCATGCACGCATAGGACTTGCCCGGCGGGAAGCCGAAATCGAACCCGAAATCGACCGGCCCCGGCACCTCGACCATGCCGCCCTCGATGACCAGCACGTCGTCGCGCACGTCGGCCACGCGGCGCGACACATCGCGCGGGCGGGCCACGTCGCACACCACCGCGCCGGGGCGCAGGTGCTGCGGCTTGATGATCGACGTGGTGGCGCTGGTGACGGTCAGGATCAGATCGGAGTCGTAAATGCTGGCGATATCGGTGCTGGTGGTGAGGTGCGCCCGGTGGCCTGCGCACCGTTCGCGCACCGCCGCCAACGCCGCAGGCCGCCGCCCGACCAGCGTCAGCTCCGGCACCTCGCGCGCCAGGATTTCGGCGCACACGCTGCCGATGACGCCCGTCGCGCCGACAACCGACGCCTGCGCCTGGGCCAGCGTGATATCCATGCTGCGCGCGGCTTTGCGCACCGCCTCAATCGCCATATACACGGTGTAAGCGTCGCCGTTGGTGACCGGAATCTCCAGCCGCCGGGCGATGGTCTCGCCCGCATCCCCAACCACCGACGTATACGCGCCCAGCCCCAACAGGCGCGCGCCGAGGTCCTCGGCTTTGTGCCCACACGCGACGATCTTCCGGTAGACGGCTTCCACCGGCAGCTTGAGCATGGTCTTGGGCGTGTACGGGGCGGCGATGAACCAGCCGGTCAGTTCCCTGCCGGTCGCCTCCGACCGAATGCCGGTGATCGCGGAGATGTACACCGGCGGGAAGAAGCGCGACAGGAAATTGATCTGCCCCTCGCTGAGCAAGCGCCCGACCCAGGGCCACTTGCGCGAGACGTCCTTCTTCGGATTAATGGGGTGGATGATAAAGGCAAATGTATCTTGCACGACAGTCCATTTCTACCTTCAGGTCAATGTGTGATTTGCGAATTCTGAGCTACAGCGCAGGCGGTGCCGCCGGCCCGTTCCCCCTCTCCGCGCGCAGGGAGAGGTCAATCTGCCAACACGAATCAGGCCCGGCATACCATAACAGCGCCACGCACGCGATGCACCGCTCAACAACAATTCTATCTTAATTGTACCTGAAAAGTGTAAAAAACCCTAGCGTCTTCTCGGGATGTTGGTCCACAGAATAGCGTGATCGGCTCGGAATTTACCCCTATCCCCCCGGCCCCCTTTCCCCGCACGCGGAGAAAGAGGAAGGTAAAATCGCTGCTAAGCCCCTCTCCGCTTGCGGGGAGGGGTAAACAAAGAATCACGATATTCTGTAGTCCTACCCCCCGGGAAAATTTAGAAGAAATTCACGCGCGGCTACTCCCAGGGTTCGAGATAAGCTTCTTCCGAACCAAGCTCGCGCGGGTAGCGGCGTTTGTGGCGTTTGGCAATCGCAGCCCGCACCTTGTGATGATCGCTCTCTTCGTAGGTGATGTTGCGCGCCACGACGCGCCGGTCCGGCGACGCAAACAGCACCACGTCGGACTCGATCACGCGCGCCGGCATGACCACCATGCCCGAGCCGATGCGCACATTGTGCCCCACGCACCCGCCCAGCACCGGCTGCCCGGTGTCGCTCAGGCCGCCGTGCCCGTCCAGCGCGGTGATCTGCTTGGGCAGCAAGTTGAAGTCGGTGAAGGTATTCCCAGCGCCCACGAAGCTGTTACGCCCCACCACGCACATCTGCAGGCAGGTGTTCTGCGCCACGATGGTGTATTCCATCAGCGTGGACATGAACAACGCCGCGCGGAACGGCAGGAAGCTGTTGTTGCCCACCACGCTGAGCATCAACTGGCAGCCCTGCGCCACGTTGACGTGGTCGCCGATGATGCTGTTGTCGATGACCACGCCCGGCCCGATGTAACAGCCGCGCCCGATGGTCGCCGGGCCGATGATCACCGCCGACGGGTCGATCACGGTCCCCTCGCCGACCTGCACCACCGGCGACGAGGAGAGCACCTGCTTCTGCTCCAGGATGGCGCGGAACAACACGCGCAGCGCGAACAGGTTGTGCTCGGTGATCTGCTTCTCGAAGCGCTTCCCGCGCGAGAACACGCCCAGGATCACGTTGGCATAGTACACATGCACCCAGGCATCAATCGCCAGGCACGAGCGCTCGGTCAGCAGGTGCGTCAGGTCGAGGTCGCGGGTGGTGGCGGTTTCATCATCGCCGCCGGCTGAGCGCACATTCGCCATCGAGTCCGGCACGTTGTAATAGCCGATCTCCTTGAACTCGCTGTAGATCGGGATCTCGCGCCACTGCTGCGGCTCGACATAGCCGAACGGGAAATACCACAGGTCGAGCGGGTAGTAGAGCGCGCGCCCGTTCATGTCGCGCACCGGCTCCAGCCGCGACAGCGGCACGGCGTACTTCATCCACGCCGCGTCATCGGCAGGCAGCACGGCCCGGCTCGGCAGACGGCTGGCGCGGGCTTGCTCGAAGAACTCGGCGAAAAATTCGAGGTCGAAATACAGGTTGTCACGGTAGACGACCATCTCGTCGCCCTCCGGCGCGACCTGCGGCAGGTCGTGGATCGACGCCAGCGGCAGCTCCGCCGGGCACGCGCCGATCACCTCGTCGAGTACATCGGCGTGGTGAAGCTTCAAGGTCTCATTGAGAATGCTCAGTTCACGCGCCGGTTCGTTAAACGGTGCGATCAAATGGTCGTCTTCGATGATAAACTTACGCATGGTAAACCCTCGACTGCAACGGTCAAACTGCCTCTAGTATCCTGCATCTGGGGCTGCGAGGCAACTCGATGATCGTGGTGTGCTAGGCTGGTGCGGGGAAAACCGCGCCCTAACCGGAGCGCGTATGCAGCCAGGAGCGCAGCGTGGTGATGAAACGCTCCGGCGAGTCGAGCATGATGAAGTGGCCCGCGTCGGGGAACCACTCGATCTGGGCGTGGGGGACGCCCTCTTGCAGCGTTTCGTTTTCGCTGGGGCGCACGATGATATCACGCTTGCCGTACATGCCCAGCGTCGGCATGATGAGCTTGTGCAGGTCGGGGCGCAGGTCGGTTTGGCGCAGCGTGCCGATGCTCTGGAAGAACGACTCAACGCTGATCATCGACACGTCTTTGGTGATCATGCGCGCCATCGCGCGGCCATCCTTGGCCATGAAGTAGCTGTAACCGCGCAGGAACAGCAGCAGCCCCTTCCCCTTGAACAGCCAGAAGATCGAGGCCACCGTCGGGTTGCCGGAAAGCTTCAGGAGCAGGTTCAACGAGTTGCCGTTGATCGGCGAGCCGATCACGCACACCTTGACCACCGTCTCCGGGTAGCGCATCGCGGTGCTGAGCGACACCGTCCCCCCCATCGAATGCCCGATCAGCGGCGCTTTCTTGATCCCCAGCCGTTCCATGAACTGGTGGACCATCTCGACATAGGTCGGCACGGTGAAGGCGGTATTGCGCTGGAGTTGTTCCTCGTTGGAGCTGACCAACCCGGACTCGCCAAAACCGAAAAAGTCCAGGGCATAAGTGCGGAATTCACGGCCCAGGACTTCAATCGTATCGCGCCACAATGCCCACGACCCCAGCCACCCATGCAGCAGCAGGACCGGGCGTCCCCGTCCGTAGGTCTCATAATGAATAATTCCTGGATCCGTGACAAGTAATGGCACGTCTGGCATAGCCTCCAGACCGCAACGCAGCAGCACATGAGGATAACACGGCCCTGGCGGGCCAGTATTCCGGCATCGCCCGCCAGGCCACAACCGCTTGCACGCCAGGGAAACGTGCCGGCTAGGTATCCATTTCTTCCAAAATGGAGTACAGTAGTTCCAACAGCACGTTTTTGACGCTTTCCTTTTGGGTAGCGATGCACGGCAGCAATTTCACGTTTTCCTCGATACGCAGCGCGATCCGAAGGTCTTCGGGTGCCCAGGCCTCGGGGTGATCTTGCTTGTTGGCCGCGACCACGTAGGGCGTGGGCGCATAGGCGCGAAACGTCTCCAGGATGCTCTTGGCCTCGCGGAACGTTTCGGGCTTGGCACTGTCCACCATTACCACAAAACCGAGCATCCCTTCTGCCAGAATCTCCCACATAAAATCGAAGCGGCGCTGGCCGGGGGTACCAAACAGGTACAACACCAGGTCATCATCGACCGTGATGCGGCCAAAGTCCATCGCCACAGTGGTCGCACCTTTGGTGCCAAACTCGGCAGAATCAGCAGAGATACTCTCGTCGGTAGTTACCACATCAATTTCGCTGATGGAACGGATAAATTCGGTCTTGCCCGCGCTGAAGGGGCCAGTGATGACCATTTTGACTGTTTGCATGGGCATGGGTCGGTCTCACTCTTCTATAACAGCCGAACCTACCTGGTCGGCAGGTCGTAAGGGATAAAAAGTTAACTTTCTTTGATCTTGGCGATCAGGCGCTCGACCACACTACGCTTGACGGTCGGAGCCTGGATCGTCCCACGGGAGCCGCCGCTGGCCGCTTTGGCTTGCTGCATACCCGGCGACTTCACCAACTCCACCAGGCCCGCCTTCAACAGCCCCACCACCACCCGGCGAATCTCCAGGTCGGTCATATTGCACGCCTTGGCGATCTGGCGAATCGAGTTTTTGGGATTGATGAAGGCCACCACGTGCCACTCATCGACGCCCAAATGAATCCCCCGGAACTTGTCATCTGGCGCATCCGGGAACCTCAGAGCCATGTCCAGATTCGGGAGTTCGCGCGTCAGTTCCTCGTCGTCTTCCACATGGCGCGACAGATCGATCAACACGTTCTTGAGATCAATGGGCACGGTGATGCGATCCGACTGGGGAACGACGTCATCCTGGAAGACAAAAGGCTCGGCCTTCCAGGTCGCTACATCATACACAATATCTAACGTGCGCTGCTTGATGCTGCGCACGACATCGGCTTTGGTCACATAGTTGGCGTTGATCAACATCAACGCCAGGGCTTTATCGGAGTACTTCTTCCCACGCTCGCGGATCACCCGCGCCTGCTCCGCGTTGAGCTTGCCGGCCTTGTGCAGCACGTCGGCCAGGTGCCCGTCCGCCGCGCCCATCGAGGCCAGAATCAAGCGCCCTTCACGAAACGCAATCGTCGCCCGTTCCTCGCCCGGCACCACCTTATTACGCTCGTTGCCAGCACCATCACGGATTTTTTCATCGGTGACAATCGGTTCATAGATCCGCAACGTGCCGGTTTTGCGCGCGAGGTTGATCAGGTTCAAAAGCTGGGTTGTACTAAAATCCGCCAAGTTCCCTTTTAGTGGCATCTGCGAGTTTCCTACCTGGGATTGTGATTAATGCTTTAGGGCGGGCTGCGTATGCATCCACGATGCGCGCATTATACCCCGCCGCAAAACGCGAGTCAACCGTACCAAAGGGGGGCAGCTTAATGAAATCGCAACCTCACCCCACGACATCCTTAATTCTACCTCAAAACTATTCTGTGGTAAATTCGTCTGCATCAGGGAAATCTATTTCAGTGTATGGTGAGGCAGGACGCATGTCAAGCAAGATACCTTTGGGGCGTGGGCAAAACGAGTTCCGGCCAACGGCCCCCAACGCGCAGATTGTTACCCCTCGCCCCCTCCCCGCACGCGGAGAGGGCGGAAACGACGGGATTGAAAGTCCCTTGCCGGGGCTGGTGATGCTGCTGCTGGCCGCGCTGCTGATCGCCGCGTGCAGCAGCCAGGCCGCGCCGGTCATCACCGCCACGCCGCCCGCCACCGCCACCCACACCCCGCCGCCCACCGACCCCCGGCAAGCCCTGCCCATCCCGCCGCCCCTCGCGCCCGGCGTCAATCCGCTGACCGGGCGGCCCGTCGACACGCCCGGCGCGCTCGACCGCCGCCCGCTGGCCGTCAAAATCTCGAACGCGCCCGCCGTCGTGCGGCCCCAGGCCGGCATCGGCCAGGCCGACCTCGTCTTCGAGCACTACACCGAAGGCTCCCTGACACGCTTGACCGCCATCTTCTGGACGCACACCCCGCCGCGCGTGGGATCGGTGCGCAGCGCACGCCTGATCGACCTGGAGCTGCCCACGATGTACGGCGCGCTGTTCGCCTATGCCGGCGCTGCCGAACCGATCCGCCAGCGCATCGCGGCGCTGCCCTTCGCCCCGCGCGCCTACGAAGGCGTGACGACCGGCGCCCCGCTGTACTTCCGCGACCCCGGCATCGACGCGCCGCACAACCTGTTTGTGATCCCGGCGGAGGTCTGGCAGCGTGCCAGCGCGCAGGGCATCAACACGCCGCCCGCGCTGGCCGGGATGGTCTTCGCCGACGATCCGCCCTCGGCCAGCGCCCCCGCCGCGCAGATCGCGCTGGACTACGGGCCGGACGTGGTCGGCTGGCGCTACGATGCGGATGCCGGGCAGTACGTGCGCACCGTCAACAGCGAGCCGCACACCGATGCCAACACCGGCCAGCCGGTCACCGCCGCCAACGTCGTCGTGATCTACGCCCATCACCAGCCGGACTACACCATCGTCGAGAGCGAATGGCAGGGCCGCAAAGACTACTCCATCGAAATCCAAATCTGGACGCTCGGCCCGGCGGCGATCTTCCGCGATGGCCGCCAGACCGCGGGCTATTGGATGCGCTGGGAGGAGGAGGCCATGCTCACCTTCTGGGCCGACGAGGCCGGGACGCAGCCGCTCGCGCTCAAGCCGGGGAATACCTGGTTCCAGGTGGTACCGCTGGATTTCGGCGCATTGGAGGTCACGCCGTAAAGGCATAAAATATAAGGTAGGGGAGCCTACCTGATGTTCATGTTCGACATAATGTGCGGAAAAATCCTGCTCTGGCTGCTGTTCCTGGCCGCCAGCGCCCTGACACTCTATCGCGGCGCGATCCTCAGCGGCGTATTCAAAGACCCGCTGATGGGCCACTTCCGGATTTACGGCCCGGCGCGGCCCGCCTACCCCCTCAACCAGTTTTTGCTGACCGGGGCGGCGGCCAGTTTCCTGTTGGGTGTGTTACTGACCTCGCTGAGTGTGCCGGGCAGCTACTACCAGGGCCTCTATCCGCCGCTGGTGTTTTTTGTGCTGGCAGGGATGGCGCTGGTGGCGTGGCTGATCGTGCGCCGGCATCCGGTGTGGCGCGTGATGCTGCCGCGCTGGTACTCCCACCTGCTGCGCGTCTCGACGCGCCAGGAACGGCGGCTGATCGGGTTTGCGTGGCTGAAGATTCCGCGCAAGATGCGCTGGCGGCTCAACGGCGATCAGGCCGCATTCCAAAGCTGGGTGGACACGGTGCGCATCACGATCATCTACGGGGCCTACGATCCCGAAAATCCGTGGAAGACGTGGACGTGATAGGATGATCTACTCCGGCGGCGTACTGTGCAGCAGGTAGTAGCCCCGCACGCGCGCCCGGCGCAGCTCGCCAGCGACGCGCACCGGCAGCGGCTCCCCCGCCATGATCTGCCCCGCCGTGACCCACACCGCGCCGCCGTCTGCGGGCGAGGCCAGCAGCGACTCCAGAACCGCCGTCGCAAACCGCACCGCGTACACCTCCAGGAAGTAATGCGTCAGCACGCCGGTTTGGCCCTGGCGCATGGTGCGCGCCTCAGGTTCGACCGTCCACAGGTGATCGATGGCCACCTCCGCCGGCGCGAGCGACGGCAGCAGCCCGGTCTCGTCGACCAGTTCTTCGCGCAGTTCACGGTACGGCGAGCGCTCGCGCCCCTGGCCAGTATAGAACCACTCGCGGAAGGCCGGCAGCGCGGCCTGCGGCAGCGAGAAGCGTAGGTCGTTGTTGTCCGGATTCTCGAACTCGGCGTCGAAGGCGGCCAGGGTGTCCCGGTCGTAGAATTCCAGCGCGCCGCCCACCGGCGACAGCACGTACATCTCGCGCGCGAGGCGGTCGGCGTTCAGCAGCAGCAGAAACCGCGCGTCGTGCTCGATGCGGCATAAACTCGCGCAGGTGACCCGGATTGGCTGGCTCATGACTGTTTACCCTCGCTGCTATTCCAGACTCATTGTGGTGCGGCCCCGGCCAAAATACAAACTTGCCCTGGCGTGCAAATCACATATCCTTAGGCCAGCACCGATCGCACACAAGGCAGGATAACCATGACCGCTCCTACCCCGGACGAGATGGCCCGTTGGGTCGCGCTGAGCCTGATCCCGAACCTGGGCCGCAAAACCATCGACCGGCTGCTGGACCATTTCGGCACGCTGGCCGCGATCCTCGCCGCGCCGGATGACGCGCTGCGCGCGGTGCCGCGTGTCGGGCCGAAGCTGGCCGCTGCGATCCGCGCCGCCGACGTCGCCCACACACAGGCCGCGCTCCACCGCTGGCAGGCCGGCGGCATCGCGGTGCTGCTGCACACGCAGGACGGCTACCCCGCCGCCCTCCGCGCGCTGGACGACGCCCCGCCGGTGCTGTTCGTGCGCGGCAGTCTGCTCCCCACGCCCGCCATCGCCATCGTCGGGACGCGCCGCCCCCGCCCGCAGGCCGCCCAGATCGCGGGCGACCTGGCAGCACGGTTCGCCGCGCGCGGCTGGACGATCACCAGCGGGCTGGCCGCCGGGATCGACACCGCCGCGCACCAGGGCGCGCTGCACGCCGGGGGCCGCACGCAGGCCGTGCTCGGCTGCGGGGTGCGCGTGGTCTACCCGCCGGAGAACGAACGGCTGGCCGCGCAGATCGTCGCGCAGGGGGCGCTGCTGTCCGAAACCGATCCCGACGCCCCGCCCAACAGCCCCGCGCTGGTGGCCCGCAACCGCCTGATCAGTGGGTTGAGCCGGGCGGTAATCGTGGTCGAGACGGGCACCAGCGGCGGCAGCCTGCACGCGGTGCGCTTCGCCCAGGCGCAGGGCCGCCCCGTCTACGCGCTGGACAGCGACGCGCCCGGCAACCGCCAGCTCATCGCCGCCGGGGCACAGCCGCTGCCGCGCGATCCGGCGGCGTGGGACACTTTAGGGGAGACTGTACTTGAAACCTAGCGTAATTTATGAAGATTTTGTGAATATTGCGCGGATGTTTTCGCGCACCTTTACGGACAATCGTAATAAAATATGATACACTGTTCTTCACAGCGGGAATTGCACTTGCAGAAACACGTCGCAACATGCCCATAATTATTCTGGTTGTTGGGCACACACTCCTTGCGCCGACATCTTGACCAGCAGCCACAAATCGGGTATTGTTTAAGTTGGGAAGAGGTTAATTTCAGGTTTATGATCGGGGACGATGCGTCCTCCCGGGAGTTGAGCAAGGAGAAAAAGTTGCCATGTCACAGGATAATCACCGGACGCCGGGCAGGCTGGCGTCCCCCTTTCACGGTCCCAATCGCCGCCCCTCACGCCGTTCTCAACAACGTCAATCCAAGCCCCCCCCGGATGAAATCATCGATGCACACGATGACGACCGGGACTACTATCTGGCGCAAGACGATGCACGCTCATCGCCGCGACCACAACCCAACGGGTACGACGCGGGGTACCGCCGCGATCCCGATATGCAGCCGGGCCGGTACACCAGCGGCCACGACCGGGTCCCTCAGCGCGAGCCGGACGCACCGCCACGTCATTATACTAACGGCCACAATCGCGGCCCACGCCGCGCCGTGCCGGAGCCAGATGATCGCTCCGTCGAGCCGGTAGAAGCCGGGCTGCCGCCCCGCGAACCTCCGCCGCCGATTGATCGTCCTGCCCCGCCGCCGGGGGAACTCTCCAAGAAGGAGCGGCACCAACTGTTGATGCACACCATCCAGTTGTATGACGTGGAGTGGAAACTGGGCGGCATCCGCGCCGACGAACAACATAAATGGTTGATCGCCTATTTGATGCCGCGTAACAAACGACTGGACCTGAAAACCGCGCTCAGCCGGGGACGAGTGCTCAAAATTACGATTGACAGCCGGGGCAACACCGACATCCAGGAGCCTAAAAAACGTGGCCCATTTAAACTTTTTGCATCATTGTTCTCCTAGTACACGTTGGTGGAAATATATGCCCACCGGTTGGCCCTCATCCCCTATCCCCCCTCACCCCCCGGCCCCCTCTCCCACCCAGTGGTGCGAGGGGGAGTCACAGCGCGCGCTTTTCCCCTCGCCC
>DAOTUD010000196.1:0-35991 GCA_034437275.1 Anaerolineae bacterium
CCGGGCGACAACGTCAACCTGGAAGTCGAACTGATCACGCCGGTGGCGCTGGAAAAGGGCGGCAAATTCGCGATCCGCGAAGGCGGCCTGACGGTTGGCGCTGGCGTTATCACCGACATTCTGGAATAATACGCGTATTGTGACGGGGCCGGTGCGCGTTGTACTGGCCCCGCTATTATGACAGGCTAGATCATGGCGAAAAAGAAAGGTGTTCGGTTGGTAATTCATCTCGAATGCACCGAGTGCAGAGAGCGGAATTATACAACCATGAAAAATCGGCGCAACGATTCGCAGCGGTTGGAATTGCAAAAATATTGCTCGCGCTGCCAGCGACATACGCCGCATCGAGAAACGAAGTAGGGATTTTGTGGGGGCTGTAGTGTGCCCCACGACACAGGGGTGTAGCTCAATTTGGCAGAGCAACGGTCTCCAAAACCGTAGGCTGTGGGTTCGAGTCCTACCACCCCTGCCTGATTTTCTGACTTGCTCGCTACATTCAGACACCGTCCCTGTGACGGTGTCTTAAGATATAGGCACTGTTCGATTATTTTGCCGAGGAGTATATAGTGGCACGCACACGCACGGACCCAGACGAAAACAAGGAACAATCTCAACAAGAAGAGACTGCCGCTTCGGATAGTCGTCGCCGGCGTCGTAGCCGTCGCGAAAAGATCACCCCGAAACAGGAAACTGCCAACGAGGTCGCGCGCAAGGATCGCCCGACGCCAAGTGCCCGCCAGGGTAAACCGCGCGGGGCCGGCTCGACCGGCCTGCTGAACCGCATTTGGGGGGTTCGGCATTTCGCGGCCTATTTGCGTGGGGTGAATTCGGAGTTACAGAAGGTGACCTGGCCTTCGCGCGAAGAAACCACGCGCCTGACGCTGATCGTGTTGGCCGTAACCGCGGCGTTTGCCATTGCGCTCGGATCGCTTGATGCGTTCTTTGGCTGGTGGTTTCGCCGGGCGTTTCATGGCGAAGATACGACGTTCATGCTGGTGGCCCTGGGGGTCGCGGCGGTCGTGGGCGGAACGTATACACTGTTTCGTAACCGCATTTAACCCATTAACGCGCGTTTGCCAGTATACGCTACGTCCGTTGGTTTAGGTGGAATAAGGGTGATTTGATGAGTGACGAAAAATACAAGGACAACAACGAGGACGTAGATTTCGATCCCGAACCGGTTTACCTGGATAACGATGATGACACGCCCCAACTGCCAAGTGAGCGTGGCGACGACCTGGGCGATATTGTGTCGGTGCTCAGCGAAGAACTCGAAAACGAGGATGCCGAGCTAGACAAAGAACGCCATTGGTACGTGGTGCATTGCTATTCCGGCCAGGAAAACAAGGTGCGCCATGCCATCGAGCAGCGTATCGAAACGATGGGGATGCAGGACAAAATTTTCGATGTTGTGGTCCCCACCGAAGAAGAGATCGAGGTGCGCGAAGGCAAGCGCCGCACGATTGAGCGGCGGGTGTTCCCCGGCTATATTCTCGTCCAGATGGTGATGGACGAAGACTCGTGGTATGTCGTGCGCAATACGCCCGGTGTCACGGGGTTTGTGGGGATGGGCAATGAGCCGACGCCCCTTCGCCCGGAAGAAGTGTCGCAGATTATGCGGCGCATGGAAGCCGAAGCGCCCAAGATCAAGGTGACGTTCCGGCCTGGGCAGAAGGTGCGGATTATTGATGGCCCGTTCAACGAATTCATCGGCACGGTCGGCGACATCGATATGGAAAAAGCGAAGGTGCGGGTGTTGGTGTCCTTCTTTGGCCGCGAGACTCCAGTCGAACTGGATTTTTTGCAAGTCGAGAAGGCCTGAGCGCCACACCGGCACGGTAGAGATGCAGTAGTTACAATGGATCGTGGAGCTGCCCCCTGCTTCGGGGGGCAAGCACTGTAAGCAGAAGGACCAGAGATATGGCCAAGAAAGTCAAAGCAGTTGTCAAGCTCGAAATCCCGGCGGGTAAAGCCAACCCCGCGCCGCCGATTGGGCCGGCGTTGGCACAGCACGGGATCAACCTGATGGGGTTCTGCAAGGAATACAACGCCAAGACCAGCAACCGTATTGGCGATATCATTCCGGCGGAGATCACCATCTTTAGCGATGGCTCGTTCAAATTCATCTTGAAAAGCCCGCCTACCGCATTCTTGATCCGCCGGGCGGCAGGGCTGGAAAAGGGATCGGCGGAGCCGAACCGCGATAAGGTCGGCAGCATGACGCGCCAACAGGTGCAGGAGATCGCCGAACTCAAGATGAAGGACCTGAACGCCGTTGATGTCCAAGGCGCGATGCGCCAGATCGAAGGCACCGCCCGCAGTATGGGCGTGCTGATCGAAGGCTAAACACGTTCGTAAACGAAAGCAACGACACTGTGGGAGGGCGGTTGCCCGCTAGCACCACCAAGGAGATTCATGCATGTCACACGGAAAAAAATACCAGACGGCGATGGAAAAGCTCGACCGGACCGAGCAATATCCGCCGGAGGAAGCCATCAGACTGGTGAAGGAAACTGCGCCTGCCAACTTCGACGAAACGGTCGAAGTGCACTTGCGTCTGGGCATCGATCCCCGGCACAGCGACCAGCAGATTCGTACCACGGTGATCCTGCCGCACGGTCTGGGTAAGACGGTGCGCGTGCTCGTGTTTGCCGAGGGCGATGCCGCTCATGCCGCCCAGGAAGCCGGCGCAGATATTGTCGCCGATGACGACATTATCGCGAAGATTGCGAATGAAGGCTGGACCGAATTCGACGTGGCGCTGGCCGTGCCGGAGATGATGCGTAAGATCGGGCGTTTGGGGCGTGTCTTGGGGCGCAAAGGGCTGATGCCCAACCCGAAGGCTGGGACGCTGGTGCAGCCTGAGGATATCCCGCGCGCGATCGAAGAAGCCAAGGCTGGTCGTATCGAGTTCCGTAACGATAAGACGGGGAATGTGCATGTGCTGATCGGGAAAGTGAGCTTCTCTGAGGAGCAGCTTGTAGGCAACATGGCGACCATCATGGACACAATCCGTCGCAACCGGCCCCCTGCTGCCAAAGGTGCCTTTGTGCGCCGGGCGGTGATCTGTTCGACGATGGGGCCTGGGGTACGTATGGATCCGAATGCGACCCTGGCCATGACCCCCCAGTAGCACCTTTCTTGACCATCACACACGATCAGAACCGGGAAGCTGTTGGTGTCTTCCCGGTTTTTTTTGACGGGAGGCTGGCATGTCCGTAACGTTCAGGGTCGGAGATGCATTTGATGCCCCGCAGCAGGCGGTCGGCATTGGCATCAGCATGTCGGGCCAGGTGGGTACGTCCGCGCTGGCCACGACGCTGCTGGATCGCTATCCCGTGTTCGTCAGCGACTACCGCCGGCGCGGACGAGCGGCAGCGCTTTCGCCGGGCGATATCTGGGTCTGGCGCGACGGCGATCCCTGGCTGGTGGGGCTGGTGGTGCGCGAAACGCCCCAGGGCGTGCCCCGGCTGCGCTACGTGGAGCAGGCGATGCTCAACCTGGTGAAGAATTGGGAACGCGAAGGGCTGCGCAGCCTGGCGCTGGTGCAGTTCACACGGCATGATGCCGAATGGGCGGCCATCCGAACGATCATCCGCCAGTATTTAGCGCCGGTTGCGCTGCCGGTCGTCGTCTACGAGCACGCGCCGGCGGAAGGAACCTAACCCCCGTCGGCGAGAGTGCTGGGGCATAATGTCCCGCCGTCGGCGGCCAGCCAGTCCGACAGGGTGGCGCTGCGCTGGTGGCCGGCGACCACGTCCTGCCAGATGCCGGTGCCCCACTGGTAGTAATATTGTGTTTGGCTGCCCCACCGGCTGCGATCGAATCCCCCGTTGTAGCAGGCCAGCGCCAACCCCACATCACCATTAAAATAATTCAGGCACCGGCGGAAGTGCTCCATGCCACGCCGGACGTTGGTATCCGGTACAAACATGTTTTCGCCCATCGCGAAATTCTGCGGCATCACCTGCATGATCCCAGTTGCACCGACTCCGGAGATGGCGTAGGGATCGCCGCACGACTCGATCTGCATGATGAGCGCGAAGATGTTCGGGTTGAGGTGATACTCGACCGCCCAGCGCAGGATATCCTCGCGCCAGCGCATCACCTCCGGGGCATAGAATGGGGCCAGCGCGGCGTTGGGGTTGGTCACCGTTTGCGGCAGCGAGTCGCCTGCCCCATCATCCAGCGGCCACAAGCCGGTCAGCAGCGACGGCTTGACCAGCCCGATCACGATCAACGCGACCAGCATCACTCCGGCGGCCATACTCAGCTGCGTTTGCCAGCGGTCGCGGCGCGTCCGTTTTTTGGCGCGTTTGGCGGGCATCGTGCGCGTTACGGGCTGACGGCGCGCAGCGGGTTCGGCACGAACACCAGCACGAAAATCACCAGCGCCACATAGCCGATCCACCGGCGGCGATCGTCGAGGGGGGTCACGGTGTTAAGTGGGACGGCATAGCTGCGCCCCAGGAAAAGCAGCAGCAAGGTCCAGATCACCCAGGCGGTGTTATACAGCGACAAGATCACGAACCCGCCCAACAGCGGCCAGTACAGACGCCTGGCTTGTTTCCCCAATAACGTGAAGATAACATGCCCGCCATCCAACTGCCCCAACGGGATCAGGTTTAGCCCGGTAATGAACAACCCGGTCCAGCCGGCTTTGGCCAACTGGTTGATGAAGACGTCTTCGCTATCGGTCGGCAGCATCTCGCCGAAGATGGCGAACTTGGCCCCGGCGTACAGCAGCGAGTCGCCTTCGAGCAGGTAGTCTTCGTCGGGCAGCGGCTCGATGTCGGAGGTCGCCAGCCCGATGATCAGCACCGGGATCGCGACCACCAGGCCCGCCAGCGGCCCGGCAACCCCCACGTCAAACAACATCTTGCGATTGCGCATCGGCTCGCGCAGTTGGATAAACGCGCCGAGCGTGCCGAAAAAACTGAGTGGGAACGGGATGAAGTAGGGCAGCGTCACGTGGACGTTGTGATGCCGGGCGGCGAAATAGTGGCCCAACTCGTGCGTGCCCAGGATCAGGATCATGCTCACCGCGTAGGGCAGGCCGCGCCATAGCTCGGCGCTGAACTCGGCCCCCACCCACAGCAGGCTGAGCACGGTCAGGCCCAGCAGCAGCGCATTCGGCCACCAGGGGCGCGGCTCCGGACGGATGCGCCCTTCCAGCGCCATGATCACGTGTTGTCCGTTTTCGTTGGTGGTGAGAATGGCGTGGTGATCCAGCTTTTCGAACTGCTCGTCGATTCGCTCGTAAGCCGTTTCGCTGTCGACCCGCAGGCGACCGGTATAACTCACCGTAATGGTTGGGGCGGGATCATAGTCTTTGTGTTGAATTTCCAGCACGTCGGCAACGATGGATTCCATAGATTCCACCTCGCTTGAGATCGAATCCTGTACTGCTGGAGTCGCTGGCAATAATGGCACTGCGTCTTTGCCTGTTGCCAGGCTAGAAGGTTCATTTAACATGAATTATCCTGTTTTGGTTGCAATACAACAGCTACTCTCACCATAATTTATTCATTTTGGGGGATTAATGGCAACACTTCCCACTCGCCGGTCAGGCTGTCCAGCGCCAGGATGTTCCCCTCATGCATCCGGAGATACAGCGTGGCGACGCTGGCTTCCGGCGAGTCGGCCTGGTACATGCCATCGAAGGGAAGCTCGGGGGTAATGGCCCATTCCAGCCGTTCCTGGATGCGCGGATAGCTGCGCCAGACCAGGCCGAAGCCGCGAATCGGTTGGACCAGGTTGGGGGCCGGCGGAACCAGGCCGCCATCGCGTTCGGGCTGTCCTTCCTCGAATTCGTCCTCGTACTGCGCCCAGCGGGGGGATTGCCCGTCCTCAAAAATGACGTAGATGCGGTCCAGATTTTCCACCCAGATCATCCGCCCGCGCTCGAAGACCTGCTCAGCCTGGGTGGATGGCTGCGGCGGCCCGGCGGGGCACCCATCCAGATCGGATGGCGGATCGAAGAACCACAATTCGTCACAGCGCATCGGGATCAACAGCGGCTGCTCAACGGTGACGTCTCGGGTGGTGGCTTCGAGCAGGAAGCGCGCGACGTCGCCATCCTCGGCCCGGGTACGCACGGTAATTTCACCCGATGCGCTGACATCCCAGCGATGGATTTTTTCCCCATCAGCGTTCAGCCGGTAAATGTAGGCGTAATCCACGCCGCGCACGTCCCACAGCAGGGTTACATTTTCACCTGGGGTGGTGGAGGCCTCGTAGGTCGTGAAATAGGATATCTCCACGCCGGCCAGCGTCGGCACGCGGGTCGCGGTGTGGATCATAGGGGCCGGCGAGAAGGTCGGGGCCAGCGGATCGGTCGGCGAGGGGCCGGCGGTGGGCGTCGTCGCCGGGCGTGTGACCGGGGCACGGGTGGCCGGGGCCAGCGTCGGGATGGTTGGCTGCGGGGTGGGGGCATCGGCCACGACCTGCTGCTCCGGGGTAATTGTCGGCGGCAGGGTGTGCGTGGGGGTGAGTGTTGGCGGGCTGAGCAACTGCTCGTTGCCGCCACAGCCGGCGGCCAACACGCTCACCGCCAGGATCGCGATCATCACCCGAGGCCGAAGTCTGCACGCTATCCCGATCATCACGATGAGGCCACCCCCAGTAATGGCAATTCCTGGGTTGCCGGGGCTTCCACCGGCAGCGCAAACGTGAAGACCGAGCCGTCGTTTTCGGTGCTGCGTACCCAGATACGCCCGCCATGCGCTTCGACGGCCAGCTTGCAAAACGCCAGCCCCAGCCCGACGCCCTGGGGCATGTTGCGCTGTTTGACCCGCGCGAATTTGTCGAAGATCGTCGCCTGGGCTTCGGACGGGATGCCGGGGCCAGTATCTTGGATGCGCACGTACACTTCGGTGCCGCTGGTCGCGGTGCTGATGGTGACGATCCCGTTTTCCGGCGTGTACTTGATCGCGTTGTCCAACAGGTTCACGATCACACGCTGGATCATTTCGTCGTCAATGTACAGCAGCGGCAAATCCTCGGCCAGCACAAACCGCAGCCGGATATTTTTGTCCTCGGCCAGTGGTTTCACCTGTTCGACGCTGTTGTGAATCAACGTGTCGAGCTGCGTGTTGTTGCGGGTGATGAGTTTGCGTCCTTCTTCCAGGTATTGCACGTCGAGCAGCGCGTCGATCATACGCCGGGCGGCGGCTTCGCTGCGCGCGGCCACCTCCAACAGTTTCTTGACGTTGGTGTTGGGATGGTCAGCTAACAGCTTGCCAAGCGCCTGAATGCTGGTGTGGACGTTGCCCAGCGGGCCGCGCATATCGTGGTACACCATCGCGCTCAGATCGCGGCGGAGCTGTTCCAGCGTGATCTGCGAGGTCATGTCATGTTCGATCCACTGGATGCGGTCGTCCTCGGTGTCCCAATTCAGCCGCCGTGCATAGACCTGCACCGGTCGATTCTGCCCGTCTTTGGTCCACACTACCGAGCGAAACCGGACTTCCAGGCCGCGCTTGAGATGTTCGAAGCGGTCGTTGGCGATGGGGCCGGTGCCCATGCGATGTACCGTTGAGATATTGGATTGCAGCAGTTCTTCGGGTTCGTAGCCCAGGAATTCGCACGCCCGGCGGTTGACGGTCTGGATGTTGCCTTGCAGGTCGGTGATGATGATCGGCACGATGGCGTCATCAAACAGCGTCGCGTAGCGGCGTTCGGCCTGGCGCGCGGTGTTGAGCAGCAGCGTATTGGTCAGGGCTGCCGCGCCCAGTTCGCTGATCGCACTGGTCAGGTGGACCGCGTCGGCGGTGAAGTAGCTGGTCGCCGGGTGCGTCAGCGTCATCACGCCCACGACATCGCCGGAGTGAATGAGGGGCACACACAGCGCGGACCCCTCTTGCGGGGAGAACGGCTCGTCGGGCAGCGGCAGCCACAGCGAGTTTTTGGTGATGTCGTTGATGATCACGGTGCGGTAGTTGTGCAGCACAAAGCCCACCAGGCCATCGTGCAGCACTTTTTCGAGCACCGGCCAGGGGTCGGCCTCGCCGCCACCGATGGCATACACCGCTTGCATTTCTTGCTGCTTGAAGGCGATGATGCTGGCCTGGGGCGTGCCCAACGCTTCCGCAGTGGCATTCAACACCCGCTGCAGCACGTCAATCGGACGTAGTTCGGCATTCAGTTCTCGCACCAGGCGGTAAATCAGGGCAAGACGTAATGTTTCGCTCAGTCTGGCTTGAGGGAGTGCACTCATCAAGACCTCGCTTCAGGCGTTGGTCACATACCGTGCATACTGTGTCTTATTTTAACACACCGTTGATTGTCTACGGTTTTACTGGCCGCCGCAAATAGCGGACCGGCGCGGGTTCCAGGCTTTTACGAACGCCATCGATCACGATCTGCCGGGCTTCGATGTCGTGTTGAAAGTCCATTTCGTTGGCGGCGACGATCAGCACCGGGCAGCTATCCCAGCGCTCGATCCATTCGTTGTACAGGGTGTTGAGCCGTTGCAAATAGTCGGGCGAAATATCGCGCTCGAAGTCGCGCCCGCGCAGCTTGATGCGGGTGAGCAGCGTATCGACGTTGGCTTTCAGATACACCAGCAGATCGGGCGGCGGCAGAAACGACCGGACGCCTTCGTACAGGTCCTGGTAGGCCTGGTAATCGCGGGTGGACATGTGCTTGTGATCGTGAAGATTGTGGGCGAAGATTTCGGCGTCTTCGTACACGCTGCGGTCCTGTACGACCGACCCGGGATGGTCGACCAGTTGGCGATGGTGCTGCAAGCGTCGCGACAGGAAGAAGACCTGCGAGTGAAAGCTCCAGCGCTGCATATCGGCGTAGAAATCGGCTAGATACGGGTTTTCGTCGACCGCCTCATAGAACGGTTTCCAGCCGAACTCTTTGGCCAGAATGCTGGTCAACGTCGACTTGCCCACGCCGATGTTCCCGGCAATGGCCACGAAATGTTTGTCGCGCGGGGTGGGCCGGATCATGCGTCGTCCCCTTTCGAGATGTGCGCCCAGTGCCGCGAACGGTTGGTGTGCATTTTCTCCAGGTACGCTTCTTCGAGATCCACGCCGGCGTAGTTGGCGAGCTTCAGCACGTAAGCCAGCACATCGGCCAATTCCTCGCGTACCGTGGGTAACGTCGCGTCGGATTGGCCGGTGGTGGTGGCTAACCAGCGTTGGGCAAAGGCTTTCGCCAGCTCGCCGATCTCCTCTTGCAGCAGCATAAAATTGAAGTAGGGATCGGTGGGAAACTGCTTGTCACGGTCGAGTTGATCGTGAAATCGCTGGAAGTCCGCCAACCGGCGCGCGGTGTGCTCCAATGGCTGCGGCTGCTCGGGTGGGGGCACGACCGGCGGCGTTTCGTCCTTCAGGCCGGGCAGCGGAGGCTGGCGTGGCCCTTCGCCCAACATGCCCCGGATGCGGGTCAAGATATCGTCGCGGTGTTCAGGATATTCCACAAAATCGATATCGTTGGTGTCGACGGTCAGCACCGGGGCCGTTTCGTAGTTTGCGAAAAACGACTCGTAGGCCATGCGCAGCCGGTCGATGTACTGCGGGTCCATGTTGCGCTCGTAGGGCCGGTCGCGCCGCGTGATGCGCGTCATGAGCGTATCCGTGTTGGCCTTCAGGAAGACCACCAGATCGGGCGGCACGATGTTTTCGGCCAACGCCTCGTGCACGCTGTAATAGGTGTCCAACTCGTCACCATCCAGGTTGACCTGGGCGAACAAACGGTCCTTCTCAAACATGTAGTCGCTGGTCAGCGGACGTGGGATGCTTGCCAGTTGGCGCTGCTGGTGGTAGCGGCTGAGCAAAAAGAATATCTGGGTTTGGAAAGCATAGCGGGCGCGGTCGGTGTAGAAATCGGAGAGAAACGGGTTTTCTTCGAAGACCTCCAGCACGAGCTGGCCGCCGATGGCTTTTTGTAACATACGCGCAAGCGTGGTTTTGCCAACCCCGATTACACCTTCGATCGTAATATAGGCTTGCAATGGTTCCATTTTGACAGTCCGACTGTGTGTAAGATTGGGCTACGCTCGAGTATACGCAACCTGTCCAGAAAGGCAAAGGCTGGGTTACAATCTAATGATAAAGCAAGGGGAGATTTTGTAGAAAGTGTATGATGTCTCAATGGTTTAAA
This sequence comes from Anaerolineae bacterium, assembly GCA_034437275.1. Classification (GTDB taxonomy): domain Bacteria; phylum Chloroflexota; class Anaerolineae; order Aggregatilineales; family Aggregatilineaceae; genus TC-15. Next base: position 10,117 of record DAOTUD010000196.1, read on the forward strand.
GCCGGGATGGTGGTGCTGGTGTTGGCCCTGGCGGGATGTTCGCTGACCACGACCCGCATCACGGTTACAGCGACTCCGTCGCCTACCAACGTTACCGGGCCAACCGCGCGGCCAACGTCCACCGCCGCCCCGCCGGTGCAGCCGGACCTGACGCCGACGCTCGCCGCGTCGACCGGCCCGTATGCGGACGCGGTCGGGCTGCTGGATGATGTGTGTTTCGAGTATTTGCACAGCCTGGGGGGGCGGACGTGGGTGTGGGAGTCATCCGCCGAGCTTGACGCTTTTTACGATCAGGCGGAGGAGGTCTGCGGGCGCACGATCACGCGTGGCACGTTTGCGTTTGACGGAGAGGTGCTGGTCGGGGCGGTCAGCCTGGCGACCGGGTGCGATGCGGCGCACCAGTTCCTCGACCTGCGCACCGACGACGCGCAGGCCACGCAGACGCTCGTGCTGCGGTTCGTCGTCCAGCCGGGCTGTCCCTACGAACTGGTGCAGCTGCTGCTGATCGCGGTGCCACACCCGCCCACAGATTATGAGCTGGCGGTCGAGGTGGTCCGGGACCCGGATTGATCTGGGACCACAGTCGCGCATATAATCGGGGGTATGAGCCACATCATTGGGGGGAGAACATCCGATGCAGATTGCCTGCCATGCCTGGGCCTTCAATAACCTGCCGCTTGAACAGGCCGCCGGAACGATTGCCCGGCTGGGGTTCCGCTACATTGATCTGGGGTCGGGGCCGCATCTGGATGTCGAACACGCCGCCGCCCAACCGGACGCTGAAGCCGGGAAGATCCGCCAACTGCTGGACCGCTTCAACCTGACGCTGACCGACCTGTACCTGTTGCTGCCGCACATCAACGCCCCGAATCCAGCCCAACGCCGGGTGCAGTTGGCGTTGTTCGCGCGGCTGGTGCCGTTTGCGGTCGAGTTGGGGACGCCGGGCATTACCATCTCGCCGGGCATTATCCAGCGAGATGGGGCCGAGCACAGCCTGGCGCGCGCGGTGCCGGCGCTGCTGCAGATGCTCCAGGCCGCCGAAGACACCGACCTGCGCATTTCGTTCGAGCCGCACATGGACTCGGTCGCCCAATCCCCCGAGCAGGCGCTGCTGCTGTTGGAGGCAGTCCCCGGCCTGAGCGTCACGCTGGATTACGCGCATTTTGTGTGCCAGGGGATCGTGCGGCGCGAGGTCGAGCCGCTGCTGGAGCATGTCGCGCATGTGCACGTCCGGCAGGCGCAGCGCGGCGCGTTGCAGTCCGCCTACGAGGACGGCACGATCAACCTGACGCAGCTGGTCGAAGACCTGCACACCAGGGGCTACCGCGACACCTTGACGGTTGAATACATGACCATGTTCGGCTGGCACAATATGCGGCAGGTCAACATCGGACAGGAGACGGTGCGCACCCGCGACGCGCTGCGCGCGATTCGGGCGCGGCTGGAGTCGGCAGCCTGGTAGCATTTTTCCCTCACCAGGCGTTTGCAAACGCTGGCCACAGGCTGGCGTTTTTTGATTCCGCACCGGTTGTCCGGTTTTTGTCCGGTTGATGGTACCTGGGCTATCGAGTTCTCCGCCTGTGTTCGGGCATGCTGAAACTGATGACGCGCGTCATCAGTTTCGACAGCCAGCACGCTCCTGCCAGGAGCGCTGCCTGAACACATGAGGAGAAAACGATGTCCAAGCGCCATATCATTCTGTTCGCCCTGGCCGTATTGTTCGCGTTGTCGGTGGTGGCCTTCGCGGCTATGCCGGAAGCTGCGTCCCCCGCTGCCCCGGCGGATGACGACAACTTCGCGTCGCTCGAATTTGAGATCAAGCAACTTGATCACCCGGACTGCCCTGGCCCGACCGAGCCGGGCTGCGGCGGCACATAACATGACACATTCCGATGGGTAAGCGTTATCCAGGGTGGGGACCTTGGGGAGCGAAGAGCAGGTGAGCAGCCCGCTCTTCGCACCTGACCCTATTCTACATCATATGGAGATTCATCAATGTCACGAAAAATCATCACGGCCAACAATCTCAGGCAGCCCGTTTCGGTGAGCTGCCTGAGTGTATTGGTGACGGTGCGGATGGGGCGTGTTTAGCGCGGCGTGCGGTACCGGTAGCGGACGTGTTTCACCTCCATGAAGCTGTCCAGCCCCGGCTGGCCAAGCTCGCGCCCAATGCCGCTTTGTTTCATGCCGCCGAACGGCCCGCGAATGTCGGTGATATCGTTGACGTTGATACCCACGCCGCCCGCCCGTATTTTCTTGGCCGCATAGTACGCTTTGTCCAGGTCCTGCGTGTACACGTAGGCAGCCAGCCCATACGGGGTGTCGTTCGCCATGTCGATGCCTTCCTCCAGGCTGTCGAACATCGCGATGGGCGCCAGCGGGCCGAACGTTTCTTCGCGCATCACGCGCATCTCGCGGTGCACATTGGTGAGCACGGTCGGGCGGTAAAAATAGCCATTGGCGTATTCCGGCCCGTCGGGAGCCTTGCCGCCGGTGCGGATCTCGGCTCCCTGTTCGACCGCGTCTTCAACATGTGACAGCACGGTCTCCAGCCCGGCCTGGTTGATCATCGGCCCCATGTCGGCCTCCGGCTCGGCGATGCCATCCGCCGTCACGTGCAGCTTGCTCGCAGCGTCGGTGAAGCGTTCTGCGAATTCCTCAAACAGCGATCGGTGCACAAAAATCCGGTTGACACTGATGCAGATCTGCCCGGTGTGCGAAAAGGACCGGCGCAGGGCTTCCGGCACCGCGATATCCAGGTCGGCATCATCGCATACCACGAAGGGCGCGCTGCCGCCTAGCTCCAGGGTCAGCGCCTTGAGCTGGTTCGACGCGCGCTCAGCGATCCACAGGCCGGTGGCGGTGGAGCCGGTGAAGGCGATCTTGCGGCTGAGCGGATTGGTCACCATCTCCGCGCCGACGGTGCGCCCTGGCCCGGTGACAATGTTCAAGACACCGGGCGGAATCCCGGCCTCGACAAAGGCCCGCACGAACAGCGACGCGGCCAGGGGGGCTTCGCTGGGCGGTTTAATGACAAATGTGCAGCCGGCGGCCAACCCCGGCCCCAGCTTCCAGGACAGCAGGTCCACCGGGAAGTTCCAGGGCGTGATCGCGGCCACCACCCCCAGCGGCTGCTTGAGCACGAAGCTGTGCGTGGAGCCTAAGTCCCCGGCGAAATGTGTGCCCTCCTGCCGCCGCCCTTCCTCGGCGTAATAGTCGATGACATCCGCGCTGAAGCGGTTTTCCTTGCGGGAGTCCTTCAGCGGCTTGCCATGCTCCAGCGTGAGGGTGCGGTTGGCTTCGTCAAGATTCTGGCGGAAGATGTCCATCGCGTCGTGCATCAGCTGCGCGCGTTCGCGGGCCGATAAGCCCGCCCAGACCGGGAAAGCGTCGGTTGCGGCTTGCAGCGCGTCCTGCACATCCTCGGTCGTCGCTTTGGAAATGTGCTGGATGACTTCCCCGTTCGCCGGGTTGATCACCGGCATTGTTTCTCCGTTGGCACTGCTTTTCCATTCACCGTTGATCAAAAGTGTTTCAACCATCACGTTGTCATTTGCTCCCAAAGGCTACCAGGCCATCCAGGGCGGCACGTACCATGCGCTCGTCAAGCTGGGTGCGCCTGTCTGTGTCCAGATGTGTGTGGGGTTCGGCTTTGACTGTGATCAGGCACATTGCCGCAGTGGCAATCGCGCGGACCGTCCCCATCACGAAAATGAGTGAAGTTTCCATGTCCATGCTCAAGATGCCTGCCTGTTCGTGCTGCGCCAGGTCGAGGCTGCCCTGGCCGATCAGCGAGGCGGCCATGTCGGGGTAGAAAGCATCGTGAGTGGCGGTTGGTCCCAGGCTTACCTCAAGCTGAGCTTGCCATCCCGCCTCGGCCAGCGCGTGGACCAGTCCCCAGTCGGGCAGCGCCGGATAGGTGACGGGCAGATAGTGGCGTGAGGTGCCCTCAAAGCGCGCGGCCCCGGTCGGCAGTACGACGCTGCCCAGCGTCGCGTTAATCCCCATCATGGTGCCGACCCGCACGATCGCTTTGGCCCCCAGTTGGGCCAGTTCCTCCATCGCGATCGCGGTCGAGGGGGCGCCGATGCCCCCCGACACCACCGATACGCCGACGCCCCGGTAGGTGCCGCTGGCCACGGAAAACTCGCGGTTGACGCTAACCGTCTGGGCATCGTCCAGCAGGGCGGCCACACGCTCGACGCGCGCGGGATCGCCCGAAAGCAATATGAGGGGCTTAACATCGCCAGGTTTACATTTCAAATACAGCGTTTCATCAGTCATGCTTCCCCCCAAAAGATGTAAAGTGTCCGTTATACCTTGCCATAGCAGGCTGCCATGCCGGTAAGTTGGTCTGGCAGCCGACTGCTTCGATCACGAACGAGGCCAACACCGCGCCCAGTTGTGCACTTTCTTCGGGCGAGGCATCGCTCAGCAGGCCGGCCAGAAAACCGGTCGTAAAGCCATCCCCGGCACCGGTCGTGTCGACGACTTCCGCAGGGGCTACTGCCGGAATGGTGGTGGTCCCCGCAGCAGTGCAGATCTGTGCGCCGTGCTCGCCGCGCGTGATCACGACGCCACGCGTGGTGGAGCCGAGGAGTTGGTCCACCCGTTGGTAGTCAAACGCGCGCAGGACGTAGTCACTTTCGATGTGATTCATCAGTACGTAGCTGCTGGCCGCCAGAAAATGCCCCAGGTCCGCTTTGGGATAGGAGAAGACATCCGCCTTCATATTCCACACGACCGGCACCCCGGCCTCCTGCGCGCGGTGTACAAACTGGCGGTTGTAGGCGAACTGGCCGACGCTTACCAGCACAAACCGGTATTGGTTCAGGTTGTGCAGGGCCAACTCGTCGTCCCAGGCATCTGACGCGCCGGGGAAGAAAAAGTTTTGATATTCCCCTTCCTGGTTCAAGAAAAGATAGCTGTGCGATGTCTGCTCACCGGGCAGGCGGATGCAGTTCGCGGTGTCGACTTGCTGGTCTTCGAGATAGTGAATGTAGTCTTTGCCGTAGGAATCGTCGCCCAACACCATCGCCGCCCCGGACCGGAAGCCAAGACGCGCCAGCCCGACAGCGACGTTCGCGCCGCAGCCGCCATAGGTAAAGGTGTCCGGCACCGAACACAGGCGCGCCGTCTCCCCAACCTGCGGACTGTGCGAGACCCGGCTGATATGATCGATGCTGGGATATCCGGTTGCCAATACGTCCATACGCTAGGCTTCCTGGTCCGCGTCGAGCATGGCGATCGCTTCGGTGACGGGGACAACGCGCCCCATGTACTTGTCGATGTCCTCCAGGTTGGCGGTCTGGAGGTGCGGCTTGTCGGTCGACACACACTCGCGGGGCACGACGACGTAGTAGTTGGACTGGAATGCATCCTGTGCAGTGGCTCGGATGCACACGTTCGTTTTCGTCCCCAAGAGGAACAGCGTATCAATGTGGTTGTCGCGCAAGATCAAGTCGAGATCGGTGCCCACAAACGCGCTGTACCGCCGCTTGTTGATCACATAGTCTTCTGGCTGTGGGGCCAGCGGTGGCGCAAGGTCCACGCCGGGGGTATCGGCCCGACAGTGGGGTCGCACATGTTCGAGTTCCCAGTCCGGCTTGCCCGGGCGATGGGAGTCGATGACCCAGATGATCACGGCTCCCCGGGTGCGTGCCTCACGGACGAAATCGTCGATGTGGGGCACAATCTGCGCGGCTTCAGCGTGGGACACCTTGCCTGCCGGGTCGGTGAAGTCCTTGACAACATCAATTACCAGCACTGCGTGATTGCTGCTCATATATACCTACCATCCCTTGCGCCACTCTTTACGGACCGAAATGACGACCAACGCCAACACAACCATCACATACGGCATCATCTGCAAAAATTCGGTGGGAACGATAGTATCGCGCCGCAGTTGCAGCCGGAACTGGAGCGCCTCGAAGAAGCCGAAGAGCAGGCAGGCGATTGCCGTCCAGCCGGGCCGCGCGGCTGCGAAGTACACCGCCGCCAGCGCGATGAAGCCCCGGTCGTTGGTCATCCCTTCGCGGAACTGCAACAGATCGCCGACCGACAGATGCGCGCCGGCCAGGCCGCACATCGCCCCGCCCAGAATCAGCGCCAGATATTGCATGCCCTTCACTGAGATGCCGGCGGTCTCGGCGGCTTCGGGATGCTCACCGACAGCACGCAGATGTCCGCCGATCACGGTCCGGTAAAGGTAGAGCGAGACCAGTGGGATAAGTATCCACGACACGTACACCAGCGGCGAATGGTCGGAGAGTATCTCACCGATCCAGGGGAGTTTATGCACCAGCGGGATCTTCACAGCGACTAATTTTTCGACCCCTTCCGGCGTGAATGTACCGCTTACGCCATAGCGGATATCCATCAAATAGGCTGTGCCACCTAGCGCCAGGAAGTTGAGCGCCAGCCCAGCCACGATCAAGTTGGCGCGGAGCGTGATCACCGCCAGCGCGAAAAATGCGCCCAGCCCGGCCCCGGTGAGGGTCGCGATCAGCACGCCCATCCAGCTTGAGCCGGTCTCGTGGGCGGCTGCGGCGGCGGCAAACGCCCCGGACAGCATCATGCCTTCCAACGCAATGTTGATCAGGCCCACCTGGTAGCTCAGCAAGCCGGCCATCCCCACCATGATCAAGGGGGTAGAAATTCGCAGTGTGGCTGCGCTGAGATCAATAACGTTCACCCTGCACTCCTTTTCTCGGACCTACGAGGCAGTCGCCGTAGAGTCTTGTGTTTCCTGTTCGGTCTTGATCTGTCGCCGCCGGGCCAGCCAGTCCAGGCTGAGGTCGATGGCGACGAAGAAGATGATAAGCGCCTGGATCACGTCCACCAGATCGATCGGTACGTCGGTGAACAGTTCGATGGTCGTCGCGCCGCTGCGCAGTACGCCGAACAACAGCGCCCCGACCAGCACCCCGACGGGTGAGTTTCGCGCCAGGAGAGCCATCGTCAGCCCGTCGAACCCAAACCCGGGCGAGAACCGCGCCTTGAAGTTGTGGTGCCGGCCCAGCACTTCGCCGGCCCCGGCCAGCCCGCCGAGCAGGCCGCTGATGAACATCACCTGCAGGATCGTCGCGGCGACGGGGATGCCGGACCACCGCGCGAACAGCGGGTTGTCGCCCACCATGCGCGTCTCGTAGCCCAGGCGCAGGCGCTGCATGAGCACGAGCATGATCACGACACACACCAGCGCAATGATGAAGCTGGCGTTAAACGCCGACCGGTCGACCAGGCGGGGCAGTTCAGCTTTGGGCGAGATCGTCTCCGACTGCGCGTTCGCCATGCCGGGCAGGAACATCGGCCCGCTTTGCACCATGTAGCTGGTGAACTCGATGGCGATATAGTTGAACATGATCGTGGTGACGACCTCGTCCACCCGCAGCCGGGCTTTCAGATAGCCGGGGATGAAGCCCCAGATCCCCCCGGCTACCGCCGCCGCTGCCAGCGCCAGCATGACCAGCAGCAGGCTGGGGAGCTGGACGAAGGTGAACCCGACCCAGGCCGCGGCCAGGGCCCCCATGTAGAGTGAGCCTTCGACCCCGACGTTGAAGATGCCGGCGCGGAAGGCGATGGCAGTCCCCAGGCCGGTGAAAATGATCGGCGTGGCCGCCAGCAGCGAGTCGGCGCGTTTGCGCGGCGTGCCGAGCGCATCCCCGAACAAGGTGCGGAAGGTGTCCAGCGGGTCCTTATCGGACAGTTCCAGGATCAGCGCGCTGACCAGCAGCGCCATCTCCAGCGTGATCACGACCCGCGCGATGTGGTTCATGATCTCGGCAAACTGCTCTTGCCACATCGATTCCGAAAATCTGTGCCCGCAGTTTTTACACACGGCAGCGCCCGGTCGTGAGAAAGTGCCGCATTCGGTGCAGCGGCGATCCAGCATGGGGATCAGCACGAACCACAACGGGGCCAGTAACAAAATGCCGCCAGCCCCGCCGATCACACTGCCGCTCAGTGCGCTCCACCACCACTGCCGGTTGCGACTGTGCACAATCGTGGTGGTGATCAGGCCGCCGATCACGGCCCAGGCGATCACGCCCAGCCAGACATGACCCGATCCTTGCAAGATTGGCGCGATAATCCAGTACGGAAGCGGGGTTGGTTCCCTAAACATAAACAGTCCTCGTCATTATTTTGCAGGCCGCCGGAAGCGAAGGAAGGCGACCAGGGATTTGAGTCGCGCGGCGATGTGTTCCCGGTAGACATACAGCAGCGCCCCCGCGCCGAAAGCGGTGATCATGCTGCTGAGCAATGTGCCCTTTTGCTGCCAACCGGCGCGAGGAGCCAGGTCCGGGCTTTGGTCGCCAGGCGTGCCGCTGTCCGCTGTGACGCCGGTCATCATCAGCCCTAGCTGCTCGATATCAGCGTCCTGCTGGTCCACCACGTTCACGATCTGTCCCTCGTAGATAACGGCGATCCGGTCCGAGAGCAGCAGAATTTCGTCCAGGTCTGCCGAGATCAACAAAATGGCGGTGTCCTCGGCGCGCAGGCGTAACAGTTCTTCGTGTACAAATTGGGTCGCGCCGATATCAAGGCCGCGTGTGGGCTGTGCCGCCAGCAAGACCTGCGGCGAACCGGACAGTTCGCGCCCAATGACAACTTTCTGGGCGTTGCCGCCGGACAGGGTCCTGACGCGGACATTCGGCCCCCGGACCCGGATATCGAATTCGTCGATGGTGCGCCGGGTAAAGTGCCGCATGTGCTGGGGGATCAGCATACCCCAGCGCGACAGCGGCGGTTTATGGTAGCGGGTCGAGACCACGTTTTCGGTCAGGGTGGAGTCGGGACTCAGCCCTTCGTGCGTGCGATCTTCGGGGATCAGCGCCAGCCCACGCGCGCGGCGTTGGCGGTTGCGCAGGCGTGTTACCACCTCCTCACTGAGCACGATGTCGCCCTGTGTGGGGAAGCGCAGCCCGACCAGCGTTTCGATCAATTCGCGCTGGCCGTTGCCCTCCACGCCCGCCAGCCCGACGATCTCGCCCGAGTTGACGGTCAGGTTGATGCTGCGCAGCGCCGGCAAGCCCCGGTTGTCGTCGGCGTGCAGGTCACGCACGATCAGGCGCGGCGTTCCCGTTTGGGTCGCGGTGGTTGGCCGTTGGACCTGCTTCAAATCCCGCCCGACCATCATCTGCGCGATGGTTTCCGGCGTGGTGTCGGCGACGGTCAGCGTACCGACCGTTTTGCCGTTGCGCAGAATTGTGGCGCGTTCGCAGATCGCCATCACTTCGCGCAGCTTATGGGTGATGAAGATCACCGTGCGGCCTTCATCCACCAGACGCCGCAGAATCTCGAATAAGTCCTTCACTTCCTGCGGGGTCAGCACGGCGGAGGGTTCGTCCAGAATGAGTAATTCAGCGTTGCGATACAGCAGCTTGAGGATTTCCACACGCTGCTGTACGCCCACCGAGAGCGTCGACACCTGGGCGGTGGGGTCCACCTTCAGCCCGAACCGCTCCGACAACGCTGCGACCTCCGTGTTCATGACCGACTGGTTGACGAACGGCCCCCGGTGTGGTTCATAGCCGAGCGTCACATTCTCGGCGACGGATAACGAAGGGACCAGTTGAAAATGCTGGTGGACCATGTCGATGCCGAGGCTGATGGCCGTCTGGGGATTGGAGACGGTCACCTGTTCCCCCTTCAAATAAATGTGCCCGGCATCTGCTTTTTCCATGCCGTAGAGGATCTTCATCAGGGTGGATTTGCCCGCACCGTTTTCCCCGACCAGAGCATGGATTTCGCCCTGGGTGACCTCAAAATGGATGTTGTCGTTGGCGACAACGCCCGGGAAATATTTGGTGATACCCACCATCCGTAAGTAACTCATTGAAACCTCAATGGATACCGGACCGCTTCAGCGGTGAACTGAAGCGGTCACGTTTATGTCATCAACAGACTGTGGCTTACTCGGCCAATGCGGCGCGGAGTTCTTCCACACCTTCGCACGTCGGGTTCTCATCAACAATGGCGAACATGTCCGGCTCCAGCGTGCGGATATCGATCACGTCGCGCTCGCCCGCGATGATTTCTTCGCGGAAGGTGTCCACCTGCTGCATGTATTCGGTGGGGATGATGTGGCGCGTGTAGGTCATGTCGGACAGCCCAACGCCGTCTTCCTCGAGGCCGTATTGCAGCACCGTGCCGCCCTCAAGTTCGCCGTTGACGCCCAGTTCGATCGTGTTGTAGATCGCCACGTCGACCCGCTTGAGCATACTGGTCAGGACAAAGCCCGGAGCCAGGTAGTCCTGGTCGCTGTCGACGCCGATCGCGAAGAAGCTCTCGTCCTTGGCGGCTTCGATCACGCCCGCGCCGGTGCCACCGGCAACCTGGAAGACCACGTCGGCCCCCTGCTCGTTCATCGCCAGCGCCATCTCGCGGCCTTTGCCCGGATCGGCGAAGGCGTTGGCGTAGGCCATCAGCATGTCGATATCCGGGTTGATCTCGCAGGCCCCTTGCAGATACCCGTACAGGAACACGTCGATGCCGCTGGACTTTACGCCGCCGATCACACCGAGGACGGCGTCATCGTTGGCTTGCTCGATGGTGTCATCAGTGGTGACCATCGCGGCCAGCGCCCCGGCCAGGTACGAACCGGTGTGCTCGTCGAACATAATCGAGACTACGTTCGGCTGGTCGACTATCACGTTGACGATAGCGAAGGTGGTGTCGGGGTAGTCCGGTGCGATGCGGCCTAGCGGCTCGAAGTGGCTGAACTCCAGCGTGATGACCAGATCGAAGCCGGCCTCGGCAGCGGTACGGAGCAACTGCTCGGCCTCGCCGACCGGGTCCGAGGATTCAAGCGGGACGACTTCCACGCCCAACTCCTGCGCGGCCAGGGTCAAACCGGCAAACGCGGAGTCGTTGTACGAACGGTCGCCCAGGCCACCCTGTGCAACGATGAGCGCTACGCTGTAGTCGGACTGGCCTTCAGCTTGTGGGGCAGCGGTGAGGCCACTCGCCAGCGCTAATGCAACGACCAATGCCAGCGCGATAACTTTAAATTTTAAACGCATCGTGCTAACTCCTTTATGCTATTGAGGTTAACGATATATAGTGTGTTGTTTGGGTTTTTGACAGATGTTGTGATTATGTGCGCCTCCTTGCTTGTCTAAGGGATCGACAGGGAATAATTAGCGACGTAATCGCACCGCATAACGGTAAAAATCGGCGCGGTAAAATGCTTTTACTACCTCGACGGGGATATGCTCGCGGTCCCAGGTCAGGCGCGTGGCCTTCAGCAGCGGCATGCCCGGCGAGATACTCAGCAGTTCGGCTAACGTGCGCCCGGCAGTGATTGCCTCCAGCGTTTCCTCAGCTTCCATCAACTCAATGCCTTTTCGCTCCAAGACGACGTACAACGAGCCGACCGCTTCGAGTTCTTCCAATGTGAGATCGGTCCGGTTCACATGTGCATCGTGGACCGCCACCGGGCGATCCTCCACCGAACGCAGGCGTTTCAGGTGCAGGATGTCTATGCCGGGACTAAGCCCGAGTTGGGCTGCGATTGGTTCGGGGGCAGGGATGATCTCGTAGGCCAGGGTTTTGGACGACGCCTGCAAGCCGCGTGCGTGCATGTCCTCGGTGAAACTTTCCAGGCGTTGCAGGTGGTGGTCGAGTGGTGTGGGGGTGACAAACGTCCCACGGCCTTTTTCGCGATAGATCAAGCCTTGATTGACCAGTTGCGCCATGGCGTGCCGCACGGTCATCACGCTGATCTGGCACTGGTGGGCGATGGCCGTTTCCGAGGGGAGCGGCTCGCGGAGTCGCCACGTCCCGTTGACGATCAGCTTTTCGAGCTGTTCGTGCAACTGTTGGTAGATCGGGATCGCGCTGTGTTTGTCGATTCGAAGCCGGTCAAGGATATTGTTGGGCATAATATATATAACTGTATATCTAGTTCTCTATATATATCATAGCCCGCTTTTGGACTTTGTCAATACCACCGCCGTTCGTAGCGGGCTTGCACCTGCCTCGTAAATCCTATAGGCTGAAGTATCTGCGGCTATAGAAGCGAGGCGAGGTCCGTATGTCACTTTCCGATCACGACAACCTGAATCAATGGGCGCGCGCGATGGAAGCCCAGATGGCACACCAGCGCGGCGAACTGCGCGCGCGTCCACCAGAGCAGGTCGCCCACCGCAGCGGGGCCATCTGGGACCCGGCTGCCGGGACGTTGGCGCTGGCCTTCATGCAGCAGCCGCTGGTCGTCCCCGTGCCTGACTATGACGTCCAGCATCCAGATGGCAGCGCCGCGCCAACCATGCTCCAGGCGTTAGCCACGGCCTACCTGCTGACGGCGGACGGCACACCGCGCGCCGGGGAATGGGTCGCGTTCCGCGAACTGCCGGACGGTGTGTTTTACCACCGCGCGTTTACCGGCTACACCGGCGGCGTGCTGACCCGCACCCTGGGCGACGATCTGGATGCGGTTGTGCGCGGCGCACAGTCTGCGGGCGGCGAAGCGCTGGACGGGTTTGGTGACGTGGCGTATGCGTTCCGGGTGCTGCCCAGGTTGTGGTTGGCGATGGTCTACTGGCTGGGCGACAAGGAAGATGGCTTCCCGCCCCAGGCCAGCGTGCTGTTTGATCGCGCGGCAAGCCACTACATGATCCTGGATGGGCTGGCGATTATCGGCAGCCAGCTCACCCGGCGGATTCTGGCGGGGGCGCGGGCGTGATACAGACGGCTTGCTGGCGGGGGCTTTGTATACTTTGAACAAAACAACATTTTTTTCTACCGACTTGCTTGACATATCGTGTTATATGGCGTACAGTTGTTGCAATTGTTTGGCCATCTAACAACAAAGGTTGTCATTTTTCATGTTCCGCCGCAGTGCGCTTCTTGTCGTCGTAATTCTCCTCGTCATTATTGGCGGGGTATTCGGCGTTGGGAGGACCTAGCGTAAGCGGAGCAGGTCATACCGAGGACATCAGGAACCTCCCACCGGCGGGAGGTTTTTTTGTTGCGCGGATCAGCTTGCAGCTAACGGATAGCATAATGCGAACCAACCGGACCCTAAGCCTTGTCATTGTAATCAGCCTTCTTGACCTTCTTCTCATTATTGAGAACAAGGTTTCGGGTTTTGGGGTGGTTCCGGTCCCGATACGGCGCAGCAGAGCATACTGACGACGCTAAGGGACACACACGACCAGCCGCCCCAAACCGGGGCGGTTTCTTTTTTGGGCGGAAGCCGTACACACGCGAGGGCAAACCATGCGCTCCAACCGAATCAAGCGGGGAATTGAACGGGCACCCCACCGCAGCTTGCTGAAAGCGACCGGGGTCACCGATGCCGATATGCACAAGCCGTTCATCGCGGTGGTGAATTCCTATGTCGATATTGTGCCCGGCCATGTGCATTTGCAGCAGTTCGGGCAGGTCGTCAAGCAGGCCATCCGCGACGCGGGCGGCGTGCCGTTCGAGTTCAACACGATTGGTGTCGATGACGGCATCGTGATGGGTCACATCGGCATGAACTACTCGCTGCCCAGCCGCGAACTGATCGCCGATTCGGTTGAGACGATGGTCGTGGCACATGCCTTCGACGGCATGATCTGCATCCCCAACTGCGACAAGATCGTGCCCGGCATGTTGATGGGCGCGATGCGGGTGGACGTTCCGACGATCTTCATCAGCGGCGGGCCGATGCCTGCCGGCAAGACACCGGATGGCCGCACGGTCGATCTGATCAGCGTGTTCGAGGGCGTCGGCGCATACCGGGCCGGGCGCATTGACGATGCCGAACTCAAGACGCTGGAAGATTACGGCTGCCCGTCGTGCGGGTCGTGTTCGGGCATGTTCACGGCCAACTCGATGAACTGCATGATGGAGGCGCTGGGCATGGCGCTGCCCTACAATGGCACGATATTGGCCGACACGCCGGAACGGACTGCCCTGGCCCAACACGCCGCCCGGCAGATCATCACCCTGATCGAGCAGGACCTGACGCCGCGCAAGATCGTAACGCCGGAAGCCGTCGACGATGCCTTCGCGCTCGACATGGCGATGGGCGGCAGCACCAACACCGTGCTGCACACGCTGGCGCTGGCCTACGAGGCTGGGGTGGACTACCCGCTGGAACGGATCAACGAGGTGGCGGCCCGCGTGCCCCATATCTGCAAGGTGAGTCCGATGTCCCACTGGCACATGGAAGACGTCCACCGTGCGGGGGGTGTGCCGGCCATCCTCAACGAGCTGGCCCAAAACGGCACCGCGCTGCACCTGGACCGCCCCACCGTGACCGGCCAGACCCTTCGCGAGAACATCGCCGGCGCCCAGGTCACCGATCATGACGTGATTCGCCCGGTCGATAGGCCGCACCGGGCGACTGGCGGCCTGATGGTGCTGTTCGGCAGCCTGGCTCCGGATGGGGCCGTGATCAAGGTGGGCGGCGTGCCGGACAACATGCGCCAGCATCGCGGCCCGGCCCGCGTTTTCGAAAGCGAAGAAGCCGCTTCGCGGGGCATCCTGAACGGCGAGATCGAGCTGGGCGACGTGGTGGTCATTCGCTACGAAGGTCCGCGCGGCGGCCCGGGGATGCAGGAAATGTTGGGGCCAACCGCCCAGATACAGGGCATGGGGTTGGGTGACAGCGTGGCCTTGATCACCGACGGGCGTTTTTCCGGCGGGAGCCGCGGCATTTCGATCGGGCACATCAGCCCGGAAGCGGCGGCGCATGGCCCGCTGGCAGCGGTGCAGGAAGGCGACCCGATCGCTATCGACCTGGACGCGCGGACGTTGGATTTATTGGTGGACGGCGGCGAGGTCCAGCGCCGGCTGGATGCGCTGCCCCCGTTTGAACCGGACATTCCCAGTCGCTGGCTGCGGCGCTATGCGCGCCTGGTGAGCAGTGCCAGCACCGGGGCGGTCTTTCTGGACTGAAGTAGACTACAACGAGGGAAGCGAGAGCTAAAGGAGGTTCTACCGTGAAATTGACCGGCGCTGAGATCTTACTGGAGTGTTTAATCCGCGAGCAAGTCGATGTGATCTTTGGGTATCCCGGCGGCGCAAACCTGCCGATCTACGATGCCATGACCAATTACGCACAAATCCGCCACGTGCTGACCCGTCACGAGCAGGGCGCGACCCACATGGCCGACGGCTACGCGCGGGCGACGGGCAAGGTCGGCGTCGCGATGGCGACCTCTGGCCCCGGCGCGACCAACATGGTGACCGGCATCGCCACCGCCATGATGGACTCGTCGCCGCTGGTGTGCATCACTGGGCAGGTGTCCAGCGGGGCCATCGGCAGCGACGCCTTCCAGGAAACGGATGTCACCGGCGTTACTCTGCCGATCACCAAGCACAACTACCTGGTGTACGACGTGGAAGACCTGGCCTATACCGTGCGCGAGGCGTTCCACATCGCGCGTACCGGGCGGCCCGGCCCCGTGTTGATCGACATTCCGAAGGACGTGCAGAACGCGGTGACGGAGTTCGTCTACCCGGAGGAGGAGATCGTGCTGCCGGGCTATCATCCGCCGCACCACGCCGACGAGCAGGCCCTCGTCGCCGCGCTGGAGTTGATCAACGAGGCCGAGCGCCCGGTGATCCTGGCCGGGCACGGCGTGCTGATGTCTGGCGCGACAGAGGAAGTGCTGGCGTTCGCCGAAACCATGCAGACGCCCTTCGCGCTGACGCTGCTGGGCAAAGGCGGCGTGCCGGAAAGTCACCCGCTGTCGCTGGGCATGATGGGGATGCACGGCACCGGCTACGCCAACCTGGCGATCCAAAACGCCGACCTGCTGCTGGCCTTCGGGATGCGCTTCGACGACCGCGTGACCGGCAACCTGAAGACCTACGCTCCCAACGCGAAGAAAATCCACATCGATATCGACCCCTCCGAGTTTCACAAAAGCGTGCGGGTGGATGTGCCAATTGTTGGCGACTTGAAGACGGTCCTGGGCCAGTTGCAGCCCATGCTGGAACCCAAGCAGCATAAAGCCTGGGTCGGGCAGATTCGCGACTGGATGGAAGACGCCAACGCGCGCGACATCGTGCACCGCGACGTGGGCGACCGGATGCTCGCCGCGCATGTGATCCACAACCTGTGGCAGGTCACGAAGGGGGATGCAGTGGTGGTGACCGATGTCGGCCAGCACCAGATGTGGGAGGCGCAGTATTACCCCCACCAGCGCCCGCACACCCTGATCACCTCGGGCGGGCTGGGTACGATGGGCTTCGGCCTGCCGGCAGCCCTGGGCGCGACGATTGGCCTGAACAGCCCGAACGTGTGGGTCATCGTGGGCGACGGCGGCTTCCAGATGACGATGACGGAACTGGGCACCGCCATCCAGGAGGATGTGCCGCTGAATATCGCTATCATCAACAACGGGTTCCTGGGCATGGTGCGCCAGTGGCAGGAGTTCTTCTATGAAGAACGCTACAACGCCACGCCGATAATGAACCCGGACTTCGTGAAGCTGGCCGCGGCCTATGACATTCCCGCGCGGCGTGTCGAGCGACGCGAAGATATCGTCTCCGCGTTCGAGTGGGCCAACAGCATCACGGACCGGCCCGTACTGGTCGATTTCGTGGTCGAGACGCACGACCTGGTGTATCCGATGGTGCCAAGTGGGGCCGATCTGCATAACATGATCCGCCGCCCGATGGAATCCGAAAACGCGATGTAGGAGGAGCAAGTCCCATGAAAGAAACGCTCTTGGTTTTGGTCGAAAACAAGCCCGGCGTGTTGAACCGGGTCGCCACACTGTTCCGGCGGCGAAACTTCAACATCGACAGCCTGACCGTAGGCCGCACGGAAAACCCGGCGATCTCGCGCATGACCATCGTTGTTGAAGGCGGCGCGGAGCAGATTCGCAATCAACTGTACAAGCTGGTGAACGTGATCCAGGTCGAAGAAGTGACCGCTGTTCCCGACGTCAGCCGCGACCTGGCGCTGATCAAAGTGAAGGTCGACAGCCAGACACGCGGCGAGGTGGTGCAGGTGTGCGATATCTTCCGCGCGCGCATCGTCGACGCCACGCCGGAAACGGTGATCGTCGAGGTGACGGGCGACGAGGACAAGATCACCAGCCTGGTCGAGATGCTGTCGCCGTTCGGCATTATGGAGATGGTGCGGACCGGGGTGGTGACGATGGCGCGCGGCGAGCACACCCTCTCACCGAATGGATACCAGCCGCGCGCGAGTGCATCCGGCAATGGCCACCGCGCCAGTGTCATTTAAGGAGTTTGAACTGTGGCAAAACTGTACTATGACGACGATGCCGACCCGCGTTATCTCGCGGACAAAACCGTGGCCGTAATCGGCTACGGCAGCCAGGGCCACGCCCACGCCTTGAACCTGCACGACAGTGGGGTGAATGTGGTTGTTGGTCTGTACGCGGGCAGCAAGTCCTGGCCCAAAGCCGAGGCCGATGGCCTGACCGTGCAGACAGTCGCCGACGCCGCGGCTGCGGCTGACATAGTGATGATCCTGCTGCCCGACACCATGCAGCCCCAGGTTTACGCCGACAGCATCGCGCCCCACCTGGAGCCGGGCAACACGATCATGTTCGCGCACGGCTTTAATATTCGCTACGACCAGATCAAGCCCCCGGATTTCGTCGATGTGAGCATGATCGCGCCCAAAGCGCCGGGACACCGGGTGCGCGAGCTGTACGTCACTGGAGCCGGGACGCCGGGCTTGCTGGCCGTGGAGCAGGACGTCAGCGGGGATGCCAAAGCGGTCGCGCTGGCCTATGCGCGCGCGCTGGGCTGCACCCGCGCCGGCGTGATCGAGACGACCTTCGCCGAGGAAACCGAAACCGACCTGTTCGGCGAGCAGACCGTGCTCTGCGGCGGCGTGACCGCGCTGGTCAAGGCCGGGTTCGAGACGCTGGTCAAGGCCGGTTACCAGCCGGAGATCGCCTATTTTGAAGTGCTGCACGAACTCAAGCTCATCGTCGACCTGATGTACCAGGGCGGCATGGGCTACATGTGGTATTCGGTGTCGGATACGGCGGAGCACGGCGGCTATACCGGCGGTGCGCGCCTGATCACCGAGGAAACGCAGGGCGAGATGCAGCAAATGCTGGACGACATCCGCAGCGGGGCCTATGCCGAAAAATGGATCGCAGAAAACAAGGCCGGGCGTGCCGCGTTCAACGAGCAGCGCAAACGCGAGCAAGACCTGTTGATCGAGAAGGTCGGGGCCGAACTGCGCGAGATGATGCCTTTCATGCAGGCCAAGCACGCGCCGAAGGCCGACGATTGACCGGGGCTGTATAACGTCGCACGAGAGGAGGTGGTGTGCATGTCCGAAGATGGGCTTAGCCCGCTAAGTGACGATGACCTTGTGGACCTGACCGGATATCGCGAAGTGAAACGTAATGACAGCCAGCAGGAGAGGAAAAACACAGCATGGATGAACCTGGGGTTATGCCCGAAAACATGGTACGAATTTTTGACACCACCTTACGTGACGGCGAGCAGTCGCCCGGCGCGAGCCTGACCAGCGCCGAAAAGATCGACATTGCGCGGCAGTTGGCGCGCCTGGGCGTAGACGTGATCGAGGCCGGGTTTCCGGCGGCGTCTCCCGACGATCTGGAGGGCGTGCGGCGCATCGCGCGCGAAGTCGGCACGGCGGACGGTCCGATCATCTGCGGGCTGGCGCGTGCGACACGCGGCGACATCGACAAGGCGTGGGAAGCGGTGCAGGATGCGGCTAAACCGCGCATCCACACGTTTCTCGCCACGTCAGATATCCACATGCAGCACAAGCTGCGCATGTCGCGCGAGGAGGTCGTCGCACGCACGCGCGACATGGTGGCCTATGCCCGGTCGCTGTGCGCGGACGTCGAATTCTCGCCAGAGGACGCCTGCCGTTCTGACCCGGATTTCCTGGTCGAGGTGCTCAACGCCGCCATCGAGGCCGGTGCCACGACGTTGAACATTCCAGACACGGTCGGCTACATCATGCCGCAGGAGTATTTCGAGCGCATGCAAAAGCTGATCCGCGAGACAGACGGCGGCGAGGACGTGATCTGGTCGGTGCACTGCCACGACGATCTGGGCTTCGCCACCGCGAACACGCTGGCCGGGCTGCAGGCCGGGGCGCGCCAGGCCGAGGTCACGATCAACGGCATCGGCGAGCGCGCGGGGAATACGTCATTGGAAGAGGTCGTGATGGCGCTGCGCACCCGTCCCGGCGTGTACGGCCTGGAGACCAACATCGACACTACGCAGCTCACCCGCACCAGCCGCATGGTCAGCAATTACACCGGCATGGTCGTGCAGCCCAACAAGGCGATCGTGGGCGTCAATGCCTTCAGTCACGAGGCGGGCATCCACCAGGACGGCATCCTCAAGCACCAGGCCACCTACGAGATCATGACGCCGGAGACGGTGGGCCTGCACCAGAGCAATCTGGTACTCGGCAAGCACAGCGGACGGCATGCGTTCCGCGTGCGTTTGCAGGAACTCGGCTACGACCTGAGCGACGAAGATGTGAACCAGGTGTTCCAGCGCTTCAAGATGCTGGCCGACAAGAAGAAGACCATCACCGATGCCGACCTGGAAGCCCTGGTCGCCGACGAGGTCTACAGCCCGGAGGATATCTTCACACTGGAGGGGATTCAGGTCGCGTGCGGCCAACCCGGCATGCCGACCGCTACGATCAAGCTGCGCGGGCCGGATGGCGAGGTGCGCATCGCGGCGGCGATTGGCGCCGGGCCGGTGGACGCCGCTTACCAGGCCATCGACATGATCATCGCCGTGCCCAACACGCTGGTCGAGTACCGCGTGGCAGCCATCACGGAAGGGATCGACGCGCTGGGCGAAGTGACGGTGCGCATCCGCCGCGACGAAAACGGACGCCGCACCTTTGGCGGCTACGGGGCCGACACCGACATCATCGTCGCCAGCGCTGCGGCCTATCTCTCTGCCGTCAACCGGATGCTGGCCTTTACCGGCTACGAGGAACGTCAACCCGAAGGGGAAGCGGCAGCCGTTCACGTCGTCGCGCCCACCGCTTAAGCACACCAATTGCATGAGATTCTTGAGATTCTTGAGATTCTATCGCCAGACGAAATCAACACGTTTCCAGGAAAAAAAGGAGCTAGAGGAACATGACTACTCGCCCATCATCAAATGGCAAAACGAAACCGACGACCCGGAATACAACTGCGCCGATCTTCGAAGCCTTCAAGGAGCCGCGTGCCTGGGCGCTGAACTGGGACGGGGAAACGCTCAAGACGGCGGCCAAGACGACTACCACCAAACCGACCACTAAACCACGAGCTTAACGGAGCTTAGCATGGGATACACCTTAGCCGAGAAGATCATCGCGGCACACGCCGACGACACCGATCACGTTTCTGCCGGTGATCTGGTCACGGTAAGGACCGACGTTGTCATGGCCAACGACATCACCGCGCCCATTGCCATCGAAGCGTTTGACGCGATGGGCGCGGGTGAGGTCTACAATCCGGACCACATCATGTTGGTCCCCAGCCATTTCGTGCCGAACAAGGACATCAAGAGCGCCGAACAGGCGCGCACGCTGCACACCTTCACCGCCGATCAGGCGTTGTCCCATCGTTTCCCGGTGGGCCGCGCCGGGATCGAGCATGTGGTGCTCCCCGAGCGCGGGCTGGTGCTGCCCGGCGATCTCGTCGTTGGCGGCGACAGCCACACCTGCACCTACGGCGCGGTCGGCGCGTTTGCGACCGGCATGGGGTCGACCGATATCGCGTTTGCGATGGCGACCGGGACGACGTGGCTCAAAGTGCCGGAAACCATGCGCTTCGTCTACGAAGGCGAGCGCCAGCCCTCGGTCTATGGCAAGGACATGATCCTGCATACGATTGGCGCGATCGGGGTCGACGGGGCACTCTATCGCGCGATGGAGTTCACCGGCCCGGCCATTGACGATCTGCCGATGTCGGACCGGCTGACGATGACCAACATGGTCATCGAGGCGGGCGGCAAGTGCGGCTTTATGCCGTATGACGATGTGGCGCAGGCGTATGTCGCGCCGCGCGCCACACGCCCCTACACGCCCTATTTCGCCGACGACGACGCGCAGTACATTTCCGAGCACACGTTCGACCTCAGCACGATGGAGCCGCAGGTCGCGTGCCCCTATTCGCCGGACAATGTGCACCCAATCAGCCAGGTCAAGCCGGAAAAGGTCGACCAGGTCTTCATCGGGAGCTGCACCAACGGGCGGTTTGAGGACTTGCAGATCGTGGCCGAGATCGTGGAGCAGGCCGGGCGCGAGTTCCATCCCGACGTGCGCGTGATGATCATCCCCGGTTCGCAGGCGGTGTATCTCGATATGGTGCGTGCGGGCTGGCTGGAGCTGTTCGTGTCTGCCGGGGCCGCCGTGAGCACGAGCACCTGCGGACCGTGCCTGGGCGGGCACATGGGCGTGTTGGCCGGTGACGAAGTGTGTGTCAGCACCAGCAACCGCAACTTCCGGGGCCGCATGGGGCATCGTGACGCCCGCGTGTACCTGACCAATCCGGCGATCGCTGCCGCCAGCGCCCTCATGGGCCGGTTGGCACATCCTGACGAGTTGTAGGCGAGGGGGCTGGTATGCAGTTTCAAGGCAACGTATGGAAGTATGGCGACAACATCGACACCGATGTGATCATCCCGGCGCGCTATCTGGTCACGACCGACCCTGTGACGCTGGCCGCACACTGCCTGGAGGACCTCGACGCGACGTTCGCGGAGCAGGTCCAGCCCGGCGATATCATCGTCGGCGGGCGCAACTTCGGCTGTGGTTCCAGCCGGGAGCACGCCCCGCTGAGCATCAAAGGGGCCGGGGTGTCGTGCGTGATCGCCGAGTCGTTCGCGCGGATTTTCTTCCGCAACGCGATCAACATCGGCCTGCCGATTCTTGAAAGTCCCGCTGCTGCGCAGGACGCCCAGCCGGGCGACACGCTCAGCGTCGATCTGGCGGCAGGGACTATCACCAATCAACGCACCGGTCAGTCGTATCAGGCCAATCGCTACCCGCCGTTTGTGCTGGAAATCATCAACGCGGGCGGGCTGGTGGCGTATGCCCGCGACGTGATCGGCATTAGCATTAGCAGCTAGCAGAGCAGGCGCGGCGGTCTGCTCTGCATGGGGCAGACACGCGCCACTGCCAATGCTTTGATCGGCTGGCCTCATCTGCCCTCATACCTATCAACCGCAGACCTGAAGCTTAACAACGAAACGAGGAAGCACATGAGACCAGTTGATGTATATGACACCACGTTACGCGATGGCACCCAGGGTGAGAATGTGTCCCTGTCGGTGGACGACAAGCTGCGCATCACGCGCCTGCTCGATGACCTGGGTGTTACCTATGTTGAGGGCGGCTGGCCGGGATCCAACCCCAAAGACGCGACGTACTTCCAGCGCGTGCGCGACCTGGACCTGCAGCACACCCGGGTCGCGGCGTTTGGCATGACGTGCCGCGTCGGGAGCGATCCGGCAGACGACGCCAATATCCGCGCGCTGCTGGAAGCCGCGACGCCGGTCGTGACGGTCGTGGGCAAGACCTCGCTGCTGCACGTCCGCGACGTGCTGCGCACCACCCCGGACGAAAACCTGCGCATCATCCGCGAGAGCCTGGCGTACCTCAAGGCGCACGGGCGCGAGGTGATTTACGACGCCGAGCATTTCTTCGACGGCTATAAGCTGGACGCCGACTACACCATGCAAACACTGCAAGCCGCGCTGGATGGTGGCGCAGAGGCGCTCGTGCTGTGCGACACGAACGGCGGGGCGCTGCCCCACGAGGTCACCGAGTTGACGCAGGCCGTCGCGGCACGCTTCCCGGATGTGAAACTGGGCATTCACACCCATAACGATGGGGAACTGGCGGTCGCGAATACGCTGGCGGCGGTGCGGGCCGGGGCGCGGCACGTCCAGGGCACGGTCAACGGCTACGGCGAGCGCTGTGGCAACGCTAACCTGTGCGCGCTGGTGCCCGATCTCGAACTCAAGCTGGGCTATCGCTGTCTGCCGGAGGGACGGCTGGCGAACCTGACGCGCCTCTCGCGCGTGGTGGCGGAGATCGCCAACATGGCCCCTAACCACCAGGCCGCGTATGTGGGCAAGAGCGCGTTCGCGCACAAAGGCGGGATGCACGTCGCCGCCATCCGCCGCAACATCGACAGCTACCAGCATATCTCCCCGGAACTCGTGGGGAACGAAATGCGCGTGCTGGTGTCCGACCTCAGCGGGCGGGGTAACATGCTCAGCAAGGCCGAGGAATTCGGGCTGGACCTGTCCAGCGAGGCCGCGCGCGCCGTCGTCGCCGAGATCAAGGACCTGGAGAACCGAGGGTTTGTGTTCGAAGGGGCCGAAGCGTCAGTCGCGATGTTGATGCTGCGCCAGCACCCGGATTATGCGCCGCCGTTCGAGTTGGTCGATTTTATGGTGGTCGTCGAGCACCGGGCCGGGCGCGGGCTGTTCGCCGAAGCGACAGTCAAGCTCTGCGTGTCCGGCGAGGAAGTGCATACCGTCGCCGGGGGCAATGGCCCGGTCGATGCGCTGGATCGCGCGCTGCGCAAGGCGCTCACGCCGGTGTATCCTGATCTGGCTGCCTTCCAACTGGCGGATTACAAGGTGCGTATTCTGGACGGCGAGAACGGGACGGCGGCCACGACACGCGTGCTGATCGACACACAGAACGGCAGCCATCGCTGGAGCACGGTCGGCGCGAGCGCCAACATCATTGAGGCGAGCTGGCTGGCGCTGGCCGATAGTATGGAATATGGGTTGACGCATGTTATGGAGCGGGACGCGCCGCAAGCTGCGGGCGTGTCGTAGTGCAGGGAGACACTATGCAAGCCACAATCGTTACCTTGCCCGGCGATGGGATCGGGCCGGAAGTCGTCACCGAAGCGGTGCGCGTGCTGGAGGCCGTCGCACACCGCACCGGGGATGCGTTCACGTTCGAGGAAGCCTTGATCGGTGGGGCGGCCATCGATGCGACGGGGAATCCGCTGCCGGACGACACGCTGGCCGCCTGCGAATGCGCCGATGCTGTGCTACTGGGCGCGGTGGGCGGCCCGAAGTGGTCCGATCCGGCGGCTGCCGTGCGCCCGGAGCAAGGGTTGCTGCGGCTGCGCCAGCACTTCGACCTGTTCACGAACCTGCGCCCGGTCAAGGCGTACCCGGCCCTGGCCGAGCATACGCCGCTGCGCGCGGACCTGCTGGCGGGCGTCGATATCCTGTTTGTGCGCGAACTGACCAGCGGCATCTACTTCGGCGCGCGGACCGAGCAGGGCGACGGCGATCACGCCAGCGACACGCTGTACTATTCGGTGGACCAGGTGCAGCGCGTGGCGCGGGTGGCGTTCGAGGCCGCCCGGAAACGGCGCGGCAAGCTGGCCTCGGTGGATAAGGCGAACGTCCTGGCCGCGATGCGGCTGTGGCGGCGCACCGTCGGCGAGGTCGCCGCGGTGTATCCCGACGTTGAGGTCGAGCATATCCTGGTGGATGCCTGCGCCATGCATATTTTGCGCAATCCGGCGCGCTTCGACGTGGTGCTGGCCGGCAATATGTTCGGTGACATCCTCAGCGACGAAGCCTCGGTGCTGGCCGGTTCATTGGGCATGCTGCCCTCCGCCTCGCTGCGTGATGGCACCTTCGGGCTGTACGAGCCGATTCACGGCTCCGCGCCGGACATCGCGGGGCAGGGTATCGCCAACCCCACCGCCGCGATTTTCAGTGCTGCGCTGCTGCTGCGGCACAGCCTGGGACTGGACCGCGAAGCGCAGGCGGTCGAGGCAGCGGTCCAGGCGGCGTTGGATGCTGGCGCGCGCACCCGTGATATCACCGGGGCAGATGGCGCGGCGCTGAGTACGCATGCCTTTACCGACCGCGTGCTGGACCGGCTGGCATCTACGCTGGCAGTCTAGCGTGATGAATTGGAAACGAGCGATGCAGCAGCGCGCAAAGGCCCCCTACCGCGCCTGCTGCATGGCCCGCCGAAACACGATGCTGACCAGTATCCCGGCTACGATCAGGGCCAGCCAGTCGATCAGGATGGCAGCAATTTCGAAGCGATATTCGCGGTCAATGCCGTAGATGATCGAAATGACGATCAGCGAGAGCATGACCAGCACGAAGCTGCCGGCGAAGATCCAGCGCAGTGCCATTTCCACCCGATCCTGTTCCGAAAAAACGGGCGCGACAAACAGGAACGCCACGCTCATCAGCAGATAGCCGATATCCTCCAGCGCGATGAAAATGCCGTGTGGATTGTACTGGGTGAGCAGCGCAATGCCATCGGTTTCCCCATTGTCCAGGCTGGGCTGTATCACCGAAACCTGCATGAAGTAATCGACGATCAAAATCGCTGCTGCCATGATGGCGAAGGCCAGCCCGATCTGGCTGAAGATCTTTTTCTCCGCAGGGGCGTAATGATGAATGCTGGTGATGAACACAACGAATACCGCCGTTAACACCATGGCCGGGTACATCCACAGGTAGTCACGCGGAAAGCGTGAGGCGATATCATCCACGTATGGGTAATCAATACAGGAATCGGCACAACTCGGCCCCGAGATCGGCGGGGTGAAGATGGCGATGCCGAATGTGATCACGGTCAGCACGGCGGTCAGGATCGCGACGTAGAATCCGAATCGGTAGACGTGATGAGTTGTCGCGTGTGTAGTATCCGGCATTGTTGATTGATGTTTCATGTGGCTTCCCCCTTCTTTTGCCACGTTTGGCTGCAAAATGGCGTCACTTTTGACGCACTACATTACAATATAGCGTTTTTCGTGCCCTTTAGTTTCCGCTAAGTTTGGGCGAAAATTTGACAATGGGCAAGCCTCGCGGCAATGATGAGGTGCCAACTTCACATTGAAAACGAGGTAAAAAATGCCCATTGTCACGCAAGAAATCATGATAACA
>DAOTUD010000197.1:0-32812 GCA_034437275.1 Anaerolineae bacterium
CCGGGCGACAACGTCAACCTGGAAGTCGAACTGATCACGCCGGTGGCGCTGGAAAAGGGCGGCAAATTCGCGATCCGCGAAGGCGGCCTGACGGTTGGCGCTGGCGTTATCACCGACATTCTGGAATAAATACGTAGGGAGGCTGCCAGGTTGCACGCCTAGCAGTAACTATCGCGTGGTATTTGGCGGTCTCCATTCATTGGCTTTTGCACAAACACTGTGAAGTTTTGAGGAACCTATATGGCCAAGCAAAAGATCCGCATTCGGCTTAAGGCGTATGATCATCGTGTGCTGGACCAGTCTGCCCAGCGCATTGTAGAGACGGCAGAGCGCACCGGGGCGCGTATAGTTGGCCCGGTCCCCTTGCCGACCCGTATTGAACGTTTTACGGTACGTCGTTCGCCGTTCATTGATAAAGACTCTCAAGAACATTTTGAGATTCGCACGCACAAGCGGCTGATTGACGTACTGGAACCTGACAGCAAGACAATCGACACATTGATGCGGTTGAACTTGCCGGCAGGGGTGGATATCGAAATCAAGATTTAGTCGACGCCAAGCCTGGAGCGTCCGTGCGCCAGGCCTATCACGCCTGGGGCAGAACCTCTGCGGGTTGGAGACAGCCTACACGACCGGACGTAAACATAACGTGAGACAGGCGAAGCAGGGATGATGCGTGCGACGTGCAACATTGACGTCCACTACACAGTCCCTTGGAGGCAGCATGAAGGGTATCATTGGTAAAAAGGTGGGCATGACCCAGATTTTTGATGACGAGGGCCAGGCAATCCCGGTCACTGTCATCAAAGCCGGGCCGTGCTATGTAACTCAGGTTCGTACTGAGGATAACGACGGCTATAAAGCTGTTCAGCTTGGCTTCGAGGAACTGCCGCCCAAGCAGAACGGTAGGTCACGGTTGAACAAACCCAAGCAAGGGCATCTGCAACGGAATGGGATGGACTTGCCTGATCTGCGCTATCTGCGCGAGTTCCGGGTTAAAGAGATTGACGTTGAAGAGGGTGAGATGGTCACTGCCGACATCTTCGAAACGGGCGATCGCGTGGATGTGGTCGGCACCTCGAAAGGGCGCGGCTTTGCCGGGACCGTCAAGCGCCATGGCTTCAACCGTCAGCCCAAGACCCATGGTCAGTCGGACCGCGAGCGCGCCCCCGGTTCGATTGGGGCAACCTCGACGCCCGGTCGCGTCTTTAAAGGGATGCGGATGGCCGGTCGGATGGGCGGGGAGCGTGTGACCGTTCAGAATCTCGAAGTAGTCGTGGTAGATGCGGACCAGCATTTGCTCGCTGTGCGCGGGTCGGTGCCTGGAGCAAAGGGTGGCATCTTGTTAGTCAAGCCATCCCACAAACGCCGCCGCGCCTGAGCCGCATCGTGAGGAGTCGTAAAACATGAAAGTACCAGTTCGGAACATGGCCGGTGACGAGGTTGGCACCGCAGAACTGCCAGCCGACATCTTCGAAGTTGAAGTCAATGTCGGGCTGATGCATCAGGCCTATGTTCGTCAAATGGCGAATGCACGTGTCGGTACGCACAAGACCAAAGGCCGCAGTGAGGTGCTCCTGACCAAAGCCAAGTGGTACCGGCAAAAGGGAACAGGCCGTGCCCGGCACGGTGCGCGTTCGGCCCCCATTTTCGTGGGCGGCGGAGTGGCGCATGGCCCCCGGCCTCGCAGCTACCGCAAGAAGATGCCGCGTAAGATGCGGCGTCAGGCGCTGCGCAGTGCGCTGTCCGCATTGGCTGCCGACGAGCAGATCGTGGTGGTCGATACATTGTCCATCGAGACCCCCAAGACGAAAGTAATGGCCGCGGCGCTGGATAAGTTGGTGGGTGACGAAAAAGTGTTGGTGCTGCTCACCGGGCGCGATGAAGCCCTCGAGCGCAGCATCCGCAACCTGCCCCACGCCCGCACCCTGCGCGCGTCGTATCTGAATGTGCGCGACTTGCTGTCGCATGATCGCGTGCTCATTCCGCAGGACGCCCTGGAGATGATCCAGGTTCACCTGGGGACGGCGGCTGAGAACGGATAAGGAGTGACGACGTGAGCAGAGCATTGCATCTGTATGATATCATCCGACGCCCCGTGATCACCGAAAAATCGCACGAGATGGCCGAGATGGAGAATCAATACGTCTTTGAGGTCGACATGCGCGCCAACAAGATTCAGATCAAAGAGGCCGTAGAGTTGATCTTCGACGTGGACGTTATCAAGGTCAATACCATGGTCATGCCCGCCAAACGCGGCGGGAGCGGACGCGGACGCCGGGTCTACACCCGGTCAAGCGCCTGGAAAAAGGCCATTGTCACGGTGCCACCGGGCCAGACGATCAGTGTGTTTAATCTGTAGTGTTGATCGGTAAGTTGGTGACGCTGTTCAGATATCCGCACCTCACGGGCTTAATGAACAGCCGCCACCGGAGAGAATGTTTGAGGTAAAACTATGCCAGTCAAGTCATACAAGCCCACATCGCCCGGTCGCCGGGATATGACGGGCAGCACGTTCGAGGAAATTACTCGAACCAAACCGACTCGCTCGTTGTTGGACAGCAAACGCCGTCGTGGCGGGCGCAACAACAACGGACGGGTGACCGTTCGCCATCGCGGGGGCGGGCACAAACGCCGCTACCGCATCATCGACTTCGTGCGGGACAAGCACAACATCCCCGCCCGTGTCGACTCGATCGAGTACGATCCGAATCGCTCCGCGCGCATTGCGCTGTTGGTCTATGCCGACGGTGAAAAGCGCTATATCATTGCCCCGCTGGGGCTGCGGGTGGGCGACACGGTGATGAGTGGGCCGGATGCCGATATTCGGGTGGGCAATACGCTGCCGATCAAAGAGATCCCGGTCGGGTCCCTGGTTCATAACGTCGAGCTGCGGCCCGGTCGTGGCGGCCAGTTGGCGCGCGCGGCAGGCACCTCGGCGCAGTTATTGGCCAAAGAGGGCACCTATGCCCAGGTCCGGCTGCCCAGCGGCGAAGTTCGGCGTGTTCATGAGAACTGCCTGGCGACGATTGGCCAGGTAGGGAACACCGATCATGGCAACGTCAAGCTCGGCAAGGCCGGGCGCAAGCGTTGGTTAGGATGGCGGCCCTCGGTACGCGGCAGCGCGATGGACCCGGCCAGCCACCCGCACGGCGGGGGCGAAGGCCGGTCGCCGATCGGGATGCCATCGCCGAAAACCCCCTGGGGTAAACCTGCGATGGGCAAAAAGACACGCAATAACAAACGCACGGATAAGTTCATCGTGCGGCGGCGCGGTAAGCGTCGGTAGTGGATATCGGAGGCTACAAGGATGTCGCGTTCGCTTAAAAAGGGACCGTATATTAGCCCAAAGCTGCTGCGCAAGGTCGAAGACATGCGCGAGCGTGGGGAGAAGAAAGTCATCCGCACCTGGAGTCGGGCGTCGACCATCTTTCCACAGATGGTAGGGTTCACGATTGCCGTGCATGACGGTCGCCGCCACGTGCCCATTTACATCACCGAAAACATGGTGGGGCACAAGCTCGGGGAATTCGCACCGACGCGCACGTATCGTGGGCACTTCATCGAACGAAAAAGGGTCGAAAGGTAGGTAACTTATGGATGTTCAAGCCACGGCCCGGTACCTGCCCATCTCGGCACAAAAAATTCGGCTGGTCTGTGACCAGGTACGCGGCATGGACGCTGACCAGGCGTTGATCGTACTGGAATTTATGCCGCAAAAAGGCGCAAAGTTTGTACGTAAGCTGGTCGAGTCGGCGGTTGCCAATGCCGAAATGAATTTCGAGATGAACCGCAATGATCTGTTCATTTCGTACCTGGTCGCCAACGAGGGACCAAGCATGAAACGCGTCAAAGCGGGGGCACGGGGCCGCTATAAACCGCGCGTAAAGCGTTCTACACATCTCACCGTGACGCTGACAGAGCGCGAGGAGGACTTGTTGTAATGGGTCGTAAAATTCACCCCATCGGCTTCCGGCTCAAGATCAACCGCGATTGGTCGGCTCGGTGGTATGCCGAAGGCGATCGTTATCGTGAGTTGTTGCAGGAAGATTTCCAGATCCGCCAGTTTGTGAACAAACAGGCGGAACGGGCTGGCATCGCTGATGTCGAGATCGAACGCTATCCCAACCAGGTACAGGTGTCGCTGTACACCGCCAAACCCGGGATCGTGATTGGGCGCAAAGGCGAGAACGTGAAGAAGATGCGCCAGGGCCTCGAGGAGATCACCGGCAAGAAAGTTAAAGTCGAAGTCGAAGAGATCGAACAACCGGACCTGAATGCCACGCTGGTCGCCGAAAACATCGCCGGCCAGCTCGAACGCCGGATCGGGCACAGCCGCGCCATGAAGCGCGCGATTGGCCAGGCCATGCGCCAGGGCGCAATGGGCATCAAGATCCAGGTAAGTGGCCGGTTGGCAGGGGCCGAGATGGCCCGCCGTGAATGGCAGATGGAAGGCCGCGTGCCGCGTAATACGCTGCGGTCCTACATCGACTATGGTACGGCAGAAGCGCTGACCACCTTTGGCCGCATTGGGGTCAAGGTCTGGATTTATAAAGGCGAGGTATTGAGC
Organism: Anaerolineae bacterium; assembly: GCA_034437275.1. Classification (GTDB taxonomy): domain Bacteria; phylum Chloroflexota; class Anaerolineae; order Aggregatilineales; family Aggregatilineaceae; genus TC-15. Next base: position 4,571 of record DAOTUD010000197.1, read on the forward strand.
GAAGAACCGCGCGATGCCGAGCCGACGGATGTATATATCAGCCAATAATGCAGAATCGCCCTGGTGTGATTCTGGAGGAGTAAACGACCATGTTAATGCCAAAGCGGGTGAAATACCGTAAGCAGTTTCGTGGCCGGACGAAAGGCAAGGCCCAGCGCGGTAACACCGTCCAGTTTGGCGACTACGGGTTGCAAGCGTTGGAACCGGCCTGGATCACCAGCCGGCAAATCGAAGCTGCCCGCCGGGCGATTATGCGTCACATCAAGCGGCGTGGCCGCGTGTGGATTCGCATTTTCCCCGACAAACCCGTGACCAAACGGTCGGCAGAAAGCCGTATGGGGAAGGGGAAAGGGGCCGTCGATCACTACGTGGCGGTCGTACGCCCCGGCCTGGTGCTGTTTGAGATGTCGGGGATGGATGAAGAAACGGCCCGTGCCGCGCTGCGGCTGGCGGCCTTCAAGCTCCCCATCAGCGCCAAGTTCATCAAGCGCGTAGACCCAATTTCCGGCGAGGAGGTGTCTTGATGCCCTCGGCTGCCGAAATTCGCAACATGACGGATGGCGAGATTGCGCAGGCCGTCGATGACGCCAAAGCAGAGATGTTCAATCTCCGTTTCCAGTGGGAATCTGGCCAGTTGGAAGACTACACGCGCATTCGCCAGTTGAAGAAGCACATCGCTCGCTACCTGACGATTCAGCGCGAGCGCGAGCTGGCCGCCGAACTGGTCCAGGAGGAAATAGTAGATGCCGAATAATCGCCGGCGGCTGATTGGCCGCGTCATTCGCAACAGTATGGACAAAACCGTCGTTGTGGCCGTTGAGCGCACGACGATCCACCGCCTGTACAAGAAGGTCATCCGGACCACCAAGAAGTACAAGGTCCACGATGAAAGCAACGCGATTCCCCTCGGGGCGCTGGTCCGCATCGTCGAGAGTCGTCCGATCAGCAAAACTAAGCGTTGGGCGGTGGAAGAAGTGATAGAAGTGCCGGATATCCCGGAAATCGAAGAAGCCTAGCCGATTGTGAGGCGAAAGTAAGATGATCCAGAACGAATCACGACTGAAGGTGGCCGACAACACCGGGGCCCGCGAAATTCTGGTAATCCGCGTGCTGGGTGGCTCGAAGCGTAAGACCGCCACAATCGGCGACACTGTGATCGCAACCGTCAAAGCGGCTACGCCACAAGGCTCGGTCAAGAAAAGTGAACTGGTGCGGGCGGTCATTGTGCGCACCGCAAAAGAATATCGTCGGAGTGACGGGTCCCACATCAAATTTGATGATAATGCGGCGGTGATTTTGCAAGGCGAAACCCGCGACCCGCGCGGCACCCGCATTTTCGGCCCGGTCGCACGCGAGCTACGAGAAAAGGGCTTCATGAAAATCGTCTCGCTGGCTCCTGAAACACTGTAACCGCCGGCCAGAGATTGGAGTGAAACAAGATGCAACGGATTAAACAGGGCGACATGGTTGAAGTGGTCGCCGGCAAAGACAAAGGCGTATACGGGGAAGTGCTGCGGGTGTTACCCAAGGAAAACCGTATCGTCGTCGAACGTGTGAACATTGTCAAGAAGCATCAACGTCCGGTCCAGGCAGGCCGTCAGCAGGTACAGCCGGGCATCATCGAGTTCGAAGGCCCGATTGACCTGTCGAATGTGATGCTGATCTGCCCCCAGTGCGGCGAACGGACGCGCGTTGGGTTCAGAATCGAAGAGGACGGCTTCAAGGTCCGCGTCTGCCGCAAGTGTAACGAAGCGATTGACTGACGGCGGAGTGAGGTAAGACATTTATGGCAACAAGTCGTTTGCTGGAACGCTATCGTCAAGAGGTAGCCCCAGCCCTGATGGAAGAATTCGGCTATAGCAGTCGGATGGAAGTGCCGGGCATCAAGAAAGTGGTCGTCAACGTGGGTGTTGGCGAGGCGCTGGAAAACGCGAAGGCGCTGGATGCGACGGTAGAAGATATACGCACCATCACCGGGCAGCAGCCCGTGATCACCAAAGCCAAGAAGAGCGTCGCGACGTTCAAGCTGCGCGAAGGGCGTTCGATTGGCGTCAAGGTCGACCTGCGTGGCCAGCGGATGTGGTCGCTGTTGGACCGGCTGATGAACGTGGCGCTGCCGCGTACACGGGACTTCAGCGGGGTCAGCCCCGACTCGTTTGATGGGCGTGGCAATTACACGCTCGGGCTGCGGGAACAACTGTTGTTCCCCGAGATCGACTACGACAAGATCGACAAGGTGCGTGGGATGGAGGTCACGATCGTGACCTCGGCCCGCACAGATGAAGAAGGGCGGCGGCTGCTCGATCTGTTGGGTATGCCGTTCCGCGAGTACTAACTGATATCAAGAGAAGGGATGTCTTATGGCAAAGAAGTCAATGGTGGCGCGCGAAAAGAAACGCAAATACAAAGTGCGTGTTCGAAATCGCTGTCAGTACGTTGATCCGAACTCGGGCAAGGTGTGTGGCCGGCCACGTGGGTATATGCGTCGCTTTGGACTGTGCCGCATTCACTTCCGCGAGCTCGCCTTGCAAGGCAAAATCCCTGGCGTGGTGAAGTCTAGCTGGTAATTAAGTGGGAGCGAATTATGCACAGTGATCCCATCGCGGATATGCTGACCCGGATTCGTAATGCCTATATCGTTGGTCACCCGAGTGTGGCGATCCCATACTCCAAGACCAAACTGGCCATTGCGAATATTCTAAAGAACGAAGGGTATGTCGAAGACGTGACCGTCGGCGACGAATCCCCGGTCAATATGATTCACGTTACGGTCAAATACTGGGGCAAGCGTCGTGACCGTCGCCCCGTGATCACCAATCTGAAGCGCGTTAGCAAGCCCGGTCGCCGCGTGTATGTCGGCAAAGACGAGATCCCCTGGGTGCTGAGTGGGATGGGGGTTGCCATCCTGACCACGCCGCAGGGCGTCATGACCGGCCAGCAGGCGCGTCTCCGGGGCATTGGTGGTGAGGTGCTCTGTCACGTCTGGTAAAAGGCCAGACGTGCCCGCGCGCCGAGGTGTACACCTGACGGGGCTGGACGGGCGTTCGTAGAAGGTCTGGGCGAGGACGCCGGCATCTGTTGTGCCCGTACTCATCTTTGCCCAGCACTTTTACCCCGCGTCCTCAGCCCTGCCAGTTGCCCTGGTGACTCGTAGGCAATAAAGGAAGGGAAAAGACCGTGTCACGTATTGGTAGAAAACCTGTTCCGATCCCGGACAAGGTACAAATTACCATCGACGGGACTGAAGTGACCGTCAAGGGGCCCAACGGCGAATTGACGCACAAATTCCCGCTCGAGATGACCATCCAACAAGAAGATGGGCAGATCGTCGTGTCTCGCCCCACCGATCAACATCATCATCGCGCCTTACATGGCATGACTCGGGCGCTGATTGCCAATATGGTAACCGGTGTGACCGAGGGCTTCGAGCGTGTGCTGACCATCGAAGGCGTGGGCTACCGCGCCGAGATGCAAGGCCAGACGCTGGTGATGCATCTGGGGTATTCGCACGAGATCCCCGTTGAACCCCCCGCCGATGTGAGCTTTGAGGTCGAAGAGCGTGGTCGCCTGATTCGGATTCGCGGCATCGACAAACAAGTCGTGGGCGAACTGGCGGCGAACATCCGTAAGCTGCGGCCTCCGGAGCCTTACAAGGGTAAGGGCGTCCGGTATCAGGGCGAATACGTCCGTCGTAAGGCCGGTAAGGCGGGCAAGATCGGTTAGGCTGTTGTGACGAGAGAGTGATAAACAATGACTGAAAAAGGACGCCTTGCGCGTAAACGCCGTCATCGCCGTGTGCGAGCCAAGATTTCGGGGACTCCCGAACGGCCTCGCCTGAATGTCTATCGCAGCCTGGGCAACATCTACGTCCAGGTGATCGATGACCTGGCGGGACACACGGTGGTATCAGCCTCGACCATTGACCGCGAACTGCGGGATGAAGTGGCGAGGAAAACCAAGCGTGAAGCTGCCAAAATGGTTGGCGAGCTGGTCGCTAAGCGGGCCCAGGCTGCGGGCATCAAGCGCGTTGTCTTTGATCGCGGCGGCTATAAGTATCATGGGCGCGTGAAAGCGGTTGCTGATGGCGCGCGCGAAGCCGGGCTGGAATTCTAACTGCACACACCGCGGATAGTTTTTGGAGAGGAACATGGGAAGACGAAATTCGAGGCGCGACGACGATCGTGAAGAACTGGATGAACGAGTAATCGACATTACGCGCGTCGCCAAAGTGGTCAAGGGTGGCCGCCGCTTCGCTTTCCGCGCAGTGGTGGTGGTCGGTGATAACCGGGGCCGGGTAGGTATTGGTATCGGTAAAGCACGTGGCGTGCCCGACTCCATCCGTAAAGCGGCAGATCGTGCGCGCCAGAATATGACTGACGTGGCGCTGTCGGACACTACGATCCCACATGCTGTCACCCACAGGCGTGGCGGCGCGGTGGTGATGCTCAAGCCGGCATCGCCCGGTACCGGCGTGATCGCCGGGGGCGGGGTGCGTGCTGTGCTCGAGGCCGCCGGGGTGCGCGATATCCTGAGCAAGAGCCAGGGCAGCGCCAATATCCTGAACGTGGCGCACGCCACCATCGAGGCCCTGTGCCGGCTCAAAGATGTGAACGATGTGGCCATCATGCGGGGCAAAGACCCGGCAGATCTCCAGCCGTTCTGGAAGCGTGGAGGCGAGCAGGATGAGTGATGCTAAACAGGTACGCATTACGCTGGTGAAAAGCCCGATTGGCTACAGCAAGCGCCAGAAGGCAACGGTGCGCGCGTTGGGCTTGCGCCGGGCGAATGCCAGCGTGGTTCACCCTGACACACCGCCCATTCGTGGTATGATCAACAAAGTCAGCCATTTGGTTAAGGTAGAGGATGTCGAGGCATGAAGTTACACGAGTTACGCCCTGACGAAGGGGCTACCAAAAAGCGCAAGCGGGTTGGTCGGGGCATCAGCGCCGGCCAGGGCAAGACCGCTGGTCGCGGGACCAAAGGCCAGAATGCACGTTCAGGGGGCGGCAAGGGCCAATACTTCGAAGGTGGGCAGCTGCCCTTAGTGCGCCGTCTGCCTTTCAAGCGCGGCTTTACCAACATCTTCCGGGTCGAGTATCAGGAAGTTAATGTCGAAGACCTGGCGCGCGTGTTTGAGGCCGGGGCCGAGGTGACGCCCGCAGCGATGAAGGCCCACAACATCATCAAGAAGGCCGAACAGCCGGTGGTGGTGTTGGGCAGTGGTGAGTTGACCAAATCGCTGCAAGTGCATGCCCATCGCTTTTCGAAGGGCGCGCAGGACAAGATCGAGCAGGCTGGCGGGAGCGTCAACACACTTGATGTGCCGCTCACCGGGCCGTTTGTGACTGTCAAGCGGCTGCCCAAAGCCCAACTTGCCAAGCTCCGCGAAGAGCGGACATCGAAGTGAGATAACACGAGCTGGGCAACGACCCCGTCCTGCCATTGTGCAGCAGGATCGTTGCTCCAGCTATTGGAGTTCAATAGCTAAGAGGACAAGATACTATGCTTGAGGCGCTGCGGAATGCATTTCGGCTGCCGGATTTGCGGCGGAAATTGCTATACACCGGCCTGATTCTGATCATTTACCAGTTTGCCGCACACGTCACCGTGCCGGGGGTGAATCGTGGGGTGCTGGACGATCTGTTTCGTGAGGATAGTACAGGCTTCCTGAGCGTGCTCAACCTGCTGTCCGGTGGGGCGGTGTCCAACTTCAGCGTAATCGCAAACGGCGTGTATCCCTACATTACCGCATCGATTATTTTGCAGTTGTTGGTCCCCATCATCCCCCGGCTGGAAGCGATCTCCAAAGAGCCGGGTGGGCGCGAGAAGATCAACCAGTATACGTACTACCTGGCGATTCCGATGGCCGCTTTGCAGTCTATCGGCCAGATCAATATTTTCGAGAACCAGATTCAATCCATCAGCAATGAGCCGCTGATCAGTGGGTTTGGCTTTGGCAGCGGTGACAATCTGCTCACGACCATCTCCGTCATCGTGACCATGACCGCCGGCACCATGTTTGCGATCTGGTTGGGCGAGTTGATCTCGGAACAGGGTATCGGCAATGGTATTTCAATTATCATCTTCGCCGGTATCGTGGCCCGTGTACCGGCCAACCTGTACCAGGTGCTGCAAAACAATTTTATCTTCAACCTGCTCGCGTTTACTGCCCTGACGATCTTCACCGTGATTGTGATTGTGATTATCCAGGAAGGCACGCGGCGCATCCCGGTACAATACGGCAAGCGCGTCCGGGGCCGTAAGATGTACGGCGGCGGCTCGACGCACGTGCCGCTAAAGGTCAACACGGCGGGCATGATCCCGCTCATCTTTGCCCAATCGATCGTGACGTTTCCGGCGATTGTGGCCGGCTTCTTCAGTGGGTCTGTCGCACAAGATATCCAGGATACGTTTGGGAACCAGCAGGGTTTTCTCTACTGGTTTGTGTACTTCTGGCTAGTGGTGGGGTTCACCTACTTCTACACCGGCGTGATGATCCAAAACCAGAACCTGGCGGAGAACCTGCAAAAGAACGGCGGATTCATCCCCGGCATCCGACCTGGCCGCCGAACTCAGGAATACATCAACCGCATTGTCAACCGGATCACGATGGTTGGTGCGGTCTTCCTGGGGGCGGTGGCGATCTTGCCGGGGCTGATGCAAGTCGTACAACGGCTGGTGCTGGGCGAAGCCGCCAGCGCCGGCAGCCCGAACCCGGCGTTGGTTATCAGCAGCGCAGGGTTGATCATTGTGGTCGGCGTGGTGATCGATACCATGCGCCAGTTGGAAGCGCAACTACTCATGCGCAACTACGACGGCTTCATGCGCTAAGTGACTGCGGAGGGGGCGCTGATGAGCGTGCCCCCTCTACCTGAAACACGAACCGAAACACGAGATCATGGCAATCATCAAAAAGACGCCAGAAGAGTTGATGTTGATGCGCGAGGCCGGGCGTATTACGGCGCGCGCGCTGCAGGCGATGCGCGAAGCGGTGCGCCCCGGCGTCAGCACGGCGGAACTCGACCGGATCGCAGAGGACGTGATCCGCAAACACGATGCAAAACCGGCGTTTCTGGGCTATCCGCCGGGCAGTCCGTATCCGTTCCCGGCCAGTATCACGGCGTCGGTCAATCAAGAGTTGGTGCATGGCATCCCGCGTGAGGATCGCATCCTGCAAGCGGGCGATATCATCAGCCTGGACTGCGGGGCAGTCTACCAGGGGTTCGTCGGCGACTCTGCGTTCACGATGGGCGTGGGGCAGGTGTCCGCGGAAGCCCAGCAGTTGATGGATGTCACCGAGCAGGCGCTGGCGATCGGCATCGACAAAGCACGCGCCGGCAACGAAACCAGCGAGATTTCACGCGCGATCCAGCAGTGCATCGAGAGTTATGGCTACAGTGTCGTCCGCGAATATACCGGGCACGGTGTGGGGCGTTCCATGCACGAAGACCCCCAGGTGCCGAACTGGTGGCCATCCGGGCGAAAACGGCTGCGCGGGATGCGCAGCGTGCGCCTGGAGCCGGGCATCACGTTCGCCCTGGAGCCGATGGTCAATGCAGGGCGGCCCGACACGCATGTGCTCGACGATCATTGGACGGTCGTCACGCACGATGGCGCGCTGTGTGCCCACTTTGAGCACACCATCGCCATCACGCCCGAAGGCCCGCCCATGATCCTGACGGCACTCTGACGCATCCAAAGCACGGTTTCGGCCAAGTTAACCCTGGTCAAGCCCTCTGCTTTTCGCTAAAATAGCTATTCCGTCCGGCGAATACCACGCCGCAGTACGAGGAGAATACGGTTTTATGGCACGTATCGAAGGGGTAGACCTCCCACGCAACAAGCGTGTTGAAGTGGCACTGACCTATATCTATGGCATTGGTCCCGCGCGCAGCAAAGCGATCATGAACAACGCAGGGATCAACCTGGAGACGCGCGTCAAGGACCTGACCGAAGCTGAGGTTCAGGCTTTGCGCGAGCGTGTTGGTCAGCACCGCGTCGAAGGCGAGTTGCGCCGCGAGGTTCAGATGAACATCAAGCGGCTGATCGAGATCGGTAGCTATCGTGGCTTGCGCCATCGTCGTAACCTACCGGTGCGCGGTCAGCGGACCAAGACCAACGCCCGCACCCGGCGCGGTCCGCGCAAGACAGTAGCCGGACGTGGCCGCCGACGCGGCGCAAAAAAGAAATAACTTCCCAGCATTGCTGTTTCTGGCAGGGAACTGGCACGGCACCTGTGGCGACCGTGACATCGTGAATGTATGGAGCCAAGTCGCAAGGAGCCGTGTTATAATGTTCTGCCTCGCCAGCCAGTGAGTAAGGTAGGAGAAAGAAACACATGGGTCGTAGTCGCAAAGGGCCACGTCGTGGGCCACGGAAAGTCCGGAAGAATATCCCGTATGGGCAGGCGCACATCCACGCGACATTCAATAACACGATTGTCTCGATGAGCGATCAGCAAGGGAATGTGGTTGCCTGGGCCAGCGCGGGCACCGCCGGCTTCAAGGGCAGCCGCAAGAGCACGCCCTACGCCGCGCGTATTGTCGCCCAGCAGGCGTCTGAAAACGCCAAAGAGCACGGGATGCAAGAAGTTGATGTGTTTGTAAAGGGACCTGGCCCAGGTCGCGAAGCAGCTATTCGCTCCATCCAGGCTGGCGGGTTGAAGGTGCGCTCGATCACCGACGTGACACCTATCCCGCACAATGGGGTGCGCCCTCCAAAGAAACGGCGCGTCTAACATCCGAATTCAGTTTAAAGACGAGTGGTGTAAACACACTTGTCCTGTAGTGTGGAGGAAGCCAAAATAACATGGCACGTTATACCGGACCTGTTTGTAAGCTGTGTCGCCGCGAAGGGGAAAAGCTATTCCTCAAGGGGGCACGCTGTCTCTCACCAAAATGCGCGGTGGAACGCCGTTCTTATCCGCCCGGTCAACATGGCAAGGACGCCCAGTTTCGGCGTGGTCGCGGCTCGGACTATTCGCTCCAGCTTCGCGAGAAGCAGAAGGCGCGCCGGGTGTACGGCGTGTTGGAGCGCCAGTTCCGGCGTTATTTCCGCCGGGCGTTGAATATGCCCGGGCTGACTGGTTCTAACCTGCTGTCCATCCTGGAAACCCGGTTGGACAATGTGGTGTATCGCCTGGGGTGGGGAGCCTCGCGTAACCATGCGCGGCAGCTTGTGCAGCATGGTCATATTTCTGTCAATGGTCGTCGCACCAACATTCCATCCTATCTGGTACGGCCTGGCGACGAGATCACCATCCGCGAAGGCAGCCGCAAACGCACGTATTTTAAAGAGCTGCCGGCTTATATGGAGGAGCGCCCCCCGGCCCCAGAATGGCTGGAGTCGGATATGGGCGCGATGAAGGGCACGGTCATCCGTGCGCCAGAACGCCGGGATGTGGATATTCCACTTAACGAACAGCTCATTGTGGAGTACTACTCACGCTAAATGATAGTTCGTAAATCCCAAGAGGGTATAAGCCCAGATGGAGGAGGGGGCGTGGTTACAAATAATATGGTGTTGCCCAAAATTGAAGGGGATGCCACTTCTCAGAAATATGGGCGCTTCATCATCAGCCCCCTGGAGCAAGGCTTTGGGATCACCGTTGGCAATGCCCTGCGCCGTGTACTGTTGGCTTCGTTGCCCGGAGCAGCGGTCACGTCGATCCGGGTCTCAGAAGTGCATCATGAGTTCTCCGCTATCCCTGACGTCCGCGAGGACATGACACAGTTGATCTTGCAGGTCAAGCAGCTGCGTCTGAAGCTCTACGACGCCGAATCGGCCCGGCTGCGGCTGGAAATGTACGGCGAAGGGACAGTAACCGCCGCCGACATTCTCTGTCCGCCGGAGGTCGAAATCATCAACCCTGACCTGTACCTGTTTACGGCGGACTCGGCGGATACCGAGCTAGAGGTCGAGTTTACGGTCCAACTCGGGCGTGGCTATTCGCCTGCCGAAGAGCGTGGGCGGTTGCCGATCGGCGAACTGCCCGTCGACGCGATCTTCAGCCCGATCAAACGTGTGAACTACGACGTTGAACGGGCACGAGTGGGGCAGCGCACCAATTACGATAAGCTGATCCTCGAAATCTGGACGGACGGCACCATCCGCCCTGAAGAAGCGATGAGCCAGGCGGCTGAGATTCTGATGAAGCACCTGATCATCATCGCCGGTGTGAGCGAAGAATCGCTGATGCCGCAGGTTGAAGAAGTCGAGGAACCTGATCCAAACGCCTTGCCGCCAGAAACCTACGAGACGCCGATTGAAACATTGGACCTCAGCGTGCGTGTGTTCAATTCGTTGAAGCGCACCGGGATCACCAACGTGGGCGAAGTGCTGGAGATGCTCGATCGCGGTCCAGATGCGATGCTCGCCATCCGCAACTTTGGCGAAAAGTCCCTGGACGAGTTGATCACCCGGCTCAAGGAAAAGAATTACCTGACCGAAGAGCACGACATCTTCGCCAGCAGCTAACCAAAACGAGGAAGCTATGCGACACAAAGTAGCCGGAAAACGATTGGGGCGGTCGCCAGATCATCGTAAGGCATTGCGCCGCAACCTGATCAATGAATTGTTCCACCACGAGCGCATCAAAACTACCGAAGCCAAAGCACGCGCGATTCGTGGCGAAGCCGAAAAGATGATCACCATCGCCAAGCGCGGGATCGCACACCCGGAAAAATCGCGCGCGGTCCATGCGCGGCGGCTGTTGTTGGCCCGGCTTAACAACCGGGAAATCGTCGCCAAAGTGTTCGACGAACTGGCTCCACGCTATGCGGAGCGTCCCGGCGGGTATACCCGCATGTATAAGCTGGGGCTGCGCAACGGCGACCGGGCCAAGATGGCCTTGCTAGAGCTGGTCGAGGCGGACGAGGAGTAGTCGTGTGTGACTGCCCGCTACCGCGCAGTGCTGGCCTATGATGGCACAGCCTACCAGGGCTTCCAGCGTCAGGCGGGCGACACGCCTACTATTCAGGGGGCCATTGAAGACGCGCTGCAGCGGGTGACACGGCAACCCGTGGCCCTGCTCGGCGCAGGCCGGACGGACAGCGGTGTCCATGCCAGCGGACAGGTGATTGCCTTCGACGTGGCATGGTCACATACGTCGGATGATTTGCAGCGCGCCCTTAACGCGAACTTGCCGGACGCCGTCGCGCTGCAAACGGTGCAACGGGCAGCGGCAGACTTTCACCCGCGTTTCGACGCCCGCAGCCGCACGTATGAATATATGTTGTATGCTGCGCCGGTACGCCAGCCGCTTCTTAATCGGATGGCCTGGCATGTGCGCCGCGCGCAGCCGCTGAATGTGGCGGCGATGCGGGCCGCTGCGACCAGCCTGGTCGGGGTGCACGATTTCGCGACGTTCGGCCAGCCGCCGCAGGGCGATAACACGGTACGCGAGGTGCTGCGGTCAACGCTCTGCACGAGCGCCGGTGAACCACAGACCATCGTGTACACCATCGAGGCCAACGCCTTTTTGTACCGGATGGTGCGGCGTATCGTCGGCGCGTTGGTCCGTGTCGGCAGCGAGCGGATCACGCCGCAGGAGTTTGAGAAGGCGCTGCACGCGGCAGACAACACCTGGCCCAACCAAACAGCACCCCCAACGGGGCTGTGTTTAGTCAACGTAAGCTATTGAGACACGCGGGGAGACGCCCGCTGGAGCATGAAATTATGAGGATCAAAACCTACACACCCAAGCCGGAAGACATCCAGCGCGAGTGGTTTGTGGTAGATGCCAAAGACCAGACGTTAGGGCGTCTCGCCACCCGTATCGCGGCGGTGCTTCGCGGCAAGCACAAACCTATTTTCTCACCCCACGTTGACGTAGGGGACTACGTCATTGTGCTCAACTGCGATAAGATTCGCGTCACGGGGCGCAAGCTGGACGAGAAGCGCTACTATCGTCATTCGGGCTATCCCGGTGGTTTTAAGGCTGTTACCTTGCGCGAGATGCTCGCCAAGAACCCGGAGCGCGTGATGTATCAGGCCGTGTACGGGATGCTGCCCAAGAACAAGCTGGGGCGCAGGATGGCCAAGCGGCTGAAGCCTTATGCTGGCGACAGCCATTCCCATCAGGCACAAAAGCCGAAGTCACTCGATCTGTAAAAAGGAAAGAAATTATGGCGAATCAGTACTATGAAGGCATTGGACGGCGTAAGCACGCGACTGCTCGCGTACGGCTGTGGCCGGGTGGCGATGGCAGTGTGATCATCAACGATAAGCCCGGCGAGGACTTTCTGCCGCGCGAGGGCGATCTGGACATCGCGCTCGAACCGCTGCGCGTGGTTGGCGAGGAAGCAAGCTACAATGTCACCGTCAAGGTGCACGGTGGCGGGATCAGCGGCCAGCGCGACTCGATCAAGCTGGGGCTGGCACGTGCCTTGCTTGAGATTGAACCGGAGTGGCGTAATTCGCTGCGTCAGGGCGATTTCCTCTCGCGCGATCCGCGCATCAAAGAGCGCAAAAAGCCCGGTCTCAAGCGTGCGCGCAAGGCTCCGACCTACACCAAGCGCTAAGCCGTTCGATATCACATCCACAAGACCCAGGCAGTTCCTCTCGCCCGCAGCGGCAGAGGACTTGCCTGTTTTTATTTAGGAGCGTTCGCCATGTCAATCGCCAATGTGTTTCCCCTGCTGGAGGCCGCCATGCAGGCCCTGGCACTCGATGAGGCGTCCGGTGTGCAGCTTTATGATGCGGCGCAGATGGAGGAGCAGCACCATCCCCAGTTTTCGCCTGACCTGGCGACGTTTCTCGCGCTGCCGGCTGCGCCAAACTGGGCGCATATCCAGCGGGTGTTGCTCAACCAGTACCCCGCCGACCAGGCCCTGGTCTTGCTGCGCCAGGAGAAGGATGGTTCGCTTGAGACGTTCGCGCTGTCCGTGAGCGCCCTGGATCAGCAGTCCGGCCAGTGGGCGCTCTTGTATATTGCCCCGCTGCCGGTCGCCGGGAGTTTCGAGCGCTTCCAGCAAACGATTGCCCATCTGCGCGCGCCGGAAGGCTGCCCCTGGGACCAGAAACAAACGCACGAATCGCTGCGCCCCTACTTGCTGGAAGAGACCTACGAAGTGCTGGATGCATTGGACAGCGGCGATCCTGACGCCTTGCGCGAGGAACTGGGCGACCTGCTGCTCCAGATCGTGCTGCACAGCCAGATCGCGGTCGAGGCGAGCGAGTTTACGATGGCGGATGTCATCAGCGCGATCAACACGAAACTCATCCGGCGGCACCCACATGTGTGGGGTAATATCCAGGTCAACGACGAGAACGATGTCAAGGTCAACTGGGACCGGCTCAAGCAGCAGGAGAAAAATGGCACGCGCCAGTCGCGGCTGGATGGGGTGTCGAAGTCACTCCCGGCGCTGTCACAGGCCTACAGTTACCAGGATCGTGCGGCGCGGGTGAAGTTTGACTGGGCGACGATTGAACCGGTGATCGCCAAAGTGCATGAGGAACTCGACGAACTGCTCACGGCGGAGGACGATGACAACCGGGCCAAAGAGACCGGCGATCTGCTGTTTGCGGTGGTCAACCTGGCGCGCTGGTTTGGCGTTGCGCCGGAGTCCGCGCTGCGGGATGCCAACGCGCGCTTCTATCGCCGCTTCCACTACATCGAGCAGCAGGCCGCCGCCCAACAGCGTGACATCGAGAGTATGTCCCTCGACGAAATGGACGCGCTGTGGGACGATGCCAAGTCCAACGGCCTCTGACCGTGTCGTTAGCCAGCACAGCCGGATAATACAAAAAGCGCCTGACTGGTTTCAGGCGCTTGGTGAATATAGGGGAGGTGGGATTCGAACCCACACGAGGTTTCCCTCGGCGGATTTTAAGTCCGCTGCGTCTGCCATTTCGCCACTCCCCCCTGGCAACCGCTAGAAGTGTAGCACGACTGGGGCGCGTCCGTCAATGCAGAATGCTCGCCTAGAAACTCTGGCGCAGCACCCATTCCACCACGCGCGGTGTAGCCGTCACTTCGAGAATGCCGGCGATGATGATCAGCGGCAGCACCACGCCGACAAACAGCTTGACCGCATCGCCCAACGCCTTGACCCAGGCTTCGCCGACGGTGATCCCTTCTGGCGGGCGCGTGATGATGCTGCCCAGTCGCAGCGCAGCGGCTCCGGCGATCAGAATGGCGGGGATTTCGACGAGGCCGTGCGGGATGACTGCCATGAAGAACGGCAGCGGAGTCAGGTCGGACATGGTGACTTGCGCCAGGATGAACCCTAAAATCCCGAACGGCACCATGATCAGGATGATGGACATCACGCCAAATGTGAAGATCGCCAGCGTCAACGCGGCGAGCAGCACGCGCATGTTCTGCACCACTGCAAACAGGATCAACTGCGGGTTATTCTGCCCCAGTTCGAACCAGGATTGCAGATTTTCGAGCAGCGTTTCGTCGTTGGCCTGGAAGTCATCCAGCGGGATCGTCCAGTGATAGGCGGCAATCCACCCGCTGATAAACGCGACCACGATGCAGAACAGGATCACCAGCATCGCGCCGCGCAGCTGCCGGATGGCCGGGAAGACGCTCAGCCGGTACCAGCGCCACAGTGTGACGTTGCCTTCCAGTGGGCCGCGAAACTGCGCCCAGAAGACGCGCCAGGCCCAGCGCAGGTTGATCTGGTCCAAAGAGCGACCCAGCAGTTCTTCGCGGTTGAAAATGCGCGCGCCCATGCGGATCAACAGCACCACCGTCACCAGCAGCCCCAGCATGATATACCACAGCAGATAGCGGCGGTGGGGCTGCACCATGATGATGCTTTCCATGATCACCAGCATCGACACCGGGATAATGATGAAGCTCGCCAGCAGGTTGGCCGCCCGGGTCGAGGTGGTCTGGCTGGACACCACCACTGCGCCGGTGACCATGACCAGCGCCTGCACGGTGGTCAACAGGACGATTTGAGCCACGAGCACCACTGACGGACGCCACTGTTGTTCGCCAAAGATCAGCCCCGCCATGTAGATCGTCATGCCGCTGTAGCTCGCCAGCAGTGGCGGCAGCATCGCCGAGAAGGTCTTGCCCAGGTAAAGCTCGGTGTTGGTCAATGGGGTGGACAGCAGCGGTTCCAGGCTCAGCCGTTCTTTTTCGCCCACAAACGTCTCGAGCGCGATCACCAGCGAGATCGACACCGGAAAGAAACCGACGATCATCGGCATCAACGGCAGCAGCGCGGGCAGCAGGTCCTCGGCCCCATTATCCTCGAAAAAGCCGGTGAACATCGTCGTCATGCCGTTCGCCAGCAGCGGGAAGATCAGCGTCAGCAAAAAGATCGGGATCATGATCCGCCAGTCGCGCAGGCTGTCGCGCACCTCGCGGCGGGTGACGATCAGCGCGTTTTGCAATGTCTGCCGGAACAGGGCGGTTTTACTGTGTTCGGGGACTGCTGCGGTTGCCATCGGCTTCCTGTCCTTCGTCTTCTTCTACAATTTGCAAATATACATCTTCCAACGTTTTGGATACTTCGCTCAGCGTTACCACATCAATGCCGGCCCCCATCAGCTTGCGGAGCACCTGCGGATTGTCGATTTGCGGCTGGGGCGTCCGGTAGCGCAGCCACGCCGCGCCGTGTTCCACCACCTCGACAATCCCACACAGTTCATCGACCGCGCCGTTCAGGTGATCGGTCAGATGCAGTTCCATCAGCGGGTTGCCGACGAACCGCCGCGAAAGTTCGCGGAAACTGCCGTTAGCGATGATCCGTCCCTGGCGGATCACGGCGATCCGGTCCGCTAGATTCTGCGCTTCGGTCAGGTTGTGGGTGGTGATGGCGATGGTGCGCTCTTCGCGGCGCAGGTCTTTGATCGATTCGCGGACCAGCTTGGCGCTCTGCGGGTCCATCGCGGAGGTCGGCTCGTCGAGCAGCAGCACGGGCGGATCGTGGAGCATGGCGCGCACCAGCGCCAGCTTTTGCTTCATCCCCTTGGAGTATTCGCCCAGCCGCTTGTTCAGCGCGTCCCCCAGCCCGAAGTGAGCCATCAACGCCTGCGGGCGGTGCGCGCGTTCGTCCGGCGAGAGGTGGTACACGCGCGCGAAGAAGTCCAGGTATTCCTGGGCTTTCATGCGCTGGTACAGCCCGTGCTGCTCGGTGAGCACGCCGACATGCGAGCGCACCTGGGTAGCTTGGGTGGTCACATCGAAGCCGGCGATGCGGGCGGTGCCCGCGTTGGGACGCAGGATGGACGTCAACATGCGGATGGTCGTCGTCTTCCCGGCCCCGTTCGGCCCCAGCAGCGCGAAGATAGTGCCCGGCTCCACCCGGAAGGAAACGTGATCAACAGCCAGGAAGTCGTTGAAATATTTCGTTAAGTTGTGTGTCTCGATCATATATCACTACCTGTACTCACTCAGCCCTATTATCTATGATCGCGTAATTCAGCTCACCATCCCGTGAAATTTTCCTGAAAACGTTGGACATGGGAAACAAGACAGGCACGTGGTGCGCCCGTCAGGTGGTTTGTGATTCGCCCCTGGCCGATAACCGCTGCCACAGCGATCGCAGGGCTTCCCTGTGCCGAAAAGCCAGCACGCCTGCCGCGATCACGGCGACGGCAGCGCTGAACGCCTGCGATACATTCACGTCGCCAACCATGGTCACTTCCAGCCGCAGGAACTCCAGCAAGAACCGCGCGACCGGATAGGCGATCAGGTACATCAGGATGAAGTCACCTGTCTTCAGCCGGTCTCGGTACCGCAGCCACAGCGCCAGCAGCACCCCAAACGTGAGCAGATTCCACAACGATTCGTACAGAAACAGCGGGTGAAAGCGCGTGCCCTCGGCATAGTTGGGGTTGTTGATGTTCAGGCCCCAGGGCAGGTTGGTCGGCTCGCCGTAAAGCTCCTCGTTGACGAAGTTCCCCCAGCGCCCGATGGCCTGCCCCAGCGGTACCGTGACCGCCACCATATCCAGCCAGTTGATGATATTCAGCCGATTCCGGTAGGCGTAGATGATTACGCCCAACGCGCCGCCGATCACGGCCCCGAAGATTGACAGACCACCTTCCCAGATGATGAACGGCCCTTCGTGCAGATCGAAGGGGTGTGTCAGGTACCATTCTGCCGACCGTGTCGAGTTGATCGAGGGGAAGAACACGTGCCACAGCCGGGCGAAGATCACCGCCAGCACGACCACCCAGAGCACACCATTCCACACGTGGTCGGGGTCGCGCTCGTCGCGCCTGGCCATCCAGGCGACCACGCCCGTCGCGGCCAGGATGCCCAATACAATGATCAGCCCGTACCAGTGAAAGGTCAGATTCAGGTCAAATAGCTCTATGTCTAGCCCCTGCCGGTCAATGCTCATGTGATGTTGGTTCCTTCCTGCTGCTTGAGCACACGATATACATGCCATACCCGCTGCACAACGGTCAGATGCGTACCGATTGCCAGAATCCACAGCCCCGGGATCACCAGCCCGGTGAGCAGCATGATCAGGATGATGCCGATCCGTTCCATCCGGGTGAACAGCCCGACCTTACAATCCACGCGTAGTCCCTCCGCCCGCGCCCGCACGTAGCTGACCAGGATCGACCCCAGCAAGGCACCCATGCTCAGCAGCATGGCGGTGTGATGGCTGTCCTGGCTGTAGTAGAACGCCAGCCCCATGAAGATGAACCCGTCGGCGTAGCGATCCAGCGTCGAGTCGAACAGTGCGCCGAATTTGCCCTGGCGCTGCATGGCGCGGGCCACCGCCCCGTCCAGGACATCGAGGGAAGCGCCGGCCAGCATGATGATCGCCGCCCAGAAGAAATGCCCTTGTGAGGCTGCAATGGCGGCCCCGGCGACGATCAGCAGGCCGACAAATGTGATCGCGTCGGGATGTACGCCCCACCGGTGCAGTCGTTGGCCCAGCCGGGACGTAAGGCCCCCGGTGTAGTGGCGAACCCGGTCGGTTAGCGTGTGGAACTGTGATGAGCTGTTTTCTTGTGACATGCGTTTGTTTTCCTGACCTTGTCTCGGCCACTAAAACAGGCTGAGCTGCTGCGGGGGCGGCGGGTCGTCTTCAATCGTGCCGCCGGCCTGCTCGATGTCTTCAAGCAGAGTCAGGATGCGATTGAAGTCTTCCTGCATAACGGGACGCAGCTTGGGGTTGCGCAAAATGGCCGCCGGATGATACAGCGGGTAGTAAACGCGGTTGTTGGCGCGTTTGGGCTGGCCGTGGATTTTGGAGATGCGCGCCGACTTGGAAAAGAACAACGCCATACTGAAGCGGCCCAACGTGGCGACGATCTTCGGATGGATGATGTCGGCCTGGCGTTTCAGGTAGGCAGGCACGCAGGTGTCGATCTCGGGGGGCTGCGGATCGCGGTTCCCCGGCGGGCGGCATTTCACCACGTTGGTGATGAACACGTCCTCCCGCGAGAGGTTGATCGATTGCAGCAGTTGGTCGAGATATTTGCCGGATGCTCCTACGAAAGGCAACCCTTGCTTATCTTCATGAAAACCGGGGGCTTCGCCAATGAACATAATATCGGCATCGGCCCGGCCCGCCCCAGGCACCGCATTGGTACGCCCGCTGTGCAGCGGGCACTGCTGGCAGGCGCGGATTTCGGCAGCAATGGCATCGAGGGCTTCCTGCCGTTCTTCCAGACTCATCGTTTCATCAAACACAATCATCTACTCCTGTGCCGTAAATTTATCAATATAGTCGATTTTTTGACGCAAAACGACAACCCGTTCGTGCAGCCGTTGGGCATATTCCTCATCCAGCGGGCGCGTTTCCATCAGGAAGGCGTCTTCGCCATTATCCCGGTAGTATCCCCGGCGACGTCCCACGATCTCGTATTCGTACTTTTTGTAAAGCGCCTGGGCCAGTGTGTTACTGATGCGTACCTCCAGCACCGAATACTTGCCGCCCAGTTCAATCGAGCGCTGGAGCATCGCGGCCAGCAGCAGTTCGCCAAGGTTCCGCCCGCGAAAGTCGGGGTGCACGGCGATGGTGCTGATATGCGCCTCTCCCGCGATCAGCCAGCAGCCCCCGTAGCCGACCAGGGACGACAGCCCCTTCGCCCGGCGCAGCCGCTGCAACAGGGCGTGCAGACCGTTTTGTTGCCGGGCCTGGCTCGCTGTTTCAAGCACGACGAAGTGGGAAGTATCCCGGTTGGCGACTTCAAACTTGTAGGTGCGGGCCGACCAGGGCGTCGGAAACGACATTTCGTCGATGGCGAGCACCTGGGGGATATCCTCAAGCTGCATCGGGCGCATGATGAACGTCATGGATGCGGGACTCCGGGCTGGTGCAGATAGATCGGGGTGACGGTAGCGGCCTGGTCGATGTCGCCGGCTTCGATGCGTGACCAGGCGATTTCGGCCAGGAACCCCGCCCGGCGCAGCGCATCCGCGCCAGGGGCAATGCGTACCAAGCGTTCGGTCGCGTCCAGGGCAGCCCGGCCTGCCGCGTCAATTTCCCCCGCGATCAGTGTTTCGTGCGTGATCGCGGCAAGCTGTTGGTCCCAACTGGTGATCACGGCCTGTCCCTGGGGCAGCCACCCGTCATCCTGCCAGTGATAACGTTGGGTACAAATGCGCTTGCGCCCGGCCCGCAATACCGCGAGCAGCGCGCCCTCGAACCTGGGCACCGCCGCCGCCACGATATCCAGCGTAGGAACCGCCACCAGCGCCAGATCGTGGGCGTGGGCCAGCCCCTTTGCGACGCTCATGCCAATGCGCAAGCCGGTAAACGATCCGGGGCCTTGTGCCACGGCGACAGCTTGCAGGTCACCCGGACTGAGCGCGACACGGGTCAATGTATCCTGAATGGTGGGGGAGAGTTCAATGGTGTGATTGTTCGGCGTGTGCCATGTGGCTTCGAACTGAATTTGATGACCGTCATGCAGCGCCACACTCATCATCTGGGTCGCGGTGTCTATTGCTAACAGCAAACAATCAGCTCCTTACCTCAGGAACGTAATGCGGCGAGCAGCGCCTGGTAGCGCGTACCGGTCGCTTGTAGATGCAGCGTGCGTTGGGTGTCGCCGGCGAAGTCGAACGCGATCCACAGGCGGGACTCGGGCAGCGCGGCCTGGATGTTTTCCGGCCACTCGAGCACGACCGCGCCTTCACCATACAGCAGGTCTTCCAGGCCGATGTCCCAGGCCTCCTGCGCCCCGGAAAGCCGGTAGCAGTCTACATGATACAACGTATAGTCGTTTTGTGCGCGGTGATGCTCGTGAATCAGGGTGAAGGTGGGGCTGGTCACGGCTTCTTGGGCTTCCCAGCCTGCGCCGACGCCTCGCACAAACGCCGTTTTTCCCGCGCCAAGGTCGCCAGATAGGCAGATCACATCGCCCGGAGCCAACAGGCGGCCCAGGCGTGCCCCGAGGTGCTCTGTTTCTTCAACGGCGCGCGTGTTTATGGTAAGGCCGGGCACGATTTCCGCTCCTGTGTTCATCCTGATCCGACGGTCCCGATTATACTGCCCGGGGAACAAGAGACAACAGTCAGTTTGGGTTGAGGGTCCACGGCGGTTACCATCTCGACAGAAGATATGCGAGGCAAAACAAAGGCCGGGTGTGGAGGGGGCGGTATGTCTGACAACCGGTGATACATCATGTGCGTATCGCTGCCACCCTGGCCCAAACGGATACCGGGCAATGAACAATTACTGCCTGGGGCAGGGCTGCTTACACCTGAAACCCGTTGCTGGCCCGGACGACTTTGTGCTGGTAATTGTCTACGTAGGTCAACAGTTTGCTGTAGAGCGCGTCCCACTCGCTGCTATCCAGCAGTTCGCGGATGGTGTCCAGGTCGTCGGAGACCCCCTCCATCAGAATCTGGGGGCAGTCCCCATACACCGCAAACCAGGCTTCGCGGGGGGCTAGCCCCAGCCGCTTTAGCCCGGGGGCAAACTCGCGGACCATGAACTCAAAATATTCCTGGTCACGTCCGGCCTTGATATCCCAACTAAGCAAGAGCTTATACATCAGTCCACATCCCTAATGCTGGTAATTTAACAGTACAACCTGAGTCTGTTCGGGCAGAGAACTGGCCGACACGCGCAGTAAATCCTCTTCCGCGATTGAGTTGACCCCCATCTCTTTCAAAAACCGGTCGACCGGGTCAAGCTCCAATCCGCGCAGCGCATCCGTCTGGTAGTGCATCGGAACCACGATGCTGGGTTCGAGCAGGCTCACGACCTCGGCGGCCTGGCTCGATGACAGGCCACTGCCGTCCCCAACCGGGACCAGGACGACATCCAGCGGCCCCAGGGCGTCGATCATGGACTGGGTTGGGACATGGTCCAGGTCGCCCAGGTGTGCCACAGTCAGGTTGTCGTAGTCCAGCACGTAGACCACGTTCTGGCGCGGGTGTTCCGCCTTCCGGTCGAAGGTGGATACCCCAATGATAAACACGCCCCCGATTTCGTACTCACCGGGTCCATCAATCACATGCTCGCAGCCCTTCACGGCCTGCACGTTGTTGTGTCCGGGGGCATCATGGCTGATGGTGACGATATTCGCCCGCAGGCGGGGGATTTCGTACCCCAAGTGGTCATCAAATGGGTCTGTGATCACCGATGCGCGTCCACGCTCATTGATTCGAAAGCAGCTATGTCCGTACCAGGTAATGTCCATCTAACCGCCTGTGCTAAATCTAACCGGAGATTTCCCGTGTGGAAAGCATGATGATTATACCGTATGCACGACCCACCGCAACCATCACAGGCGGCCTTATGCCGGGTTTTTCCGAATTAATGTGTATTTCTAACGTGACCAATCGGGCGGCGCGGCTGCCGGTGGTTGGCGTTGGGTCGCCGCGTGCCGGGATGCCGTGCCACAGGGCGGTTTCTGCCACTTCGGGGTACAATGACGCCGCTTGCTCGTTTGTACTAACGCCAGGAAAGGTCGAAGCTATGTCTGCCGCCGGCACACAGACGCGCTCAGTCATCGAACACGAACAGGTATACCGTCAAAATTTTGCGTTTTTCCTCTCGGATTTTGTGCTCTTCAGCATTGCGATGAATCTACTCGGGCCGACCACCGTGATTCCTGATTTTGTGCGCCGGCTGACGGATGTCGAGATCTTGATCGGGCTGTCCGGGCAGATTTTCGAGGTGGGCTGGCTGCTGCCCCAACTGTTGATCGCGCGGCAGTTGGTGCGCGTCAACAACAAGAAGTGGTGGTTTGTCGGCCCGAACATCCCCGTGCGCACCCTGATCTTGATCATGGCTGGGATCATCGTGTGGCTGGGGCCGGAGCACTCCGGCGCGATTTTGCTTGTGTTTCTGCTCTTTTACGCGCTGGCCGGGATCGGGGATGGTGTGGTCGGCGTGCCCTGGCTGGTCCTCACCGCGAGCAGCCTGGATAACGCCCGGCGGGCGCGCATGTTCGGCCTGGGCACGGCCCTGGTCGGGGTGGCGATGATCGGGTTAGCGCCGGTGGTGCGGATCATTCTGGATTATGACGGGCTGGCGTTTCCTGATAATTATGCGCTGGTGTTTGCCATTGCCGGGTTGTTGTTCTTGATTACGGTGCCGATCACGCTGGGCATCCGGGAACTGCCCAGCGGCCAGTCCCAGAAGACCGTGTCGCCGCTGCGGGATTATCTGCCCCAGCTCGGGCGCGTGCTGCGCGACGATGGTCCCTTCCGCGCCATGATCGTGGCCCGCGTGTTGGCGACGTTGTTCGCGATGGCTTGGCCGTTCTATATTGGCTTTGCCACCGACCGGCTGGATATGTCGAGCAGTGTGGCGGTGAGTAATCTGCTGCTGATGCAAACGCTGGGGAATGTGAGTGGGGCGTTGTTGTTCTCGTGGTTGGGCGATCACCGCACGCTGCGATTCATCCGCATTGCGATGCTGCTGGGGCTGTTACAGCCGGTGACGGCGCTGCTGGCGGGAGCCATCGGTCCCGGCCCGATTTACGTGACGTTCATCGCGGGCGGGGTGGTGCAGGGAACACTGGGCATCAGCTTCCTGAACTGGGTGGTGCTCTATGCGTCGACGGAGCAGCGCCCGATCTATTCCGGCCTGTTCAACTCCGTGTCGGCGGTGGGGGTGCTGCTGGCCCCGCTGGTGGGGGGTAGCATCGTGGAGGTGTTGGGCTACGAGGCGGTGTTCATCACTGCCCTGGCGATCATGGCCGCCGCGCTGTACGTGGCCTTGCGACACATCGCAGCCCCGCGTGAAGCAGCGGCGTGATCACGGCGTGGGCCGCTATTCCGTGATCGTCGCCAGCTCCTGCGCGAGGAACTCGGCCAAAACCTGGTTACCGCGCGGATTGAGGTGGATGTCGATTTTGTAGTAGAGCTGCTCGCCTGCGGCGGCATGTGCCTGGAACACCGGCAGTGGATCGAGGCAGATCAGGTCGTTTTGCGCGCAGAAGTCCTGCATCATCTGGTAATTCTCGTCCAGCAGCGCCATTTTTTCCGGCTCAATGAGCGAGGACGCCATGTTCCGATAGACCTGCTCTTTGGTCGGGATCAGGATGATCACCAGCGTGCCCGGCTGGCTGGGGTCGCCGGTGTAGCCTGCCGCCAGTTGGTTGCGCGCCTCCAGGATTGCACGCTGGCTGAGCCGCCACCCGTAAGCGTTTTGGGGCAGCGACATATCGAACGCGCCCCACAAATAGGGTCGTCCAAAGGCGAGATCGATATCGCCGCGCTGGGCTTGTTCCCGGTCCAGGAACTGCCACGCGGCCTCGAATTCATCGTCGTGGCCCAACAGCATTTTAGCCACGACGTAGAGCGCGGAGTTTCGGTCCCACCAATTCTGCTGGGGAGCCGCCGGCGGCGAATTCACCGACTCCGGCGGCGGATCGTCCGGCAGTTGCAGGCTGGGGTCCAGGCTGGTCGCCATGCCGTAATCCTCGTTGGCATCGTTGCCGAACCACTGCCACAGCACGACCGGCGGTTTGGAGTGAATCCCAAAACCACGCAGCACGCGCAGGTGGCTGAGCGAGCCGGTGCTGGTGATCCCCAGGTTCAGGATGTTCCAGCCGGTTTGCTGCTCCAGGCGATGCACCCAGCAATCATGCAGGTCTGTGAAGCAAAACGTAAACGAGTCCCCAACGGCCACCGCATCAATATAGTTGTGGTATTGGGTCGGGTGGTCCAGCCGGAACGCGACGCGCGTATCCACGCCGGGCCAGTCCTCAAAGGCGTAGGTGGTGACGTGGAAGCGCACTGCTGCCGAGCCAAACTGCTTGTGGTCGCGAACCGGGCGAGTGTGCGTCTGGTATTTGGTGTCCGGTTCCCAGATCGGGGCCGGCATCAGCGTTTCGTTAGAGAACGGCGTGGTATGGACGTCATTCAGGATCAATTGCAGACGCGGCGGCAGCGAGAAGAAAAACACCCGCAGCAGCACTTCGACCAGCAGCCAGGCCATCCCGACGCCGAAGACGATGCCGAGTAATCGGCCTGTCCACGTTTTCAACACCGATTGTGCTTTCGATGAAGAAGATGTGGCTTCCGACATCATTCACCCTGGAGTTTGAACGTCTCGATAACTTCCTCGCGATCCTGCCCGACTTTGATGTGATCGTGGGGGACGGTATCGCGCACATAGATCGTAAATTTGACACGCTGAACACGCATCGGGAACGGTTCAACCTGGCGATAGGACCGCAGCGCCTCAATGATCGGGCCAGCGGGCTGCCGGCCCCAGAAGCCGAGCGTCACATGCGGCAGGTAGGCCCAGGTCATGGCCGGGCGCGCGCGCAAGGGCAAAGCCCGGCGAATCCGTGCGCGCAGCAGTTGCAGACAGCGATCGGGGTCTTGCACTTCGGCAAACAACACGGTCGAAAACGCATTCAACGGGCCGATCCCGATCTCAAACGGGGGAAATGCCTCCAGAACGTTACGGACGCAGTGCGCCAGTTGGGGCAGCGTCTCGCGCGCCCAGGTATTCGGCAGCCGCGACCAGGCGTGTTGGCGCAGCCCGCCGATGTGGTGCAGCGTGATGTGCAGCCGTTCCGGCGATACCGGCGGGTAGCTCAACCAGGGTTCCAGGGCGTGCTGCCACGCCACCAATTGGGCCTGCACACGCGGGGCCTCGATGGGCACAATGAACCCGACATAGGGCAATATCGACCAGTTCGATGTCTTCTGCTGCTCGTTGGCTATCGCGTCACGGGTTTCGGACAGGTGGGAAAACCGCTTCCAGGTGTGCGCAGATTTGCGAGCGTAATTCAACACGGTGCCCTCTCCTGGTTGTCTATACTAACCTAGACAAAAACGCCTGCACCCTGGCCGGGTTCGACGGCAAACACATTACCAGACCGGCCTGTGGCCTGTTCGTAAGCGGCGGTGGCCTGGGCGATAAAATCCTGCACAGCCCCAGCCTCGACCAGGGTGACAATTGTGCCCCCACCGCCACCGCCACCATAGCGCGCACCATAGCAGCCGGGCTGTTGGACCGCTGCCTGCCACATCGCGTCCAGCGCCGGGGTACTGCTGCCGTAGTCGTCGCGGGCGCTCTTGTAGGATGCGTTCATCAATTGGCCGAACGCCGCGATATCGTCCCGTTCCAGGGCGGTGACGGCACGCCGGGTGCGTTCGATTTCGGTGATCACGTGCCGCGAGCGTCGGAACTGCTCGGGAGTGAGCACTGTCTCGAAAGCCTCCAGGCGGTCGAGCGACACATCGCGCAGCGTCTTGACCTGGCTGTCCACCAGTTTGATCGTGTGCGCGGTGTCGTAGCAGTCTTGCGCGCGGTGATTATAGGGCGAGGTGGTCAGTTTGCGGCGTGTGTTGGTGTCGCACACCACCACGCGCGCCGATGACGGGAAGGGCAGGTAGCGATGTTCGAGTGTGCGGCAGTCCAGCCACAGCAGTCGCTCGCGACGCGCGTGCAGGCAGGTGAACTGGTCTTGAATTCCGGTTTGCAGGTCCATATACTGGCGCTCGGCCTCAAGCCCCACCTGTGCCAGTTCGTGATCTTCCAAGCGCCAGCTTTCCAGCGACTGCCATGCAACGGCAAAGGCCATTTCGACCGCCGCTGACGAACTCAGCCCCGCCCGCATCACGACATTGCCCAGAAATGCAGCTTCGATCCCATTGAGCTTCAGGCCGCGCCGCTGGAGTGCCCAGGCGACCCCGGCGGGGTACAATGCCCAGCGCGGCAGTTGCTCGCCGATGACGTCGGTTTGCTCGCCCAGGCGTTTGAGCGAAAGCATCGTTGAGGCATTGAGGTCGGCAGCGTGCAGCCGTACCAGGTCCGCCGACCCAAACGAGGCCGCCAGCCAGATGTCGCGGTCAATCGCGATGTTGATCACAAAGCCGTCATGCATATCGACGTGCCCGCCCAGCAAGTTGGCGCGACCGGGAGCCCGGATAAAGACATCAGGCGTCTGGCCGGGGTAAGCGCTGCGAAATGCATCCAGCAGAGCACGCGGTGGGGTAGTGGGAGTATACATTGAAGATGTATTTGTATATGTTTCTGGCTTAGTCATCAAACTTCACGCGTATTCCATGCCGCTGCAATGCCGCCGCGAGATCTTCTTCCTGGCCGGCGCGTACCATGACGGCGGTGGGGCCAAGCGTGGCCCCCATGTAGCGGCGCAGGTCTGGCGTTTCTAGAATGAATTGTAATGTTTCCGGCGAAGCAGTGCGCATGACGACGGTCTGTGTCAACCATATCTCTGTTTGGCCGCCTTCAGCCCATTGCTCCAACATGTGGGCCACAGCGTCCGGAACGGCGTCACCACTCACCCGGCGCAAAAATGCGCGGATTGCATCAGGCTGGATCCCCTGGTCGGCGGCTTGCTCCAGGCCGACTGCTGTCAGCACGTACACGTAAGGATCGCTTGCTTCGCCCCATTCGGTGATCCGGGCCACCTGGAACCGTTCGTAGCGGCTCAGGGTGCGCGGCGCGAGGATTATACCATCTGCTTCGATATTTGCCTGCTCGAAGTCTTCGGGCGGGTCCGGCCAGTCGATCCCGCCGCACAGCGCACGCCCGTAAACCGTCAGTCGGCAGAGCTGGCCCTCATCGCCCAGATCGACCAGTCCCAACCAGTACATCGGCCCGGTCAGGATGAAGCGCAGCACCGCCCCATCCACCCGAGCCCAGTTCTCGAAGCCGCGCAGATAGTCGCCGGTGTCGGCATCGCGAATATACCAGCTATCGTAATCACCACCAGGGCGCTGGAAGTCCGGCTCTTCGGCTTTGATGGTGTCAATCAACTGCGCGACCGGCCACCAGCCTTCCGGCGGCACCAGTTCCAGGAACGTGAGCACGGTTTGCCGCGCCAGCAGCGGATCGTTGCGCCAGCCGGCGTCTTCCGGCTGCAAGCCGGGCGTATGCCAGAGGTCGTTGAACAGTGTACAGTCGCGCCAGGCTTCGGCCAGGGCGCGCACCTGCCGGGGGCGGGTCTGCTCCAGCCAGGTACGTGCTTTGGCCGGGACGGGCTTGAAATGCCCTTCCTCGTGCGCCGCTAAGCCCATGCAGCCCGCCAGCCCGACCAGCAGCGCGATCCAGGCGTCATTCCCCGGCCCTAACCAGAAGTCGGCCAGATCGCCCGCGATCGTGCGCTGGAGTGCCGCCTTTTCCGACGGCACCGCCGCGATCTGCAGGTAAGCCAGCAGTGTCGTTATATCGTCGACGAGCACGGTGGTGGCCGGGTGGACGGTTTCGGGCTGGAGGTCTTCGCCCGCCGGGACGGGCGGGGGTGGCTCCGCTTGCAGGTCGAAGCCGGTTTCGTGCGCAGGCATCACGCCCGCCAGGTCGCGGGGCACGTAGACCACCGGCTGCATTCCCGCCTTGCCCTGGGCGAACGTCACCGCGACCAGCCCGCGAAAGTAGAGCACCTCCGCGATGCTGGCCGGGTTCAGGTGGGGTTTTTTGCGCTCGCGCCGGCCCGGCCCCATCTGGCGTATCTCGCCAAAGAAGCGGCTGAACTGTGCCTCTGGCATGGCGTAGTCGGACGCACCCAGCAGCGTTTGCAACGCGCCGCGCTCCTGATCGGTCAGCCGCGCCCATTCGGCGGCGCACCGTTCCGGGTCCAGCATCGCCGCGCCGAGCGCTTCGGCGGCCTCGCGCTTGTCCAGCTTGTCCAGGTCGACGTCCCACCGGCCCGCGATAACCGCTAGTATCCCCAGATCGTAATCCAGCAGTGTTGGCAATAAGTCTCGCATAATGACCTAGCTTAAATTCAGAATCCAGTTAGCCTTTAGTTTCCGCTAAGTTTGGGCGAAAATTTGACAATGGGCAAGCCTCGCGGCAATGATGAGGTGCCAACTTCACATTGAAAACGAGGTAAAAAATGCCCATTGTCACGCAAGAAATCATGATAACA
>DAOTUD010000198.1:0-22143 GCA_034437275.1 Anaerolineae bacterium
GAGGCTATTCTCCTTCTGACGTTTAGCGCACAATCGTATTTAGTGAGTTGTACCATATAAGGCGCTTGTGCGCCACGCCTTATATCCCCATAGCTAAAGACAGGGGCTTTACGGCGCATTTTGGTAAAGAAGGGGCGGTCACCAACCAGGACCACCCCTTCGTTCAGTTTACAGCGTGCGGGTTATCTCGCCACGTTATGCAATCGTGATGTCGTCGCAGAGATACACGTCCTGGATGGCGTTCAATACTTCCACGCCCTCATCCATCGGACGCTGGAAGGCTTTACGACCACTGATCAGGCCCATGCCGCCGGCGCGCTTGTTGATCACTGCCGTGCGAACGGCTTGCTGCAGATCGTTCTCGCCCGAAGGCCCGCCGCTGTTGATCAGGCCGATGCGGCCCATGTACGCATTCGCCACCTGGTAGCGGGTGAGGTCGACTGGATGGTCGGACGCCAGGTCGGTGTACATCCGCTCGTCCCACTTGGCGAAGTTCAGTTCCTTGAAACCGCCATTGTTGAGCGGCAGCTTCTGCTTGACGATGTC
Source organism: Anaerolineae bacterium (assembly GCA_034437275.1). GTDB lineage: Bacteria > Chloroflexota > Anaerolineae > Aggregatilineales > Aggregatilineaceae > TC-15. The sequence goes on from DAOTUD010000198.1 coordinate 547, forward strand.
GGCTTCGATGGTCGCGCCCAGGTGGATCGCCTGGCCGGTGGTGTCTGCCGCGACGTGGTAATCGGTGCCCTCGTGCTTGAATGCATTGTTGCGGGTGTAGGTCCACAGCACGGTCGCCATGCCCAGGTCGTGGGCGAGCTTGAAGGCTTCACTGACTTCGACGATTTGGCGGCTGGATTCAGGCGAACCGAAATAGATGGTCGCGCCGACCGCGACCGCGCCCATATCAAACGCTTGCTTGATCTGCGCGAAGAACACCTGGTCGTATTTGTTTGGATAGGTCAGCAGTTCGTTGTGGTTGAACTTGAGAAGGAACGGAATCTTGTGCGCGTATTTGCGCGACACCGCGCCCAGCACACCCAACGTGGAAGCAACCGCGTTGCAACCGCCCTCAATCGCCAGTTCGACGATCCTTTCCGGGTCGAAATACTCCGGGTTCGGCGCAAAGGACGCCCCGGCGGTGTGCTCGATGCCCTGGTCGACCGGCAGGATGGAGAGATAGCCGGTGCCCGCCAGCCGCCCGTGATTGAACATCTGCTGCAAACTGCGCAGCACCGCAACCGGTCGGTCCGACGGCACGAAAATATCATCGACAACGTCAGGCCCAGGCAGATGCAACTGGTCTTTGGAAATCGTCTTGCACTTATGGCCCAGCAGATACTCGGCCTCGTCCCCCAGCAGGGACTCGATCTTTTTAATATCGTATGGCATTATCTGACTCTCTTTCGTCAACTGATCATCTGAGATCATCTAGTGATGATCGTGCAATGTATCGAAAAGCAAAACGGTCATTTATCACAAAACAGCGGGTCAACTGGCATTTTCAGCACAGAACCAAACGGATCATAACACGCCTCACACGGGATGCAAGCAATTGATTAACGTTAACGCCGATACACTCCCCACCGCGCCCGGCACCTATCTTTTGAAGCTGCACCTGGCCGCGCCCGATGCACTCCAGGCCGGGCGGTTGGGGCGCTTCACGTTGTCGCCCGGCGACTATCTGTACGTGGGCAGCGCGCACGGCCCCGGCGGCCTGCGTGCTCGCGTCGGGCGGCATCTGCGCCGGGACAAGACAGCCCACTGGCACATCGACGCGCTGACCGCCCGCGCGCCGGTGGTCGCCGTCTGGTACGACCGGTCGTCCCGCCGGCTGGAGTGTCGCTGGGCACAGGCCCTCGCGGCTGCGCCCTGCGTGACGATCCCGATCCCGCGGTTTGGCGCGTCGGACTGCGGGTGCGCGGCGCACTTGTTCGCCTTGCCACACGATATCCCCTTCGACCCGGCTGATTCGACGCCTCTTTGTGATTCCAACACACCGGCGCTTGGATGCTTGCGGCTTCCTGGTATAATCACGCGCGCTGGAGCTTGTAGCGGAGAATAGTATTATGCGAATTGTTGTACATGGCGGCCATCCTTTGCAGGGCAGCTTTCGCCCCTCCGGGAACAGCAACGCCGCCCTGGCGCTAACGGCAGGTGCGCTGCTGACCGATCAGCCGGTGACGTTGCAAAACGTCCCCAACACCTTGAGCACCGCCATGATGTTTGAGGCCGCGGCGATGCTGGGCGCAGACGTCCAACGCAGCGACGACACGGTGCGCCTGCAAACCGCCACCCTGCACACTCGTGCACTGGAACAAGATTGGACTGACCGGCAGGCCAGCACGGTGCTGTTTTTGGCCCCCATCCTGGCCCGACGGCGTTATGCCCGGCTGGAGATTGGCTTCCCGCTGAGCCGCCTGCATACTCACCTCACCGCGCTGCGCGATCTGGGTGTGAATATTACGATCAGCGGGGGCGTGATCGACTTGCAGGCCGCCCCCTGGGAAGAACGCACAATCACCCTGCTCCAGACGAGTGTCACGGCCACCGCGCTGGTGTGCATGCTAGCCGCCAGCCTCGGGCAGCATACCATCGTGCACAACGCCGCCTCCGAGCCGCACGTCCAGGATTTGCAGCGGATGTTGGTCACGATGGGCGCACAGATCGACGGGATCGGCTCGAATCTGCTGCGCATCCGGGGACAGCAGCCGTTGGGTGGCGCTGAGCTGCGTCTCTCGCCGGACCATATCGAGATTGCCAGCGTGGCCGCAATGGGGGCCATCACGCACGGCTCGCTGTCTATCGAGGGAGTCAAACCCGGCGACATGACATTGATCACCAAAGTGTTCAAACGCCTGGGGGTTAACCTGTACCTCAACGGCGATACGCTGTTTTTGCCGGCGCATGACAAACTGCTGATCTCGCAAAACGAAGATGAGCTAGACCTGCCCATCGAGACCGCGCCCTGGCCGGGCTTCCCGTCCGATCTGGTCGCCATCGCCACGCTGGTCGCAACCCAGGCGCACGGCACCACCCTGATCCACGAGAAGCTGTACGACAACCGCCTGCTGTTTGTCGACAAGCTCACGTCGATGGGGGCGCAGATCGTGTTGTGCGACCCGCACCGCGCGCTGGTCATCGGCCCGGCGCGGCTGCGCGGCGAGTACATCGACACGCCCGACATCCGGACCGGGTTCGCGCTGCTGGGAGCGGCGCTGTGCAGCGACAGCAGCGTGCTCATCGACAGCGCAGAACTGATCGACCGCACCTTCGAAGATGTGGTCAGCCGGCTGGTCGCGTTGGGCGCTCAAATCGAAGTGGTGAAACCATGACCGAACCGACGACTCACCTCCAGGACATCAACGGCCTGCAGACCGGCGTGTGCGTGCACGGCGAGGGCCAGCCGGTTGTGGCGCTGCACGGCTGGGAAGGCAGCATCCAGAGCTTCTGGCCGGTCGCGGAGCAGCTCGCGCCCCAAGGCTACCAGCTTCACCTGCTCGACCTGCCGGGCTTCGGCGAAAGTGCGCTGCCGCCCAAACCCTGGAGCATCGCCGACTATATGAACTTCGTCGTCACGTACCTGGACAACCACGATCTACAACAGGTCGCGGTGCTGGGTCACTCGTTTGGCGGGCGGATCGGGCTGGTGCTGGCCGCCGAGCACCCCGCGCGCGTCCGGAAGATGGTCCTGGCCGACAGCGCCGGGCTGCGCACGCCGCCCAGCCTCAAACGCCGCACGCTGAACGCCACGACGCGCACCATTCGCTGCACGCTGAACCTGGTGGGGCTGCGGGGCTGGCAGGTCCGGCTGCGGGACTTCTATAACCGCCGGTTCGCTTCAGACGATTATTTGAACGCCGGACCGCTGCGCGAAACCTTCGTGCAGATCATCCACGAAGACCTTGCCGCGTTTGCCCAGCGTGTGCAAGCGCCGACGGTGCTCATCTGGGGGGACCAGGACACCGACACGCCGCTGTGGCAGGGGCGTAAGCTGGAGCAGTTGATCCCGGACGCAGGGTTGATCGTCTTCCAGGGGGCCGGCCATTTCGCCTACCTGGAGCGATTGGCCGACTATGTGCGGATCGTTGACCATTTCTTGAGCAAGGAGGACTGATGGCCCAGGCGCTTATTTTGATATGGCTGGCGGGTACCATCCTGCGTATCTGGCAGTTGGCCCGCTTTTTCCAGATCGAAGGCTACGACAGCGGGCGCTATCTGCGCTGGCTGGTGGGCAAAGTCCAACGCTATGTGATCTGGCGCGCGCTGGTGTTTGTCGGCGTGGCCATCTTGACCAGTCTGGTGCTGAACCTGGCCGGACAGGACACCGAAGCGGTGTATCTTGTCGTCTGGGGAGTCGCCGCGGTGTTGAGCGTGTGGCCAGAGCGCGCTGCCGAGGTCAAACAGCGTTTCAAACTCACCCAGCGCGCCACGCGGCTGCTGATCACTGCGTTTGCCGTGACGCTCATCACCATGATCGGCGCTCAGGTGATCATCGACCATCTGATTACGATGAGTCCACGCGCCCGGTTTGCCGAGATCACGATCCTGGGGCTGGTGCTGTACCATCTGTGCCCGCTGGCGCTGCCGCTGGCTAACCAGATCATGTATCCGGTTGAGGCCGGGTTCCGCTGGATGTTCCGCGAACGCGCCCACCGCACCCTCCAGCGCGCCAATTCCACCGTGATCGCCATTACCGGCAGCTTTGGCAAGACCAGCACCAAAGAATATCTGGCGCACATTCTGCGCGGGCAGTATCGTGTGCTGGCCACCCCCAAAAGCTACAACACGCTGATGGGCGTGTGCATCGTGATCAACAACGACCTCCAGGCCGACCCGGAGCAGGATTACTTCATCGTCGAGATGGGCGCCTACCGGAAAGGCGAAATCCGCAACATCTGTCGCCTCACCAGGCCGGCGATCAGCATCGTGACCGCCGTCGGACCGCAGCACCTGGAACGCTTCGGGAGCCTCGAAAACACCGCCCAGGCCAAGTACGAGATCATCGAGGAACTGCCCCCCAATGGCGTCGGAGTGTTCAACTGGGATAACGCCTACGTGCGGCACATGTACGAGCGCGGCTATCCCGAAACGCGGATCGGCGTCACATGGCAGAACGCCGAACTGGCCACCCAACTGCGCTTCATCGCCCGCAACATCACCGAAACGCTGGACGGGATGCAGTTCGATGTGCTGGACAGCTACCTGCAAGAGGAACAGCACTTCACCACGCGGCTGCTCGGCCAACACAACATCACCAACATGCTGCTGGCCATTGCCGTCGCGCGGCACCTGGGCATGTCCCTCAACGAGATCGCGGTGCGTATCGCCAGCCTGGAACCGGCAGAACACCGGCTCCAACGGAAAGCGCTGCCGGGCGGCATCACCGTGATCGACGACGCCTACAGCGCCAACCCGATCGGGGCGCAGAACGCGCTCAATGTGCTGGCGCTGCACGATGGGGGCCGCCGCGTGTTGATCACGCCCGGCATGGTCGAACTGGGGCCGCTCCATGAGCAGGAAAACCAGAAGCTTGGGCGCTATGCCGGGCAGGTGTGCACCGATATCATCCTGGTCGGCACCAGCCAAACCCGCCCTCTCCAGCGCGGCATCCGGGAAACCAGCTTCGATGTTGAACGCCTGCACGTCTTCGACACGCGCGAAGAAGCGATTGCCTGGTTCCACCAGGAATTGCGCGCAGGCGACACTGTTCTGTTCCTGAACGATTTACCAGATACGTATCTATAGAGGATTTAAAAGTACGATGACTAACGGCAAAAAGACAGTCGGCGTCATTTTCGGCAGTCGCTCAGTTGAGCACGATGTTTCTATCGTCACCGCCCACCAGGTGATGCAGGCCATGTCGCCGGACAAATACGACATTATCCCGATCTACATCACGCGCGATGGCCATTGGGTCACCGGGCAGTCCTTGCGCGATCTGCAAACCTTCAAGACCGGCAGCGTGAGCGAGTTAATGGGCGTGAAGCCGACCATCCTCTCGCCCGATCCCCAACATCACGGCCTGATCACCCCGCCGACCAGCGGCTTCTTCGGGCGCAGCCGGGTGCAACGCCTGGATGTGGTGTTCCCGGCGCTGCACGGCTCGCACGGGGAAGACGGCACCATGCAGGGCCTGTTCGAGCTGGCCAATATTCCCTATGTGGGGGCGGGCGTGCTGGCCTCGGCAGTCGTGCGCGATAAGATCATGCTCAAGCGGGTGATGGCAACGCTGGGGATTCCCACTGTTGAATACGTCCCCTTCACCCGGCACGAGTGGGTCGCGTCACCGGATGCGGTGCTCGAACGCATCGCGAGCAGCCTGGGCTACCCGGTGTTCGTTAAACCGGCCTCGCTCGGCTCCAGCATTGGCGTTGCCCGCGCCAACGACGCCACCGAAGCCTGCAACTACATCAACATTGCGGCCAACTTCGACCGGCGCTTGCTAGTCGAAGCGGCGGTGCTGGGCGCGGTCGAGATCAACTGCGCGCTGATGGGCCACCACGATATCCGCGCCTCGGTGCTGGAACAGCCGGTCACCTGGCAGGAGTTCCTGACCTACGAGGAGAAATACATGCGCTCCGAGGGCGCGGCGGGCATGAAGGGCGCCGAGCGCAAGATTCCCGCGCCAATCGCCGAGGACCTGACCGAACGCATCCAGCAGACCGCGATCAAAGCCTTCCAGGGTGTCGATGGGCGCGGCACGGCGCGCGTCGACTTCCTGGTCTGCGAGGAGCGCGACAAAATCTTCCTGAACGAGATCAACACCCTGCCCGGCTCGATGGCCTTCTACCTGTGGCAGGAGGAAGGCATGTCGCCCGCCGACGTGATTGACGAGTTGATTCAGCTTGCGCTGGAGGCACACGCCGAAAAGCGCACAACGGTCTACAACTACGAAACCGGTCTAATCGCGCACGCCGCCGCCAAAGGCGTGAAGGGCGTCAAAAAGTAAGCATGGGCCTCAAGACGGCGCTGCACGTCTGGTTGGATCCGCTGCTGAGCCTGCCCGATCACTGGCAGGCCCGGCAGGCCCTCGCCGATCTGCCCGACGGGACGTACTACGCCCCGGTCAAGGTGCCCTACTACGCCCAGTTCGCCAGCCCGGAACGCATTTACGACTACATCCACAACGGCTACGATAGCACGCAGGACCCCAATTGGGCGGATTTTGGAGCCGGTGATCCGGCGGAATATGCCTTTTGGGCACCACGCATCTGTGCGCTGGCCTGCCTGAAGATGGCCATCGAAGCCTTCCATCCCCACACCCAACCCTCGCTGTGGCAGTTAGTCAAGCAAGGGCTGGCGTTCGACGGCTATACAGTGCGCGACAAGCATGGCCACTGGGTCGACCAGGGCTGGTACTACCAGGCGCAGGTCAAGCTGGCTGCCCGTTATGGGCTGCGAGCCACAGGGCGGCCTTACGCTGCGCCGGCGTCGATCTGCGCGGCCATCCAGCAGGGGGCGCTGGTCGCCGCCACCGTCACCCCCGAACTGGGCGAACGCGACCCCAGCGGCAGCCGCTACGGCGGACACATGGTGCTCGTCTTCGGCTTCATGTGGCAGGACGGGCGGCCCACACACTATATCCTGCACAACCCGTCCGGACGCTTCCCGGAACTGCGCGCCAACGCCGCGATCACCGCCGACCGCTTCCACGCAAGCTTTGCGCACCGGTTCGTCATGCTGCAGCCCCAGCCATAGACGCCATACAATATGATAAAAAATGATTTGGAAACAAAATGACCCGGCAGGCGGCCAGGTCATACCGGGATCATAACCATCTCACACAAGCTGACACGCGGCGTGCGTCATTTGCCAACAAACCGGTAGCCAATCCCGTATTCATTCTGAATATACGTCGGATTTTTGGAGTCCGGCTCGATCTTGCGGCGCAGGTGGGATACATAAATGCGAGGATAGTGATGCTCCGTATTGTATTCGTACCCCCATACCTGCTCCAACAACTGCTGGAACGTCAGCACTTGCCCCTTGTGCTGGATGAACGTAGCCAACAGCTTGAACTCCGTCGGCGTCAACCGGATTTCCTCGTCGTCCACACTGACCCGCCGCGAGTCCAGGTCCACCGATAGATAATTGTCTTGATACTGGCTGTCCTTGTGCGAGTTGTCCGTGCCGATCTGGGCGCGCCGCAGCAAAGCATTAATCCGTGCATGAAATTCGAGGTTGCGCAGCGGCTTGATCAAGTACTCGTCCGCCCCCAGGTTCAACCCCTCGGCCATCTCTTCCTCGGTGACGGCATGGGCGGTCATGATCAAGATCGGTACGTTCGAAAGCTCCCGAATCCGCTGGCACACCGTCATACCATCCATGCCGGGCAGCGCCACATCGAGCACAACCAGATGGGGCCGCACTTCGTGGAACATGCGCAGCCCGTCCAGGCCGTTCGTGGTGGTATAGACCTCATAGCCGTGACGCTTGAGATCTAACTCCAGGAGACGATTCATATCGACATCGTCTTCAACAATCAGAACCTTCGTAGTCATTGGGCGTTTGTCCAGAGTCCATATATGTAACTTCTTCAAACAATTTTACAAGATTTTTCTATTTCCCCAAAACATACTGGCAAGCCGGGCGAACTTCTGCTATGCTGGCGCGCGTTACCCTTCCCCTGAAGAAACCAAGATTGGAGGCTTTGGCGTGCCATATCCCCCCTTACGTTATCACAGCCGCAGCGCCCCGTTTCCGATCGGGCGTGTGACCGGACCACGCCCGGCCATCTCGGAACGTGTGCTGGACATGATCCCCGGGGGATTGGCGTGGTTGACGCTGCTGGGAGTCGTCGCCGGGGCGTACTATGCGCCGCTGCCGTTGATCTGGGTAGCCGCGCTGCTGGCGCTGTATTCGGCGCTGCGCTTCACGCTGGCCGGGGTCGCCAGCCTGGCGGGGCTGCTGCGCGTACAACGTTGGGCGGCGCGCGACTGGCACGCCGAGTACCACCGCCGGGCCACTGCCAACAGCCTGGCGCTGGACGAGGTGCATCATGTCGTCCTGATCCCCAATTACCAGGAGGACGAAGCCCTGCTGCGCCGCACACTCGACCGGCTGGCCCGACAAGCAGCGCGCGTCTCGATGAGCGTAGTGCTGGCGATGGAGGGGCGCGAACCCGGCGCGCAGCACAAAGCCGCCAGGCTCAAGGCCGGGTTTGAAGGCCGCTTCAAGCATTTTTTCGTGGTGAGCCATCCGAAGGGCATCCCCGGCGAACTGCCGTGCAAATCGGCCAATCAGTCGTGGGCGGCACGCTGGGTGCGGCGGATGCTGGTCGATGAACTGGGCTACAATCCGAACCATCTACTCGTGACCAGCATGGACGCCGACACGATGTGGCATCCGCGCTATTTTGAAGGGCTGGGCGTGCTGTTTGCCACCCATGCCGCCCGGTACACAACCTACTGGCAAGCGCCGATTCGCTATCATGGCAACGTGTGGCGCATCAACCCGCTGATGCGCATTTTGCACGCCTACTCCACGGCCTGGGAGATGGCCTACCTGTCCGCGCCCTGGTGGCAGGCGCTGCCGATGTCGTCCTACTCGATGAGTATGCGCCTGTTGGAAAACGTCGGGTTTTGGGACCCGGACGTGATCGCCGATGAATGGCACATGTACATCAAATCCTACTTCCAACACGACGATCCGGTGCAGCTTGAGCCGGTCTTTTTGCCGTTCTGGTCCAACGCCACGACCGGGCAGGGGATGTGGGGCGCACTGCGCGAACGCTACCTGCAAACGCTGCGCCACGCCTGGGGTGCCAAAGAGATCGGCTACACGCTCGCCCAGATAAACGAACACCCCCAGCGCGGCGGGCTTCGTTTGCTGCTGCGCGTGGCGCACGACAATGTGCTGGCCGGGGCCGGGTGGGTTGTGATGATGGTCGGGGCACAACTGCCGATACTGTTCCATCCCGACCTGGTACGCAGCCACCTGCACAGCCCGCCGTTTATCCTGCTGCAAATCTCGATCACGTTGATCACGCTGCTCACGATGGTGTTCTGGGCGCTCGACCTACGGCTGCGCCCGCCGCGCGAGCGCCGCTGGTCGCGCCGCGAACGACTGTACGAACTGGCGAGCCTGCCGCTGCTGGCGATCATCACGTTCGTGTGTGTGACACTGCCGGTACTCCACGCCCAAACACGGCTGTTGTTGGGAAAATCACTGGTTTTTCGCGTATCGCTCAAAACCTGAGCGCGGACCAATGGACCGGCTTTTGCCGCATGGGGAGCAGTGCGTTATAGTGGGCGCGCATTTATTTCGGCTGTGAGGTAAAACACGATGAAAACTATCGTTGTGCTGCCAACGTACAACGAGGCAGAAAATCTGCCCAAAATGGTCCAGGCGCTGCTGAACCTGCCCGTTGAGAATCTGTCGGTGCTGGTGGTGGACGATAACTCGCCCGATGGCACGGGCGATATCGCCGACGATCTGGCCGAGGAACACCCGGGCCAGGTCGAGGTCATTCACCGGCCTGACAAACAAGGGTTGGGCAAGGCGTATATTCACGGCTTCCGCGAGGCACTCGCGCGCGGGGCCGAGGGCGTGCTGCAAATGGATTGCGATTTTTCACATTCGCCGGATGCCGTGCCGCGCCTGGTGGCTGCCCTGCACGATTTCGACTGCGACGTTGTGATCGGGTCGCGCTATGTCAAGGGCGGCAAGCTGGACGAAACCTGGGGCATCGGGCGCAAGCTGCTGAGCTGGTGGGCCAACAGCATCTATGTACGCATAATCCTGGGCACCAGTGTGCAGGATGCCACCGGCGGCTTCCGGCTGTGGCGGCGCGAAGTGCTGGAAGGGATCGATCTCAACCGCATTCGGTCCAACGGCTATGTCTTCCAGGTCGAGACGATCTACGTTGCCCAAAAGTTGGGCTATGAGATCACCGAAGTGCCGATTTACTTCGCCGACCGCACCGCCGGGCAGTCGAAGATGAGCCTGCGCGTCCAGATTGAGGCTGCGCTGCGCGTCTGGCAGGTGTGGGCGCGGCATCGCCAGATCAAGCCGTCGATGCGGCAGACCACCACCGAACAAGATAACACGAAGTAAGCCCACTCATGGCACGCAAATACGCTGCTGACCTACTGGTTGTGGCAGGGCTGTTGCTGCTGCCACTGTTGTTTTTTGCTCCGGTGACGCTGGGCAGCAGGACCCAGCTTCCTGCCGACAACCTGTACCAGTACGAACCCTGGCTGAGCGCCAGCGAAGCTGCCGGCGCGCCCGAAATCCCCCACAACGCACTGCTCTCCGACCTGGTGCTGCAAAATTACCAGTGGAAGTCCTTCATCCGGGAGAGCATCCGCGCGCGGACGATCCCGCTGTGGCAGCCCAACCAGTTCGCGGGATCGCCGTTCCTGGCGACCGGCCAGCATTCGGCGCTGTACCCCTTCAGCGCGATCACCTATGTGCTGCCGCTGCCGCGTGCTTACGGCTGGTTTACCGTGAGCCAGTTGTGGCTGGCCGGGGCGTTGATGTACCTGTTCATCCGGGGGCTGGGCCTGGGCCGGATCAGCGGTGCAGTGGCCGGGATTGCGTACCAGTTCAGCGCGTTCTTCATCGTGAGCGTGGTCTTCCCAATGATGATCGCCGGGGCGGCGTGGCTGCCCTTGCTGCTGTTGATGATCGAATTCGTGATCCAACGCCGCCCGCTGCGCGGTGACCGTCCCGCCGTTGCCCCCTGGATCGCGCTCGGGGCGCTGGCGCTGATGATGAACATCTTTGCCGGGCACGTCGAGATCACCTACTACACGCTGATCGTGATGGCCTACTACGCCGCGGCACGGCTGGTGTGGGAGTGGTGGCCCCAGCGCCGCGACTGGCGGCGGATGCTGCGCCCGGCGGGATCGCTACTGGCGATGGTCGTGCTGGGGCTGGGCCTGGGCGCGGTGCAGTTCATCCCCCTCTACGAACTGGGCTCGCGCAACTTCCGCCAGGAAGCGGACAGCTTCGACACCGTACGCGACTATGGCTTCCCGGCGCGTCACGTCATGAAGTTCATCATGCCGAACGTATATGGCAACCCCGCCCACCACAGCTACCGTGATGTGTTCGATGGGGACATGGTGCAGCACGACTGGCAGCGCCCGCGCAGCGATGGCAGCGGCAAAAGCGTCCGCGTGACGAACACCGCTTTCGGCATCAAGAACTACGTCGAGGGCGGCGCGTACATGGGCATCCTGGTGATGGCCCTGGCCGGGATCGGCCTGTTCGCGCCCCGTCCAGGCAGCGACTCAACCAAACGCCGCCCGCCTTACCGCGTGATCCTGGCGATTCTGGCGGGCGTGGCGCTGTCGTTTGCGTTTGGGCTGCCGACCTACGCGCTGATATACTACCTGTTCCCCAACACCGAGCAGCTCCACACACCATTTCGCTGGATATGGCCGGTCACGTTCAGCGTCGCGGTGCTGGCCGCCTTCGGGACGGAAGCGCTGCGCAGCGTCCAGTCCGGCACACAAGCCAGCCGCCGGATTGCCTGGCTGGGCTATGCCGTGATCGCGCTGGGCGTGCTGATCCTGGGCGGGCTGTTATTCAGCCGGGCCGCCTACGACAGTGTCGCGCCGCTGGTAGAGCGCGTCTACGATGGGCTGGCCGGGGCCGACCGCGCCTTTCCGGATGCCCGCGCGTTTTACAGCTACGAATTCTGGAACGTGCTGCTGCTGGGTCTGTTCGTGCTGGCCGCCGGGCTGGTGATCCGGCTCAGCCGCAGCAAACTGCGGCTGCACCAACGCCTGGGGCGATTGCCCGCGTGGCAGGCGTTGGCACTGGTCGTCGTCGCAGCGGACCTGATGATCGCCGGGTGGGACTTCAACCCGTCCGCCGACCCGGCCTGGCTGGAATACAAGCCGGACGCGGTCGCCTGGCTGGAGACACGCATGGCCGAAGAAGGCCCCTTCCGCTACACGACGTACAACTGGGGCGAAAATCCGCTGCACGCCAACAGCACCTGGTCCTACGGGCTGCACGATGTGCGCGGCTACGACAGCATGTTCCCCAAGCAGTACGCCGACTACATGAAACTGATCGCGCCGCAGCCCGGCCTGCTGCACAACCGCATCGATCCGGTCATCTACCATGACCCGGACGCGCTGGCGTCGCCCCTGCTGGATTTGCTGAATGCGCGCTACATCGTCACTGACTGGGTCATCCCGCAGGATATGTTCCGCGACTGGCTGGTTAACGACGTCGGGGAACTCGGCTTTACCGAGGTGTACACAGGGGCCGGGGTGCGCATCTATAAGAACAATGATGCTCTGCCCCGCGCCTACACCCTGCCCTACTACGACTTGACGGAAGACATGTGCGGCGCACAGCCGGACCCGTTCGGCACCATCGTCACCAGCCCGGACTTCCGCGCCGACCCGCGCCGCGTGGTGATCGAAACATTCCCCGCGGCGGAGCAATGCGAGCTGGTCTACTACTGGCCGCAGCCGGCGATGGAAGCCGGCCCGCAGCCCGCGCAGATCACCAATTACGGCGCGATTGAGGTCATGGTCGATACCGAGATCGCGCAGGAATCCTGGCTGGTGCTGGCGGACTCGCATTATCCGGGCTGGAAGGCATTTGTGCGTCCACAGGGCGGCGGTGAGGACGACGAAGAGGAAGTCGACATCCACCTGGTCAACGGCAATTTCCGGGGCGTGAAGCTGCAACCCGGCGCGTGGACGGTGCGCTTCCGCTACAGCCCGCCCAGCTTCCAGGTCGGGGCGTTTGGCTCGTTCCTGAGCGGGATGCTGCTGGTCTTCATGCTCATGCTGTGGCTGTGGCGCAGATTCTACCGCGAAGACCCGGAAGCCGACGGCGCGAAACGCATCGCCAAAAACAGCCTGGCCCCGATTATCCTCAACCTGTTCAACCGGGGCATCGACTTCGCCTTCGCGTTCATCATGCTGCGCATCCTGGGGCCGGGTGATGCAGGCATCTACTACTACGCGGTGGTGATCTTCGGCTGGTTCGACATTCTGGCCAACTTCGGCCTCAACACTTTCCTCACGCGCGAAGTCGCCCGCGAGCACGGCTCGGCGGGGCGCTACCTGTTCAACAGCACCGTGCTGCGGCTGGGGATCGCGGCGCTGAGCGTGCCGCTGCTGATCGCCTTCCTGCTGATCCGGCAGACGACCGTCACGCCAGAACTGGAAATGCGCGCCATCGGCGCGATTGTGCTGCTGTACATCGGGCTGGTCCCGTCCAGCATCAGCACCGGGCTAACCGCGCTGTTCTACGCCTTTGAGAAAGCCGAATTCCCGGCAGCGATCACGACGGTGAGCACCATCGTCAAGGTCACGCTAGGGTTGGGCACGCTGCTGCTCGGCTGGGGCGTGGTCGGGCTGGCGGGTGGCGCAATTGCGACGAATCTGGTGACGTTCGGCGTGCTGGCGTGGCTGGCGCGCCCGCTGGTGCTCGGCTCGTTCTTCCAGGCTCCGGACTTCGGCCTGATGCGCCACATGCTGGGCGAAAGCTGGCCGCTGATGATCAATCACCTGCTGGCGACGGTGTTCTTCAAAATCGACATTGTGCTGATGGAAGCCATCAACGGCAACGTCGTCGTCGGGCAATATTCGGCGGCCTATAAATGGCTGGACGCGCTGAACATCATCCCGGCGTTCCTGACGATGGCGCTGCTGCCCGTCATGGCAAGGCAAGCCCACAACGACCGGCCCGGATTGCAGCGGAACTACCGGCTGGCGGTCAAGCTGCTGGTGATGGTGGCGCTGCCGGTCGCGGTGGTGACGACGTTCATCGCCAAGCCGCTGGTGCGCGTGCTGGGCGGGGCGGAGTTCCTGCCCGCTGGTGGAATCGCGCTGCAACTGATGATTTGGAGCATCCCTATCGGCTGGATCAACAGCGTGACCAATTACGTGATCGTTGCGCTGGACCGCCAGCGCACGCTGATCGTCGCCTTCGTGGTAGGTGTGGTCTTCAACATCGTGACCAACCTGATCTTCCTGCCGCTGTACAGCTACCGCGCCGCCGCGATCATCACTATTTTCTCCGAACTGACGCTGATGATCGCGTTCGCCTGGATCATCCGGCAGGAAATGCAGGGGCTGCGCTGGCCGCGCGTGCTGTGGCGGCCAGCGTTGGCTGCCGTCGTGCTGGCGGGGATCGTCTTTGCGACCTGGCAGGTGATGCCGCTGGCGGCGCTGGCCGTGTCGCCGGTTGTGTACGGCGTGCTGCTGCTGGCGATGCGCCCGTTCAACGCGGAGGAAACAGCACGTATCGCGCCGCTGCTGCCGGGGCGCATCCGCCGCTGGGCGTTTGGAGAAGCACAGGCAGGGACCGAGCCGCCCCGGCCTGCCGGCTAGTGGCCTATACGTGGCAACCTACTCGACGGTGACGCTGGTGCTGGCCACCACGGTCGGGATGTTGGGCAGCATGGCGTAGTAGGCCAGGAAACGCCCGCTTTCCAGCGTATTGTACCCCTCCAATTTCTGCGCCCAGTTGAACCCAATCGAGAGATACAGGACGTCGACCTCGACAGTGAACGGCCCTTCGGCGGCGCTGACGTCCACCTGGTAGCGCACCGTATCGCTGCCCCCGACAAAATCTGCATCGCTGAACGCCTCGCCATACGTGGCGAAATCGGACTCTGCCGTCTGCTTGTCGAATCCGGATGGCAGTAAGCGATTGTCCTTGATATAGCCCGACCCGCGCAGCAGCTTGTTAGTCACATTGCCATCCGTATCTGTCATCACCGACTCGTAAATCTGCACCTGATCCGGGCTGTCGATGGTCTGGTAGTGCGGCTCGTACTGCGTGGAATCGGCGTCGTGGATGTCGTCCAGGACTTTGCCGTTGGGCTGGTACTCGCCCGACTCAAAGATCACTTCACCCGCCGCATCGGTGACCGTCACGTGCAGCCATGCGCGCCGCGAGGGGAAGCCGGTCGGGAATTTGTGCCCGGTCTGCGGGCTGATCACCACGTCGGCAGTTAGCACGCCGTCCGCCAGTGTCGCATTCTCCAGCGCGACGGTCGCCGTGAGGGTCTGCAGCCGATCGAGCGTGCGGTCGTAGGTAGCGCTGAAATGCTGGCTGCTCGCCGTCACATTCAGGTCAGCACCATAAACGCGGAACATGTTCTGCATATACACGTTGCCGCCGGTGAAGTTATGCCGGGCGAAGGGGCTGCGCGGCGGCGCATTGCCGACCGAACTGGTGACGACTGCGCCTTCAGCGATAGGCATGTGGCAGCTCTGGCAGCTTTGCGACTCGGCATAATCGCTGTGCAGCCATTCGAAATAGGGCATTTGCTCCGGGAATTCCCCAGCGATGTTGCCATCGGCATCCAGATAGGGGGTATACAGCGTGTGGCAGCTTGCACACAACTCCGACTCGGTGATGTGCATGCCCTGGACCGGCACAAAACCGGACGCGCCGGCCATCATCTGGCTTAAGCCGTTCCGCACCTCGAACCGGCTGTAGGTCACGCGCTCGCCCATCGGCAGATCGGGGTCGATCACAAACCCGCCGCTGAAGCTGGCCGGCTCGCTGAGCGTGTCAGCTTCGATCTGGTGGCACAGCGTGCACGACACGCCGTCCATCGCCAGCATGTGGAGATCGCTGTTCTGGCCCAGGAATCCATCATCCAGCAGCAAGCCCTGCTGATCGCCCTGCGCCACCGTAAAGCGGGCCATCGGCGTGTGGCAGGTCGCGCACTTGTCCTCAATGACGCCGCTTAATTCCGGCGGTGAATCGAGCACTTCCACCCGCACCGAGGCTTGCCAGTACGGATCGCGGCTGGCGTTGGCCATCATGGTCGAGCGCCAGTACGCATCAATCGACACATCGGTGCCGGCTTCGTCGGTCAGGTTGCCATGACACGCCGCACACGCCCCCGATCCGGCAAAATAGTCATTTTTCTGCACCGGCAGTGGCTCGCCTGGGAAATCCCCCGGGGCAGGCGTGGGCGGCGGTCCCTGGGCACCGACCGCCGCATAACTGCCGATGGCGATCCCGCCCAACGCAGCACAGCCTACGACCAATAACAAAACATAATATTTTTTCATCGCGTATTCTCTCTGGTGGAATGCAGCGTATGTACATATGGAACCTATCTTCATTGTATAGCACAAGCCATGTGTGCGAAAATGCACATACCAACTCCCGCGCGAGTTGAATGAAAATTTCATGAAGATTCTTGTGTAAAAGCACACCCTGCTTTACACTAAGCTTGTTGTTTCCTTAATTACCGGGCCATTCACAATCAGGATAAACTTATGGGTTCAAGATTATCGCGCCTGAATCGCACCCCGTCGCCGGACAACCAGCCCTCCGAACAACCGCCCGCGCCGCCAGAACCGGCGATCACCGACGCTGCTCCCCCACTACCGGCAGGCGAAGAAGCATCGCAGAAAAAACGCACATCGCCCCGGGTCGCCACGCTGCGCAAGCAGCTTCGCAGCAAACTACAGGCCACCTCAGACGAATTCGACATGATGGACAGCATCGATCCACAACACCAGCAAATCATCCGTGACCGGCTGCGCGTGGTGTTGGAACGCTCGCGCATCCAGCTAGCGCCCGACGACCTGGCCGAACTGGAAGAGGCGCTGATCTTCGACCTGCTGGGGTTTGGCGCCATCGAGCCGCTGGTCCGCAACAAAAGTTACTCCGAGATCATGGTCAACGGGCCGGAGAGCATCTTCGCCGAGTACAAAGGCAAACTGTTGGAAACCGAATACGCCTTCGACGACGAAGACCATATCCAGTGGACTGCCCAGCGGATTGTACGGCCTTTGCAGCGCGATCTGAGCCGTCGCAACCCGATGGTCGATGCCCGGCTGCCGGACGGGTCGCGCGTGCATGTCATTATGCCCCCCTCGGCGCTGGAAGGCACCACCATCACTATCCGCAAATTCCCCGAAGATCGCCTGACCGTCGATCAGTTGATCGAGTGGGGATCGTTTACCGAAGAAGTGGCCGAGTTTTTGCAGGCGTGCGTCGTCGCCCGGCTCAATGTCGTGGTGTCAGGCGGCACCGGCTCCGGGAAGACCACGCTGCTCAACGTGCTGTCGTCCTTCATTCCCAACGAGGAGCGCATCGTCACCATCGAGGACTCGGCAGAATTGCAGCTAGACCAGCGCCACGTCGTCCGGCTGGAAACCTGCCCGGTGGTGCCGGGGACGGAGGAAGGCCAACTGGTGATCCGCGATCTGGTCAAAGGCAGCCTGCGTATGCGCCCCGACCGGATCGTTGTGGGCGAATGTCGCTCAGGGGAAGCGCTGGACATGCTCCAGGCGATGAACACTGGTCACGACGGCTCGCTGACGACCATCCACGCCAACAGCCCGCGCGACTGCCTCTCGCGCCTGGAAACCCTGGCCCTCATGGCCGGGATGGACCTGCCGGTCGGCATCATCCGGCAGCAGATCGCCAGCGCCGTCAACCTGATCATCCAGCAAAGCCGCCTGAAGGACGGCAGCCGCAAGATCACCCAGATCACTGAACTGCAAGGCATGGAAGGCGAGCGTGTCACGCTCCAGGACATCTTCATCTACCAGACGCCCGACCACAAAGGCAGTGGTCCCAGCCACGCCGGAGGCGGGACGCTGAACCCGACCGGCTTCCGACCGGGCTTTATGGATCGCCTGGAAGAAGCCGGCTTCAATCTCAGCAGCCGCATCTTCGGGGCGGGCCGCACCTTCGGCGCAGGCTAACCCGGCTAGCAGCGGAGCTTCAGCACCATGCCAGGCCCAGACCAGCTCGACGACCTGACCCCCGCCGAATGCGCGCGCTACCAGCGCCACCTGATCCTGCCCCATGTCGGCGAAGCGGGGCAGCGTAAACTCAAAGCCGCCAGCGTCCTGATCGTCGGGACAGGTGGCCTGGGCAGCCCGATCGCGCTCTACCTGGCGGCGGCAGGCGTCGGGCGGATCGGGCTGGCGGATTTCGATGTGGTCGATGTGAGCAACTTGCAGCGCCAGATCGTACACGAGGAAAACACCATTGGCCGCGCGAAAGTCGACTCGGCGGCCCAGCGCCTGCGCGATCTCAACTCGCATATCACGCTCGAACTACATCGCAACCGGCTGACGCATCACAACGCGCTGGATATTATCCGCCGCTACGATATCATCGTCGACGGCACGGACAACTTCCCCGCCCGCTACCTGCTCAGCGACGCGGCGGTGCTGCTCGGCAAACCCTTTGTATACGGCAGTATTTTTCAGTTTGAGGGGCAGGTGAGCGTGCTGGGGATGCCCGAGGGGCCGTGCTACCGCTGCATGCAGCCCCAGCCCCCGCCGCCGGACATGACACCCCGCAGCGCCGATATCGGCGTGCTGGGCGTGCTGCCCGGCACCATTGGCACGCTCCAGGCGACCGAAACCATCAAGCTGATCTTAGGAATCGGCGCGCCGCTGGTGGGGCGCTTGCTGTTGTACGATGCGTTGGAGATGTCGTTCGATATGATCACGCTGCCCAGACGGCCCAACTGCCCGGCGTGTGGCGAGCAGCCTACCGTCACGGCATTGATCGACTATCAGGAATTTTGCGGCCTGCCACCCGATGAGGAAGCCAGCCGGCCAGACAGCCCGTCATCTAACCAGGACCACACCTAAACACACGCTGCACGCTTAGCCCGCCGCGTAATGGTGCAGGTCCTCTTCCGGATCGAGCAGGTCCACGTCAGCCGTCGCCAGCCGCATCTGGCGCGTCTGGGCGCGCTTGAGCAGCCGCCCTACGTCCGGATCGTCGGGCAGGCGTTCGCTGGCTGCTTCGAGCAGCTGTACCACCCGGTTGAGTTGGACTGTATCGTCCATCAGCAGCCGCGCCAGGGCCAGCAGGGTATAGCCAACCTGTTCCGCATCATCCAGCGCAAAAGCGAACTTCAACGCGCGCCGATAATAGGACCGCGCCGCGTCACGGTCGCCGCTGGCTTCGTGCAGATCGGCGAGTTTCCACAATTCGTCGAACACAGCCTGCTCATCCCCGGCGGACTGTGCCAGTTCGAGCGCCTTGGAGTAATTGGTTCGTGCCTGATCCCAGTGCAGCAGGATCGTGTGGGCCTCGCCCAGCATGTCGAGCGTGTCGCGCAGGTAGTCGGGGCGTTCCTCGCGTTCAAAGATTGGGATGGACTGCTGCAACACATCCAGCGCATCCTCGGGCTGCCCCTGGTCAAGATACAGATCGCCCAGCTTGTTGAGCGTCAGGCCGATATCCAGCCAGGCCTCGATCGGGCGTAAGGCGTCGACCGCCTCCCGGTAGGCCGTTTCCGCACCCTCGTAGCGTCCTAACATGGCCTGGAGTTCGCCGAGCAATGCCAACACCTGCCCCTCGCGCTGGGGGTTATCTGCCTGTTCGGCCAGGGAAATGCCCTGCTCGACATAATCCAGCACCTCGCTGTAATTCTCTTGCTCGAGATTCAGCGCAGCCAACGCTTCCAGCGCGGCGATCTCATCATCCACGTTCCCATCCGCCTGATACGCCTCGAGCGCCTGCCCGTAATGCTCAATCGACTCGGCCTCCGCGCCAGACTCGACCGCTTCTGCGGTGACGCGGTGCAGTTTTTCCATATCCGTGATCGGCATCGGTTCGGCAGCCGGCGGCGTCGTGTCTTCATCCGGCTCGCGCAGCGTGTAGACCGCCGGTGCAGCGACCGTATCCTGCTCCTGCACATCCGGCGCGGCTTCCTCCGGCGCGCTGCGTTCGCCCAGCGGCACGGCCTCGGCAGCGGGCGGCAGAGATGGTTCGGGTTCAGGCTCCGGTTCGGTGACAGTTTCCAATGGTTCGACGGGCACATCCAGGTCCGGACGCGCCAACACACCCACCTCGGCAGCCTCGGGATGGTCTAGCAGGTATTCCAGCCAGATGACCTCCGGCTTATAGTGGTGCATATCGGCGAAATCCTCGGCCATATCCGGCGCGAGCAGATCGACCAGCGTCTGCAGCTGGTCCTCATGTCCCTGCTGCACCGCATACCGCCCGGCCCCCAGGACGTTCGGCATCTCGGCGATCAGGCGTTCGTGATGCGCCGGGTTATTGTCGGCAGTGTGGCGCTGGACATACGTCGCCAGGCCGCGTAAGTGCCGCGCCTGCATTGCTTCCAACTGCTTTTTGCCGCGCAAGAACGTTTGCGCGAACGTCTGCACGCGCTCATGCACGGTGAAATAAGGCTGATCGTACACGGTGCGCTCGCTCACAAACCCGTGCTTGAAGAGCCGGTGCATCGCGGCCTGGATCACCTTCACCGGTGCGCCGCCCACATCGGACAGCAGCTCGTCGCTGCCGCCCCCGGCGAAAGCCGCCCCCAACAGCAGGATCAACCCCTGCAACTGGCCGGGCAGCAGCCGGTAGGCCGCCATCAATACGGCCATCGTGCGATTCGTTTCGCCTTCGGGAACGTCTGGCAACCGCGCCAGCAGGTCCTCCGGCGTGACGTTGCCGGTCGCAAGCTGACGCCCGGCAACATAGATCGCCAGCGCATAGCCACCCAATGCCCGAGTCAAGCGGTCTACTTCGGCCATCTCGGCCTCGAACGAATTGCGCGCCAGGTGTATCAACATCGCGCGCGAATCCTCCGGTTCCAGCGGCTCGACGGCATAGGGCGTCCACGGACCGGGCATGAGCCGATCATGCGTCAACAGCAAGGGGACGCCAGACGCACAGCGGCGGACAAACTCGCGTGTTGTCCCCTCAAGGTGCCGGCCATCCAGCACGACGAGAGGCCGGTTTTGTTGCAGCAAGCCGCGCACGTACGCCACACGATCATTGAGGTCATCGCCGACGGTGTCGATATCCGTGCCGTAGGCCCGCGCCACGCGCACGATCAGCGCGCGCAGGGAATCATCGGCCACCTCCAGCCACAGCACCCCGCCGGGCAATTCCGCATAACCAGCCGCCAACGCCGCTGCCAGCGCCGTCTTCCCCACACCGGGCGGGCCATAGAGCAGCACTGCCGTGCCCGCCTTCAACGAAAGATGCACCGATGACAGATCAGCATCACGCCCGAACAACTCGTCCGGAGCCTGAACGGGGAGATTATGGCTGCCATGCAGCGGGGCGTCGTGCGGCGTCACAAATTGTTGATTCATCAGCATCACCATCCACGCAAAGAGCCTGTGCCGTTATGCTGTGAGTATATCAGTTGATAAGTTTAACCGCTAGGCGGCCAAAACCCCGGGAGATATGGCGCAACTTATCGGCACTTTAGTTTCCGCTAAAAGAGCAAAGCGGGCAAGCAACCTGAAAAACCAGACCGCAGGACTGGGAGAAGTGAATCTTAACAAAACAGGGCGGGAAAGCCCAGCGAACAGGAAAAAAGCTACGCCACAG
>DAOTUD010000199.1:0-4215 GCA_034437275.1 Anaerolineae bacterium
GCCGGTGATCGACAACACAGTGATCATGGCAGACCCGTACGTTGCAGTGGTGCTCAATCACGTGATGAAGACGCTTGACGGCCCAACCATGTCCGACCTGAACTGGCAGGTTGACGGCAATGATATGGAACCGGCAGACGTGGCGTTCGATTTCTTCTACAACGAAGTTGTCGGCACTATCCCGGCTCCTGATGCGCTGCCCAACCCGGCAGACGTGAGCGTTGCTGTGTCGTCCAAGCAGTTCACCGAGCAGTTGATCCTGGGCAACCTGATGGCCCTGCTGCTGCAAGAATACGGCTATGACGCCAACTACACCCAGCTGGGCAGCACGGCGGCGGCGCACGAAGCGCTGGTCGCCGGCGAGATCGACGCCTACGCCGAATACACCGGCACGGGCTATCTCACCCACCTGGGGCTGGAGTATGACGCCTCCATAACCGGCGGCGCGATCTGGAAAGCCGTCAAGGAAGCCTACATGGAAGAATGGGGCCTGATGTGGCTTGAGCCGAGCGCGTTCAACAACACTTACTGCCTGGCCATGAAAGAAGACCGCGCAGAAGAGTTGGGGATCGTCACGGTGAGCGACCTGCAGGCCAACTCCGAGGGTCTCGTGTTCGGCGCAACCGCCGAGTTCATCGACCGCCCGGACGGCCTGCCCGGCCTGAACGAAACCTATGGCGAGTTTGGCTTCGCCGACGTGCTGAGCTTCGACCCCGGCCTGAAGTACAGCGGCCTGGAAGAAGGCGACCTGGACGTGACGACGTGCTTCGGCACCGACGGCCAGATCAGCGCGCTAAACCTGCGCGTGTTGGTGGACGACCAGGGCTTCTGGCCGCCCTACAACGTCGCGCCTGTGATCGACAACGCGATCGTCGAGAATGACCCGCGCGTTGCCGTGATCCTCAATATGCTGATGAAGAAGCTGGACGGCCCGACCATGTCCAACCTGAATTGGCAGGTTGACGGGGACGATATGGAGCCGGCGGACGTTGCCTTCGACTTCCTGCTCGATACCGTCCTCGCCGAGTAATCGTTAAGTCGCAACACACTGGCCCTCTGCCCTGTGCAGGGGGCCTTTTTGATTCCCGCCCCTCCCCCTGCTTCCTCTCCCACCAGTGATCTTGTTGGCGAACTGCCTTTTTGGCCCTCATCCCCGGCCCTTCTCCTTGAGGGAGAGGGACCCGAACCGAAGCGGCAGCAGTGGACGAAATCCGGGCGTACCTGGCTGCGCGTCACTCCGGCTGATGGCGCTTTGCCAGTTCGGCGGCCACGGCGTCCGGCGTGAGGCCGCGCGCCGCCAGCAGCACCAGGCAGTGATAGCCCAGGTCGGCCAGTTCCGACACCAGCCGGTCGTCGCCCTGGCTTTTGGCGGCCAGGATCACCTCGATGGCCTCCTCGCCGATCTTTTTGACGATCTCGTCTTCTCCGCTGTCCAGCAGGTGATTGGTATAGGACTCAGGTTTGGGGTTGGCTTTCCGGTCTTGGATGGTGGCGAACACATGCGCCAGAATATCAGTCAAGCAGGGCCTCCAATGGTCGATAGAAACAACTTACTGCGCCGGTGTGGCAGGCCGGGCCTGCCGGCTCCACCTGGACCAGCAGCGTGTCCGCGTCGCAGTCGGCCCACAGCCGGGTAACCGTCTGCGTGTTGCCGCTGGTCGCGCCCTTATGCCATAGCGCCTGGCGGCTGCGGCTCCAGAAGTGCGTCTGGCCGCTTTCCAGCGTGCGGCGCAGGGACTCGGCGTTCATCCAGGCGACCATCAACACCTGCCGGGTGCGGGCATCCTGCACCACCGCCGGGATCAGGCCATCGGCATTCCATTTCAATTTCGGGATCAGCGCCTCGACATCGATCATGAGGCCGCCTCCACCCGCCGCACGGGGACGCCGTGTTCGTGCAGGTACGCCTTGACCTGCCCGACGCTCAACTGCCGGTAGTGGAACAGGCTGGCGGCCAGCGCCGCATCCGCCCCACCCTCGACCAGCGCCGCCCGGAAGTGGTCCGGCGCGCCCGCACCGCCCGACGCGATCACCGGGATGTTGACGGTTTCGCTGATCGCGCGCGTGAGCGTGATCTCGTAGCCGTCCTGGGTGCCGTCGCGGTCCATGCTGGTGAGCAGAATCTCGCCCGCGCCGCGCTGCTCGACTTCGCGCGCCCACGCGACCGCGTCCAGGCCGGTTGGGGTGCGTCCGCCGCTGACGTACACCTCGTAGTTGGTCTCGGTCCAGCGTGCGTCGATGGCGACGACGATGCACTGCGACCCGAAGCGCTGCGCGCCCTCGCCGATCAGGGCCGGGGTGCGGACCGCCGAACTGTTGATCGCGATCTTGTCGGCCCCGGCCAGCAGCGTGGCACGCATGTCCTCCACCGTGCGCAGCCCGCCGCCGACACAAAACGGGATGAAGATCGAATCGGCCACGCGCCGCACCACGTCGAGCATGGTGGCGCGGGCCTCGTGCGTGGCGGTGATGTCCAGAAATACCAGTTCGTCCGCGCCCTCGCGGTCATAGATTACGGCCTGCTCGACCGGGTCGCCGGCGTCGCGCAGGTTCACGAAATTGATCCCTTTGACGACCCGCCCGTTGTGCACGTCCAGGCAGGGAATGATGCGTTTGGCTAACATAACGTGTCCTATGTGTTCTTGTGGGGGGTATGCTGGCGCAGCCGTTCCTCGACCACCGCCCGCACGCGCGCCTGGATCGCTTCGGGCGTGTCGTCCGCCGGGATGCTCACCCAGCGCGCCGGGTCCTCGGCGATGAGCGCCCGGTAGCCTTCGCGCACGCGGCGATGGAACGCCAGCGACTGCGCGTCCATGCGGTTCCACTCCGCGCCGTCCTGGGCCGCCTGCTCCCGGCGGCGCAGCCCGGCTTCGGCGGAAATATCGAGGTACAGCGTCAGGTCGGGCTTGAGCCGGGTGGTGGCGAAGTCCAGGATTTTTCGCAGCGGGGGCAGGTCCAGCCCGTGCCCATAGCCCTGATAGGCCAGCGTGCTGTCGGCGTAACGGTCGCACAGCACGATGCTGCCGGCTTCCAGGCGGGGGCGGATTTCCTGCGTCACCAGCTGCGCGCGCGAGGCGGCGTACAGCAGGATTTCGGTGTGCGGGTGCATGCCCTGGTTTTTCAGGTCGTGCAGCACGTCCCGAATCTGGTCGCCGATGGGCGTGCCGCCCGGTTCGCGCGTCTGGAGGACGGGGTAGCCCTGCGCGCGGAGATAGTCCGCCAGCAGGTGCACCTGCGTGGTCTTGCCGCTGCCGTCTGGCCCCTCGAAGCTGATGAACACCGTCGGCCTTTGCTACTCTACCGTGATATCCAGGGCGTAATGCCTGGCGCGCGTGATCGAAAAGCCGAGGATGTCGCTCTCGACCCAGATCGTCAGGTCGCCGCTGTAGCTGCCCGGCGACAGGCCCTTGAACTGCAATTCCACGTCGAGCTTGCTGCCGCCGCCTAACTGCCGGTCGTACTTGTATTCCATCCAGTCGCCGCCCAGCAGCGGGTAGCTGCGTTCTTCCGGCGGGCGGAAGGCCGGTGTGGTCGCTACGACCGCGACGCCGTCCAGCAGTTCCGTATCCAGCCCGATAGCGGTGAGGGTGATCGGGTCGACGTTGGTGTTCTCGATGGTGAAGGCGAACGTCGCCGGCTCGGCGGCGTTGGCGGCCAGCGTGATATCCTGCCCGGCTGCGAACTCGACCTCGACCTCGCTGGGTTCCCCGGCCAGGTACAGAATAACCGCGCCGATCCCGCCGACACAGGTCGCCAGCAGCGCCAGCACCACCAGCAGTATCCAGCATCCGGTGCGCCGCCGGGGCGGCTTGCCTTGTTCGTGTTCCTCGTCGGCGTAATACTCGTCGTTGTAATAGTCGTTTTCGTGCTCTCTACGGCTCACGATGTTTTCTCCCTGTGTCCGGATCGCTACTGCACTTCAACATTGTACTATACCGGCGGCCACTCGCCCACGCCAGAAAACGGCAGGGGCAAGCCATGCTCGCAAAAAAGCCGTAAAAACCTATCCGTTTTGATACAGTTTGTGATATGCTGAAATGATAGGGAGCAATCCCATTATTGAGGGGCATGGTCACGATGAGGTAGGAGAATGGTTATCAAACAAACGTTTCGCACGTTATTTTTAATCTTCGTGTTGGTGATCACCAGCGTCGCACTCGTCCCTGCTCACGCCGAACCCACAGCCCAGGATATCCGCGATTTGACATGTAATGC
>DAOTUD010000200.1:0-6281 GCA_034437275.1 Anaerolineae bacterium
TTCGCTGCTTCAACCGTGCTAAACACTTGTTGCGCGGCAATCAGAAAGTTGATGTAGTCCAGTTCGTCGCATTTGGGTGGGTTCATGCTTTCAAGTTTAGCATTTCTCGCTCAACTGCGTAACTTCTAAGTGTATGAAAAATTCAGAAAATGTACAGTCACGTCCGCGCAACGAAATCATCCAGCCGGAGCATCACCGCCTCGGGATTATCTTCGGACAGGAAGTGGTTGGCCCCTTCGATCAGGTGCGGGCCTTTGGCGCTGGGCATCCGCGTCTTCCAGTGTTTGGCCATGGGCGGGGGGAAGACCGCGTCGCTGCGCCCCCACAGGATCAGGCTCGGCTTGCGGTCGAACACGGCCAGCTCCTGCTCGATCCTGCGCATCAGCGAGGCGGAACGGTGCGTGGCGCTGGTGCTGATCATGCGCGGGAACTGCGACAGCGCCATGCGCCCCCATACATCCTGGAACGGGGCTTTGTAGCCATCCAGCACCGCCGCCGACAGGCGTCGCTCGGTCCAGAGCTGCATCCCGATGTTCAGCGCCAGGTTCAACGTGCGGAACAGCACATCCCCCACGCCGGGCTTGGTCGCCAGCTGGATCAGCGGGTGCAGCGGCACCGGATAGGAATCCTGGAACACCCACGAGGACATGACCACCAGCCGCTTGACGCTGTCGGGCCGGCGCAGCGCATAGCCCAGCCCAATCGGCCCGCCCCAGTCCTCCATCAGCAGCGTGACGTCGTGCAGTTCCAGCGCGTCGAGACATTCCAGCGCGTTGTGGATGTGGCGGCGCAGGGTGTGATAGCGGTGGCTGCCGGGCTTGTCGCTCAGGCCCCAGCCGATATGGTCCAGCGCGATGCAGCGGTAGCCCTGCGCGGCGTAGTACACCACCAGCGCCCGGTAGACAAAGCTCCAGGTCGGGTAGCCATGCACAAACACCAACACCTCGCCATCGGTTGGCCCTTCGTCGATATAATGCATCCGCATCCCATCGCTGAGGGTGAAATAGTGGGATCGGAAAGGATAAAGTGCGCGCGTCGCTTCGGGCAACACTACCGTTGCCATGCCGCCCCCTTTGTCGTCAGTCCGGTAAATTATCGCACTCGATTGCAAACCCAGGCAATCGAAGCCGTAACACACCCTCACCCCGCCGCCCGGCGGGCGGTGAGGGGCAGTTGTTCCCCGGCCATCCGGGGTCGATGACCAGCTTGCATCAAGTACCTGTCTTTACTCATCCCTGATTGTACGCCAGGATAGGCTCCGGCGAAAACAAAAAACGCGGTATACTCATAGTCTCGCATCGATCATTACACGCAAGGAGCAAAGCGCGTATGGATGTTGTTTGTTTAGGCGAAGCCTTGATCGATTTTGTCTCGCGCGAACGCGGTCAAACCCTGGTGACAGCCAGTGAGTATAACGCGGCGACCGGCGGCGCTCCAGCGAATGTCGCTGCCGGGCTGGCCAAGCTGGGTCGCCGGGCGCGCATGATCGCCACCGTCGGCCAGGATGCGTTCGGCCAGAAAATCCTGCACGATTTGCAGGTCGTCGGGGTGGATTGCGCGCTGCGCACCGATCCGGACCACTTCACCACGCTGGCGTTTGTCAAGCTGGGCGCGGGAGGCGACCGCAACTTCGAGTTTAGCTCCGGCGCGCACGATCACCTCCTGCTGGGCCAGATCGACGCTGACGTGATCAGCCAGGCCCGCGTGCTGCACTACGGCTCGATCAGCCTGCGCACCCCCGCCTCGCACGACGCCACGCTGAAGGCGATCACGCTGGCCAAGGAGGCCGGGGTCGTGTGTTCGTGCGACCCCAACTGGCGCGCCGACCTGTGGCCGGACGCCGACCAGGGCCGCGCCGCCATGCTCGAAGCCATCGCGCACGCCGATATCCTCAAGATCAGCGATGCCGACCTGCTGTTCCTGGCCCCTGATCACGAAGACGACGCAGACTTCTGCCCGGCGCTGGAAGTGATCGGCTTTCGCGGGCGGCTGGCGACGGTGACGCTAGGCCGCCGGGGGGCGTGGTATACCGCCGGAGCGCGCACCGGCAGCGTGCCGTCGCCTTACGTCCAGGTCGTCGAGACCACCGGCGCCGGGGACGCCTTCACCGCCACGCTGCTGGATTCGCTGTTGGATTATGAGATGGACGTGGACACCATCGACGACGAGACGCTGCGCGCCATCGTGCAGCGGGCCAGCGCCGCCGGCGCGCTCACCACGACCGGCTACGGCGCGATCCCGTCGCTGCCAACCCCCGCCGGGATCGACGCGCTGCTGCGCATGGTCAACATCAAACAGCGCACCGGGGAAGACGAGATGTGAAGGCATTCAGGAGGGGGAAGGTCCCCTTCAAGAGCAGGTTTTCTTAACGCTTACTGCTTCTCTTTTACCCCCCCCCGTAAACGGAGAGGGACTTTTGCCTGTGCCCAATTCCCCCTCTCCGCGTGCGGGGAGGGGTCAATCGCCGGGATCAAAACCGTGACATGAAAACCCTACCCCCCCGGCCTGCACACGCCTACATCTCCGGCACGGCGGACCGGCGGCGGCGCTGGTACGCCAGCGCCCACCCCGCCAGCCCGACGCCCACGCCGATCAACAGCGCCGCCGCAATGTAGGCCGCGCTGACGCCTTCGACGATGGCCCAGGGCGGCGCGTCGGCGGCGTCGAAATCCCGCGCCAGCCCGGCGACACTGATCACGCGGCTGGAAAATACCGCGCCGATCATCGGGATGCCGATCACCTGGCCCATATTGCGCGACAGGGCCAGCAAGCCGGACGCGACCCCCAGCCGTTCGCGCGGGGCCGATCCCATGATCGCGCTGTTGTTGGGCGACTGGAACAGCCCGGCCCCGATCCCGAAGGGGGCCAACCGCACGATATAGCCCAGCGTCGAGGTGTCCGCTTGCAGCGTGGCCACCGCCAGGCACCCCACGCCCATCACCGCCAGCCCGAGCAGCGCGATCCCGCGCGAACCGTAGCGGTCGGAGAGCGTGCCGGAGATGGGGGCCATGATGCCCAGCGCGATGGGGATGATCGTCAGGAACAGCCCGGCTTTGGCGGTCGAATAGCCCTGCACCTCCTCCAGGTAGAAGGGCAGCACCACGCGCGCCGAAACAGCGACGAAGACCAGCAGCCCGGTCGCCAGGCTGACGCTGAACAACGGGTCGCGGAACAGCGACAGGTCGACCATCGGCTGGCGCAGCCGGTCCTCCACCCCCAGGAACACGCCCAACCCCACCAGCGCCCCGCCCAGCAGCAGAATGATCAGCGGATCGCCCCAGCCGGTGCTGGGCGCAAACGTCAGCCCCAGCGCCAGCGCGACGAGCGTCAGCAGCAGGACCACTGCGCCGGCGGTGTCGAAACGCTGGCCGCCGGGCGGACGCCAGTCCGGCACGAAGCGCCGCACCAGGAACAGCCCGATCACGCCCACCGGCAGATTGACCAGGAAGATCGCGCGCCAGTTCACCAGCCCAATCAACAGCCCGCCCAGCGTCGGCCCGGTGATGATGCCCAGCGACACGACGGTGCCGATCACACCCAGCGCCCGCCCGCGCTCCGAGTCCGGGAAGGCTTCGGTCACGATGGCCGCGCCCAGGGCTTGCAGCATCACCGCGCCGACCCCCTGGAGCACCCGGAAGCCGATCAGGAAGCCGACCGTCGGGGCCAGCCCGCACAAGACCGATCCCACCGTGAAGATCACCATGCCCACCATGTAAATCCGCTTCTTGCCGATCATGTCGGCCAGCCGTGCCACGCCGAGCATCATCGAACTGAGCACCAGCAGGTAGCTGACGATCACCCACTGCACGGTGGCGTAATTGGTGTTTAGCTCGCGTTTCAGCGTCGGCAGCGCGACCTGCACGATGCTGCTGTCAATCGTGGAGAGAAAGACGCCCATCGCCACGCTGAGCATCACCCACCATTTCTGCGAATAATCGACGGTGTTTTCGGCCATCGAATTGTCGTCCTTGTGTGTTCCCGGCTAAAAAGGCTAGCAAAGTATACACTATCTCTATACAATCATGTCTTCAAATGGTTTTCGATTCGCCGGACGAAGGACCGGATAATTTGCATGAAAATACACTACATCATCGATGATAGCGCGGCACGCCTGCCGCTGAGCATCCGCAGCGCCGAGGGCGTGCTCGACCGCGCCGCCGATCTGCGCAACGCGCCGAGCATTCACCTGGTGGAACTGACCACCCAGCACATGCAGGGCACCGGGGCCACGCTGCTCGACGAGCTGACCTCGTACTTCGACAACGGGCACCCCAGCGAGCACGATCCCTATGCCCTGGCAACGTGTTACG
The DNA here is from genome assembly GCA_034437275.1 of Anaerolineae bacterium. Taxonomy (GTDB): domain Bacteria; phylum Chloroflexota; class Anaerolineae; order Aggregatilineales; family Aggregatilineaceae; genus TC-15. The sequence goes on from DAOTUD010000200.1 coordinate 4,311, forward strand.
AACTGCGCGATCAACTGGAAGACCTGCTGCGCGATCTGCGCGACCTGGAGCTGGTGTCGCTGCACGAGGTGGCGGCGCTGTTCCCGGCCAGCTTCGCGGACGAGCCGCACTTCATGCTGGCGCTGACGGCGGTCGGCTACCCCGCGTTTGGCTATGTGCGCACCTACAAGGACTCCGAAGGCGGCGAATATCACGGCATGGTCGTCAATCTGGCCCAGGCGCGGCCCCACCTGGAGCAGCGGCTCGGGCAGTTTTCGCTCAGCCTGCTGACGCACGTCATCCGCCACGGCTTTTTCAACCACCAGGGCTTCCACCTGGCCTATGACCAGTACTGTGACGCCATCCAGCGCTCCCCCGACACCCCGCTGGACCTGCTCAAGGATGCGCTGCTGAGCCGGGGCATCGCGTGGTACCTCAGCTACCGGCACGATCTGGCCTTCTACGACCGGGCGCTCGGGCTGGACCCAGCCAACCTGGACGAGCACGTCGCGCAGTGGAACGCGCTGGTCGAGACGGCGCGCGACACCGGCCTGGGCGACGAATCGTTCGCGGGCTGGCTGCGCACCCAGGACGCCTGCCAGTCCAGGGATATGATATGCATCGACCTGGTGGGCTATTTCGCGGCGCGCGCCCTCGCGGCGGACCAGGGTGCTCCGGCGCTGCGGGCGGCGGTCGCGCAGGGCGGCGATCACTTCATCGACCTGTACAACGCGCTGGACCACCACCCCCTGGCGCGCTAAGCACAGCGGGAACACAGCGCGGCCCAGCGGCTGTGCTGTGGGCCTCTATTTCTGAAAATCCTCTGAATTCATTGCCACCCCAAGCACACATTCTCAAAACAATATACAATGGTAATATAAACGGATTTGCTACGTTCCAATGACAGTACTCAAGGCACACGGACCGGGACGCTGCAATGTCATTCATGGTATGCATTGTGTGGAGGGTTTGTGCTATGTGTAAACGTCATGCATGTATCGGTCTTGTACTAACACTTATCATCGCTTTATTCGTGTTCCCCCTGCCGAGCAAGGCTGTCTCGCCCTCGAACCTGGAGGGGTGGGTCATCGCCCCAGTTGGCTCCGCCCCGTACACGTTCGCCGCCGGACCGGGCACGCCGCCGCTGGGGGCCGGCAGCCTGCACATCGCCATCACCGGCCCCGGGCAGAAGTTCTATATGTTCCGGACCTTCAGCGGCCTGGAAGGCTGCGCGCTGCAGTCGGTCACCTATGGGCTGTACAACGCCCCGGCCTCGACCGTGGCCACCAGCGAATATTACGCCAACATCCTCATCGATCAGGTCGCCAACGGGATCGGAACCTTCAGCAACGGTTATTTTGACTGCGCCTACGATTACGTACCGGGGCCGCTGGCAGCGGGCGTCTGGCACACCGTCGGGCCTGACTCTGGTTTCACCGGGTGGGCCAAAATCACCGGCAACCCGAGCTGCCCCACCTCGCTGGGCGGGCTGGCGGCGGGCGATTTACTGCTGGCGATAGCGATGAACGCCGGGCAGCAGTTTCACGACACCGACATTGGGCTGGATGGGGCGTTCGACAACGTGGTGATCACCACATCCTGCGGGCCGATCGTCTTCGACTTCGAGCCGGATGCCACCCCGGATGATCCTGCCGCCACGACCGACGCAACCATGCCGGGCTGCGACATGCTGCCGCTGCCGGAAGATGCCGTCGTGGGCAAGTTCGTCGAAACCACGCCGCTGTACTTCCAGCCATCGGCTGATTCCGGCACGGTGCACATCATGGCCGCCGGGAAGTCGCTGTGGGTGTACGGCCTGGACGCCTCCGAGCAGTACTACCAGGTGCAGCTTAGCTGCGGGCTGTATTGGGTCCCGCGTGAAAGCATCGGGCCGAACTACGACGACGTGTGGAACGGCACGCCGCTGCCGACGACCATCGTCGAGTAGCGCGCACATAACGCCAGCATAACCAATCACCGCGCGGGGCAGGT
>DAOTUD010000201.1:0-48224 GCA_034437275.1 Anaerolineae bacterium
TGCTATTCTGGGCATCGACGTAGCTCAGGCAACTCTGGCTGTCGCGCTGTGGCGCGAAGGTGAACCGTTGGTTCAGGACGAATTCGACAATAACCTGCAGGGGTTCAAGCAACTCCAGCGTTTTCTGAAAAACCGTCAGGTGGAAGTCGCCCAGGTGTGTCTGGAAGCGACCGGACGCTATTGGGAACACGTGGCTGAGTTTTTGGTCGAACACGGCCATGACGTGAGTGTGGTCAACCCTGCGCGCATCAAGAAATATGCCGAGAGCCAATTGAAGCGCAACAAGACCGATCGGCTGGATGCCGAGATCATCGCCGATTTCTGCCGTACTCAACAGCCGCCGCCCTGGTCGCCGCCCTCGGGGGCGCAGCGCGAGCTGCAAACGTTGGTCCGACATCTGGCCGATCTGGAATCTGACCGGCAGCGCCAGCGCAATCGCCGGCATGCCCTCCAACACGCTGCCTATCCATCCGCGACGGTGATCGATAACCTCCAACACCAAATCGCCTTTCTCACCGACCAGATCGACCAGGTCAAGCAAGCGATCCAGGACCACATTGATCGTCACCCCGACCTCAAACAGCACCGGGATTTGCTCGATTCGATCCAAGGTATTGGTTCGCTGACCGCCGCCAAGCGCCTGGGTGAATATGGCGACATGAGTCAGTTCAGCAATGTGCGTGACGTGGTGGCTTTTGCGGGGCTTAACCCGCGTCATCACCAATCCGGCAGTTCGGTGCGCGGCCAAACGCGTATCTCCAAAATGGGCCGGTCGTCGATTCGGGCCGCGCTCTATTGGCCCGCTATCACCGCGATGCGCTTTGACCCCCGTCCGGCGGCACTGGCCGAACGGTTGACTGCACGCGGCAAGTCGGAGATGCAGATTATCGTGGCGGTGATGCGCAAACTGCTGCATTATGCTTATGGCGTCCTCAAATCTGGTCAACGCTATGATCCCAATTTCTCGCCCATTTTGACCTCAATCCCTTGACAATCAACACGGTATCTCAGTGAGAGGGATCCGGCTCCACCGGAAGGGTGAGGGCCATTCAACGAATCCGTGACTCGCTGAATTTTGTTTTCAGACAACTTTCATGCTTGAATTAGGCGTTAACGCCGATCAGGAGCTATACTGAGGATAGGCGTTATCCCGCTAGCAAGCATGGTGGAGGCTTTATTCATGAGGATTGAGAAAGCAATGGCCCGGTATCTGGAAGTTTACCTGGCATTGTACCAGCGCGAACCGAAAGAACTGCGTGATTTAGGTGATAACTGGGTGCTCGTCAACGGTGCCCGCATGAGCGTGGAGGAGTTGGAAAATCTGGCGGATGAACTCAACCGCGAATACCAGCAGGTGTTGGCCAATAAGCGCAGTATTGTGAAGAAGCTTTTGGGTTGGTTCTCGAAGGCCTAAACCAAAAGACAGCAATCCCCCAGGCTGTAGAAGCGATAACGTTGCTCGATAGCTTCGTCGTATGCGCGCAGAATGTGCTCGCGTCCGGCAAAGGCGCTCACCAACATCAGCAGAGTCGAGCGCGGTAGATGGAAATTAGTGAGCATCATATCCACTGCACGGAAGCGATACCCCGGCGTGATGAACAGATCAGTATCCTCATTAATGGCAACCACCGGTCGCCAGGGGCACAGGTTGTCCTGCATGTTCTCCAACGTGGCGCGCACACTCGCCGGATCGTTATAGTCCGTGCCGAACGCCGCCGAGCGTATCGCCGCCGTTTCGAGCGTGCGGACCGCCGTCGTCCCGATGGCCACGATCCGGTTGCCCCGCAGCCGCGCCTCGTTGATGCGCTGGGCATCCTCCGGCGTCAGGATGGCGCACTCGGTGTGCATCCGGTGCTCGACGATGTTTTCCTCGCGCACCGGCGCGAACGTGTCCAGTCCGATGTGCAGCGTGACGTAGGCGATCTCAATCCCCTGCCGCTGGAGCGCGACCAGCATCTCGCCAGTGAAGTGCAGCCCGGCGGTCGGCGCGGCAGCCGAGCCTTCGTGCTGCGCGTAGATCGTCTGGTAGCGGCTGACGTCTTCCAGCGGCGTCGTGATGTAGGGCGGCAGCGGCGTCTCGCCCAGCTCGTCCAGGTACGGCTGGATCGGCTCGGTGAACTCCACCACGCGCTCATTTTTCTCTTTTTCCGCGACGACGGTCGCCTCAAACTGCCGTGTGTCGTCTGGCCCGATCGCCAGCCGCGTGCCAGTTTTGAGGCGCTTCCCGCCGACAATCGCCAGCCAGCGCGTATCGCTCAGCGGGCGCAGCAGCAACACTTCTGCCGCGCCGCCGGTGGGCACTTTGCGGGCGGGCAGCCGGGCCGGGATCACGCGCGTTTGATTGAGCACCAGGATATCACCGGGCTGCAAGTAGTCCGGCAAATCCCGGAACATGCGGTGTTCGATCTGCCCTGTGGCGCGCTCCAGCACCAACATGCGCGAGGCATCACGCGGTTCGATCGGGGTCTGGGCGATTAGCTCTGGGGGCAGGTGATAGTCAAAGTTTGCGATGTGCATAGCGTTACCGGTTAAACAGTCGAACAATCAGGTTAAAGCCGAGGCTCAGCAGCAGGCTGAGCAGAATCATCGTCGTCAGCGGGAAGAAGCACGCATAGCCTTCTCCCTCGATGCGGATATCGCCGGGCAGGTGCCCGAGCTGTTTCAACACAGGCACCCGGCTAAATAGTAGCAGCAACCCGCCCAAAACAGCCAATCCGATGCCGAGCACCAGCAGCAGGCGTCCAAGTGCGTTCAGGTCCATCGTCGTGATTGTGGCTAAAGCAGCGATTGCTGGCGCGGCGAGCGATTGTCCTCGATGTCGACGTGCTCGTAAGCCAGCCGGGTGGCGACTCGTCCGCGCGGCGTCCGTTCGATAAAGCCAAGCTGGAGCAGGTACGGCTCGTACACGTCCATGATGGTGTCCGCCTCCTCGCTGATCGCGGCGGCGATGGTCTCCAAACCGACCGGGCCGCCCTCAAATTTCTCGATGATGGTCAGCAGCACGCGCCGGTCGACGTCGTCCAACCCCAACGGGTCGATCTCCAGCAAGTCGAGGGCCTGGGCCGCCACCTCAGCGGTGATCACGCCGTCGGCGCGGACCTCGGCATAGTCGCGCACGCGCTTGAGCAGCCGCAGCGCCACGCGCGGGGTGCCCCGGGCACGCTTGGCGATGGCCAGCACGCCGTCTTCCTCGATGGGCACCTCCAGCTTGGCCGCCGCGCGCCGCACGATCTCAGCCATCGCTTCCAGGCTGTAAAAGTCCAGACGGTAGATCGCGCCGAACCGCGCGCGCAAGGGCGCGGTCAGCAAGGCCAGCCGCGTGGTCGCACCGATGACGGTGAAGTGCGGCAGATTCAGGCGCACATTTTTCGCCGACGGACCTTTGCCGATCACGATATCCAGCGCGAAGTCTTCCATCGCCGGATACAGCACTTCTTCGACCGCCCGCCCCAACCGGTGAATCTCGTCGATGAACAGCACATCCCCTTCGCGCAGATGCGTGAGGATGGCGGCCAGATCCCCGGCGCGTTCAATGGATGGCCCCGCCGTGATGCGGATGTTCACATCCATCTCGTTGGCGATCACGTGGGCAAACGTGGTTTTGCCCAACCCCGGCGGACCATACAACAAGACATGATCGATGGCTTCCTGGCGCGCTTTGGCCGCTTCGATCAGGATGCGCAGGTTATCCACCACGCGCGGTTGGCCGGTCATCTCGTCCAGGCGACGGGGGCGCAGCGTGTTATCCAGCCCATCGTCGGGGCGTTTGCTTCCACTTACCATACGGTCAGAATCGGGCATACCGTCTCCCACAGTCCAGTCGTTCTCACCTCTCGAAGTATACCGGGCAGGGCGCCGCAGGTAAAGGTTGGCGTTGACAGGCTGGGCTACAACGTTACAATTTGCCCGGCGTAAGTAAACCCAGGAGGGTTAAATGTCGAAACTGCATATCTCCGAGCATCCCCTTGTCAAGCATAAGCTGACTCTGCTCCGCGACACCAAGACCGAACACAAAAAATTCCGGGAACTGATCCGGGAAGTAGCCATGATGTTAGGCTACGAAGCGATGCAGGATTTGCTCCTGGAAGACATAACGGTACAGACGCCGCTGCAATCGGCCCCCGGCTATCAACTGCAAGAGGAGGTCGGCCTGGTGCCGATTCTGCGCGCCGGGCTGGGCATGGTCGACGGCATCCACGAGATGATCCCCGGTGCACAGGTGTGGCACCTGGGCATTTACCGCGACGAGGAAACGCTGCGGCCTGTATCCTATTATAATAAGCTGCCGATTGAGCCGACGGTGCATGTGTGCCTGGTGCTCGACCCGATGCTGGCCACCGGCGGATCGGCGACAGCCGCCATTCAGGTCCTCAAGGAGTGGGGCGTGCGGCGGATCAAGTTCGTCGGGCTGATCGCCGCCCCGGAAGGCATCGAAACGGTGGCGCAGGCGCACCCGGATGTCCCGATCTACCTGGCGATGATCGACGACCATCTGAACGAGAACGGGTTTATCGTGCCGGGCCTGGGCGATGCCGGGGATCGCCAGTTTGGGACGGCGTAGATCGTAATGGCAGGGCGGGCCGCGTACTTGCCCTCAATGTTAGATAGCGAGCAACGATGTCGAACAATGACGTAATGTCGTTCATTGTAGTCTTTGTGCTTTCCTTCGGTCTGTCGCTGGCGTTGACCCCGCTGGCGCGGCGCTGGGGGATGCGCTGGCGCATTGTGGACAAGCCCCGCGACAGACACCAGCATCCGCATGTGACGTCAAAGTTCGGCGGGATGGCGCTGTATGTGGCGTTTACCGGGACCGTGATTGTCGCCCAGTTCTTGCCCGTCGAACGCACCGATCCCCAGGAGATCATTCGCCTGGTGGGGCTGCTGCTGGGCGGCGCGTTTTTGTTCGTCTTCGGCATCCTCGACGACAAGCGTGATTTCAGCGCGCTGCCGCAGTACATCGCCCAACTGCTGGCGGCAGCAGTTGCTGTGCTGTTCTTGATCATCATCGAGGGCTTCAACAATCCTCTGACGGGCGAGGTCACGCCAGAATGGCCGTATGTAGTGACGGTGACGATCACGCTGTTCTGGCTGGGGTTCATGATGAACACCGTCAACTGGCTGGATGGCATGGATGGGCTGGCGGTGGGCGTGTGTGCGGTCGCCTCGCTGATGATCTTCATCCACTCCGCGTTCCGGTTGGACCAGATCAGCGTGAGTCTACTTCCGCTGGCGCTACTGGGGGCGACGCTGGGCTTTCTGCCATACAACTTCCACCCCGCGCGGGTGTTCATGGGCACCAACGGCGCGCTGTTTTTGGGCTATACGCTGGGCGTGCTGAGCATCATCGGCGGCGCGAAAATGGCGACCGTGCTGTTGGTGATGGGACTGCCGCTGCTGGACGTGGTGTGGCAGATCGTGCGGCGGGTGAGCACCGGCAGCAATCCGATGGAAGGGGATCGCGGGCACGTCCACTATCGCCTGCTCGATCTTGGGTTATCCGAGCGCCAGATCGTGCTGGGCTACTACGTGTTTTGCACGATTTTCGGCGCGATCGCGCTGGTAACGGCCAGCCGTCTGTACAAACTGATCGCGCTGCTGGTGATGGGGCTGGTTGTTGCAGCAGGATTTGCCTTCCTGAGCTGGCGGACGGGCAGCGACGACGGTGCATAAACATTAATAGAAGTCGTCAATGTCGATATATTCGATGTCATCTCCGCCGTCGTCGTCATCACTATCATCCTCGGGCGGCGCGGCGCGCGGCGTGACCGGCGGCCTATCACCACGCGCTGAACGCCTGCGCCGGAAGCTGAGGGCATCATCCTCATCCGGTGAGGTATCCTCTGCATCCGGACGCTCCGATCTGCGCGATGGTGTCCCTGGGCGGCGCGACGGTCCGCGCGGCGACTCGTCTGGCGTGCGGCGGGACGGTCCAGGCCGGGCCGGGCGCACATCCTCATCCGGACGCTCCGGTCTGCGCGACGGCATGTCCGGGCGGCGCGACGGTCCGCGCGGCGACTCGTCTGGCGTGCGGCGGGACGGTCCAGGCCGGGCCGGGCGCTCATCCTCGTCCGGACGCTCCGGTCTGCGCGACGGTCCGCGCGGCGACTCGTCTGGCGTGCGGCGGGACGGTCCAGGCCGGGCCAGGCGCTCGTCCTCGTCCAGACGCTCCGGCCTGCGCGACGGGCGCTCCTCGGTTTCCCCTGGTTTGGGCCGTTCGAAGCCTGTCGGACCGGTGCCAGCTTCGCGTGCAGGCTGCCGGTCAGGCTGCGGGGACGACGGCTGTGGTTGTTCGCGTGGGCGCGGGCGCTGAATCCCCGGCGGGCTGGCGTCCCCAGGACGTTCGCGGGCCGGTGGAGTGGGTGCTTCCTTTCGGGCGGCTGGCGCTGGCGAAGGGACTTCTTCGGGGGCTGCCTTTTCTGCCTGCTTCTTCAGGTCATCGTGATCCGACGGCTTAGGGACCGGCAGCTCCATGTTGTAAATTGACGGCAGCAGCGCCCCGGCAGGCAGCGGCAGGTTAGAGCCGGGTTCGCGGTCTTTCTTGGGCGGGGTGGGGGTGCTGTATTGAAACTTGCGCTTGGTGATGCGCTCCAGGATTTCCTCGAAGAAGCCGATAAACAAGATCGCCAGCACTTCGACGATCAGCACGGTGGCGAACGCTGTAGTAAGCAGATCGACAGCATGTGCGACCGGTCCGGTGAAGGTTTCGTGCAGCACATCGCCCACCCCGATCAAAACCAGGAACCCCAACGCTCCGGCGATGATAGCCAGCAGCAGCGGCCACCCTTTCCGGTCGGCAGGGGTCGGCCACATGGCGTTAGTGATGGCAAACATCAGATACAGCCACAAGAAAAAATCGGGTTTCCGCACCAGGTCCCGGGCCGCCGGGCCGATGACGGTCAGATCGGTGGTGCTGAGGGCATCGAGGAAGTTTTCGAGGTTCAGGATTTGCAGGCTGACGGTCCAGATGGTGGCGATCCCAATGATCAACGGTATCGCACCAATGATCGCTGCCCGGAACCAATCCGTCTCGTCGACCTGCACAAAATCAAGCCGCAGCGTGCCGTCCTTTTGTGGTTCGGGCCAGGCCTGGATCTTCTTGATGCGGACGTTCAGCATCCCCGCAACCAACCACTGCGTGACCTCGTGAATGAACACGCCGGGCAGCAGGAACACATAGTACAGCGTGGTCGCGGTTTGCTCGTTGTTGGTCAGCAACCAGCCCACGCCGTACAAATGACTCTGGATCCACTTTTCCGCAAACCACAGCGGAACCAGGACCAGCGCCAGAAACAGCCAGGGCGTGAGCAGGTTGCCAATGTCCATCGTCGCCTTCGTTAGGGTTAGGCCAGGCCTTTGGCTTCAATCGCCAGCCGGACCAGCTCGACAAATGCGTCTTCTTTCAACGACGCGCCACCCACCAGCGCCCCGTCGATGTGGGGCTGGCTCATGAACTCGATCATATTCTTCGGCTTGACGCTGCCGCCGTATTGGATGCGCATCGCGTCGGCGTGTTCATCACCGTACAACTCGCGAATGATGTCCCGGATCATGCCGATAATGCCGTTGGCCTGCTCGCCAGTGGCACTCTTGCCGGTGCCAATTGCCCAGATCGGCTCGTAGGCGATCACGATCTGCGCCAGATCGCTGGCAGGAATGTCCGCAAACGCCGCCCGAATCTGTTTGGATACAAACGCATCGGTCTCGCCCGCCTCGTTGGTTTCCAGGCTTTCGCCCACTGCGATGATCGGGTGCAGCCCGTGCGCCAGGGCCGTCTTCGCTTTCTTGTTGACCATCTCATCGGTCACGCCCTGGTAGGCGCGCGTTTCGGAGTGCCCGGTGATGACGTACTTCACCAGCCCCTCGAGCATCCCCGGCGCGATCTGGCTGGTGAACGCGCCCTGTTCTTCCCAGTGCACGTCCTGCGCGCCGACAGCGATATCCGTGCCTTCGAGCGCATCCTTCACGCCTGGCAGCGCGACATAGGTCGGGCACACCACGCGCTCGACCGCTGTGAGCGACGCTAACTTGTCCTTGATCGCGTTGACAAACTCCACCGACTCCGGCGGAGTTTTGTGCATTTTCCAGTTGCCAGCAATGATTGGCGTTCGCATAAGCTGTGATTTCTCCTTAAAGATTTGTCAGAAACTCATCTGCTGCGCGGACCACCCATTCCGGCGCATCCGCGAAGCTTTTGGCCCGTTCCCAGTCGGCGCGGGCCTCGTCGATCTGGTCCATGCGATAGTGATAGATTCCCCGGACCAGATAGGCTTCGGCTAACTCGCCGTCCAGCGCGAGCGCATCCTCGATTCTATTGCCTGCCTGCCGCTGCATCAAGGTCCGGTCGGACAGCGCCAGCGCCAGCGCATGGGCGGTGAGGATGTTGGGATCATCCGGGTGCTGCGTCGCGAAGACGCTGATGGTGGCCAACGTCGCGGCGGGCCTGGCCTGGGCCTGCTCGTAGATAAACGCCCCCGCCTCTTCCCGGACATACGGGCTGAGCGTCTCGTCGGCCAGCATCTCCAGATATAAGCGGAGCGTCAACTCCTCCATCTCGCGCATCTCGGCGACCTTCACCATCGACACAAGCAGCTCGGTAGAAGGCTCGAGCCGGCTGGCGGTGTTGATCGAGCGAAATGCCGCCGCCTGATCACCTGCCCCCGCCTCAACCATCGCCAGCGCCAGATAGACAAACGCTTCGCGGGGCAGATTCTGGACCAGATCGGCTCGTTTTTCAGCCGAATAGTGTTCCAGGAACAGACTGGTAATCATCAACGTCTGGACCGGGTCGCTTGCTGCGCTGTCCTTGAGATACCGCCCGGCCTCCTGTTTGTCCGTGTTGGTAACATCATCCTGGGCCACTGCCTGCAGATAGAGCCAGAGCACCAGGGGGGCATTGCCCTGCTCTTCCGCAAAGCGTGCCATACTGCTGATGAGGGCACTGGAGGCATCCAGATCGGTGATGATCTGCCGGATATCAAGTAAGGCATCCGGGTCATCTGGATCAATCTGGGACAAGGCCAGGATGAAAGCGAGTGGCGCTTCGTGTGGGAGACTCGCGGCGATGTGCGGGATTTTATCCGGGTGCTCATTGGCGAAGGTAAACACAGTCTGGACCGTTGCTGCCAGGTCCGCGCGCAGGCTTTCGTTCAGCGCCAGCTGCGCGTCGTTGTGCAGATCGGGGTCAAGGCCAGGCTGGTCCAGCAGATGCAGCCACAGCCATACCGCCAACTCCGGCTGGCCTTCCGCAGTTGCCTGCTGGGCGAGGTCCGCGACCTCGTGCGGCGGCAGCTTGAGCGCTTGCAGGGCGTAGTCAATCACAGACTGCGCGCTTCGCGGGTCGCCGGCCTGGTTTTTCTCCAGCGCATAGTCGAAGTAGGTATGCGGCTCGCTCTGCATCTGGTCGAACATGGCGTTCGCCTGCTGGGAGACGCTGGAGAACATGCCCATATCCGGCCCATCAGCGTCGCCAGGGGGCGGCGGGGGCATGGCGTCATCATCCGCCGCGTCGCTGACCTCCCAGGGCCGCAGCGCCGGATCGCGCAGCGCATCCACCAGCACGAACATGCTAAACAGGCACATCAACAGCAGCGCACCGAAACCGCCCAAAATCCACAGGTTCGCCCGCCGCCGGTAGGCCTGCTTACTGGCCGTACTGCCCCCCGACGCGGCCACCGGCGACGGAATGGCGGGGGTGATCGGCTGTGGCCCGGTGTTCTCGGGCGACATGGTGGCCGCCGTAGATGACACCATCTGCGAAGGACGGTAACGCGCCGCGCCGAGTTCGGTCAGGCCGGTTTCTTGTACCGCCTGCCGGAACGCGGCCTCAAGCGCCGGGGCCGACGCATAGCGATCCGCCGGTTCTTTGCTGAGTGCTTTCAGCAGCACCCGTTCGATCTCCGGCGGCACCTCCGGGTTGATCTTGCCGGGTAGGGGCAACGGCTTGTAGATGTGGTCGTGTACAATGGCGTAAGGGGTGTCGGCGTTGAAGGGCACCCGTCCCACCACGATCTCGTACAGCAGCACGCCCAGCGAGTAGATATCGGTGCCGGGCGTCAGGTCGCGAATCCCCTTGGCCTGTTCCGGCGAGATATACTGCGGCGTGCCGAGCATCATGTCCTGGCTGAGCGTGGATTCGCCCGCCTGGGCGATGCGCGCCAGCCCGAAGTCGGTGATGTAGGGGGTGCCGCGCTGGTCGAGAATGATGTTGGACGGCTTGATGTCACGATGCAGAATCCCCTGCTCATGCGCGTAGCTTAGCCCACCAGCGACGACCTCCAGCATCTCGAGCGTTTCTTCCAACGTCAACGGCTGCCGCTTCAACCGGGCTTTGAGCGTCTCGCCCTCGACGAACTTCATCACCAGGTACGGCGCGTTTTCGTAGTCGGCATAGTCGTACACTGGCACAATCGCCGGATGCTCCAGCTTGGCGACGATCTGCGCCTCGCGCTTGAAACGCTCCAAAAAGGTGGGGTCCTCTTTAAAGGCCGGATGCAACACCTTGAACGCGACATAGCGGTCAAGATTGGCATGGTAGGCTTTGAAGACCGTCGCCATGCCGCCCTGCCCGATCTGATCGACGATGCGGTAGGGTCCGATGGTATTGCCAATTGTAAACGCCATGATTGCCCCTATACTTTTTTATTCCCAAGTATAGTGTAATCCTGTTATCAAAATGCAACAGGACTGTAAAATCCGGCGGGTGTGTGCCCCCCGCCGGACTTGAAAGCCTCGCGGGGCGATCTACTTATCTTCTAACGCCACCACCCCCGGTAACGCTTTGCCCTCCAACAGTTCCAGGCTGGCCCCCCCGCCCGTCGACATGTGCGCCATCCGGTCGGCCAGGCCGACCTGCTGCACGGCGGCTGCCGAATCGCCCCCGCCGATGATCGTCGTCGCGCTGGATTCGGCCAGAATCTCGGCGATCTGGAAGGTGCCCTTGGCGAAGTTTTCCATCTCGAACACGCCCATCGGCCCATTCCACACAATGGTTTGGGCGTCCTTCAGCGTTTCGCGGAAAGCTTCGACCGCGTCCGGGCTGATGTCCAGGATACGCCAGCCGTCCGGCACGCCGTCCGCCGGGTTGATGACCCGCGTCTGCGCGTCGTTGTCGAACGCATCCGCAATAACGACCGATGCAGGCAGCCGGAGTTGATCGCTGCCTTTGGCGAGCAGGTCTTGGGCGGTGTCGAGCACCTCGTCCTCGACCAGCGAGTCGCCAACCGCCCAGCCCTTCGCCTTGAAGAACGTATTGGCCATGCCGCCGCCGATCAGCAGCGAGTCGCACTTCGACAGCAGCGCCTCGATCACGCCGATTTTGTCCGACACTTTGGCCCCGCCCAGGATCGCCACGAAGGGATGTTCGGGGGCCGCGACAGCCTTCACCAGGTACGCCAGTTCCTTTTCCATCAGGAACCCGCCCACCGCCGGCAGATAATGCGTCACGCCTTCGGTCGAGGCGTGGGCGCGATGCGCCGAACCAAACGCATCATTAACGTATACGTCGCCCAGCGCGGCGAGTTGCTTGGCGAACGCGGGATCGTTCTTGCGCTCCTCCGGATGGAAACGGGTATTCTCCAGCAGCAAGACGCCGCCTTCGGGCAGCGTGTCCGCGGCGCGCTGCGCGGTGTCGCCGATGCAGTCCGATGCAAACGCCACATCCACGCCCAAATGCCCCGACAACACAGGCGCCGCCGGCTTGAGCGAAAATTCGGGCTTGGCCTCGCCTTTGGGGCGGCCCAAATGCGACATGAGCGCGATGTAACGCGGCTTTTGCTCCAGGATGTACTGCAGGGTGGGCAGCGCCGCCCGGATGCGGGTGTCGTCGGTCACTTTCCCATCTTTGACCGGCACGTTGAAGTCCACGCGGACCAAAACACGCTTACCGGTCAGATCGATATCTTTTACCGTTTTTTTGTCCACAGCATGTTCTCCTATTGCAACAGGGGCAAGAAAACCCTTGCCCCTGTGGAATCTCAACTGTCAAAAGCCACGTGGGGCTTACAGTTGGTCGGCCATCATCTTCGCCAGATCGGCGGTGCGGGCCGAGTAGCCCCATTCGTTGTCGTACCAGGTCAGCAGCTTGATCATGGTGCCCTGGAACACCGAAGTGAACTCCGCGTCGATGACGCTGGAACGCGGATCGGCTTTGTAGTCCATCGAGACCAACGGTTCTTCACTGAAGCCAAGGATGCCCTTCAACTTGCCTTCGGACGCTTGCTTGAAGGTGTTGAGGAGCTCTTTGGTATTGGTTTCTTTTTCCACTTCCAGCACGCAGTCCACCAGCGACACCGTCGGGGTCGGGACGCGCACCGCGATGCCGTCGAATTTCCCCTTCAGATCGGGGATCACAACCTCAACGGCTTTGGCCGCGCCGGTGGTGGTCGGGATCATGCTCAGGGCGGCGGCGCGCGCACGACGCATGTCCTTGTGCGGCAGGTCCAGGATGCGCTGATCGTTCGTGTAGGAGTGAATGGTGGTCATCACGGCACGCTTGATCGTAAACACATCGTGAATCACTTTGGCGGCAGGCGCGAGGCAGTTGGTGGTGCAAGACGCATTCGAGACAATATTGTGCTTGCTCGAGTCGTACTGCTCCTCATTGACCCCGAGCACAAGCGTGAGGTCGATGTCGCCTTTGGCCGGGGCGCTGATAATGACTTTCTTCGCACCAGCATCAATGTGCGGCTGGGCTGTTTCATTGTTACGGAAAATCCCTGTGCTTTCCACCACGATGTCGACGCCCAGGTCTTTCCAGGGCAGCTTGCCGGGGTCGCGCTCGTTGAGGGCCAGCACTTTATGGCCGTTGACTTTCAGCCCATCGTCCAGCACTTCGAGATCGCCCTCGAACTTGCCATAGGACGAGTCGTACTTATACAGGTGGGCCATGGTGGGCAGGTCGCCCAGGTCATTGAAGGCCACAACTTCTAGATCATTGGGATATTCTTCCATGATGATCTTGAGAACCTGGCGGCCAATGCGGCCAAAACCATTGATACCTACTTTAACTGCCATTGTGTGATTATTCTCCTTATCCTACTGCGGATATCCAACGAAAAAGATAGCGCATTTTAACCTGCGGCTATCGTGTCAAGCTGCGCGGAAGTCGCGGCAGTGTAGCGCGCCAGCAAGGCCCGCGCAAGTTTACCGGGATCATGTCGCCAGGGCCGTTCGCTGTCGGTCAGGTCGGCCAGATGGAGCGTATACCGTTGGCCGATCACGTGGTGCGCCGGTTCCGGACGAACATAATGGGTATTTTCGCCCGCGTTTTTGGTGGGATAATTGTTATTCGCCAGAATGGCGTCGAATACCCCGCGCCCGATGTGGGCTTCCAGTGCCTCGACATGATCAGCGACGGTGAACTCATCCGTTTCACCTGCCTGGGTAGCGACATTGCATACATAGACCTTGTATGCGTGGCTGGCACGAAGCGCCTCAGTGATGCCATGCACCAGCAGATTAGGCAGAATGCTGGTAAACAGGCTGCCCGGACCGATCACGATGCAGTCTGCACTCAAAATCGCTCGGATGGCCTCTGGGTAGGCGCGCACTTGATCCGGGTGCAAAAAGACGCGCTCGATCTTACCACCTGATGCGGGAATTTGCGATTCTCCGATCACATGCCGGAGCTGCTGTTCGTCGGGCATGCGCACCTCGGCCATCAGCGTGACATCATCCTGTAATGTCGACGGCAGCACCCGCCCTTCGACGGCCAGCACTTGCCCCGTTTCGGCCACCGCGCGGTCCATGCTGCCGGTGATATCGGCCATCGCCGTCAGGAACAAGTTGCCGAAGCTGTGGCCCTCCAGCCCGCCTTCTGCAAAACGGTACTGGAAAAGCTGCGTGATCAGGTCTTCATCGTTGGCCAGCGCGGCAATATTGCTGCGCAGATCGCCGGGTGGCAGCACGCCGAGTTCGCGCCGCAGCTTGCCGGAACTGCCGCCGTCGTCGGCGACGGTGACGATGGCTGTGATGTTGCGCGTGTAGTGCTTGAGGCCGCGCAGCACACTCGGCAGGCCCGTGCCGCCCCCGATCGCCACCAGCTTCAGCCCGCGCTGCCGGCGGTGGTGCGCATAGACCACGTCGATCAAGGACTCCTTGCGCCGCAGCGCGAACGGAGCCAGGAACGAGCGGTTGAGTTCATACAGCGCCACGCCAATCGCGCCCAGGCCAATCGCGAAGGATGTCAGGGTACGCAGCCAGGCCGGCATAAACCGCAATGTCATGACGTATACCAGCGGCGGCAGATCCGTGGTGCGGTACAGGGTGACAATGGCTTGCGCCAGACCAAGCGCCAGCACCGTGATCCCGAACAGCAGCACCAGCAGCCAGCGCTTGATGCGCAGCCCAGGGGTCAGCCATTTTATGATGGCGGTGCGTGACAAACGTAGATGCATACTGGTATCAAAACTTCGCAGCCCCACTATCTCCCAACTGGCCAGCGATTCTAGCCAGTTTGCGCATATTCTACAATAGCATTTCATCTATGGATTGCTGCCAACGATCACTTGACGTTTGCCCGCAGCGTGTTACAACTATGTCTGGTTCGGCAGCTTTCATTTTTTACAGGAGAAGGAAATGGCAAATTTCGATTTGATGCGGCGTCTTACGCTCGAAAAGGGCGGTAAAATTCTATTGTTGGTGATGGATGGCCTGGGCGGGCTTCCGCGTGAACAGGGCGGCCCAACCGAACTAGAGGCGGCCCACACCCCCAACCTGGACCAACTCGCCCAAGAAGGCAGCCTGGGGCTGAGCATCCCCGTCGAGCGCGGCATAGCCCCCGGCAGCGGTCCTGCCCACCTGGGCCTGTTCGGCTATGATCCTGTGACGTACCAGATCGGGCGCGGCGTGCTCGAAGCCACCGGCATCGGCCTGGAAGTAAACCCCGGCGATGTCGCCATTCGCGGCAATTTCTGCACAGTTGACGACCAGGGCCGGATCACGGATCGTCGCGCCGGGCGCATTTCTACCGAGGAAGGGGCCAGGCGTGTCGAGGTCCTCAAAGATATCGAACTGCCCGGCATCACGGTGGATATCGAGATCGCCAAAGAATACCGGTTCGCGATGGTGCTGCGCGGTGCAGGACTAAACGGAGCCATCGCCGACACCGACCCGCAGCGCACCGGCGTGGAACCACACCCGCCGCAAGCGCTCGATCCCGCCGCCGAGAAGACGGTCGAGCTGGTCAAGCAGTGGCTTAGCGAAGCGCGCAAAAAGCTCAAAGGCCACGCACCGGCCAACATGGTCACGCTGCGCGGCTTCTCGATGGAGCCGGGGCTGCCCAAGTACCCCGACGTGTACAAGCTCAAGGCGGCGTGCGTGGCAGTGTACCCGATGTACAAGGGCGTGTCGCGCCTGGTCGGCATGGAGATCATGCCCTCGACGCCGCACGACACTACCCAGGACGAATTTAATCGGGTGGCGGACATCTGGGACGATTACGATTTCGTGTTCTGCCACATCAAGTATACCGACAGCCGCGGCGAAGACGGCGACTTCGACGCCAAGGTCAAGGTTATCGAAGAAGTGGACAAGGCGCTGCCGACGCTGCTGGACCTGAATCCAGACGTGCTCGTCGTCACCGGCGATCACTCGACTCCGGCCACCTACAAAGCGCATAGCTGGCACCCGATCCCGACCCTGCTGTGGGCACCGGCCACCCACATGACCGACCGCACCGAGTCCTTCGGCGAGCGCGAATGCATGACCGGCGCGCTGGGGCATTTCTATGCGAAGGACCTGATGCCGCTGGCATTGGCACATGCCAAACGCATCGGTAAATTCGGGGCATAAGCACGCCCGCGCATCAGCGCGCGGTTGTTTCACCGATGGGGTCCACAGCGGCCCCATCTTGATTCGGGCGGCGGTGTGCGCGGCGTGCCCACTGCCAGCCGGCCACCACCGCCGCGACCGCGCCCCCCACCGTCAGCAGGCCAATCGTCATGGCCGCATCGAACCAGAACTGCTCTGGATACAGCCGGATCAGCGTGTCGCGCTTGCTGAAGCGCCAGGTGCCACTCTCGAAGAACAGGGCATGAAACCCGTCGAAGAAAAAATCCCAGTTGGCGAGGATCAGCAGCACCAGCCCCACGATCAGCGCGATGGCAAACAGGCCGCCATCCCGCAGCCCACGCCGCAGCGCCTGCCGGGGGGGGCGCTGCCAGGCCAGCGCGACGACGGCAGCGATCACACCCAGGCTGAGAACTTGATGCACGCGGAAGGCAATCCGGGCCACATCCTTAACGTCTTCCATGTGCCGCAGTTCTTCCGGCGTGAAAAGCGGCTGCCCGTTCGCGAAGGTCAAGTCGCCCAGGTAGCTGATATCGGCATCGTTGTGCATGTACTCGACGGCATACGGGCCATACGTCAGGCGTTCATCGCGGGAAAGGCCATACGGATCATCCGGGAAGCCGGGCCGCTGATATTCGAGCCGCAAAAACGCCTCGGTCGCCACCAGCCGGACGCTGGTCAGCACCAGGAACACCGGCATGGCGATCACCAGGAAGTACCGCAGCGCAGTCACCCCCCAGGCTGGCAGCGTGCGCGCAGGGGGCGCGGCGTCCTCATTGAAGCTCATTGATGCCCCCATGCAGCATGAAATCGATCACCATCGCATCCACAATCATTTCCACCGGCGCGCGGTCGTCGGTAAACACGATATCCGAGGCAGTCGTAGGCCGCAGCGACGGCACAGCTGTTTCCAGCGCCGTCTGCAGCACCGAGGCCGCCTGCGCGGTGGCAAACTGTGCGGGCTGCGTCCGGACATACGCCAGGTTGGCGCTCAGGTTGCCGGAATTGGTCGGCTGCCGGGTCGCCACCAGGATCGTGTTGTAGGCGTGGGGTACATCGAGCGTGTGCACGCTGGGGAACACTTCCTGCAAGGTGCGGGTCATGGCCTCGATCAGCCGCCGGTCGGTGTCGGTGCGGCCCACGTTGATGATCACCACGCCATCATCGGTCAGGTGATCGTCCACTTCCTGGAAGAACTCGACGGTCGTCATGTGCCAGGGCACATACGGCACGCGGTAGGCGTCGATGCCGATCATGTCGTAGGTGTGATCCAGGCGCTTGAGCGCAAAGCGTCCATCTTCGACGATCACGTTCAGGTTGGCCATCGTCATGCCCATATATTCCCGCCCGGCCTCGACGATGCCCGGGTCGATCTCGATGCCGTCCATCAGGATGCCCGGATAGACCACGTTGTGCTGGCGGGCGATGGTGCCCGCGGCCAGCCCGATAATCGCGATCCGTTCGACCTGGTCCGGCCTGACGGGCGGCGCGTTGAAGTATGGCCCCACCAGGAAGAAGCCCCAGGTGCGCTCGTAGAAAATTTCAGTGGGGTGCCACTGCGAGTGGATGGCCTGCCCTTCATTCAGCAGCAGGTAGCGGTAGTCGCTCTCGTCCTCGACGACCTGAATCAGGTTGTAGCCCGACTCGTCCTCGTGCAGCAGCGTCATACCCGCCGGGGCTGGGCGCAGCGGGCCATGCAGCACCAGCACCGCCAGCGCCGCCAGCAGCACCGGCATCCACGCCAGCTTGAGCGCCGCGCGGCGATCCTGGTAGGCCAGCCCCAGCAAGCCCACCGCCATCAGCAGCCCGGCGAAAATCAGAAAGGTGCGGGCCGTGCCCACGCGCGGAATGAGCAGCAGCACCGGCGTGAAGTTGCCGATGATGCTCCCCAGCGTGGAGAGCGCATACATGCGCCCGGTGGTGGTCCCAGCTTCTTCCAGGTTGAGCAGCGCCAGCCGGATCGAAAAGGGCGAGATAAACCCCAACAGCGTCACCGGCACCGCGAATAGCACCAGCACGCTGACGAACGACCCGATGGTCACCGCAGCGTCGAAATCCTGCACGGCACGCGCGGCGGCCTGCAGGATCGGGTGCGCGATCAAGGGGACCAGCCCGCTGAAAAACGCGGCCCAGACGATAATCTGGTAGAAGGTCGTATAGCGGGGGGAACGGTCGGCCACCCGCCCCCCGATGAAGTAGCCAAGCGTCAGGTAGAGCAGGATCAGGCCGATGATGTTGGCCCACACGATGTTACTGGTACCAAAGATGCTGCCTAACAAGCGCGCGGCTGACAATTCGACCGCCAGCGTCGTCATACCGCCGGTGAAGACTGCCACGTATAGAAAGCGATGTTGCCAGCGTGTACTGCCATTCAAGATAGTTACCCTCGTTGTATTAGATAGCGCGGGTTTTCATGCCGGTCTGGTAGCTGAGCGCCGCCGTCAAGTCGTCGCCCTGCTGCACGGTGTAGACGAGCGTGCCAGCAGCCTCGACCATCTGCTGCACCTGGCGCACGTCCTGGCTATCCGCCCCGAAACTGCGCCGGTCCAGAACCACGCAAATCACGCGGATGCCGCGCCGCAGCAGGCGATGTGCCTCCGCCGCCCAGCGTTCATCGTAGCTGGCGGTGACAACAATTGCCGTCGTGCCACGTGTCAGGTAGTTGGCCTCCAGGGCCAGCATCTGGCGCAGCGAGACATCTGCTTCGCTGCGAGCGATGGCCAGAATTTCGAGAATGCGCGTAAGCTGGCGTGGGCCGCGATCGGGCTGGACCAGTTCGCGGTGCGGGGCATACGTCGCGAAGCCGAGCGCGCGTCCTTTGTCGACAAAATGCTGGGCCAACGAGGCCGCCACCGCCACCCCATACTCCTCGGTGGAAGCCAGCAGCTGCGGCGATGACATGCTGAGCGCTCTGGCGTCGCGGCGGGCTTCCGGGCGCTCGACCAGCGAGGAGCGCGAAAGGTCCAGGAAAATCCAGACATCCGCCAGGGGATCAAGCTCAAATTCCTTGACCAACAGGCGATTTTTGCGGGCGGTGCTGCGCCAGTGAATCCGGTTGAAGCTGTCGCCGGGCTGGTAATCGCGCACCCCGGAGGCGTTGGTCGTGACGAAATGGGCGCGCCGCCGCACCGCTTCGCCGCCGGACAGGGTGCCGATGGGCGTGGCGAAGCGATGGATGGGGACGGTCATCGGGTAGACGATGATGCTCGATTGGGCCGGAATCTTGCGCGGGAACTCGAACAGGCCGAACGGATCGCCGCTGGTGACCGTCATCGGCCCCAGCAAATACTGGCCGCGCCGCGTGCAGATCGTCTGCGTTTTCCAGCCGTAGCCGCGCCGGGGCAGCAGAGTCGGCACCACATGGCTGGCGTGATGGCCCGGCAGGTCGGAATGATCGCGGATCTCCAGCCACAGCTTCGGCAAGATGCTGGTATTGCGCACCGAGAACACTTCGTTCAAGGCGCGGCCCACCTGCGCGCGGCGGGCGGGCGTATAGCGTTTGACTTCCAGCCAGTTCACCGAGGTCCACGACCACAGGAACGCGCCGATCAGCAATGCGCCCAGCACATACGCCAGGTGAAAGAAAAAGGTTCGGCTGCTGACCCAGCCCATCAACAGGCTGAGGATGATCAGCAGGTAAAACGCTTGGCGGCGATTTGTCATGACGTCCTAGTAGCGTGCGCCCACAGTCGCGCCCGGCACTGGTACCATGTTCAGGATGTTGTGCACGATGCTGGTCGCCGAGATGTCTTTGATGCGCGCATTGGGGCCGATGATGATGCGGTGCGCCAGCGTGACTTCGGTCAGCGCTTTGGCGTCGTCTGGGATCACGTAGTCGCGGCCCACAATCGCAGCCCGGGCCTGGGCGGTCCGGTAGAGCGCCAGAGCACCGCGCGGGCTGGCTCCCAGGTATACGTCGGGATGCTGGCGGGATGCCCCCACCAGATTGACGATGTAGTTTTTGATATCGTGGTTGAGGTACACATCCCGCACCGCGCGCTGTGCCGCCAGCAGTTCGTCAACCGTCACCACCTGCTGAATATCCTCCAGGGGATGTTCGTACTGCTGCGAGTCAAGCATGGCGATCTCCTCCTGGGGGCTGGGATACCCCAACCGGATGCGCAGCATAAAGCGGTCGAGCTGGGCTTCCGGCAGCGGGAAGGTGCCCTCGTACTCGATCGGGTTCTGCGTCGCGATCACCAGAAACGGGTCGTCCAGGATATGCGTCACACCGTCGACGGTAAGCTGCCGTTCTTCCATCGCTTCCAGTAGCGCGGCCTGGGTCTTGGGCGTAGCGCGGTTAATCTCATCGGCGAGCACGATCTGCGACATGATCGGGCCGGGGCGGAACTCAAATTCGCGCGTGCGCTGGTTATAGACCGACACGCCGGTCACGTCCGAGGGCAGCATATCCGGGGTGAACTGGATGCGGTTGAACGACGAGCCGATCGAACGGGCCAGCGCCCGGGCCAGCATCGTCTTCCCGACGCCGGGCACATCTTCGATCAAAATATGGCCCTGGCACAACAACCCCAGCACCGTCAGGCGGATTTCGTTACGTTTGCCGATGATCACATGTGCGACGTTCTCAATGATCCGGTCGGCAACGGATTGGACAATGCTCATCAGGTCAAAGCCTTTTGATTGATCACAGTAGACGAGCAGATTATAGCGCAGCGTAGCAACGGGTGGAAAGGGTGTTTCGCCTACGGCTGCGGCGCGTTAAGACAACGCTCATGTTGTGCTAGCCCACGCCCGGTCTACGGTGTCCATGATCGCGCGCCGGAAGACCCCCGCGTCGAACTGCATGGCATGGTCGCGGAGCCGGGCGGGGTCAAAGCGTGTGGGGTCGAAGCTCTCCAGCACATGCGTCAATGTCTCGACACTCTGCTGCTCGAAAAACACCCCGGTTTCGCCGGGAATGACGGTATCCAGCGCGCCGCCGCCCTTGAACGCGATTACCGGGCGACCGGCGGCCTGCGCCTGCACCGGCGTGATCCCGAAGTCCTCCAGGCCGGGGAAGATAAACGCCCGGCAGCGGGCCATCAGGTCCGGCAGGTCATCATCGGGCACATACCCCGCAAATTCGACGGTCGGCCCGGCCATCGCCTCCAGCCGGTCGCGGTCACGGCCTTTGCCCGCCACCACCAGCGGCAGCCCCAGCCGTGTGCACGCCTGGACCGCCAGGTCGATGCGTTTGTACGGGATCAAACGCGACACCACCAGGAAATAATCGTCGTGGGTGCTGGCCGGCGTGAAGCGGTCCGCCACCTCGACCGGCGGGTAAATGATCGCCGAGTCGCGGCCATAAAAGCGTTTGATGCGCTGTTGGATTTCGGTGCTGATCGCGATGAAATGATCGACGCGCTGTGCAGCGTCGTAATCCCAGCGCCGGTACAGGCGCGCCACCAGCCGGGCCGCCAGCCGAACACCGAGGCCGAAGTTTTCCCGGCGCAGGTAAGCGTCCAGGTTCCAGATATAGCGCGTGGGAGCCAGGCAGTAGCACACGTGCAGCGTCCCCGGCCCGGTGCGCACACCGTGACAGAAACCGCTCTTGTTGCTCAACACCACGTCATAAGCGCTCAGGTCCACGCCGCCCCACGCCAGCGGATACAGGGGCAGGTAGCGCTGGTGATGGTGGTGAATGCCCGGCAGGCGATCCATCCAGGTGGAACAGATATCCCATGCCCGGTAAGCGTCCGGCATCAGGTCGGGCGCGTACATGCTGGTGTAGACCGGCGCATCCGGGTAGTACGCCACCAGTTCGGCCAGCACATCCTCGGCCCCGCCGATCTGGTTAAGCCAGTCATGGACCAATGCCAGCTTCATGTCTCGTCATCCTCTTTGATGGGCGTCCAGCGCCATCTTGACCGGCGCAAACGACATGCGGTGCACCGCACACGGCCCAAAATGTTGCAGCACCTGCCGGTGCAGCGCCGTGCCATAGCCTTTGTGCTCCCCAAAACCGTACTGCGGATACAGGTCGTGCAGACGCTCCATGAACTGATCGCGCACCACCTTGGCTACAATGCTGGCGGCGGCAATGCTCAGCGAGCGCTGGTCGCCTTTGATCAAGGCCGTGTACGGCAGACGGGCCTCCGGCAGCGGCACCGAGTCGAGCAGCAGCGTGTCTGCCGGGACTTTCAGCGCCCCGAGCGCGCGCTGCATGGCGAGCTTGCTGGCGGGTACGATCCCCAGGCGATCAATCTCTTCATTGGTCGCGTAGCCTACCCCAACGGCGACAGCCGTCGCCATGATGCGCGGCAGCAGCGCTTCGCGCAGGGCGGGCGTGAGCAGCTTGGAATCGTTGACATCCGCGAGGACATGCGCCAGGTCAAAGCGTTCCAGCGGCAGGATGACGGCCCCCGCCATCACCGGCCCGGCCCACGCCCCGCGCCCGGCCTCGTCGACACCCGCGATGTACACAAAGCCGTCCGCACGCAGTCGGTATTCATGGCTGAGGTTCGCTGTAGATATCATCAGTCCTGGCGATTATACAGGTCGCGTACACTGTTCCACCGAATTTTGAACACCTCAACGAACATCTCAATTGAATCGCGGATGGGGTGAATGCGCGTGTTGGCTTTGTAGTACCAGTTAATCGGCACCTCGATAATGCGATAGCCGTACTTTTGAGCGACGTGCAGAATCTCCACATCGAAGCTCCAGCCGTTCATCGTTTGCAGTGGAAACAGCGTTTCGGCCACGTCGGCCCGGAACATCTTAAAGCCGCACTGCGTATCGTGAAAGCCGGACACCGCGAACAGGCGCACAATCGTGTTGAAGACGCGCCCCATGACGTGCCGGTGCCAGGGTTCGCCATAGCGTACCGCGCCCTCGACTTCACGCGAGGCGATGGCGATATCATAATCGTCAAGCTGCGGCGGCAGGAACTTGACGATCTCGTCAATGGGCATCGACAAATCCGCGTCACAGATAAAGCGATAGTCGCCTTTGGCCGCCAGCATACCCGTCTTGACCGCGGCCCCCTTGCCCTGTGTGCCTTCGCAGATCACGTGCACAAAGGGGAATTGTTCGGCGAAGTCTTCAGCGATAGCGTGGGTGAGGTCGCGGCTGTTGTTGTCGATCACGAGCACTTCAAGCGCGTAATCCTGCTGGGCGGCGAAGCGCGTAATCGCGGTCAGGCTGTCCGGCAGCCGGGCTTCCTCATTGTACGCCGGAACAACAATCGAGAGAAATGGCTCGGACAATGTTTACTCCGATCTTGCTTGCGTATCCTGTGCAGGCGACAGGATCGATTCCAGATATGCTATAGATACACGACGACCCTGCTGGATCGCGCGGCGTTTGCGCAGCATTTTCGGCAGCCCCCACAGACTGGCCACCATGCCGCGCAACCTGGCCCGTGCGGCTGCGCCTCGCCAGGCGCGGAGCGCGTCCCAGGCCAGCTTGAGCTGTGCGCGGAGGATTTTCCACCAGTATTTGCGCCAGAGCGCCGCCGGATAGTTTTTGATCAGCAGCCAGATCATGTTGCGACCGTCGTAATAGCTGGCCATAACGCCGCCGCCGGTCGCCGCGAGATGATGGTACACTACCGCGTTTGGCGTATAGATGCAACGATAACCGGCCAGTTGAGCGCGCCAGGCCAGGTCCATGTCTTCGCAGGAGAAGAAGAAGTCGTCGTCCAGCAGGCCAATCTCGTCCAGCATCGCCCGGCGATAGGCCGCCGAGCCGCCGCACGCGCTGAACACGTATTCCTCCCGGTCGTACTGGCCCTCGTCTTGTTCCCATACGCCCCGATTCCCCAGCCGCCCATCGACGCGGTAGAGGTCACCGGCGGTGTGAAAGCGGGTGCGATCATCGAACAGCAGCATTTTGGAGGCGACCAGTCCGGCATCGGGATAGCGCGCAAACGCATCGACGACCGCCGCCGCCCAGCCTGGATCGACTTCGGTGTCGTTGTTAAGCAGCGCCATGTAGCTTCCGGTGGCGGCTTCCATACCAGCATTGCAGGCCCCGGTAAACCCGCGATTGCCCGGCAGCGCCGCCAGCCGCACCTCAGGATACTGCTCGGCCAGCAGGTCGCGCGAGCCGTCCGTCGAGGCGTTGTCGGCGACGATCACCTCAATATCGGGGTGCGTCTGGGCACGCAGCGCGTCCAGACAGTGCGGCAGATAGTGCGCGCCGTTCCAGTTCGGGATCACGACAGAGAGGCGGGGATTGGCCGTCATGGCTGCGCTTGCTCGTGCTCGATGAACGCCGCGAGCGCATCCTGCCAGGGACGCAGCGTGATGCCCAACCGCGCCGCTGCCATATTGCGCAGTACAGCATATTCCGGGGGCCGCGACGCGCGCGGATATTCGGCCAGGGCAATCGGTTCGATAGGGGTGTCCGCATAACCCGCCAGATCGAGAATTTGACGCGCGAACCCGTAGCGCGACGTATAGCCCGTATTGACCAGGTGATAAATGCCGTAGTGCTGTGTCTGGATCAGCTGGCTGATCGCGCCGGCCAGATCGTAGGTGTAGGTCGGCGTGCTGATCTCGTTGGTGACCACCCGCAGCCGTTTACCTTCTCCGGCCAGTCGCAGGATCGTATGCACAAAGTTACTGCCACCGTGCGCAAATAACCACGCCGTGCGCACGATGTAATGCCGGGGCACCAGATCGCGCACGATCTGCTCGCCGACCCATTTGCTGTAACCATACGGGTTGATCGGGTGCGCCGCGTCATATTCACGGTAATGATACCCCGCCTGGCCATCGAACACCTCGTTGGTGCTGACATACAGCAGGGTGGCCCCTTGCGCCTGGCAGGCCAGGGCGATGTTTTGGGTGCCAAAGCCGTTCACGACCAGTGCTTCGTCGGGATGCTCCGCGCAGTAATCGACTGCCGTCAACGCTGCACAATGCAGCACAAGCTCAGGCTCGAAAGTCTCGAATATGTCCCGGACCGCGTCGGGCTGCGTGATATCCACCGAGTCAATATCGATCCCGGTGACGTGATGACGCTGCTCGCGGAGGCGTTCGACCAGCTGGCTGCCAAGCTGGCCATGTGCGCCGGTCACAAGAATACGCATAGGGTCACTTTCCTACATCATAAAGGGCATGGCTGCCCCACCGAATCCGGGGCGATTATACCGGATTCAGCAGCGGCGGAAAACTGCCTGCCGTGCCGGTAACAATGGTTAACCTCACGCTAAGATCAGATAATTTTATTTTAAATTAATAAAACTGTAGCTATCTTGACATAAAATGCAGGAAACGTTATAATCAATGCATTGAAAACATATACAAACTCACGTATAGCCGCATATAACATGGTTTCGTTAGCGGCTTACTTTTTTACCATCGAAGGTTTATCGTTGTGACAATGTCTCAAAGTTTTGTGAACCCGCGTGTGTTGAAGATAAATGTTGGCTTCTTACTGGCTCAAGGGCCTGGATACCAGCGCACTGTTGAGCTTGAGATCCCCCGAATTCATATCGCAGATTTGGAACTGGAATACCTGCGCGGCGACGTACGGCTGAGCCGTAATTCGCGGGGTGTTTTGGTCCAGGGTGAACTGGAAACCAGCGTGGTGGCCGAGTGTTCCCGCTGTCTGGCCGCCACAACCTACCCGGTGACAGTTACCCTCGAAGAACTGTTTGCCTTTCCCGAACCGCTCGACACGGTATACGCGGTCGACGAGACGGGCATTCTTGACCTGGCCCCCCTGTTGCGCGAAGAAGTGATCGTTTCGACCCCGATGGTGGTGCTCTGCCACCCAGATTGTGCGGGACTATGTCCGCAATGTGGGCAGAATTTGAACAAGGGAACCTGTGATTGCGAACAAGACGATATCGATCCCCGGCTCGCGATTCTGCGCGACCGATTGGAAGAATTAGAGGGTAAGTAGGGCTGTATCTATAAGTTGATAGGGGGAAGACCACCTTGGACGACTACAGCGACCGACAGAGTCTGGATTCGGGGTTGATGGCCACGCTGCTCGAAAAGGCAGACAGCCAGGGTTTTTTGACCACAGATGATATTCTCGAAGTGCTGCCCGATACCGACGAGGCGATGGAGCAGTTCGAGGAGATTTTTTTGTGGCTTAATTCAAACGGGGTAGAAGTCTTCGGCGACAAACCAGATGAGCTAGACGATGACGATGCAAAAGACGACGATGACGACGGCGAGGATGATACCGCAGACGAAGCCTTCGATCTCAGCGGTGTGTCGTCAGATGACACCGTCGGCCTGTACCTCAAGGAGATGGCCCGGGTCCCGCTGCTGACCACCGAGGAAGAGGTTGACCTCGCCAAGCGGCTGGAAGCGGGCAATGAAGCTGCCGCCGAACTCACCCGCATCGAAGCGACAGCCAGCCCCGAAGCCATCTACGACCTGCAAACGATCATCGAGGACGGCAAAGCGGCGCGCGATCACCTGATCAAAGCCAACACCCGCCTGGTGGTCAGCATTGCCAAAAAGTACATGGGCCGGGGCGTCCACTTCCTGGACCTGATCCAGGAAGGGAACCTGGGCTTGATGAAAGCCGTGGAAAAGTTTGACTACACGCGCGGCTACCGCTTCAGTACCTATGCCACATGGTGGATCCGGCAAACCATCACGCGCGCCATCGCCGACCAGGGCCGCACGATCCGCGTGCCGGTTCACATGTCGGACCGCATCCGCCGCCTGTACAAAACCGCCCGCGAGTTGGAGCAGGAAAACGGACGCAAACCCACTCCGGAAGAAATCGCGTGGAAGATGGACCTCGAGCCGCGCAAAGTGCAGTGGATGCTCAAGGTGAGCTGGCGTCCGATGAGCCTGGAACGCCCGGTCGGCGAAGAAGAAGACAGCGAACTCGGCAGCTTTATCGAGGACCTGACCACCCCCACCCCCACCCAAAGCGCCTATCAAAACCTGCTGCGCGAGAAAGTTGAAGAAGTGCTGGGCACCTTAACCGCCCGCGAAGCACGCATTCTCCGGCTGCGGTTTGGGCTGCAAAACGGGCGCAGTTACACGCTGGAAGAGGTGGGCCAAAAGTTCGGCCTGACGCGCGAACGCATCCGGCAGATCGAGGGGAAAGCGCTGCGCCGGCTGCGGCACCCGCGCCGTTCGCGCCAATTGCGCGACTTTACGTAGAATGCTATAAAAGGGACGGGCATTTGCCAGCGCCACTGCCACCAGTGGCGTTTTTTCAAGCGTTAGAAAAAACATACGGCTGATGTTGACATTCCCCCTCATTAACCGTATACTCCGAACCGTCGCGTTAGTTTTTTCCGCCACTTCCGCGTGAGGAGGCAGTGTTTATGCAAGACAGCAGTTTCCGGCTGATTGTCCGGCGCGGTCCACAGCCCAACCAGATTTATGAACTGAGCAAGGGTATTGTCACGCTGGGGCGCGATATTACAAACGATATTGTGATCAATGATCCCGAGGTGAGCCGGCATCACTGTCGCCTGACCAAAGGTGGCGGGGGGTATACAATCGAGGACCTCGGCTCGACCAACGGGACCTTCGTCAACGGCCAGCGCCTATCCGGCGCGCACCAACTTTCCCATGGCGATATGCTCGGCATGGGCGAAACCGTCACCCTGGCTTACGAAGCGGTCGGGGCAAACGCTGCCGGCGATCCACGCCAGGCCGCGACGATGGTAGGCGGTTCTGCGCCGGGCGGCCCCGAACCCGAAGCGGCCCCGGCACCGGGCTATGGCCAACAACCGCCCCCCGGACCAGAACCGGGCGGGTATGGCGCACCTGAACAGCCGCCGGGTGGCTATGGCACGCCGCCGCCCCAACAGCAGCAACCCATGCCCTACGAAAGCTACGATTATGAATACGAAGAAGGCCCCTATGGCGAAGGGACCACCGGGCGCTGGGTCGTCTTGGGATGTGGCTGCTTCCTGGTGATGTGCATTGTCACCTCGGTTATCGGCGGCATCATCATCGACTCGAAATGCTGGTGGGACGACGTGCCGGTCATCTCGAATGTACTGGACGTCTTCGATCTCACCGTCGACGAAACGGCGTGTGAATAGCTGCGTTTTTTGCCTCTCCACGCCTGATGATAATGTGCGGAAAATAAAACGGTGCTGCTCTGCAAGCGGCACCGTTTCATTTTGCATGGGGTGATGTTGATGACGCGGCTATGACGTCGTAAACGCCTGCTTTTCCAGCGCGTCCAGCATGTCTTCGACCCGGCTGAATTTCACCCGGGGCCGCCCGACCGCCGCTCCGCGCTCCTGCTCGATGCGATCAATGATCTGCCACTCCTTGTACGTCACATAGCGCACCTGACGGGTTGCCAGCAGGTCTTCCACCGCCTCGCGCGAAGGGTCGGCGGAGGCCAGCACATCCCCGGCTTCGACATCTTCCACCAGCAGCGCCATAGTCTGCTGGGCGTCGGGCTTGTTGGTGCCGATAATGCCAGTCGGGCCGCGCTTGATCCAGCCAACGGCATACTCCCCCATCTGGCGCTGGCGGGCAGCATCCACGACACGCCCGTCCTGGTTGGGGATAACGCCGCTGGTGGCGTCAAAGGGCACATCAGGCAGGGCTACGCCGTGATAGCCGATGGAACGGAAAACCAGCCCCACCGGGATCGTCTCGTATTCATCCGTCGGACGCGGGCGCAGCGTACCGTCTTCGCGCTGGTACAGTTCGTTTTTCACCACCTTGATCGCCGCGACCCGTTCCTCACCAATGATCTCGACCGGCGATACCAGGAACCGGGGGATGATCTGGCGCGGGTGGCCTTGGGGGGATTCTTCAGCAAGTTGTTTTAAGATCTGTACGTTGCGTTCAGCCGTCCGGTCATTGCTCGAGAGCACATACTCACGGCTCAGGGGGTCCAGCGCGATCTCTTCCGGCGCAACGATCACATCGGCGTGTTTGAGTTCGTCCAGTTCTTTAATCTCCGGGTTGCTAAACTTGGCCTGGGCGGGGCCGCGACGCCCCAGCAAATAGATTTTTTTCACGTTGCTGACCGCCAACGCGTCAAGCGCATGATCGGCGATGTCCGTCGCCTGGAGTTCGTCGGTGCCGCGTGCAAGAATACGCGCCACATCCATCGCGACATTGCCGTTCCCGATCACGGCGACATTTTCCTGGCTCAGGTCGAAATCCAGGTCGCGGTAATCCGGATGGCCATTGTACCAGCCGACAAACTCGGTCGCAGGATGGCTGCCCGGCAGGTCTTCCCCAGGAATGCCTAATTTGCGATCCGTCTGTGCGCCGGTCGCATAGACCACCGCGTGATAGTGTTTCAGCAGGTCGGCGCGGGTCACATCTTGCCCAAACTCGACATTGCCGTAGAAACGGAAATTGGGATGCCGGGCGATTCTGTCATAAAGTTTTGTCACCGATTTTATTTTTTGATGATCAGGAGCAACTCCACCTCTGACTAAGCCAAAGGGCGTTGGCAACCGCTCGAACATATCAATAGCAACATGTAAGCCAGATTTCTTCTGCAGATGTTCCGCAGCGTAAAATGCCGAGGGGCCAGAGCCAATAATGGCTACCCGGAGGGGATTATCTTTTGCGCCTGGTTGTAGTGTCATACATGCTTCTCCTTTGTGACGACTCTCCCCGCTAAAGCAGGGAGCTTCTCAGGCTACGCGCGCCCCACCGGGCCACGTTAGCGCCTGAAGGCCCCGTCCGGGCCATACAACTTTGGTGCGGTTGAGATTTTACGTCACCGCCTACCGGTGACAACCAGCAATCTGAAGTTGTTAAAGAGCCGCGTCCGGCAGGGTGTTGAGGCTATGATCCTCCTATCACCAGGGCCATTGGACCGTATTGGGCGGGAGTATAATATGAAGTGGAAACGCGGGCAAATCGGCGCGGCGACGCGGCACGCGCGACCTGACGCCCGGAGCGCGCCGCACGAAGCACGCGCCGTTGGGCGCTGCCGCGCCCCCGCATTCCCCATCCCCACTGAAGCGGGGAGTACCCTGCGGAGGTTTTTATAGTAGCAAAGAGATAAATCGATGAGAAGCGAGAGTAAATTCGTAGCAACGTGCACATTCATCAAGGAGGACTAAATGCGTGGTTTTCTAGCCCGGTGTGGTACGCGGTACGGCCTGGCATTCATCTGCCTGGTGGCGGCGCTGTGGCTGTGGTTGCCGCGTATCAGTCCGGCGTATGGTCAGGACGATGATGCCGGAGATGATGTCCAGGCCCTAACCGGCGTGCTGCTCGACGAGCAGGGCAACCCGATCGCGGATGCTGCCGTGCGCGTGTTTGTGGATGACGCCGCCCCGCCGGCGGGCGAAACCCAAACACTGGCGGACGGGTCGTGGGAAGTGGCGCTGGTCGCGCTGCCGGACCACGCGGTGCGCGTTACATTTTCCCACCCGGATTATGACGCTATCCCCGCCATCGAGATCACTGGCGAAACGTTGGCGCGCCTGCTGGACGACGAACTGCTGGACCCCGGCGACGTCCGGCTGCAAACCCGGCCCGAGTTGGTGCTGGTCGGCACCGTGTCCAATGACCAGGGTCAATCGGTGGCCGAGGCGGAGGTCGAGGTTTTCTACGACAACGAGGAAACACCCGTCGGCATCGCCGAAAGCCTGGAAACCGGGCTGTGGGAAGTGCTGCTGCCCCAGCCTTCGGAGCAAATGCCCCAGAAGACGGTCACGGTCGAGTTCAAACACCCGCATTTCGGGTCGGAAACCTATACGCTGGCAGCCCCGGATGTGTCCTCACTGCGCAGCGGGGAGTCGGTGAATATCGGCGAAGTCAGCCTCGCCAACCGCTTTACTGCCGGTTTCTGGGTCGCCACCTTCACGTTCCTGCTGGTACTGGGCATCATCGCCTTCGAGAAACTGCCCAACGCGACGGCTGCCCTGCTGGGGACGGGCATCGTGTTTGCGACCACATACTTCGGCGGCAAGGTCATCGATGGACTGTACATTTTCGACTTCGAGCGCGCCCTGACCTACATCAACTGGGAAGTGATCTTCCTGGTGATGGGCATGATGATCGTGGTGAGCGTGATCGAAGGCACCGGCTTGTTCCAATGGCTGGCCTTCATGGCCTATCGTTACAGCCGAGGACAGCCCGTGATCCTGGTGATCGAGCTGGTGATCATCACCACGCTGGCCTCTGCGCTGCTGGATAATGTGACGACCATGCTGTTGATGGTGCCCATCACGCTGGAGATCGCCCTCGCGCTGAACCTGCCACCGGCCTCGCTGCTGGTGCCGGAGATTCTGGCCTCGAACGTGGGCGGCATCAGCACCCTGATCGGGACGCCGACCAATATCCTGATCGGCGCCTACGCAGAAATTTCCTTCAACGACTTCCTGATCAACCAGACCATCGGCGTTGTGATGGCGTTGGTCGTGATGACCGCGTATGTACTTTGGCATTATCGCAAGGTATTCGACAAGGCGGAAAAGGGGATTTCCTCCACACTTTTTGCTAAGCTGGAGGAGAATGCCAAGATCAAAGACGTTCAGATCTTGCGCAAATCAATGGTTGTGTTTATGGGAACCATCTTCGTCTTTGCGATCGGGGAGACCTTGCACATGGTCCCGGCAGTCACGGCCCTGCTCGCCGCGACGGTGATGCTCGTCTGGGTGGAAACCGACGTGCAGAAGATGCTCAGCCTGGTGGACTGGACGACGCTGGTGTTCTTCATGGCCCTGTTCATGATGGTTGGCGCGATCCAGGAGGTCGGGTTGATCGGCGCAGTAGCGCAGTTGATGAGCAAGGCCATTGGCACCAACCTGTATCTGGGCATGTTCGTCATTACGTTCGGGGTTGGCATCCTGTCTTTCGCGATTGCCAACATCCCGCTGGCGGCGTCGATGCTGCCGGTGGTGGAATACCTGTCGGGCAACATCGCCGGGGCGGCCAACAACAAAGTGTTGTACTATGGCCTGTCGATGGGGGCGGCCATGGGTGGCAACGGGCTGTTGATCGGTGGCGAGACCAACCTGATGACCGCCGGTGTTGCCGAACGCGCTGGCTATCCGCTGTCGTTTGGGAAGTTCGCCAAGGTCAGTATTCCGGTCACGATCTTAACGTTGTTAATTGGCAGCTTGTGGTTGCTGCTCCGCTTTGAGGTTCTGGGAGGATAGCAGGGTATGGACGTTATATTGTGCGCAACACGCGGCGGTGAGGCCAGTATCCGGACGCAGCAACGTGCTATCGAACTGGCAAAAGAACGTGGTGCCAAGCTGGTGTTTATCTTTGTGTCGGACGTAAGCTTTCTCGACGCCTATACTGCCCCGCGCGTCCCGGCGATGGAAGGCGAGATGGAACATCTCGGCGAGTTCTTGTTGTTGATGGCCAAAGAACGCGCCGAAAAAGCCGGGGTCGAAGCGGACTTCACCGTCAAGCAGGGGAACTTCAGTTCGGCCCTGATCGAAGCGACGGAGGAGTACGAAGCCTCGCTGGTCATCCTGGGACGTCCGGCGGATGACAGCATCACCACGCTGGAATACCTGGAGGAGCAGCTCCGCCACCGCATCAAGGAAGAGACTGGAGCCGAAACACTCGTGGTTTAGTACAAAATGGGGGCGCTCGGACTCCAATGAGCGCCCCCTGCTGATCCCGGCATTTACTCGGGTTTGCGGGCCATAATCCGGGCACTGAAGACATGCGGCATGCCCGGTTGCTGTGATACGATGTCTTCACCGTTGCGCTTGTCCATTACTTTTATGTCTACGAAACCGGCGGTCTGCATATAACCTGTATATTCTTCCACGTCGATTGCACCGGTGACGCATTCGGCCCATTTTTCTAAGTCAGCACGCAGTACCTCGTCGAATTCACCTTCGATAACGATATCACTGATCGACACCCGGCCCCCTGGTTTCAGCACACGAAAAGCCTCGCGAAAAACGGCCAATTTGTCAGGCGATAGATTGATGACACAGTTGGACATCACCACGTCGATACTGTTATCATCAACCGGCAACGCCTCGATCCGGCCTACTCGAAATTCCACGTTCTCAGCCTGCATACGAGCTTTGCTGGCATTAGCTTTGGCCAGCATGTCAGGCGTCATATCCACCCCGATCACATAACCAGTTTCTCCGACTTGGCGCGCTGCCAGAAAGCAGTCAATGCCGCCACCACTACCCAAATCCAGCACGACGTCCCCGGGTTGCAGGTTAGCGATGGTTACCGGATCGCCACATCCCAACGACAGGCTGGTAACATCGACCGGCAAACCTTCCAACAGTTCCACATCGTAGAGAGTAGGCGAGCAACAACCACAATCTGCGCTTTTTGCAGAATTGGCCAGGCTGCGGTAATGATGTTGGACGGCATCCCGAATAGTATCCTCGGGTATCATGGTTACCTCCTCATATTGATATCTGTCGATACATCAGATCAAAAAAAACTGCCAACTCACTCATCTTGTTCAGCATGCTCCGGTGCAAACACCTGCATCAGGGTGCCACAGCATACCGTAATCTGCTCCTGGTTGAGCGTATAGAAGCGCTGGCGACCGTCCTGGCGGATTTTGACCAGATTGGCTTCTTGCAGTTTTTTCAAGTGGTGGCTGACCGTCGGCTGGTTTACTTTTCCATCCAACTTTTCCACCAATTCACCCACGCTCAACCACACACAGCACAGGTGCTTCATAATGGCCTGGCGTGTGTCGTCAGCAATAGCTTTGGCGAAAAGTACCGGATCAACGCTCATGATTCTATTCTATCGATAAATATCAATATGTCAAGTCCAGCCCCAACTGGCCGCCCCCGTCCCGCAGCATGGCGCTGATCTTCTGGTCGGTGACGGGGAAGGCGTACTGCTCCAACTCGTCGAGCGTGACCCAGCGCCAGTCCGCACATTCGAGCGCCTGCGGCTCGCCGCTGACCAGCGTGCAGTGAAAAGCGTACAGCGTGATCCGAAAGTGACTGTAGGCGTGGCGCACGGTGCCGATCTGGGAGCCGACCGCGATCGTGATGCCCAGTTCTTCGCGGATTTCCCGGCGCAGGCAGTCCGGCAGGCTTTCGCCGGGGTCGCGTTTGCCGCCAGGGAACTCCCACAGACCGCCCAGCATCCCATCCAGCGGACGCTGCGCGATCAGCACGCGCTGATCGTCGCCCGCGATCACCGCCGCCGTCACGTCATAATGCGGCGTCCGGCGGCGCGGACCTTTCACCGGGCGCTGAAGCTGCGTGCCCCGTTCGCGCGTTCGGCAGTGAGCCGCAATCGGACAGTGGGCGCAGTCGGGCGCTTTGGGCGTGCAGACGCGCCGCCCCAGTTCCATCAGCCCCTCATTCCACACGCCGGCTCGCCCGACAGGGACCAGCGTTTCCGCCAGTTCCCACAGCGTGTTTTTGGTCGCGGTTTGGCGCACGTCGTCGTCGATATCGAACAGCCGGGTCAGGATGCGGATCACGTTGCCATCCAGCACGGGAACATCCAGCCCAAACGCAAGGCTGCCCACCGCCCCCGCTGTATAACGCCCAACCCCCGGCAGCTTGCGCAACTCTTCGATGCTGGCCGGGAATGCGCCATCGAACTCATCGACGACCGTTTGCGCTGCGCGGTGCAGGTGGCGCGCCCGGCTGTAATAGCCCAGCCCTTCCCACAGCTTGAGCACTGCGTCCAGGTCGGCGGCGGCCAGCGCGGCGACGGTCGGGAAGCGCGCCAGGAAACGCTCGTAATATGGGATGACCGTCGTCACCTGGGTTTGCTGCAGCATGATTTCAGACAGCCAGATCGCGTAGGGGTCCTGGGTGCGCCGCCAGGGCAGGTCGGCTTTGTGCGCCGCGAACCACGCGATCAGGTCGTGATGGAGCGCGGTATAATCGGCGGGATCGCTCATGTGTCGCTCCGGCGCAGGATGCTGTAGTGGTTGGCGTCGTTGGTGCGGCCATCGGCGCGGTATGTCTCGACCTCGGCCAGCCCGGTCGCCGCGATCAGGGCGGCGTGCTCGTCATCGTCGACGAAGTGACAGTAACGCAGCGCACGCTCGCCGCGCCGCCAGTCGAGCAGGTAGTCGTGGCGCTCGACCTCGATATCATCGGACCAGGGTACGATGCGCTCCCGAAAGCGCGCGTAATCGTAGAAGCGCCACGCCGCAAACGCCAGCAGGCCGCCGGGTGCAACCCGTTGTGCTAGACTCTGCATGACATCGCGGCGGTGCTGCGCGCCGGGGATGTGATGCAGCATCCCGAACAGCACGACGAGATCGTAGCTGCCACTGTCCGGCGGCTGGGTGACGATATCGCGCTGTTCGAGCTGGGCTTCCAGACCGGACAGCGCGGCGCGCGCGCGGTCCAGCAGCACCGGGTTATTGTCCAGCCCATAATAGCGAATCGCCGCTGGGCCGAGCCGGTCGGCCAGGAACACACCAAAGCGCCCGTTCCCACAGCCGACATCCAGCACGCCCAGCGGCGTGTCGAGATACGGCAGCAGGCGCTCCCATCCCGGCCAGGGCTGCCCGCGCGATTCGTCGAAGCTTTGGGCCGTGATTTGGTAAAATCGTTGGTTGATCTGGTTGAGACGTTGGATTGTGGTGTTGTCCATGAAATATAAACTGGATATTGAGCGTTACCGGAAGCCGTTGATTGAGATTTTACAGGCTGTTATTCAGGAACCCAACCTGACCCACAAGCAGCTTGTGCGCATCCTCAAGGCGCACCCCAAAGACGGCAGCGGGTTGTTCCGGAAAAATGACCTGATCCGCGCCTACCGCACCTTCGCCGGGACGGACGATCTGCCGGCCTTTGACCCGGCGGTGCTGGCCAATCTGCGCATGAAGCCGGTGCGCACCATCTCCGGCGTGACGCCGGTCACGGTGCTCACCAAGCCGTTTCCATGCCCGGGTGAATGTATATTTTGCCCGAATGACGTGCGGATGCCCAAAAGTTACCTGGCCAACGAACCCGGAGCACAGCGCGCCGAGCAAAATCACTTCGATCCGTACTTGCAGACCTACTCGCGGCTGCGCACCATGCGCGACACCGGCCACCCCACCGACAAAATCGAGTTGATCATCCTGGGCGGTACGTGGTCGTTTTACCCGGAGACGTACCAGGTCTGGTTCGTGAAGCGGGTATTTGACGCGCTGCACGACTTCGGCCAGGGCATCGACCGCACCGCCGAGGTGCACGCCGCGCTGCGCGCCGGATCGCAGTTCCACGCGGAGCAGCCGCCGACCGCGATCACGCTGGACGGCACCGCCCTGGCGCAGCGCTATAACCAGGTGGTGCAGGCCATCTACCAGGACGAGATGCGCCGTTCGCGCGAGTACGCGCAAGCCATCGCACGCGGCGAGCGTCCGCGCAGCCCGATCGACGAGTACGTCACCTGGGAAGAACTGGAGGCCGCCCACCGCTACAACGAGCACGCCGCCTGCCGGTGTGTGGGGTTGGTGATCGAAACGCGCCCGGACAACATCAGCGAGGAGGAAGTGCTGCGCGTGCGCCGGCTGGGCGCGACTAAAGTGCAGATCGGCCTCCAAAGCCTGGACGACGAGGTGCTGCGGCTCAACCGGCGCGGCCACACCGTCGCCGCCACGCGCCGGGCCGTCCGGCTGCTGCGACAGGCCGGGTTCAAGATTCATGCCCATTGGATGCCCAACCTGTACGGCTCCTCATCCGAGGCTGATATCGCAGACTACCGGCGCATGTTCGACGATCCGGACTTCCGCCCGGACGAGCTCAAGCTGTACCCGTGCTCGCTCATCGAGAGCGCGGAATTGATGCAGTATTATGAGGATGGGCGCTGGCAGCCCTACACGCACGACGAACTGCTGCACGTCCTGACCACCAGCTTTCTGAACACGCCGGAATACTGCCGCCTGACGCGCGTGGTGCGCGATATCCCATCAACGGATATTGTGGCCGGAGACCTGACGACGAATTTCCGGCAGGTAGTCGACCGCGAACTCCAGCGGCGCGGCCAGCGCAGCCCGGATATCCGCGCCCGGGAGATTCGCCGCCACACCGTCGCAGCGGACGCGCTGTCGCTGGACGAGGTGTGGTATACCACCAGCATCGGGGACGAGGTGTTTTTGCAGATCATCACGCCCGACCGGCGAATCGCGGGATTCTTACGGCTGTCGCTGCCTGCCGCCCTGCCCATCATCGACGAACTGCGCGGCGCGGCGATGATCCGCGAGGTGCATGTCTACGGGCAGTCGTTGTCCATCGGCGAGGAAGTGCCGGGCAAGGCCCAACATCGCGGGCTGGGCAAACACCTGATCGAACGGGCGGCGGCGATTGCCACCGAACGCGGCTACCAACAGCTTGCCGTCATTTCGTCCGTCGGGACGCGGGCTTACTATCGCAAGCGCGGCTTTGTCGACGGTAAGCTGTACCAGTTTCGTCCCTTGCAGCACAACGAAACATAACCGCCCCGCGTAGAAAGGTACAGACGGGGATCATTGAGGAGAGAGGCAGGTTATGCCATTTTTTCGCAGGCGCGCGCGTGATCAACACGATACAGATGAACGCCCGCCAGAAATCGTAGATGAGCATGTCATCAACGGCGAAGTACAGCGCAAGCTGGAACGCACGTTGCCCGTCCCAGAAGATGACGAACGTGTGCCCCGGCGCAAGCGGCGCGCAGTGGAAGAACCCGACCGCCAACGACGTCCGCCCAAGCGGCGCAAACGCCGCCGGCCCCCACCGCCGCCCCAGCAGCGCGGCTGCCTGGGCACGTGCGCCCTGTTCGCCGGGTTATCCGTGCTGGTGCTGACGGTCGCCATCGCGTGTGCGTTCCTGGCCTTTATGCTGGACGTCGCCGACTTTGTGGGCGACCCGATCGGGAACTTCCTCGCCGTGTTTGGCTACGAAGAAGACGCCGAGCCAGAAGAAGTCGACAGCCGGACGATTGTGCTCGACATCCGGCAGATGGCGCTGCTGGAAACCACCAGCAGCAACATCCAGATCACTAAAACGGTGCGGGATACCAAGTGGGTTCCCGATGCCGAGATGACGGTCAGCTACATCGGATATGTCACGGTCGGGATCGACCTCGCGCTGATCGACGAGCAGGACGTCGTGCCCAACGAAGACGGCATGATCACCATCACCCTGCCACCCGCGCAGATCACAAACTGCTCGCTGGGCAAGCCGGCCATTCTGCACGATGAGTGCACGCATATCTGGCGCGTGCAGGACTGCGGCGATATCCGCCGGGACCTACAAGACAAGGCGTACGACCGGTCCCTGGATGAACTGCGCGAAACCGCCTACGAGATGGACCTGATCGAACTGGCCTACCAGGAGGCCGAAGCACAGATCGCGGCGCTGTTCGGCACGGTGTATCCCGACCAGCAGTTGATCTTCGTGCCGAGCGACGAAGTGGTCCCCGCGCCCGCGTCCTGCTTTCCGGAGGATTAGCGCAGCTAAAAACGGGCGTGCCAGCTTTCGGTCGCGTACTGTTCGGCCCGCAGTTCGGCGGCGCGCGTTTCTTCGTCCGGTGTCAGCCTGCTGTCCTCCAGAGTAAGATCAAACGTATCGTGGAATCCGTCAGTGACAGCCTGGGCGGCCTGTTCCCAGGTGGTGATCCGGCCCAGCGAGGCTTCCAGCGTGGTCGCCCGCTGCCGGACGCGCGCGCGGACATGCTCGCGACGCTCTGCGCTCTCAAAGACCAGCCCGTCACAAATGCGCGCGATGTCACCGTAAAGTGGCAGGCTGCCGTGCTGCAACACCGCGTTAAACTTGCGCACCTGCGCGCTGCCGACCAGCTTCTTCCCGTCCAGCGTGATCTCGTAGTGGCTGGGCACCTCGAAGCAGACGGGGCCTTTGCTGTTGGCCGGCCCGGTGATCCGTTTGTCGGCCTCGGGATCGGCTCCCAGACGTTGCAAGGCCAGCAGCAGCGCCTGGCTCAGCCGCCGGTAGCTGGCGACGATATCGCCCGCGACGATGGGATGATCGGCTTTGACGGCGACGCTGTAGGTGAGTTCGTCGGTGTGCAGGATGGCGCGTCCCCCGGTCAGCCGCCGCACCAGGTCCCAGCCGTGCTCGGCCAGCCGCTGCCGGTCAACGTCGGCCAGCGGTTGGGTATAGCCCAGCGAAAAGCACGCCGGGCCCCAATCATATAGGCGCAGCGTCGGGGGCACGCGCCCGTCCGCAACAGCTTCCATGATGGCCTGGTCGATGGCCATGTTCATCGGGCCATCGGTCGCAGCGGTGCGAATGACACGCCAGTGATTCATCACAACTCCTCAAGCAGGATAAGCGTAGACAAACAGGTGAAGTTTAACACATTGAGCCTTTGCAGGTTTAACGTTACAATAAACTTAGAGTGATAGCTATTTTACACGGATAAACTGGTGTCATCGGAATCTCAAGAAAAACCCACCCTGCCCTTCGACCCGGATATCACGGTGCGCCGCGATAGATCGCAGCCTGGGCATTGGTACAGCTTCCCTGGGCAGCAGCCCCTGTCGCCCCCGCGCATCGAAGCGGCCCCAGACCAGCACGAGCAAAGGCGGCGGTCAGCACGGGATCGCGTCCGGCGGCGCAAGATTCGCCGCGAAACGGGCGCGCCTGATGACTGGGCGTGGGTGGTCATCGCGGCGGCGCT
Organism: Anaerolineae bacterium; assembly: GCA_034437275.1. GTDB lineage: Bacteria > Chloroflexota > Anaerolineae > Aggregatilineales > Aggregatilineaceae > TC-15. The sequence goes on from DAOTUD010000201.1 coordinate 39,243, forward strand.
GTTGGGCGTGACGGCGGTGATGGTGATGGCGGTCTTCTTTGGGGGGCGCTTCCTGCGGAGCTTCGAAAGCGCCAACAACACCAGCGCGACCAGTGTGCCGCCGGTGGAGCCGACGTCCGTGATCTATGGGCCAGGCGGCATTCTGGGCGAGGGCGACGAGCCGGCAGTCGGGATGCTCGAAGGCGAGAGCATGGTCATCCGCCGGTGGAGTGGCAAAGAACCCTTCACCGTGCTGCTGATGGGGATGGACAAACGCCCGTCCGAATTCGGCAACTCGTACCGCACCGACACCATGATCCTGGTACGGATCGAGCCGACCTCCAAGCAGGTCAGCATGTTGAGTATTCCGCGCGACCTGTATGTCGATGTGCCGGGCTACGGGCTGAAGAAGATCAACACGGCCTATTACTGGGGCGAATATGACGAACCCGGCGGCGGACCGCTGCTGGCCATGCGCACCGTGCAGTACAATCTGGGCATTCGCGTCAACGAGTACATCGTCGTCGATTTCAACACGTTCATTCGCGTGGTCGATCTGATCGGCGGCATTGACATCAACGTGCCCTATACCATCAACGATCCGCTGTACCCCGACATGAACTATGGCTACGACCCCTTCTACATTGAGGCCGGCTGGCACCACCTGGACGGCAACACCGCGCTGAAGTACGCCCGCAGCCGCCACAGTTCGGACGATATCGACCGTGCACGCCGCCAGCAGCAGGTGATTTTCGCCATCCGCGAGCGCGTCCTGGCCTACGACATGATCCCGGAGCTGGTGATGCAGGCTCCGAAGTTGTGGTCCGAATTGAACGCCGGGATCGACACCGGCCTCGAATTGCAGCAGATCATCGAGCTGGCCTACTATCTCCAGGATATTCCCCTCGACAACATCAAAAGCGGCGTGCTGGGTTGGGAATACGTCTACGCGCGCAACTACCAGGGCCAGGAAATCCTGGTGCCCAACCGGGATAAGATCAGCCAATTGATGACCGATATCTTCGGCCCGGGTTACAACCAGTAGCAACCCCTGCTATAATCAAACAGTTGAATTTTTTTCTCTCTAGCTTCGGGAGTGGATATGTCTGCGCTTCAACAGATCATTTCTACCTTGCACGACCAACGCCGGGAACTTTCCGGCTCCTATTTTGTCCCGGGGTTGTGGGTCGACCACGAAAACCCCGCAGCCCAGGCCGTGAATCCATACGAGTTCTACGCCAGCAAATTGCAATCCATTGTCGAGACCGATCCGCAGCCGGTGGTCCAGGGCAGCGGAGGCGGCAGTTGGACCCGACACGCCATCATCTATAACCTGTTCCCGCGTGTGTCAGCCGCCTATGACCATGCGCACGACGACGCGCTGTCCATCGCGCCCTCAGCGGATGGCTGGCGCGATACGGGCACGCTGCTCAAGAGCATCGCGCTGCTGCCCTACGTCCGCAGCCTGGGCATCAACACCGTGTACCTGCTGCCGATCACGTCCGTCGGACAGGACGGCAAAAAGGGATCGCTCGGCTCGCCGTATGGCATCCGCAACGCCTACGAACTCGACGGAAACCTGACCGAGCCGGCCCTCCCGCTGGATGTCGACACGCTGTTCGCCGGGTTCGTGGAAGCAGCGCACCGGCTGGGGATGCGCGTGGTGATGGAGTTCGTGCTGCGCACCTCCTCCAAAGACGCCGACTGGATCGGGGATCATCCCGAATGGTTCTACTGGATTCGGGAAGATGTGCCGGATCGCGAGCCGGGCAGCAACGATCCGGACACGTACAGCAACCCGATCTTCCCCGAGGATCAACTGGCCGAAATCAAGCGCCGGGTCCACGAGCAGGATTTCTCCGATCTCCCGGCTCCACCGGAAAACTACCAGGCGATGTTTACCCCACCGCCGCGCCCCGACCAGGTGCACATGGAAGACGGGCGCTGGGTGGGCGTGCTGGACGACGGCACCCGCGTGCGGATTCCGGGCGCGTTCGCCGACTGGCCGCCGGACGATAACCAGCCGCCCTGGACGGATGTCACGTACCTGCGCATGTACGACCATCCGGATTTCAACTACATCGCCTACAACACGATCCGCATGTACAACGCACAACTGGCCCAACCGGAAAACGCGGTGCAGGGCTTGTGGGACGCTGTCGCGGGCGTTATTCCGCATTATCAGCAGGAGTTCGGTGTGGATGGCGTGATGATCGACATGGGGCACGCGCTGCCAATGCCACTCAAACAGCGCATCGTGCGCCATGCCCGCGAAATTAACCCGGATTTCGCCTTCTGGGACGAAAACTTCATCATCGGGCAGCACAGCGTCGACGAGGGCTACAATGCCGTGCTGGGCTACATGGTCTTCGACTTCCACCTGCCCGATAAACTGCGCGAATTCCTGGGGCGCATCGCGCACGAACGGCTGCCGCTGCCGTTTTTCGCGACGCCGGAGACGCACAACACGCCACGCGCCTTCAGCCGCCCGTATCCGCTCGAATACATTCATTACGCCCTGGCGCTGAGCGTTATGGTGCCGGGCCTGCCCTTCATCCTCAGCGGCTTCGAGTTGATGGAAGAAAAGCCGATCAATACCGGGCTGAGCTTCACCGATGAGATGATCCAGGAAAACCCCACCGAGACGCTGCCGTTATTCAGCGAATGGGCGTTCAACTGGACCCGGCCCGCCAACCTGATCGGCTCGGTACGCTACGCGCTGGACATTCGCCGGCGCTATGCGTCCCTGCTCAGCGATCCCAACCCGGACACCGCCTTCCTAGGCTACAGCGATAATTCACACTTTATTGTGTTCGCCCGCCAAAACGACGAGCAGACCGTCGTCGCCATCGCCAGTTCCAGCAGGGGCACGCGCGAGGAAGGGAAAGCCTTTTTGCCGGTGTGTGAGTGTGATCTAAAGCCGGTATGGGGCACTGATGTCAACCACAGGGGCTATGGCGCGCTGCACATCGAGGCCAGCCTGGGCAATGGGCACGTGTTGATCCTGGAAGGCGATTCCGACTTTCCTCGCCTGGACGGGTAACGCGCCCATAGCTCAACCGCAACGCCAGATACGCTTGTCGCCAGTCCGGCGGCAGGCGTTTTTTATGCCAGCAAAATGATCAGCGCCACGCTCACAGCAGCCACCAGCACCACCGCCGCGATCACCACCGGCAGCGGCGAACTGCCGCCACCGCCGCTGCTGCTGGTGGGAGCTTCCGCCTGCTCCGGCTTGAACGCCGGCAGATCGGCCCGGCTGCGCTCAAAACGCATGATCTCCGACTGGCGTTTGCGCACCTCGTCCGCCGCATCGCGGTTGAGGGACAGCGTTTCGTACTGGTTGAAGCTCTCCTGACGCTCTAGATCGTTGAGCATGTCGCGCGCCGACAGGTGGCGATCCGCCGGGTTTTTGTTCAACCCCTTCAGGATCGCACGTTCAATGCGCGGGGACAGCCCGACGGCGATCTCGCAGGGCGGGGTTGGCGCGTCGTGCAGGTGCTGCGCCGCGATGGCGTCATACGTGCCGCCCCGGAAGGGCACCAGGCCCGTCACCATCTCATACAACACAATGCCGAGCATATAGACATCACTGGCCGGGGTGGTCTCGCCGGCTGACAGTTGTTCCGGGGCGAGGTAAGTGGGTTTGTCGTCGTCCGCCGAACGCATCTGGCACGGCGTGCGGAAGTCGGTCAAGACCGGGCGCTGGCTGTCATCCAGCAGGACATTATCGGGCTTGATGTTGCCGTGCGCGATGCCTTGATCGTGCGCGGCGGCGACGGCGCTGGCGATCTGCCCGAACAGGCGCAGCACGGTGTCTTTGTCCAGCCCAGTGGGGCGGGCGGAGATCAGGTCGCGCAGCGTGTTGCCCGCCACGAACTCCATCACCAGGTAGTACACATCGCCTTCGATGCCGAAGTCGTACACGCGGATGATGTTCGGGTGTTTAAGCTGCTGGATGGCCTGGGCCTCTCGCCGAAAACATTGATCGGTATCTGGGGGACGGTCTGCCGGGGCGTGCAGCGTTTTGAGCACGATCCCGTGTTTGAAATTGGGATGCCACGCCTGATATACCGCCGTGCGTGTGCCGCCGCCGATATGCCGTTCGATGCGGTATTTACCCAGTTTTGCCCCTGGTTTCAGTATGACGTTCTCACTCATCAGATACCGTGCTCCTTTGTCAATCCAAATACTAAAGCGAACCTGCGATCTTAGCAATCCTGGCAACCGGCCAGCGCAACCATGTACCAAACGAGGGACCGCCAGCCAGCGATCCCTCCTGGGGAACAGCCACACCTCACGCCAGCATCAGTCTAGGCAGCTTTGGACCAGCTTCTTAACGTCGGCATAGATCGCGTCGATGCTGCGCTTGGCGTCAACGGTCTTGACCAGCCCATCCTGGACACGGTAGTGCGGCATAACGCTGGCTTCGACATCCGCGTGATCGTTGAGGCGCTTCTCGATCACTTCGGGCTTATCATCCGCGCGCCCTTCCTGGCGACCGAGCAACCGCTGGCGCGACACCTCCATCGGCAGCTCAAAGTCGATCACCATGCACAGCCCGCTGCCCATCTCCGCCAGCAGATCATCGAGGGCCTTCGCCTGTTCGCCCGTGCGTGGGAAGCCGTCGAAGATCGCGCCCTTTGCGCAATCCGGTTCTTGCAGGCGTTCGCGAACCATGCTGATGGTGATATCATCCGGGACCAGCTCGCCACGCTCCATGTATTTTTTGGCCTGCAACCCCAGCGGTGTTTCTTCGCCTAAATGTTTGCGGAACAGCTCGCCGGTGGAAATCTGCGCCAGCCCCAACTCCTGCGTGACTTTTTTCGCCTGCGTGCCTTTACCGCAGCCTGGCGGACCGAAGAAGACGATAAATGCTGGACTCATAGTGTGTAAGTGCCTTTCTGCTGATAAGAGTTATTTTGAAAACCCATTGTACCCCACCTGTTCAACCAGACAAATTGGCCTCAAAACAAGCGTGGTTGGTTTTGGTCGGGATCGGAGCGTGGCTCCGGCGGGCGATTGCCGCGCTTGTGCTTGTAGTGTTCGATGGCTTGTTCGGCCCAGGCGACGATGTATTTCACGCTGGTCCGCCAGGCCGTTTCCTGCTCGCCCAGTTCGAACGCGTCGCGCTGGGCGTACACCAGCTCAAACACACGTTCTTCGCCCAACTCAGCCAATACCAGCGGGATGAACAGCCGGTAGTTGCTGATCGTCGTCGAGAGGAAGGACTCCGGGCAGCCCAGTTCGAGCAGGGCTTCTTCCAGCTTGGTTTTGTTAAAGGGATCAGGTCGTCGGGTCATGGTGCGCTTTCTCCCCGGCTGCTTGAACAACGGATATCTCCAGTTTACGGGAGACTGCGGAAATAAAAAAGCCCCTGTCTGGTGACAGAGGCGGGCTGTGGCGACGGCGTGATTTGAACACGCGACCAAGGGCTTATGAGTCCCCTGCTCTACCGCTGAGCTACGTCGCCAGACAGCCCGTATTATACCAAGCCTTCACGTATCGTCAATGCTAATTTCCCCGGTTTCAACGCACCAGTTCCCAGGCCAGATGCGCCAGTTCGGGCGCGATCAGCTTCTCCCAGGCCAACCGAACGGCAGCCGGGGAGCCGGGCGTCGAAATGATAACCGTCTCCCGGTACACGCCAGCCGTCGCCCGCGAGAGCATCGCAGCAGCGCCGACCTGCTCGTAGCTGAGCACCCGGAACAGTTCGCCAAAGCCCGGCAGCGTCTTTTCCAGCTTGCGGCTCAAGGCGTCGTAGGTCCGGTCGCGCGGGCCGATGCCGGTGCCGCCGTTGAAGATCACGATGCGCGCGTCGCCGGCAGCCAGTTCCTCGAGCACCGCCAGCACCTGGTCGACGTCATCCTTAATCAGATGATAGCCTGCTACGCGATGCCCGGCAGCGGCGATCTGCGCGCGCAGATAGGCCGCGTTTTCGTCCGTGCTGGCTGTGCGCGAATCGCTGACGGTGACGATAGCCATCGGGATCGGTCCCTGCCGGGCCGCATCAGCTTTGTGTTGGGCGCTGCTGGATGTCATATGCCACCCTCCCTATCAGGTCGTGCGCAGGTAGCGGTCGAGTTCCCATTCGGTCACGCGGATGCGGTAATCATCCCACTCCAGGCGCTTGGCGCGGTCGTAGACTTCATAGATATGCTCGCCCAGGGCCGCGCGCAGCACCTCATCGTCGCCCAGTTCGTCGAGCGCCTCTTCCAGCGTGCCGGGCAGCACGTCGACCTTGTTTTCTTCGCGCTGCGCCCGCGTCCAGTGGTATACATCGTCCGATATCGCGGGGGGCGCTTCCAGCTTTTCCTCGATCCCGGCCAGCCCGGCCTCCAACATCACCGCGAATGCCAGATACGGGTTGCAGCTGGGATCGGGGAAGCGCAGTTCGACGCGCGTGGCCTTCTCGCCGCCCGGCGACACACGCGGCACGCGGATCAGCGCGGACCGGTTGCGCTGTGCCCAGCAGACGTACACCGGCGCTTCGTAGCCGGGTGTCAGCCGCTTGTAGCTGTTGACCGTCGGCGCGACCACCGCCGCCAGCGCGCGCGCGTGCCGCAACTGCCCGGCGATGAATTGGCGGGCCGTTTTCGACAGGGCATATTCCCCGTCCGGGTCGTAAAATACATTCTCCCCACTTTCGAGGTCGATCAGGCTTTGGTGCACGTGCATGCCGCTGCCGTTGATGCCAAAGACGGGTTTGGGCATGAAGGTCGCAAACAGGCCATGCTTGGCGGCCACCCCTTTCACCGTATATTTGAACGTCACGGCGTTGTCGGCGGAGTGCAGCGCGTCTTCGTAGCGGAAGTCGATCTCGTGCTGGCCGATGGCGACCTCGTGATGGCTGGTTTCAACATGGATACGCAGCGCCAGCAGCGCATTCACGATATCGCTGCGGACCTTCTGGGCCTCGTCGCCTGGCGAAAAGTCGAAATAGCCGCCCACATCGTGCGGGACTACCGCCGTTCTGCCGGTAGCGTCCTCCCGAAACAGGAAGAATTCGAGTTCCGGCCCCGTGTTGTACAGGAACCCCAGTTCCTCGGCGTGGGCCATCGCCCGTTTGAGCCGGTAGCGCGGGTCGCCCTCGAAGTGGCTTCCGTCAGGATTGTGGATGTCGCAGATGATGCGTGCGCGCAGATCGTGCTCGCTGTTGGCCGTCCAGGGCAAAATGCGAAACGTCACCGGGTCCGGGCGCAGAAACATATCGGACTCCTGGATGCGGGCGAACCCCTGGATCGACGAACCATCGAACCAGATGCCGCTTTCCAGCACTTCCTCCAGACTGCGGCTGGGGAGCGTGACGCTCTTGGTCGTGCCAAAAATGTCGGTGAACTGTAGATCGATGAACTGGACGCCTTCGGACTGCACTGTCTCGAGAACTTCTCTAGCTTTATCGTCCATGCGGTTTTTTGCTCCTATTACTCTGTGTTGCCCTGCAAGAATTGCGCCACACTCTCGGCGCTGTTGAGGGGGATACGCTGTACCTTGCGGTCAATGCGGCGCACCAGCCCACTGAGCACATTTTGCGGGCCAAGCTCAATGAAAGTGTCGACGCCGGCCTGCTGCATGTACTGCACCGATTCGGTCCAGCGCACCGTCGAGACAAGCTGCGCGCCGAGTTCGTCCCGGATCGCGTCGACCGTCTCCAGCGGGGCAGCGTTGACATTGCCGATCACGGGTACCGCGGGGATCGTGAAGGGAGTATCGTCCAGCGTCTGCCGGAATTCATCAATGATGGACTGCATCAGGGGCGAATGCGACGCAATGCTGACCGCCAGAGGCACCACGCGCTTCGCGCCGCGTTCGGTGGCCAGCACCACCGCCGCATCAATCGCCTCTTTGTCGCCAGAAATGACCAGTTGGCCGGGGCAGTTATCGTTGGCCAGGACCAGCGGTTTGCCGAGTTCTTCGCTCACTGCGGCGCACAATGCACGGACGACGCCTGCTTCCAGCCCCAGGATCGCGGCCATTGCACCGGGGCTGCGCTCACCGGCGGCTTTCATCAGCCGGCCACGCTCGCGCACTAACTGCACGCCATCCGCGAAGCTGAGCGTGCCGGCGGCGGTCAGGGCCGTGAACTCGCCCATGCTGTGCCCGGCCACAAACGCCGGACGCAGTTCGTCCTCGAAGCTGGCGTTCAGCACGCGCAGCAGCGCGATCCCCATCACGTACAGCGCCGGTTGGGTGTTGAGCGTGTCGGTCAGGGTTTCTGCCGGACCGTTAAAACACAACTCGCTGAGCGGAAACCCCAGCACTTCGTCGGCCAGGGCAAACGTAGCTTCGGCCTCGGGAAAGGCCGCAGCCAGATCGGTCCCCATGCCCACCGTTTGTGATCCCTGGCCCGGAAAGAGAAAAGCGGTCTTGTCCCAGTTGGCCATGCGTGTATCCTTTCGCTTGACGTATCCCGTTGTGTGTCTGCACAAAAAATACAACTGGTCGAGCACAACCGCAGCGGGGCGGTTTGCACACTTTGGGTTATCGATCAATGTCCATATGAACCGGCGGCGAAACAGTTATGACAAATGCAAAGAGCCGTGCTGATTATAGCACGGCCCCAGCATTATCCAGGGGGGCAAAGCCGCTATTCTTCCTCGTCGGGAGGCAGCACTTCGCGGCCTTTGTACAAACCGCAGTGGGGGCAAACCTGGTGCGAAGGTTTGTATTCACCGCAATCATCGCAGATCACCAGGTGCCGCAGCGATAAGTGGTCGTGTGCACGCCGCTTGTTACGGCGGGTTTTTGAAATTTTGCGCTTTGGCAGCGGACCCATACAAATTTCTCCTTAAGCATACACGTGTCTCAGCATTAGGCTGGACAACGCGCAAGATTATAAAGCAGCCCGCCAGCGCCTGTCAAGAGTGGCCCGCCGTGCGGGTGCATGCAAAACCTGACAGGCAATCTAAGCCACACGGGCGCAGAAGGCATCCCATTGACCGCTGAGATAGGCGGCGCGAGCTTTGGCGACGAGCCGCGCACCGCGCTCACCCCATTGGGCGCCCG
>DAOTUD010000202.1:0-5981 GCA_034437275.1 Anaerolineae bacterium
GTTGGAGGTTCATCGTCTTCACACCGGCACATCCTGGTTTCAGTCCAAAGCGCAGATCATTCGCGATGCGATCCGTGCTTATCTTGCTCAACCGCACTTGACTTTAGCGTCAACTGCGTAACTCCTAACTTTCTCGAAAAAACAGCACCCGCAATCTAAGCACAAAATTAAGGATCGATCAAGCCTGTGGGCCAAGACATTTCACAGCGTGATTTTTGATACGTATGAACAACGTGGCTCCAAACTTAAGCGCCGTAGGGATTCCGTAGGCCAAGCGTAGTCTTTCCATTAGGAAATATGGGAGAAGAGTACCGTATATTATATACAGTGAAGGACGAAATCTCTTCTTCTCCTCCTTTTTTCTTTACTACAGAGTCAGGGTCGGCGTCCCTGGCTCTACCTTTTTGTACCCCCAGTGACCGCTCACAGCATTAACGTTACATTAAGCCGCGCGGGCGCATAGGGCGCGCCGGCTGCACGAATAATCTGTCATGCCCATGTAGGCGGCACGAAAAGTGCCCTTCCTCACCCCCCGGCTCCGGGTGGACCGGCCCGGGCCAAACTGGTAAACTAGTACCGGGGTGTAGTGGTAGATGTTTAGAGGATTATGGCTTACAGAATCGCACGCACGGTACTCGTCATGACACTGCTGGTCCTGCTGGGGCCGGACACGCGCGCCCAGGCCCAGCGCCCGGACGACGTGACCTGGCTGCTGAACCAGATCAACGCCCTGCGCGCGGATTTGGGGCTGCACCCCTACGCGCTGAATCCGCAGCTCAGCACCGCCGCCCAACTGCACAGCCAGTATATGTCCGATACGTGCGATGTCTCGCACACCCAGGCCAACGGCTCGCGCCCGATTGATCGCGCGCGGGCGCAGGGCTATACCGGCGGCTGGATCAGCGAGAATATTTACAGCGGCGCGACGCCCAACGCCTCGGCGGCGTGGGACTTCTGGATCAATTCGCCGCTTCACTACCAGGGCCTGACGCACAAGATCGTGAATGAGATCGGCATCGGGGCGGCGCATGGCGCGTGCGGCTGGTATTCGTACACGCTGCTGTTCGGCCACCGCGACGACGTGACCGCGCCTCCTGCCCCGGCCCCACCGGCGGGCGGGGATTCCAGCGCGCCCCCACCGCCCACCGCCAGGCCATACGTGCCCCCGCCGCCGACCAGCACGCCGACGCCGACCATCGCCACGCTGACGCCCTCACCGACCTGGACGCTGACGCCGACCTGGACACCGTCGCGCACGCCCTCGCCGCGCCCGCCGAGCGCGACACCGCGGGCGCTGGACACAGCGCCGCCAACGCACACCGCCGCCGCAGTGGCGATGGCTGCCTCACCGCGCGCGACGTCCAGCCCGTCAGATGTTACGCCAGTCGCGGCAACGGCGACGGTCACGGAAGCCGTGACCGCCACCCGTCCGGCAGCGACGCAGGTCGCGCTGGGGCCGCCCGCCGTCGCGCAGGCCGTCACCAGGACGCCGGTCCCACCCGGCGATCCGTCCGGCGAGGCGGGTAGCCTGGACCTGCGCGACCTGCTGCCCTACGCGCTGTTAGGCCAGGCGCTGCTGCTGGGCGGCGCAGGGGTGTGGATGTTCCAGCGCTCGGAATAGTTAATCGGGCGTTATGCTAGTTTTACCCCTCCCCCTGGCCCCCTCCCCGCGCGCGGAGAGGGGGAAACAAACCGGGACCCCAAGTCCCTCTCCGTTCACGGGGAGGGATTTAGGGAGGGGTAAACCATCGACACACGCGCCAGGATATCTAGCATAACCCCCTAATCATCTGTCGAAACAGAATGGAGCTGCTATGCCGGATACACCGGACCCGATTTACGTGTTGATCACCGTCGAGTTCGAGGACAAACTGCTCGACTCGTTCCGCCAGGTGTCCGACCGGATCGACCTGCTGTACTTTCCGACGGACGATGCCAAAGACGTGCCCGAGGACGTCTGGGCCAAAGCCGAGGTGCTGTATACCACGACTGCCGTCCCGGAAGTCGCGCTGGCCCCCCGGCTGCGCTGGATTCATGTGCACTACGCCGGGGTCGATCACCTGCTGGACCAGCCCATCATCCAGGACGAGGGCGTGCTGCTGACCACCGCCAGCGGCATCCACGCCACCAACATCGCCGAATACGTGTTCGCCATGCTGCTGATGTTCGGGCACCGTGTGCCGCAAATGCTGCGCGCCCAGGCCAACGCCGACTGGCCTAGCAAACCCGAGGCATATCACGACCTGGTGCCGCTGGAACTGCGCGGCAGCACGTTGGGCATCGTCGGCTACGGCAGCATCGGGCGCGAGATCGCGCGGCTGGCGCAGGCGTTCGGCATGGAGGTGCTGGCCGTCAAGCGCGACGTGCGCCAACCCGCCGACCCCGACGGCTACGTGCTGCCCGGCACCGGCGACCCGGAGGGCGAGTATTTCCACCGCCTGTATCCCCCGGAAGCGCTGATCTCGATGGTGCGCGAGTGTGATTTCGTGGTGGTGACCACGCCGCTGACCGAATCGACGCGCCTGATGTGCGGGGACGACATGTTCAAGGCCATGAAGGAGTCCGCCTACCTGATCAACGTCGGGCGCGGCGGCGTCGTCGACGAGGAGGCGCTGCTCCAGGCGCTGCAAGACGGCAAGTTCGCCGGGGCGGCGATGGACGTGTTCGAGGCCGAACCGCTGCCCGCCGACAACCCGCTGTGGAAGCAGCCCAACCTAATCATCAGCCCGCACGTTTCCGGCAGCACGGACGATTACAGCCAAAAGGCGGCCAAGCTGTTCGTGGAAAACCTGCGACGCTATGTCGCGCGCGAGGATTTGCTCAACCTGGTCGACCTGTCGCGCGGGTACTAGGCGGGCACGTGCAACGCCGAGCGTTCCCCGTGCGTATAGATTAGTGGAGGTTTATCAAGAGGATGGGAAGGTATGGCTAAGAAGAAAACTCAAGACACCAAAGAACGCTCGACGATCCGCACCTTTATCGACCACCAGGGCACGGCCCTCGAAGAAGCAGGCCGGGCCATCACCTCGCTGCTGCCCAAAGACTTCCGCACGCACTCTGGCAACGCCGTCAAGGAAGGCCGCGAGGGCTTCCGCGTGCTGTTCAACGGCGTGATCGACGAGGTCGAGCGCGGCCTGGACAAGCTGCGCCAGCCGCCGGATGAGGACGTCGCCCGGTCCAGCAGCAAGCAGCCCCGGTCCAAGAAGAAGGTCAAGGTCGAAGTCGAGGACGAGGACACGGACGCATAAGGCCGGCCCACCAGGACGACCAGTCCCCAAAAACGAAAGTGCCCTGTGCGTTGCCACACAGGGCCTTGTTGTCATGTATTGTTACGTACCAGCGGAACAGGCGTTAGAGGCCATTTGAGAAGTTCTGTTTGTGCGCGTTTTGGCCCTCATCCCCAACCCTTCTCCCTCAGGGAGAAGGGAGTAAGCGTGCCGTTAATCCCTCGTCCTGAGGGAGAGGGACCCGGCTCTGCCGGAAGGGTGAGGGCTTTTCAAACAGCGTCTTACGGTTGTTGTTGTTGTCCGAGACGGATAACTGCGTTAGCTTGTGGCCCTTTCGGCCCTTCGACAATCGAAAACTCGACTCTTTCGCCCTCTTCCAGGACCTTGTAGCCAGCCATGTCGATGGCGCTGTAGTGTACGAAGACATCCGGGCCATCCTCCGGCTGGATGAAGCCATAGCCCTTCTGTGCGTTGAACCATTTGACGACGCCGGTAAGACGTTCTGACATGTGTGGTACTCCTTATTGCCCACTGATTAAACGTTCAATGGCGGGCGGGTGTTGCGTAAACATACAAAAAGCGCCGCCGGTGCTAGATTCTGCTACACCGGGGACGCCGGTACTGCAAACAACCTGCTCCACTATGTGTCATTGTAGACGTTGACGGGATGCCTGTCAACGGAAAAACCGCCTGTCCCATAGTGATAGAATTAAGGTTGGCGTCATACATACGCCTGTATAAACACAAAAACACCGGAACGAAGCCCGGTGTTTTGCTAGTGGAGGTGGCGGGAATCGAACCCGCGTCCGCAAGATTCGCAACCAAGCGTCTACAAGCGTAGCCGGTGTTTTGATTTCACACGTGGGTACCCACACCAACCAAGGGCGGACCACGTGCTAGCCGATGAGTCTTAGCTGCCGGGTATCGGCGTCATGGCAGAGCACCTCACCTTTGTGTCGCCTGATCCCAGACCGGGCGAGGCACGGTCCGGGTAGACGGGCTACCCTCGGGCAGCCTTGCTCGGTTCAGCTGCTATGCAGCCAAAGCGAGGCTTGGAGTGCTTTCGTTGGCACTTTTTATTGTGCTCCTGATTTACGAGGGTGGAGCACCTCGGCTTGCAGCCTGGACACAGCTTCCCACGTCGAAGCCTGTCACCCCCGCGTGACCCTATTATACCAGACTTGCCGCCCGCTTGAAATGGTCGGAATTGTAGAATGATGTTAGATCGTGTGGCAGCTAGGACTGGTTGTTGCCGATCTCGATGTAGCGCTTCCACGTATCGTGGCCGCTGCCCATCTCGATCACCAGGTAGCTGGTGCGCGGGATTTTCGGCTCCCACAGCAGGCGCATCCCGGCTTCGCCCGGCAGGCGGTTTCCCTTGCGATGGTTGCAGGCGAAACACGCGCAGGCCGTATTCGACCACGTATTCTTCCCCCCGCGCGAGACGGGCAGGATGTGGTCGATGGTCAGGTCGCGCTTGGTGATCTTCTGGCCGCGCACGATGCCGCCCAACGTCACGCTGCAGTAGATACAGGTGTAGTTGTCGCGGGCCAGCACGCCGTGCCGGCTCCAATGCGCATGGCGGCGCGGCACGTTGATGTAGCGTCGCAGCGCGATGACCGAGGGGACCGGGAACTGGGTGCGGACCGTACGCAGGAAGCGCCCGGTTTCCTCCACCATAATCGCTTTCCCGGCCAGGATCAGATTGATGGCACGCGGGATGCTGATCACGGTCAGCGGTTCCCATGTGCCGCCGTTCAGAAGTAGTACATGGCCTTCAAGCATAACGTCTTCCCAGACCATTCTGGATGAGCTAATTTAGTCCGATATTATACCTTTTTTCACGGATTTTGCAGGCCGGCGGGTTAAACCCAGATCAAACCTATTTAACGACCTCCAGCCGCGTCAGGTAGCGGTCGCCCGGACGGGCCAGCGTCCCCTCGATCACCGCCGTGATCGCGCCGTCCTGGGCCAGCACCAGCATGAAGGGGACCGGGGCGGCGGTCCCGGCGCAGTCCAGCCGGTAGCGCACCGCGACCGCGTAGCGCCCCGCGCGGGCCGTATCCCACACGACGCGCTCCTGTGCCTGGCCGGCGCTGCTGGCACAGAAGTCCGCGCCGGGGGTGCGGTCGCCCGCTGCGCCGCCATCGGGGGGCGTGACCACCAGGTCGAGGTCGGCGGACCCCTCCCACCGCAGCACCACATCGACCGCCGTGCCAGGTTGGGGCTGGACGGTCGTCGTAGGCGCGGGGGCCGGCTCCCCAGGCAGCACCAGCAGCCAGTACTCGCCCGCCGTGTTCAGGTCCTCCAGCAGCACCTCCACCCGGTAGGCCCCGTCGGCGGGCAGCGTCACGCGCGGGATGCGCACCTCCCCGGCGAAGAACCCGTCCCGCCGGAACGCCAGGTCGCCGCCGTCCGGGCCGGTCAGGGCCAGCGCCAGGTCCAGGTCGCCGCTGGTGCGCTCGGCCACGATGGTCACCGGGACGCCCGCCTGCCCGTCGAAACGGTAGGCCGCGCTGATGCGGTCCAGGTTCAGCACCCCCGCCACGACCGTGCCCAGCGTGACCGGCTGCGGCGGCACGTCGGCGCTGGAGCCGGGCGACGCGGCCTCGCTCTCCAGCACCAGCGTGTAGCTGCCGCTGGATGGGCCGTGCGCGAAACCGTAGCGCGTGGCGCGGACCAGGTAGCTGCCATCGGCGGGCAGCGCGAAATCCTGGATCGCGGCGGTGGGATTGCCGGGGGCCACGTCGTCGT